>CALXPT010000042.1 GCA_944390355.1 uncultured Alphaproteobacteria bacterium | reverse complement strand
TATCTTCCGCATATAATGGCGATTATGTTTTTTGTATTCTATGGGAACCTAATACAGAATTTGCGGATATTTTGCTCTGCTTAAGGGGGAAGGGGCTATATGATTTTTGAGGCCTTTAGCAACTCAATTATTTTATCATCCGCAAATTTAATTTCAATTTCCAAGACTTTGAAATTGTGTTTTAGTTCTGTTGGAATCTTTACCATATCCTTACCGGTGGTATAAATTTCCACTCCTTTGTCTTTTGCTTCTTTTATTATTTTTTCTAGTTCTGCTTGGCTGTAAAAATGGTGGTCGGGAAAGTCGTGCATGCTTATAACCTTAAAACCACAATCTCTTAGTGAATTATAAAACTTTTCCGGACGTCCAATGCCTGCAAATGCAATTATATTTTTATTGCTTATATTAGGTATTATCGGTTGGATTTGTGCTTTTATGACCGGAAGAGATTTTATTTTACTTTCAACATTTGTTTTATCTTCACCGATGATGATTGCCGCTTGGACGCGCTTTAATCCGTTTTTCAAATTTTCTCGTAATGGGCCTGCCGGAACAGGGCGCATATTGCCAAAACCAAAGCCGCCGTCTATAATCAATAACGATAAATCTTTATGCAATGTCGGGTTTTGAAAACCGTCGTCCATGATAATGCAATCGGCTCCATGCTGTTGGGCTATCAATGCCGCATTAAACCGATTGTGATGTATTGCAACCGGTGCTGTTTGTGCCAATATCAAAGGTTCGTCTCCAACTTCTTGGGCTGTAAAAGAACTGTCTTTTCTAAGTAAAACACCTTGTAATGTTCCTCCGTATCCTCTGGAAACAAAAAACGGGTTTTTGCCATGCTTTTGTAAAATCTTAGCAATCGTTATGGCAGTCGGTGTTTTGCCTGTGCCTCCGGCCGTGATGTTGCCAATGCAAATAACCGGAATATCTACTTTCTGCGGTGTATGAAACTTAATCCTTAATTTTGTTGCGGTTGCATAAAAACATCCTAATGGCAGGAGTAGGGTCGATATAAGGGTTTTATCTTTCCAAAAAGACGGCGTTTTCATTCTTGCATATACCCTTTTACCTTTTCAAGTATGCCATCCAAAACTTTGTTTTCTGAATTAGCCCAGTTGTAGGCCAGACTCATTTTGGCTTCAAGCAAATCTTTGTCGGTCAGTAGTTGGATAACCATGTCTTTTAGTTCATCCGCATCGCTCACTTGAATGATGGCATCCGCTTTTTTGGCTCTGTTCATGGCATCTGTGAAATTGTGCATATAGGGTCCAACCATTACCGCCTTTTTCATTCTTGAAGGTTCCATAAAATTTTGACCACCATGCGGAATTAAAGATCCGCCTATGAAAACAATCGGGCATAAGCTGTACCACAATCCCATCTCGCCAATCGTGTCTGCTATATAAATTTCCGTTTCTTTGCCTATCTTTTCTCCTTTGGAGCGTAATGCCGTCTTAAAGCCTAATTCCGTTAACGCTTTTTGTATCTCTTCTCCGCGGGTCGGATGACGCGGTGCTATTATGGTTAATAAATTCGATACTTGCTTCTGAATGTCCTTGAGTTTGCGCCCTATCTTTGTCTCTTCATCATCATGGGTTGAGCCAACCAGCCATGTCGGACGATTGCCGATTTCTTTTTGTAATTCTTCCTTGTCCTTTTCATTTATCGGTATCGGAAGACCGGCGTATTTCAAATTGCCTAAGCACATCGAATCTTTGGCTCCCAATACGCGCAGGCGATATGCATCTTCTTCGGATTGACCTAAGCAAAATGTAAAGCAATTTAATAGCTCTTTGCTTATAAAGTCAAACTGTTGCCAACGCTTGAACGATTTGTTGGAAATTCGGCCGTTGACCAGTATTAATGGAATGTTCTTCTTTTTTATGGTTGATAACATGGCTGGCCAAAAATCTGATTCAAACCATAAAACTAAATCAGGTTGCCAATGTTTGATAAAACGGTTGGTGAATTTGGGATTGTCTATCGTGATGTATTGATGAAAAGCTCGTTCAGGAAGGCGTTTAGCCATAATGTCGGCGGATGTTAAAGTTCCGGTTGTGACCATGACATGTGCTGTCGGATAAAGTTCCAGTAACTTATTTATCAGTGGTAACATGGAAATGGATTCTCCAACCGATGCGCCGTGAAACCATATCAGTTTTCCTTCGGGTCTTTTCTTTTGGGGTTTGCCGATTCTTTCATTGAATCTTTTTATGTCTTCTTTGCCATTAGCTTTGCGTTTCTTGATATAACGACTGATAACTAATGGATATAAAATTCGGATTAAGGTGTTATATATTTTAATGAGCATCTGTTTTCTCTTGTTGTGCTGTGATAAGGGAGTTTTTTTTCTTGGTTTTGATTCCGGGGAGAACCGGAGCTCTACCTAACTCAACATCGGCATTGATACTTATGGTTCGAAGGGCCGTTTCTATTTCTTGTCGGTATTTTTCTATTTGCTGTTCGGTCGCATTTTCCGGAATGTAGAATGGTTTTGTGAAATTTAGTATCCCTTTGTTGAACGGTAGAGGAAACATCATATTGTCCCAGCTCTTTTTGAATATGTGGGCTCTTTTAACGCTGTAGGTTATTCCGATTATCGGTTTGCCACTCTTTTGCGCAAAAAACAGAGGGGATTTGTTCATGTGCATACTGGGACCTATCGGGCCATCGGGGATAATTGCAATGGTTTCGTTTTTGTTCTTGATTGTATCTAATAATTCTAAAGCCGCTTTTTGTGCCTGAAATGTACTTGAACCTCCGATAATTTTAAGCCCATAGTGCTTCAGTAGGCGAGCCATGAACTTGCCGTCATTATGGACAGATACCAGTGCGTTTAAAGGATGCTTTTTGTTCCAGAAAAAGGGAATCATTGTGGCTCTACCATGCCAAATGATGATGATAATGCTTTCTTCTTTATCCCATAGTTCTTCAAATTCTTTAAAATGATATTTCTTCCAACGTGTAGTGAAACCGACCAACAATGTATAGAGATAGACGACATATCCTATTATTGTTGAAAATATGTCAGATTTAAGTAATTTCCTTGTTATCTTTTTGATACCTTTAGCCATTTTTTCTTATGATGTTGGTTACTGAAATTCCGATAGTTTCATCTTCGGTAATAACGACTTCTCCCTGACCAATAAGTATGTCGTTAGCGTAAATATCTACATAGTCGTTAATTCCTTTGTCTAGTTCAACAACTGCGCCGCGTCCTAGTTTTAGGAGTTGATTTATTCTTAAATCTGCGCTTCCTAGCATTACAGATATTTCAACTTCAATGTTGTCTCCAATGTTTTTGTCTTGTGTTAATGGTTTTTGCATATGAATTCTACCCTATAACTTCTCTTTTAAGATATAGATTTTCTTTTTTTAAATTGCAAATAAAAAACGTGATGTTTTAACAACCAAAAAAACATCCATCGTAAAAGATGGATGTTTGGGTTGATTTTTATCGTATCAGATTTTGTTGAACACTATGGCTTATTGGTTGGAGGTGAATACGTCCTCCGCCGCCACCTGTTGATGTGGTAGATTTGCAAGTTTTACATACGGCAGGACAACATTTTGTTGCTTTTGTGTATGTTGCACATCCGTTTGTGCATCGCAAGGCTATCGGACAAACTTCTGATGCGCATGAATTTCCGGTTATTAGACTTGTATCAATTACTTTTGTACATTTTCTATAACTGTCGCTGTAAGAACATGTTGTCCATGTTTCGCAGTTATCTGAAGTTATGCCTGTCTTGTATCCTGCTTCCGTACAGAGAATTGATGGACAGATTGCACATTTGCCTCCACAGTTGTCATTTACTATTTTTGTTCCTCCGGGGCAAGTTCCGTTGTAACAATAGGGATTGCGTTGACAAATTGCTTCACATTTGCCACTCTTGAGTTCGTAACCGCTGTCGCAAACACAAGTGCCGTTTGAACAATGTTCGTTAGATCCACAGGTTACACCTGTACAGGGGTCTTTCAAAGTACATTTGCCACTCTTGAGTTCGTAACCGCTGTCGCAAACACA
>CALXPT010000041.1 GCA_944390355.1 uncultured Alphaproteobacteria bacterium | reverse complement strand
ACGAAAAAGTTATGTATATTGCAAACAAAAGATTTTTGTTTAATCTATAAAAATTGGATGGTTTAATATGTACGCAGTAATTAAAACAGGCGGCAAACAGTATAAGGTGACA
Organism: uncultured Alphaproteobacteria bacterium; assembly: GCA_944390355.1. Classification (GTDB taxonomy): domain Bacteria; phylum Pseudomonadota; class Alphaproteobacteria; order RF32; family CAG-239; genus HGM16780. The sequence continues at coordinate 4,646 of CALXPT010000041.1, read as the reverse complement.
ACCGGTGATGTTGTTAAAGTTGAAAAGTTGGCTGCCGAAGAAGGTAAAGAAGTTGTTTTTAACGAAGTTTTGGCTCTCGACAGCACTGTCGGTACGCCGTTGGTTGATGGTGCCAGCGTTAAAGCTACCGTTTTGAAGCAAGCTAAAGATGCTAAGGTTATTATCTTCAAAAAGAAGAGAAGACAAAACTATCGTCGTAAAAATGGCCACAGACAGCAAATCACGCTCGTCAAAATCACAGATATTTGTGGCAAATAGTTAAGTTTAAGGAGAAATCGTTATGGCACATAAGAAATCAGGCGGAAGCTCTTCTAACGGACGCGACTCCATCGGACGTCGCTTGGGTTTGAAAAAGTCCGGCGGTCAGGCCGTTATCCCCGGAAACATTATTGTTCGTCAACGTGGTACTCAATATCACCCAGGGGCTAATGTTGCTATGGGTAAAGACCACACAATTTTTGCCGTTGCTGAAGGTAAAGTTCAGTTTAGCAAAAAGGCCGGCGACAGAACCGTTGTTTCGGTTGTTACGGAAGACTAGTCTGCTGATTGGTATTTTGGGGGAGGGGGTGCATTATCCCCTCTTTCTTTTTGGGAAAAAATAGATTATATTTGCGGTATGTTTTGTTCGGTCTTTGTCGGCTGAAATTAAAATCGGCGTTTGGGCTTGGTTTTAGAAGAAGCTAGGCAGTGCGAGAGGGCTGAGAAGTCGGCGGCGGTGAAGATGAGGTTGTTCGGGGCTGAGCTGTCGGTTACGATGATGAGGAGGTCGTTCGGGCGAGAGCTGGTCTGGCAGGCGGGCTGAGAGGTCGAGAAGTCGGAGCGAGACAAGGACGGCGGTTGAAATGGTTCTGAAGTCAGGTGTTTGGTAAGGATAAGTTTATGAAGTTTTTGGATCAGGCTAAAATATTTATTCAATCCGGCGACGGCGGGGCAGGATGTGTGTCGTTTCGTCGTGAAAAATATATCGAATTCGGCGGACCTAACGGCGGCGACGGCGGTAAGGGCGGAAGCGTCTATCTTGAGGCGGTGGAAAACCTCAATACGTTGATTGATTTTCGCTATCAACAGCATTTCAAAGCCAAAAAAGGGCAAAACGGCATGGGCTCGCAAATGACCGGTTCCAAGGGTGACGACATCATCATTAAAGTTCCGGTCGGAACGGAAGTTTTGGCTGAAGACGGGGAAACACTTATTGTCGATATGGTCAACCCCGGGCAGAAGTTTTTGATTGCCAAAGGCGGTGATGGCGGACGCGGCAATATGCAATTCAAATCCGCAACCAATCAAGCCCCGCGTTATGCCGAGCCGGGGTGGCCTGGGGAAGAAATGTGGGTATGGCTCAAGCTTAAAGTGATTGCTGATGTCGGGTTGGTAGGTTTGCCAAATGCCGGAAAGTCAACATTTCTTTCCGTTGTTACACAGGCCAGACCGAAAATTGCCGATTATCCGTTCACGACACTTCATCCGAATCTGGGGGTGGCTTGGGTTGATAATTATGAAATGGTGATTGCCGATATCCCTGGGTTGATTGAAGGCGCGCATGAGGGTGTTGGTTTGGGTGATAGGTTCCTGAAGCATGTGGAACGCTGCGCCGCACTCATCCATTTGATTGATGTTAACAATGATGTGGTGGAAGTTTATCAAGCCATTCGCAAAGAGCTTGACCTTTACAGCGAGAATCTGGCCAAGAAGCCTGAAGTGGTTGTGGTTAATAAAATTGAGACCTTGCCAGATGAGGAAGTTGCGGCTAAGATTGAAGCACTGGAAAAAGCTTGCGGTAAAAAGGTGGTGGCAATCTCGGCGGTGGCGAAGAAAAATCTTTTACAGGCGTTGCGCGCGGTTAGTCCTTATGTAACACGGGATAGGCGCAAACGTGACGCTGAAATGGCGGAAGACGAGGTCAAAGCGGCCGAAGAGAAAAAGCCTTGGTCGCCGTTGGATAATATGTAAGGTTTGTTGCAGTTACTTTATATAAGGGAGAATTTTGGTGGTTAAAGCAGCTGAAAAATTGAAAGAAACACTTAAAGACGAAGATAAGATTTTGGAGATTGTTTCCAAAACATTGGATGAGAACAAGGCCGAAGATATTGTGGTGATGGATTTGCAGGGTAAAACATCAATCGCGGCCTATATGGTGGTGGCAAGCGGCACGTCGCAACGCCATGTGGCTTCTTTGGCTGAAAAGGTGCAAGAAAACCTTAAAAAAGCCGGCTATAAGTCAACGGTTGAAGGGGCGGAGAAAGCCGACTGGGTATTGATTGATGCTTTTGATGTGATTGTTCATCTCTTTAAACCCGAGGTTAGAGATTTTTACAGCATTGAGAAAATGTGGAGCAGTGTGGCGGAAATTCGCAAGATTTAGTTGCTTTTGAGAATCGCCCGTTGCGGCGATTTTTTTTTGGTGATAGAGAGCGGGAATTTTTTTATAGAGATGTTGTAGCATAAAATCGTTGACAAAAAATATTTTTAGTCTATATTGAGTGTGTTATTTTTTATTATTATTAACCTTTAATATTTTTGTGTATGAGCAAAACAAGAAAAGAAATTGCACGGGATTATGATGAACAAATTCGTTGGCGAACCAAGTATTTTTCCGGTTCTAAAGAGCAACAACAAAAAGCGTTGGCTATTCTCAAACAGTTGAAAGAACAAGAATTGGCAATGTCTCAGGCTGAAATTATGGCTTATGCTCAAAAAATCAGGCCGGTGGTCAGAGGTTCCGAGTTTTATGTCGGGGTTTATGCCAGTGATTTGGATTATTGTCGGAATAACGTTAGTTTTTTGACAGATGGAGAATTTAAACTGCGGTTTTTAAGGCATATGCAAGTTGTCAAAGAACACGGTACGGCTCTCTTTTGGGCGAAAAACGCGCCTATTCACTCCGAGAGTTTTACCTATTCCAACAATGAACCGTTTATGCCGGCTTTCGGTTTAACGGAAGTGGCGCGGGTTAAAACCTATCATCGTTATGGGGGATATTGGGGATGTTTACGTCCTTCGGCTGACGAATGTATTTATCAATGTCCCAAAGATATTTTGGACAAGGTGTGTGCCTTTGAAGTTAGATCGGCTTATCCCGCCGATGTTAATCCTTATAACAATGCGATTGACAGGCACGAGCTGGTTACAATCTACTATTCGGGCGATGTTCCTCAAGAGGTGTTGGCTCAAGAAATTAAGTGGTAATTTAAAACTTACAAATCCGTATTTCATCTAAGAAATACGGATTTTTTTGTTTAGAATAAAAGAAAATACAAGCAAAGTATAATCAATATAATCCCTATGGCAATTTCTATTCGCCGATAGTTTTTGAACTCTCGGTTCTCAACATAATAGGGCGAATAAAAATTTATTTCATTCCTTATACCCTTAAAGTATCCTCCTTCTCCCGAATAGCTGAAAAATGTTATGTAATTTTGGGCTTCCAGAGGCGTGAGGCTGTCTTGATATTGTGTTCCGTGTGCGGAATCAAAGATATGTGTATTTAGTGATATATCTTCTTCCGGTATGGGTTTACCAAGAATGGACGACAATATATTCGCAAAGTCTTTGGAACTTGAAAAGGGGGTGTCCGGCGGGCCTTGATAAATTAATAATTTAGGCACGTCTTTGTGTTTTTGGTGCAATATCTCGCATTGTTTGAGATAGGCTTTCATCGTTTCTTTAATATTCGTTTCCATAATTGTAATATTTAATAATATTTAATTGTTTTTTTATTATGTTATTCTTTGTTATGTTGTCAAGTTTTTTATATGGTGGATTATGAAAGTTCTTATTCTTGCTATCGGTAAATGCAAAAAAAATTCTCCCGAAGCCATGATTATTGAAGAATATGTCAAGCGCTCCGCTTGGGATGTTGTTATTAAAGAAAAAGACAATTCATCTCAAGTTGATGAAGCTAAATTTTTACAGGAAAATATTCCTCCTCATGCAAAAGTTGTGGTACTTGATGAACGCGGGGTGAATGTTTCAAGCCTTGAGTTGGCGGCTAAAATCGAAAACTGGATGCTGGATGGATGTTCGGAAATTTGTTTCCTTATCGGCGGGGCGGACGGACATTTGCAATCTACGCGTGATAAGGCTGATTTGCTCCTTTCTTTCGGAAAGCTCACGCTGCCTCATATGTTGATGCGCGCCGTGCTGTGTGAACAGATTTATCGGGTGCAAACCATCATTAATCATCATCCTTATCATCGAGCGTAATTTATGAATTTTTTGTAACGCGGGCGGTCTTGGGTTTACAATTGTTGTTAAATGTGGTTTAATATTTAGTAGAATGTTTGGTCTTTGGGAGAGATTATTATGAAAAAGTTTCTTCTTGTTTGTTTCTTTTCTATGTTGGCTATCGGGTCTGCTTGGGCACAGTCAAGTTTGGTTCCGAGCAGGGCTTCTTTCGATGAAGTTAATAATATTAAAATCGGCGATGATCTTAATCCTGTCAGCACTACTACTTCTGGTGATGGTTCAACGTTGCCTTATGATCCTAGTGCTCCGGTTAGTTCTTCCAGTTCAAGTTTGGGGGGGCTTTCTAACCAAAATGGGCTTGATGCAGGTAGTATTAAAATAGGTGATGATCTTAATCCTGTCAGCACTACTACTTCTGGTGATGGTTCAACGTTGCCTTATGATCCTAGTGCTCCGGTTAG
>CALXPT010000040.1 GCA_944390355.1 uncultured Alphaproteobacteria bacterium | reverse complement strand
TTGCCACTCTTGAGTTCGTAACCGCTGTCGCAAACACAAGTGCCGTTTGAACAATGTTCGTTAGAACCACAGGTTACGTTGGCGCATGGGTCTTCTTTTACGCATTTTCCGCAATCTGTTCCGCTTGTCGTTATGTTGCAAGGTTCTTTTGTGTAACCACTATCGCAAACACAAGTTCCATTTGAACAATGTTCGTTAGAACCACAGATTACGTTGGCGCATGGGTCTTTATAACCGCACTTTGTGCAGAAACCGCATTTGTCTGTTTCTGTGCACTCTGTATTATCGGGGCAGACCATGGATGCCGATGCGCATTCAGGATCTTGAACACATTTTTCACAACCTCCACATACTCCTAATTTTTCGCAAATTTGACCTTTAGGACAAGGTTGAGTTGATATATATACTTCACATATGCATTTTCCTTCTTTGCATACTTGTGGGGATTCGCATGTTACACCTGCACAGGAATCTGGTTTCTTTATACATTCCAGACAATTGTTGTTTGCTCCATAGCGTCCGCAGACTTCATCTTCTGCGCAGGTTATGTTTGTTGAAACGGGACTGCATTTTGTGCAGAAACCGCATTTGTCTGTTTCTGTGCACTCTGTATTATCGGGGCAGACCATGGATGCCGATGCGCATTCAGGATCTTGAACACATTTTTCACAACCTCCACATACTCCTAATTTTTCGCAAATTTGACCTTTAGGACAAGGTTGAGTTGATATATATACTTCACATATGCATTTTCCTTCTTTGCATACTTGTGGGGATTCGCATGTTACGTTGGCGCAGAGGTCTTCTTCTATTGTGGTGCAAAGGCCATCTTTTAGTTCGTAGCCTTCGTTACAAACGCATATTCCATCTTTGCATTGTTCATTAGAACCGCAAGTTACGTTTGCACAAGGATTATGACAAATAATTCTTTTTCCTCCACAACCATCATCGCCAACATCACTTCCGCTAGGACAGTCCGTTTCATCCGGTAATGGTTGGCAACATTGGCTATATTTTACAGTTTCTCCCGACATACAGCTTTGAGCGTTTGGGGCAGGGCCTTTTTCACATTTTACGAATCCTTCACAGGGATTGAGTGCTGCTTTATATTTCATGGTGTCACAAGTTTGGCATGATTCTGTAATGACATATCCGTTAGGAATATCTTCTTTGGTATAGGGAAAATCTGCACATTCATTGCATACGCAATCCCTAAAATATCTGGTGTCGTTGTGGCATCTGTCAAACAACCTCATTCCATCAGGACAGGATGTTTTGCGATATCCCAAAGCTATGCAGATATCTTTTGATGATTTTTCGGGAGCATCTTGTGCCGCAAAATCGGCGTTGTTTTCTTCAAAATCCGTGATAAATGATACGTTTGCCACTTTTATTAGATTTTGGATATCGTTTTGTGCTGTTTCTGTAGGGGAAATCTTGATTCCTTGGGACAAGGTGTTTTGAATAGTTTGGATGTTTGCATTAGCAGTTGTAGTAGAGATTAACAGAGCGATTAATGCTAAGCATGATAGAGAGCTCAATTTTGTCATTTGTTTGCCCTTTCTTTTATTAATAGTTTAAGCATTATGCAAACATTAAGATTGCGTTATTTTGATTATATATTAAAAAATATATTTGATAAAGCTTTTTTTTGTTAAATTTTTGTTATAAAAAAGTGTGGTATAACCACACTTTTTTATTTTAGAAATTTATTTTTGATGGTTTTTCATATAGTTTTCCAACCAATGAATATTGTACTGACCATCAATAAACTCGGCTTGGGAAATAATTTCCTGATGCAGGGGAATTGTGTTGGGTACCCCTTCAATGACGAATTCTTCCAATGCTCGGCGCAGGCGCATTAAAGCTGCGTTTCTTGTCTTTCCTGATACTATGAGCTTTGCTATCATACTGTCATAAAAAGGCGGTATGCTGTAGCCGGAGTATATTTCGGAGTCGACTCGGATTCCTAAACCTCCGGGAGCGTGCCATTCCGTTACTTTTCCGGGGCAGGGGGTGAATGTTTCAGGATTCTCGGCATTAATACGACATTCTATGGCATGACCTGAAAATGTTATGTCATCTTGTGTGTAGCCAAGTTCTGCTCCACTGGCAATGCGTATTTGTTCCCTAACTATGTCTATACCCGACACTGCTTCCGTAATCGGATGTTCGACTTGCAAACGTGTGTTCATTTCCAGAAAGTAGAATTTGCCGTCTTCATATAAAAATTCAAGCGTACCTGCATTTGTGTAACCAATTTGTTCTATGGCTTTACGAACGGTCTCACCGATTTCTTTTCTTTGTTGTGCGTTTAACGCCGGAGACGGGCTTTCTTCTATTACTTTCTGGTTCTTACGTTGAATAGAACAATCTCTTTCGCCTAAATGTACAACGTGGCCATATTTGTCTGCTAAAACCTGCATCTCAATATGACGTGGTTTTTGCAGGTATTTTTCCATATATACAACATCACTCGGGAAAGATGCTTTCGCTTCGGCTTTGGCCATTGTGAATGCTTCTCTCATTTCTTCGTCGTTAAATGCGGTTTTCATGCCTTTGCCGCCGCCGCCGTCTTTGGCTTTGACTATTACCGGATAGCCGATTTTATGCGCCCACTCAATTGCGTGTTCAACACTTTCCAATGCCGGTGAGCCCGGTGTAACCGGAAGACCTGCTTTGATTGCAGCTTGGCGTGCCGTTATCTTGTCTCCCATTAAACGCATTTGTTCGGCAGTTGGGCCGATGAATGTTATTCCGTGTTCTTCAACCATTTCGGCAAAGTCGGCATTCTCTGACAAAAAGCCGTAACCGGGGTGAATTGCATCTGCGCCAGTAATTAATGCGGCGGAAATGATGGCCGATTTGTTTAAATACGAATCGGTGGAACGAGCCGGACCGATACATACGGCTTCATCAGCCAAACGTACATGCATGGCATTGGCATCAGCTTCAGAGTGTACGGCCACCGTGCGAATTCCCATTTCGCGGCAGGCTCGATGAATACGAAGGGCGACTTCTCCTCGGTTGGCAATTAAGATTTTTTGAAACATTAGTACTTATCCTGTATGTTTTGTTTATCCTACTTTATTCTATTACAACGAGTGGTTCGCCGTATTCAACCGGATCTCCGCTTTCAACAAGAATTTTGCTCACTCTTCCGCTTTTGTGTGCTTTTACCGGATTGTAGGTTTTCATTGCTTCAATCAAGCAAACCGTGTCTCCTTCGGCTACGGTGTCGCCTACCTTTACATAGTTCGGCGAATTAGGATCGCTTGAGAGATAGACAACGCCAACCATCGGGGATTTTACGCTGCCGGGGTTCTTACTGTAATCTTCGTCTGCAGGTGCCGATGCTGTCTCTGATGACGCAGTTGTAGCTGTCGGTGCTGTATTGATTGCTGTTGGTGTTGGGGCGATGATCGGCGCTGTCGAAATAACAGCATTGTTTATTTCTCTTTTGAGGTTTATTCGGCAGAATTCATCTTCATATTCAATGCCGGTGAGATTGTTTTTATCAAGTATTTCAGCCAGTCGACCGATGATTTTTGTATCCAATGGATTTGACATAATTTATCTCTCTTAAAAAATTAGTACAAAATTTCTTTTTTACTTTTACTTCGGATTTGTGCGAAAAACAACAAAAATATTTAAATTTGGGTAAAAAAGTGTGTTTTTTTATTGAATATTTGCTTTTTTGCTCCTTTTTTATATTTCTTTTATCGAATCGACTTTTGAAAAATGGCATAAAAATTGCATAGTTATTTGTGTGTTTATATATTTGGAGTTTTGCCATGGCTTTAAGTATTTTCTTTCCTTCTGTTACCGGTTTAGATGCTCAGAGCAATGCCTTGGGTACGGTTAGTGATAATATTGCTAATATGCGCACAACTGGTTATAAGTCAGCTGAAACGATGTTTTATACCTTACTTGGCTCTCAGCCTTCTGTTAAATCCAATGCTAGCGGTTTGCATTCTTCTCGCGTGGATGTTCATGGGGTTGGTGATTATACGCGTTATAATATTTTGAAATCCGGTCTTATTTCTACAACAGGAAATGTATTTGATGTTGCTTTGCAACAGAGTAATGCTTTTTTTATGGTTGATGACGGATATGGAAATACTTATTATACCAGAGCCGGCAATTTTGATACTCTGGATGTTGACGGTACAACTTATTTGGTTGGTAATAATGGATACGTCGTTCAGGGGTTTAAGGCTGCTGAAAACGGTGGTTTTGCTTCCGAGGTTTCTAATATCGATTTTAATCCTTTAGATGTTATGCCTTCTGTCCCAACCTCTGAAATGGAAGTTACAGCCAATGTTCCAGCTGATGGAGTGGAAAAAAGTGCCTATTCGATGACGGTTTACGGACCTAATAACGATGGTGCTAATATGAGTATGATTTTTACTAAAGTTCCTGACAAATTGAATACTTGGACAATTACTTTTGCTGTGGATGGTGCTCAGGCGGCAACCGCTGAACCTGTTGAGGCTGTTTTTTCCAGTGAAGGTGAATTAATTAGTCCGAAGACTATGACTGTGAACGTTGAGTGGAATGATGGTTCTTCTGGTAATATTAATGTTGATATTACTAATATTACGCAATATGCCGGTGATGATGGGGAAACTTATGTTTATCAGGATGGTGCACCAAGCGGGCAACTTGTCAGTACGTTTATTAACGATAAGGGCGTGTTGACGGCTAAGTATTCTAATAATCGTGAGGTTGATATTGCTAAGCTTGCTGTTGTGGGATTTCGGGCTCCCGAAAATTTGGTGCCGGTGTCGGGTACTATGTTTGAGGCTTATAGCGATGCCGGCGAATCTCATTATGTTATTGGACCTGATACAGATTTGACTGGTATTGTTTTGTCTCAATCTTTGGAAGCTTCTAATGTTAATGTTGAAGAAGAATTTTCTGAGATGATTCAGGTTCAGCGGGCTTATGGGCTTAATGCTAATGCTTTTACCGTGGCTAATGAAATGACGTCCGTTTTGGTGGATTTGAAATCTTGAGGCTTGTTGCAAAATGCTTAAAATCAATGATTTATAAAAAAATTCGCATTTATTGAAAATTTTACTAGACAATGGGAAAAATATGTTTTATAAACATTCTCGTTGTCGATGCTCGGGTAGCTCAGTTGGTAGAGCAGAGGACTGAAAATCCTCGTGTCGGCGGTTCAATCCCGTCCCCGAGCA
>CALXPT010000039.1 GCA_944390355.1 uncultured Alphaproteobacteria bacterium | reverse complement strand
CCTGCAGACTTGAAGTGGAATGAAATCGGAGCAGAATATGTTGTAGAATCAACAGGTTTGTTCTTGACCAAAGAAAAGGCACAAGGCCACATTGACGCCGGTGCAAAATATGTTGTTATGTCCGCTCCGTCTAAGGATGACACACCGATGTTCGTTTGCGGTGTTAACACCGATTCTTATGTTAAAGGCACACAGTTTGTATCAAACGCATCTTGCACCACAAACTGCTTGGCACCAATAGCTAAAGTTTTGAATGATACTTTTGGTATTAAAGAAGGTTTGATGACCACCGTTCACTCAACCACCGCAACTCAAAAAACGGTTGACGGCCCGTCTGCTAAAGATTGGCGTGGTGGTCGTGCCGCTTCCGGCAACATCATTCCGTCATCAACCGGCGCCGCCAAAGCAGTCGGCAAAGTAATTCCGTCCTTAAACGGCAAATTGACCGGTATGTCCATGCGTGTTCCGACCTTGGATGTTTCGGTTGTCGATTTGACTGCCAACTTGATTAAACCGGCCACTTATGACGAAATCTGCGCAGCGATGAAAAAGGCTTCGGAAGGTGAGTTGAAAGGCATTTTGGGTTATACCGAAGATGCAGTTGTTTCATCTGACTTTTTGGGTGATGCACACACCTCAATCTTTGACGCCAAAGCAGGTATTCAGTTGACAGATACATTTGTAAAAGTCATCAGCTGGTATGATAACGAATGGGGTTATTCTAACAAGGTATTAGACCTCATAGCTCACATGGCAAAAGTCAACGGCTAATAAGTAGAAGATAAAATCCCGCCAAACGGCATATCGCAAGAGAAATAAGAGAATCTTGGGGTGTGTCGGGCGGGATTAAATATTATAAGGAAAAGAAGATGGAATATAAAACAATAGAAGACTTAGGCAATCTGCAGGGCAAAGTAGTCATGCTGAGAGCCGACTTGAACGTTCCGATGGATGAAAACTTTCATGTAACGAACGATGCGCGTATTGTTCGCACGGTTCCGACCATTAAGTTACTGAAGAACAAGGGCGCAAAAGTTGTTGTTATTTCGCACTTTGGCCGTCCGGAAGGTAAGGGCGATATGAAAAATTCATTAAGCCATATTGTTAAAGATTTGGAAAAAGCTTCCGGCTACAAGGTTGTATTTGTTGATGACTGCATTGGTACAAAAGTCAAAACGGCGATTGAACATTTGCGAGATGATGAGATTATCTTGCTGGAAAATCTTCGTTTTTATGATGAAGAAAAGAAGGGAAATGAAGATTTTGCCAAAGAGTTGGTCGCACCGGTAGACATGTATGTTTCTGATGCATTTTCGACCGCACACCGTGCCCATGCCTCAATGGTAGCAGCAGTTAAAGAGCGTCCGTCAGCCATGGGGTTACTGATGGCGGAAGAAGTTAATGCTTTGTCGCAAGGCTTGAACAATCCGAAACGTCCGTTAATGGCGATTGTTGGAGGCTCTAAGGTTTCCACTAAGTTAGATTTGTTGAATAACTTGGTTAAAAGAGTAGATATGCTGGTTATTTCGGGCGGTATGGCCCATACCTTTATGAAGGCGAGCGGCATTGATACGGTTAACGAGGCTAATTCTTTGGTTCAAATGGATATGATAGACACCGCAAAAGAGATAATGAAAACCGCCAAAGACAATCATTGTGAAATCATTTTGCCGCAAGATGTTGTTGTTTCTAAGGAATTCAAGGCAGATGCCGAACACAAAACGGTTGACTTGGAGCATATTCCGGCTGAGGGTTGGAGCTTGATGGATGTCGGCGAAAAGACCGTTAAAGCGATTAATGACAAGATGAATGAGTGCAAAACTTTGGTCTGGAACGGACCGTTAGGCGTGTTTGAGTTAAAACCGTTTGATACGGCGACCAACAAGGTTGCGGCGCATGCGGCTGAGTTAACCTTGGAAGGCAAGTTGATGACGGTTGCCGGCGGCGGAGATACCGTTTCAGCTTTGGCCAATGCGGGTGTTGAATCAAAATTCACATATATTTCAACGGCCGGCGGTGCATTTTTGGAATGGATGGAAGGCAAAGAACTCCCCGGAGTTGTTGTCTTGAAAAAATAATTCGTTCCGACAAAGAGAAAAGGCTGTCAAAAGTGGCAGCCTTTTTTTGTAAAGAAAAAAATTTTTTTGTCAAATTTTTGGTTGAAATTTTCTTGTTTTGTGTTAATATAAAAATAATAAAAAAAGCGTAAAATACAAAAAAACAGAAAGAATGAGAAGATGGCCGAAGAAAAACCTTTAAGAACATTTACTTTTACGGATATGGAAAATACCGTTATTCCGTCGGATGAAACGCCGGAAGAAGTAAAGCACCGCCTCCAAAGACAAGCCGAAGAAATCAAAAACAGGGTAGAAGAGAATACGGCTCGTATCAACGATTTGCTGGAGCGGATAGGAAATTCGGATGAAGCGGGCAAGCAAAAATATAATGCCGAAATTTTTGCCCTAAAGAAAAAAAATCGCGAGTTGCAGCGCTCAGCCGCGTTAGAAATGCAAAAATTCATGGTTAATCCGACACTTTATGCCGGATTGAGTAACATTCAAGACCGCTTGAACCACCGCTATAACATAACGGAAGACAAACCGGATATCAAAACATCATTGGTTTTAACACCTGAAAATGAATTAATGCTGGTGATAGACAAAACCACGCCAACTCCGTTTGGCTTTGCCCTGCGCGATGGCAAGATTACATTTTCCAACACCGATATTAGCGTCGAGCAAGCCCAAGAATTGCTAAATATGCTAGACAAGCTTGGGATACATAATATTCAACTGCCGGAAAAACTAGATGCAAAGTTGAAAGGCGTACTTCAATCGGCACAGACGGCAAACGACAAAGAGGTAGCGCGCGATTATGATAATCAGCAACGAGAGGATGCCGCACCGGCTCAGCAAATAGAAGGAGAGGCGCAAAATCCGCAAGATGAAATCAGAGAGCAGGGACAAAACAAGCCCAAAGAGGAAGAGAAGCCCAAATACAAGCTCAAATACAAAGAGGTTCACGGCAAACTGGAAAATATCTTAACCAACGGCATGGGCAAGAAAAAGGGGCTGAGTTGGTTTAAGACTTATAAAAAGGGCTGGGACGCGTGGTATGTTTTTGATAGCGAAGACCCCAACAATTTTGACGAAGACGGCAAATTTGATAAAAAAGGCAGTCTAAAGGTCAAACACTCGGTCATATTCTGGACGAAGGAAAGAGCCGATGGCGGAACAACATTTGGCTATTCGCTCCCCGGAGATAAAAAGGTAGATGATAACACGGCCGACAGAATAGTAACCTTAAACAAGATGTTGGGCTGTACGCATATTAAATTTAGTGGATTAACGGATGCGGACAAGGGTGTCTTTCGTTTAAGTTGCGCGGCTCAAGGCGTCATACCGGTAGATATCGGCATTAACGCGGCACAAGCGGCCGACATGGTGAAAAAGGCCGAAAGCAAATTGCCGGAAAAAGATGCGCAGTTATTCAAGTGGCGTTTAGCGCAGCAGTTGCGGAAGAATGCCGAGAAAGACGGCAAAATGGATGTAATGGCGGACTGCATAGCGGAGTTAGAAGGCAACTATAACTTCACCCCGTTCCGCAAAGCTTATGACAGTGCCTTAAAAGGCTTAATGGAAAAAGAAATCAAGAAAGGCGTCGCCGAAAATGTCATCGGAGCCGGCCGGACAATAGCCCGCATCTTTGAGGCATACAAGGGCGGAAGCGACAATCCGCGCGTTGCGTTTAACGATGTGATGAATCCGAACACGGGTATTTTTACGGAAGAAGAGATTTTAGCGATTCGCGAAAGATTATCGGCGAAGGGTCTAAGTGTTGATGGCAAAACCCAAATGAGAGAATTAACGGCAGAACAAATGGTCTGCATGTATGAGGCGCTATTGCCGCTTGAATCGAAAAAAGCAGGCTTAGAACTCAAAGAGATTTTAAGCAACAGCGACTTAAGCTCAAAGGACCGCCAAGACACGATAAAAGAGGCCGTAAACGGAGCATTTGAGGCCGTAAGAGAGGTTGCCGGCGACTTAGAAGCCAAAGGCATACGCGGTGTCAGAACGCCGAACCGAGGCTCAACGCCGCACTTAAGCGCGGAATATCTGCCGGATGTGATGAGACAGCCGCGCCCAAACAATAACAATAGCCGAGGCGGCCGAGAATAGGAAAAGGAACAACAAAAAAGGCTGGGAGGATTCCCCAGCCTTTTTTGTATGCAATGCAATTTGTTTTATTGAACCTTAAACAAAAGTTCCGGATAGAACTCTTTCAAATAAGGAATAACGCAAAAATCATAGCCGGACTTGAATAACTTCCACCATGTAAACTCAGAGAAAAATTCGCCGCCAAGTTTAACCAGTTCTTTGAGCATATCAACAGAAAGTTTTCCTTGTTGAACCGCTTCATACACGGGCAGAACCGCCTCTTCGTACCAGTACTCGCCACGACTTGGCTGCTGTAAAATAAGTGAGAACGGCAGCTCTCCTTCGGTTACATAAGCAATAAGCAACTTGCGAGCTTCTATTTGTAGGCAATAATTTTCGCCCAAGAATGGCATCAAAAGGTCTACGCTTTTTTTCTCTTTGACAATAGTGTCAATAATTTCTTGCTCATTGTCTTTGTCAAAAAAGAAACCATTATCTTTAATCAGCTTTTTCATATCCTCGATAGAGATAAGTCCCGTGAGATAAGCCTTAACAATAAAGGACTGATTCTCCCATGTGACACAATTTTTTTCAATAGCAACAGAAAAAACTTCTGCCGGCAGTTTTTTATCCAAAGCTGCTTGAAAGATTGGGTTAGTGGAAGAAGCAAACAGTAAGTGAGCATGAAGCTGTTTTGAAGAATCCAAAAGTTTATAAAAAAGCGCTAAAGAAAGTCTTCCGTCAGCAATTGCTTGAGTCAATCTTTCTTCTCCGTCTAAATCAAAATAGCACTTTGGGGCTACTTTCATAAAATCCTCTTCAGAAATTTTTCCATCAATAAGGGCATCAACCACCCAACCAGAGTCACCGGTGCTCAGACTGAAATCTGGATTTTTTGCTAATTCAGCCAAATCTTTTCCGGCCTCAGGATAGTCAAACTCCAAAATTCTATCAAGCTGTTGGCGAGCTTTTCGTTGTTTGGCATCTTCATCTCTCTTGATTGCGGCCTCAATTGCCGAAATGGCATTTTCCAACTCCCGCATCTTTGCATCAGATAATTTTTTCATAATAGAAAATATTTAATTGTTAGACATAATGATAATTAATCACTGAGCTTATACCACACTTTTCTGCAAAACACAAGTTTTTTTTGTCAATTTTTGAAAATAAAATATCATCTATAAACATTCGCTCATGCCACCAAACCACCATTTAAAAACACAAAAAAAGGAACCCAATATTTGGATTCCTTTCATTTTTGTAAAAGCAGAGGCAGAAACCTCAACTTTAATCTTTGTCAATACGGTCACCACCCCAAATATAACGAGTTTTATATTCCTCAACACCAAGACCGTGTTCACGTTCTTCTTTCTGCCAAGAATACTCTTTACCGTCGCCATGATAAGAAGGTTCCGGATAGTTAGGATTTGAAGTGTAACCTTTGTCGCTACTTGAGCAATTTGAACTGCTCTGATAATCTTTTGCCATAAGTTTAAAGTTTTAAGAGTTAATACTAAAATTCAAGATTAGCGGTTGAAGAAGCTTGTATCCGGCGTATTCTTCAAGTAGGTTAAGAAATCCCCACCGTCATAAACACCGGCAAACTTCTGATATTCAGCCACGTCCTGACGAATTTCTTCATCATAGCTGTCCTCCGTAAAGGAAGCGCGGGCATATAAATCCGCCACCAGAACATTCGTAACCGCGTCTTCATGATTTGAGCCGAATAGAATTTCTTCATAGTTCGGCCAGCCCATGTTGGCGTAGTTTTTAATGAGCTCTTCCAACTGTCCCCAGTC
>CALXPT010000038.1 GCA_944390355.1 uncultured Alphaproteobacteria bacterium | reverse complement strand
TATATTTGGAAGAACAACGGCTGCCCAAACAATTCAAGTGCCAGCGATTGGCAAGCTGCCATTGACCAGTTGGAACGCCAAGATGCCTTAGCCACGGCCAGTGCCATTTATAAGCAATATTGCCGTAGTGCTTTAGTTTCTGATAACAGCTTGGTAATTAAAACAAATACCTCGGCCAAAGCCCCGACGGCAGTTGTAAAGAAATTCTCGACCAATAAAAACGTAAAAGCCAAAAAGCAGACGGCTTGCGCCGCCAAATTGAGCACCGCAGCCAAGAAAACATCTAAAGTTGCCGCCAATAAAAAATCAGCAACCAAAAGAAAATCTTCGGCCAAAGACATTGATGCGCTTTTGAACAAATTCATCAAAGGAATGAATCTCTAGGAGAACCTCTCATCCATCATCTCCGAAACGGCCTGATAAAAATCAGAGCCGTTTTTTTTATATGCGACCAAAACAAACGCAAGCAGTTTTCCAAAGAAAAAAATAAGCAAAAAAGCGGTTGCAATCCAGATTGAATTCGGTTATAACCAAATCAATTTTTAAGATTTTGTTTTTAAGGAGTTTTTAATGGGCTTTAATTGCGGGATTGTCGGTTTGCCCAATGTAGGAAAGTCGACTTTATTTAACGCTTTAACACAAACGATTGCGGCACAGGCGGCAAATTTTCCTTTTTGCACGATTGAACCGAACACCGGCCGCGTTGCCGTTCCGGACGAAAGGCTGAAACAGCTGACCGAGATTGTAAAACCGCGTATGGTAACCCCGACCCAACTTGAGTTTGTAGATATTGCCGGTTTGGTGAAAGGAGCCTCCAAAGGCGAAGGATTGGGCAACCAGTTTTTAGCCAACATCCGCGAGGTTGATGCAATTATTCATGTTTTGCGCTGTTTTGAAGATGACAACATCACCCATGTTGAAGGCTCGGTTGACCCGATACGCGATGCCGACATTGTCGAAACGGAGTTGATGATTGCGGATTTGGAATCTTTGGAAAAACGCTTTGAACAAACCAAGAAAAAAGCTCAAACTGGCGGGGATAAGGAAGCTAAAATCCGTGCCCAAGTTATGGAACCGATTATCGATGCCTTGCGCGCCGGCAAACCGGCTCGTTCCGCCGCCCCGAATAAATCGGATAAAGAGGCCTATAAACAATACGAAATGCTCCAGCTTTTGACCTCTAAACCTGTGTTATACGTTTGCAATGTAGATGAAGCCTCCGCCGCTGAGGGCAACAATTTTTCAAAACAAGTAGAAGAAAGAGCCCAAAAAGAAGGAACGGAAGCAGTCATTATCTCAGCCGAGATTGAATCAGAAGTTGCGCAACTGGATAATGAAGAAGAGAAAAAAGAATTTTTGGATTCTCTAGGGCTGTCCGAAACAGGTTTAGCTAAAATTATCCGCGCCGGATACAAACTTTTGGGCTTGCAAACCTATTTCACCTGCGGCCCGAAAGAAGTACGCGCTTGGACGTTTATTAAAGGCTCCAAAGCTCCGCAATGCGCCGGAATCATCCATTCTGATTTTGAAAAAGGCTTTATCCGTGCCGAGACCATCGCCTTTGATGACTTCATCAAATTCGGCGGAGAACAAGGCTGCAAAGAAGCAGGCAAAGTCCGTTCGGAGGGCAAAGAATACATTGTCCAAGACGGAGATGTTTTGCTGTTCTTGTTTAATGTATAAAGGATAGAAAAAGAAAATGCGTTTAGCGTTATTTCAACCCGACATTCCGCAAAACACCGGAACCTTGCTGCGGCTTGGAGCTTGCTTGGATTTGGCTTTGGATATCATAGAGCCCTGCGGTTTTATTTTTAATGAAAAAGCCATGCGCCGCGCCGGCATGGATTATTTAGAGCAGGTTTCCTATCGGCGGCATAATTCATGGCAGGATTTTTTGGCTTTTCGCCAAGAACACCCTGAGGAATATGGCCGCATTGTTTTGATGACAACGCACGCCTCTTATCCATATACAGATTTTTCTTTTGAAAAAAACGACATTATTTTGATGGGCAGAGAGAGTGCCGGCGTACCGGAAGAAGTCCATCAAACGGCCGACGCAAGGCTTTTAATTCCGATGAGCCCAAACGCGCGTTCGATTAACATGGCCGTATCGGCAGCCATGGTCATAGGCGAAGCCCTGCGCCAAACAAATCTGTTTCCCCAAGACTAGATATCCCATCAACAAAAACCCTCCGAACTTTCATTCGGAGGGTTTAACTTTTAGCTTTTAAGAATTATCTGGTGTAATTTTCCGTCTCTGTATTACCTTCTTTCACGATAACCAAAATTAAGAGCAATTTCAGCCATAGCCAATTTATCGGCTTTGACAACACCGGAAGTCTTTTTAGCTTCTTTATACAAATCTTTAAGACTTTTTCCTTCATATTCTTCACTCTCATGATCTGGAGTTTGTAATAATTTCTGCATATCTTTATGATTGTCCAAAATTTCCTTTTTATCAGCATCATGCTCAATATCATATTTTCTTCTGCGAACCAAAAATTTGGCAAAATCTTCACTATGATAATCAACCAATACTTTGTCTTTGACATTTTTATCATAAACATAGAATGCAGCGGTATCAACCCCTTGTATAGATTGAACAGATGTAGGGATGACAATGTTTTTTCCACCTTCTAGTCTCAAATTTTTAATTTTGGCATCTTTTGAAACAATAACATTATTGCAATCGTACAATAAAACATTATCCAACTCACCACCATCAATAATAATGTTCTTACAACGAACAATAGCCAACTCATTGACATCCCAATCAGATGAAATTTTCTTATCATTCACATCATCAAAAAACCTTACTCTTTTTGCCTCCAAATGTTTTGGCAAATCAAAAGTTTCTTGATGCATACTAATGAGAACACTTGTCGGCTTCAATTTAGAAATTACATCCGCATCTTGCTGAGTATACATATATGTTCTCAATTCTTTAACCCCTAATTCTTTAGGAAAATGAACATCAGCAAGTTTAACATCAGTCTCACCATTCAATTTTTTCCATTCACTTGTATCAATGAGATTAGCATTCGGAAGTATAATACCAGAATAGCCTTCTTTATAAAAAACACTATCCGAAGAATCTTTATCAATACCTTTATGTTCGGGATATAAAACAGCCATTTTCTCATCTATAACATCTATATGCATCATAGTAGACACTTTATGTTCATCCATAAATGCAATAGCTTTTCTTATTGCTTCTCTCCCTTTATAGTTAGAACATTCATTTAAAGCTTCTTCACTTATACTTAACTCTTTTCCTTCAGCCTTTTTATATTCAGCTTCAAAGCACTCGGCTTCGTCACTAAACATACCACAAGAATGTCCTGTTGCACTGCGAGAACGTGCACTCCAATCAACAACCCTCCATCTATCTCCGCCAACATTTTCTAAATCAAGATACATTGTTCCACTAGCTGTAACGCCACGACCTCTAGCACTCCACGAGTTATAGGCAATAGATATTGTAGCACCTTCTGTTTCTCTCATTAATTCTTTTGCAATTGACATTTTATCTGTTTCATTACTCATAGTTTCTCTCCTAAATAAGATTACAATAAAAAAACCACCTAAAGAAGGTGGTTGGAGAATAACAAACCTTATTAAGTCGAAAAAACTTAAACCGAAAAACCAATGCTTACAAAAAAACATTGTCTCATCCATCAGCTTAAGACCCCGCGACCATGGACATGTCCCATAATCTAAGGAGGATATAATAATGCTCAAAGCCTCATACCAATGAGCAATTCTCTTTTAACGGTGTTATATCCGCACCGGACTCAATACAGGAAATTTTCATTTCCCCATACCTTCTCAGGTATAACCGCAAAAACTACGACATTTCTGCGATTGATGAATATACTAATACCATAAAATTAAGAAAAAGTAAATAGCAAACTTGACAAAATTAGACTATTTACACCAAACAAACAATCATTTTATAATGCAAAAACAATGAGTTGATTAAATTTAAAATATTTTTCAAACAACACAAATTTAGACTTCAAAATTAAATAGAATCGATTCGCACAAATAAATAAACTTTCCCCGATTTCTTATCAATTTTTAATGTACAAAGAGCGAACGGCATTGAGTATCGCAATCACCGAAACCCCGACATCGGCAAACACCGCTGCCCAAATTGAGGCATAGCCCATTGCTCCCAATACAAGAACCAACAGTTTGACCCCAATGGCAAACACCACGTTTTCTCTGGCAATAAGGAGTGTTTTCTTGGCAATTTTTATGGCAGTCAAAATCTTGGACGGTTCATCGGTCATAATCACCACATCCGCCGCCTCAAGCGCGGCATCCGAGCCGATAGCCCCCATCGCTACCCCGACATCCGAGCGAGCCAAAACCGGCGCATCATTAATGCCGTCTCCGACAAACATAACTTTTCCTTTTGCCGATTTTGTCGCTAAAATCGCTTCCAGTTTATCAACTTTTTCCGTCGGCAAAAGTTCGGCATAAACAGCATCCAACCCAAATTTACGAGCCACGTTTTGCCCGATTTCTTGGCGGTCTCCCGTCAGCATAACAAGTTTGTGTCCCAAATTTTTCAACGCTGCCACGGCAGATATAGCATCTTCTTTGAGTTCATCCTCAATCAAAAGATAACCGATGTATTTTTGATTTTTCACCACAAACACCACCGACCCCGCCGCCTCAACTTTTACTGCCGGCAACTGATATTCTGCAAAAATTTTGTGATTACCGACCGCAATTTCATCCGTACCGACCCGAGCCGACACCCCCACACCAAAAATTTCCCGCACCTCGGAAACATCTCGATGATTAATTTTTTGCTTAAACGCTTGTTTAATTGAAAGCGCAATCGGATGATTGGAATAACACTCAACATAAGCCGCCGCACGGAGTAGTTCCTTTTGAGTTTCACCCGCACAAGGCACGATTTGAGTGAGTTTAAAATTTCCCTTGGTTAAAGTTCCGGTTTTATCAAACACAATTGTCTCGGCATGAGCCAAAGCCTCCAAATAGTTTCCACCCTTAACCAGCACACCGGCTTTAGACGCCGCGCCCAATCCGCCGAAAAAGCTCAAGGGAACCGAAATCACCAACGCACACGGACAAGAAATCACCAAGAACGTAATAGCTCTATACACCCATTCGGCAAAGCTTTGAGAACTAAATAACAAGGGCGGCAAAACCGCTAAAGCCGCGGCGGCAACAACGACAATCGGCGTATAATAACGAGCAAAACGCGTAATAAAGTTTTCAATATTTGCCTTTTTGGAAGAGGCATTTTCCACCAAATCCAAAATTTTAGCCACCGTGGAATTGGCAAAAACTTTAGTTGTTTTAATTTCCAAAACACCGCTAAGATTAATGCAGCCGCTGACAACCTCATCACCCATCATTACATCTCTGGGAAGACTTTCTCCGGTCAAAGCCTTCGTATCCAAAGACGATTGTCCCTTAATAACCACACCGTCAAGCGGAATGCGTTCACCGGTCTGAACCACAATCACATCGCCGATTTTAACCACTTCGGGTGAAACTTTTTTAAGCACACCGTTTTCATAAACATTGGCATAATCGGGACGAATATCCATCAACGAAGCAATCGACTTTCGAGATTGATTAACGGCATAAGACTGGAAAAATTCCCCGATTTGGAAAAAGAGCATCACCGCCACGGCTTCGGAATATTCACCCAAAGCAATCGCCCCGAAAGTCGCTACCATCATCAAGAAATTTTCATCAAAAATATCGCCATAGCAAATATTGCGTAAAGACTTTTTGATAACGGCAAAACCGGAAACAACATAAGCTAAAGCATAAAAAACATTTTTTTCCCATCCTGCCGGCAAACAAATAGCAATAACATACAACACCGCCGCCAGAATGATTGTTTTGAGTGCTTGGCGCAATTTTTTATTCATAGCTCTTCTCCATAAAATCTTAAGCTAAAACAAGTTCACAATCAGGTTCAACGCGGTTAATAACAGCTTTAACCTTTTTCAAAATTATATCAAAATCATCACCTGTTTCAATCGTAACTTTCTGAGCCATAAAACTGACAGAAGCAGAAATAACCCCGTCAATTTTCAAAATTTCAGATTCTATCTTTGCAGCACAATTAGCGCAATCCAGATTCTCCAACTTAAAAGATTTAATCATAACTACCTCCTCTATTTTATAAAAGCACCTCAGTTAGCTTTCTCCAGACCTCCAGACCTCCAGACCTCCAGACCTCCAGACCTCCAGACCTCCAGACCTCCAGACCTCCAGACCTCCAGACCTCCA
>CALXPT010000037.1 GCA_944390355.1 uncultured Alphaproteobacteria bacterium | reverse complement strand
TCATTTTTATAAATTTCATTATAATGTTCATCTATTAACTTTTTATATTTTGTTAATATTGGATTACTAACATCACTCCCCGAATTCGGTAAAGAATTTTGCGCGAGTTGATATGGTTGAGAATAAGTGCTGAACGAATTTTGTTGAGGATAGAGAGCCGAACTTGCATTCAAATTCAAACTTTGCATATTGTTCGGACTAAAGATTGAACCGTTGTTTAAGCCTGAATTGAAAGTGCTGTTACTATTCCCCAAAGCATTATTCTGATATTGTTGCAACCGATCTGTTAAATCCTTCAAATTATATCTTGAAGGTGTTTGTATTTTGTTTATCAACAGAAAAACAGAAGGCCACTAAAGTAGCCTTCAGATATTTAGTTAATTTTTTTAGGTAAATTTTATCAATCCAGTTTTTCCAATTCCTCCCATATTTGTTGGCACAAATTTTTATCATGACCTTCTTCTACACAAGTTTGTATATAATTATACTCTGTATAATAAGGCAAGATAAACCATATACCAATAGTTAAAATAGCGCATATACCAATAGTTGTCAGAATAAAAGAGACAATTCTATCTAATATTTTCTTTGCGCATATTTTCTGTTCTGAATTCATCTAACATATCCTCACAATTTTTATACGGATTATTATATCCAATATTGCTACCATAAAGATTGTTTTTCAAGTCTTTTCTGCTATCAGAAATAATTGTTTGCATTGGCATATTGCCTTTTTTCTTATAATAATCATATATCTCTTTTCCATATCCATTCTTAATCCCCAATCTCTGCTTGTAGGACTAATTTGAGCTAATTTACATTGCAATAAAGCATGATAATAATTATCTATGCCATCAGCTTGATTAGGTCCATATTTCTTAACCAGCTGTTTACCAACATTATTCATTTTATTGTAATGTTGATAAGCAATTTGAGCATCAGCCGCTAGTTCGCCAAGATTTTCACCTGTGTATTTTATAGTATCTAAAATTAAATTTGCTTTATTGCCTAATTGATTAAGATTATATGATTTTTTTTGTTTATCAATTTCATTTTGTATATTAGACGTCATAATATTGTCATAAATATTGTTATTGCTCATTTGCTCAAACAGATTGCTATTTTGCACTAAAGGAGTGTTATTCAGTCCCCATTGGGTAGAGTTATTGTTTTCTTGCCCAAAGGTTTGATTTTTACTTCCTAAGCTATGAACATTTTTTTCTAGCCATAAAATTCAGAGGGGCTTTATTTCAGCCCCTCTTTTCTATTGATATACTACTAATCAAATCTTCCTTTACAAACATCTAAAGAGTTTCCTATTTGCACACATTGGTTGATAAGTTTAGGCTTTTCAATGTATTCATATTTAAAAAAAGAAACTATTAAATAAAGAAAAAAAATCATAAATATTATACCAATTAAAATTATGACTTTTTTTAATATATTACCACCTTTTGTTAATATATCTTTGTACAATTTCACCGCAATCTCCATTAGGATATTTAGTTCCGAGTAACCTACCTATTTTATTAGCATACTGGTCCGCTTGACTGCTGTCAAGTGTATTTCCACCTGATGAAATATCTCTATCTTCTTTAAAATTAGAAAAAGCATTGGCTAAATCGTAACCACCTTCACCAGATTGTGATGCACTACAATTAATTACGGCATGCTTATATTTGTCTGTATAAGATTTTGGCTGCAATGTTAAATAATTATAAAGAGTTTTAACCCCGCCAATCACGCCAGACGCTCCATAACTAAACATATTTTGGCTCTGAGGCCTGACATTACCTTCTTGCTGTTGAACGTAATTCCAAACTTTTTCACCATCAGCTGCCGTATCCCAATATCTGGGAATATTATTAGCTTGGGTTTGATTTCGGTTATTGTTTCTTAATCCATAACTCTGTTCGGTTTGGCTCTGCCCAAAGGTATTCACCGTATTTTCAAACGGATTATTATTCATGTTCTCAATATTATCGTGAATCTTTGAGGTACCAAAGCCGTAGTTATTCTCTGGTGATGAGCCCCAAAAATTAGTGCCATACTGCGGATAATTTTTTGTTATCCCTTGATTGTTGTAGTTCTGGATGAGTTGGTTTTCCTTGTTTTGTCTTGCAAATTGGTATTCCAATTCATCGCGTGTAGAAAAGCCGCTGTGATCAACACCATAGGTATCAATCTGACTTTCACCGGTCTGATAACCAAGCGGCGATTTATAATTGCTATAAAAGTTCATAGTAAAAAACTCCAAATAGTTAAATTTAAAAACAAAAAAGAGCCATATTTCTATGACTTTTTCACTCAAAAAGCATTTAGTTGTTTTCAAAATAAAGCTGCGAAGGAATTACCCCGCCAACATTAGGATAAACTCCTAGCAACATATTATTTTGCATACCGATAAAATTCGGATTTAACAAATTTTGCGTGCTGTTTTTTAGCATATTACCTTGCAATTTGTCTTTGATTTGCCCCAAGGCCTGCCCAAAACTTGAGGTCTCAGGAGAAGCCTGAACATCTCCTTGTCCCCACAAACGCTGATTTTGAGGCAAATTCAAACGACTTTCGGCCGCATTGCCGATTTCACTCAATCGGTTAAACTGCGTTGCATTTTGTCCCAAACCGTGCTCTAACCGATTAAAATTATTGGGTCTCAAGGCATCAGCCAAACTTGAACGATAGTCCAAAGCTGAAGCCGCCATATTTTGATTAACACCGTTATTTTGCTTAATTTGTGTAAACAATCCTTGCGAAAAAGCGTTTTTCTCTAAAGGCGACATTGTAGGCAAAGCCTCTGCTTGATTATTCAAACCGGCTCGATAAGCCTGCTCCAAATTAAATCCTTTGTCTTGACCTTGCAGAGCATTGGCATAGAGCTTGGAATAGTTACTTTGTGCTTGTTCAAGAGCGCCATAATTCGCAGCATTAGAATTTTTGGCCGCCAAAGCCATATCATCAAGCTCATTTTTAATCCGATAAACACTCTCCAAACTTCCGGCTTTTTGCGTGGTTTTATCAAGCCCTTGCGAAATCGCTTGTTGCATCCCCGCCACAGCATCATCCGACAACCCCCTATATACTTCCGAAACATTCGGCAAGCTAGGGTTGACAACAGCCTCTATGTATGATATATTATCTCCATTATCTGATACGCCATTTATCGGCTTGAATGTATTAGATAACGGCGCTTTAAAGGATAAATCTTGAGCGCCACTTATTTTATTGTTAATAAAATTCTCATTAGTTGGAAATTTATTAAAAATTTTTCCATTTTTAGTTATAACTAAATCCATAAAATTATGAGAACTGTTATTATTTGTATATTTTTTTGAATAATGCTGCTTTCCTTCCCAAGTAAATTTAATATCGGGATAATTCAAAGTATTATTCAAAGTGCGAATAAAAGGTCGTCTATCGGTACCTAAAAAATGATTTACACCAGATTTTTCACCAACTAAACCATCGTTATATATATTTAAGCCTTGCATATTTGCTCTGTCGCGTATGACAACCTCAGCTTTGTTTTTTTATAATCATTAGGATTAAACTTACTTTCAGCAGGATACCTTCTCAATTGTTCTCTTGTAGGAGCAAAATCCAAAACCTCGTCATCAGCATGTTGAAGAACATATTGTTCTGTCTTAGGTTTTTGCGCGGCTATTGTTTGCGGCAAATTGATTTTGTGCCCTAAAGAATGTTGCAACATATCCGCAGTTTGACTATTCAAACTTTGAGCTGTTCGCGGAATTTGGCTTAAAGCTTGCGCCGCAAGTTCATCGCTTTGCTTAATTCCTCTTTTGACGAATGATGACGCCTCTGGATTGGCAATCACATTTTTCATTCCGCCTTTCATACCATAAGTTGCCGCTTTGGAACTGAATGGTTTTATTACCCAATCCAACACCTTTTGTCCGGCTGCACCGCCTATTCCACCTAAAGCTGAACCTACCAACATATTTTTAGGAAGCTCTGACCACGTATCAGAATTTGTCGCACCCGTTATCATACCTTCCGCCAATCCCGAAGCTCCGGCAAGTTTAACGCCTTTTAAGCCCAGTTGCCCCAATCCTTTTGCGATACCGGCTCCTCCGCCAAACAAAGAACCACCAACTTCTCCAAATACACCGCTGACACGCGCTGCCGTTTCCGTTCCTTCGGCATCTTTTCGTGCTAAATACTCATTTTCATTGTCCAATCCCAAACGACGGAGTAGCCAATCACTTCCTCCTAACGTTAAACCATTTAATGCTTTTTTTGCACCATAGCCCACATCTGCCAAATCAGATTTTACACTTTTAACAAATGCATTACCAAATTTTGATGCTTCATTCCCCAATTTGTCAGACCATGATGTTTCATGAGCAATTTCTTGCCCTATTGTTGGCTGTAATAGCTTTTCCCTGTTCTCAATATTGTTGTGAATATTTGAAGTGCCAAAGCCGTAGTTATTATCAGAATTGCCCCAAAAATTAGTGCCATACTGCGGATAATTTTTTGTTATCCCTTGATTGTTATAGTTTTGGATGAGTTGGTTTTCCTTTACCAAATCCTTCTATCCACGGATTGTTTATGGAGATATAAGATAGGCTTTAACCTTATTTTCAACTTTTGAGATTATGATTATTATAATTTATCCTTAGGAGTTTTTTGATATATGAAAAAGGTTGCCTTGATATGTGGTTTAATTGCTTTAATGACGGCATCTTGTGTTTTGTTTAATCAAAACAAAGAAGAAAAGTTTGTGAATCCGGTCTTTTATGAAAAAATGATTTCGGCTTCACATGAAAATTTTGAAGTGCAATTAACGCCAACCAGCATTTATATGTTTTCAAGTGAAAGTTTTAAATATAATTACACCTGCAAACTGATTAATAACCAAATGGATACGGTTAGTTTGGAATGTTTTAAATACAACTACAAAAATGAAAAAGAAGAAACGCAAGTTTTCACCTATACGCTCAAACCTTGCACCGAAGAAAATCTTTGCTTAGATGAAGGTGGATGGCTGGTTTATGAAAAGGTTAAGCCTTATAAATATTTTGATAAAACGATTACTTATATCATCCCTTCAAAATCTGAAAATGCTCCAAAAGACAAATTTGTAAATCCGTTGTTTTATAAAAAATTATCTCCGATATCTCGAGGTTCAAGACCGACCTTTTTGACACCAACTTCTGTTACCACAATAGATTTATATGGAAAAGAGGACGTTGGAAAATGTAAAATGCTTGAAAATACACCAATGTTTGTAACATTAGATTGCTCATTTCATGATGAAGAGACTAAAGAAACATATGGTTATGTTGTTCGCTATGTCTTACAAGGTTGTGATGAGAAAACCCAATATTGTTATGGGGGAGCCTGGCGTGTATTAGAAAATGCGTCAGGTAGTGCTATCGGAACATTTGTTATAGATAAAAAAGATATGGGGCAGTAAAAACTGCCCCCTTTATAGCTACCATGATTTGATGTTTCGGATTTGTTGTTCTGCCCAATAATTTCGGTCTTCTCCGACATCTTTACGATGCACATTATAGATAATACCGTCTTTACCAAACAAGTTTTTCTCTGCAATGGCTTTTCTAAGCTTCGGCCAATTTTCTTGAGAAACATTGCCGGTATTAAATTTTATATCCAAGAGAACATTTTGTAACTCCGGTGGATAAGAAGCAAAATCAGGAAATTCTTTCTGAAGATATTTTATATCTTGAGCTAAATGATTGCGAAGTAATCTATCGATTTCATTGAAAGATATCCTTAATTGAGATTTATTTCTGTAAGCATCTGCTTTATTATTATTTTTTTTAATTAAATTTCCTTTTTCATCAACGTTTTGCTTTCCTTTTGACGTTATGGAATCAAAATAATCAAAAGCAGCTCGTTTTTCAGCTTCCGTCGCTGGACGTCCATTTACCATCCAGTTTATCTGATTAAAGGTATCCCAATCATCAACATTTGCACCGGCTCCGGTTGTTTTATTCCATGTCGTATCAATATAGATATAATCAAGAGGTTTTTCCTTATCTTTTATTACTGGAAGCATCCTTTCTTTTAATACCTCAGGAGAAAAATTACCCATTGACATATTATCCACATCACTCCCCGAATTCGGTAAAGAATTCTGAGCCAATTGATATGGTTGAAAATAAGAGCTAAACGAATTTTGTTGAGGATAGAGAGCCGAACTTGCATTCAAATTCAAACTTTGCATATTGTTCGGACTAAAAATCGAACTGTTGTTTAAGCCTGAATTTAAAGTGCTGTTACTATTCTCCAAAGCATTATTCTGATATTGTTGCAACCTATCTGTCAAAGTTCAGTTCTGATTACAAATACCAGTTTTGCAAAACATACCGCCCAACAAAGAACAAAGCAATACACACAACAAAATAGGCATTAGGATGTTTAAGTAACGGACTTGTCAAAGTTAAGTCTTTTGCCTTTGAACTTGGCATAAGACCAAGATAAGCCCACAATCCGATAACTATCA
>CALXPT010000036.1 GCA_944390355.1 uncultured Alphaproteobacteria bacterium | reverse complement strand
CCGATTGCTATGAACGAAGGTCTTCGTTTCGCTATTCGTGAAGGTGGACACACAGTTGGTGCTGGTGTGGTTTCTAAAATCATCAAATAACTTTTAGAAACTCGCAAATTGAGCGATTAATCGCAAAAATTAGAAATAGCCGAAAATTCATGTACTGCTTTGTACACTAGGATTTTCGGCTTTTCTATTTTTGCTTCTACTCATCTCAATTATCGAGTTTCTAAGTGTGCTATAGGTTGATGTCTGGTAGGGGCGTGTTCTTGAGGGGCTTGTTTTTTGCGTTATAATCTCCAAATCTTGAGCTTTTAGGAAGTGTCTTGTGTGGAGAGTTCGTTTTGGTTACTCATCTCAATTATCGAATTTCTAAACGTGCCATAGTTGATATATGGTTAGGAGTGTGTTCCTGAGGAGTTTTTTTTGTTGACAAATTTGTCGTATGGAAATAAGAGTGAAGGTGTGAATGTATTATTTTAGTTATTAATTATAAAAATTTATTGTTATGGAAAATGAAAGAGAAAAAGCAAAAGATGATTTGCGAGCGTTTGCTGATGAGTATGGTTTGAGTGCAAGTGAACTTAAAGAATTGGCGGCAGAAGTGGCGCAGGAATTGGAAAGTGAACGGACTGTTTCATCGGAAGTTATTCAAAAGGATTCATCCAAACTTAAAGTTGGGTGGTATGCTTTTGAAGGAAAGAAGTTTTCGCCAAATCCGAAAGCTTATCCAAACTGTCAAGGTGTTGTGGCATGGCTTAATCCTGACCTTAATGCACCGATTGGTAAGCGAGGTTTAATTCTTACACCGGATGTGATAAAAACACAGTGGGCTGAAGCATATTGCAAAACCGAAATTTGTGATGAGGAAGATGGTATGACCAATACCGAAAGATTGATTACTCATGCTGAAATGTATGAAGTTTGTTTTCCGGCAGCGGAATGGTGTCATTTATATTCTGAAAATGGCGTAAAACTTGGAGAAGGTTTTTTACCGGCAAAAATTCAGCTTAAACAGGCTAGTGCCAATATAGACATAATTAATCCTGCGCTAGAAAAGATTGGAGGGACAATTTTGAATGTGGCTGATTGGTGTTGGACCTCATCCGAGGCAGTAGATGCGAATAGATGTAAATTTGCGTTGGTGGTGAGCCCCTATGCCTGCTGTGTGGAACT
Source organism: uncultured Alphaproteobacteria bacterium (assembly GCA_944390355.1). Classification (GTDB taxonomy): domain Bacteria; phylum Pseudomonadota; class Alphaproteobacteria; order RF32; family CAG-239; genus HGM16780. The sequence goes on along the minus strand of CALXPT010000036.1, from coordinate 5,608 downwards.
AGGCGACAAATATGACTTCTATAGTGTCAGATGTTTTCTTGCTTTTTAAGCTTATTCTAATCTTTTAAAACTCCTTACTTATGGTGAGGAGTTTTTTTGTTGGCAAATTTGTCGAGCCGGTGTATAGGGGGAAGGTGAGAATGTATTATTTTAGTTTATTAATCTATAAAAAAGTTATTATGGGAAAGTTATCTATGAGTCAAATGGCTGAGCTTCGTGAAAAAATGGCGGGGTTGCCGAAGAATAATTTGGTTGAGCAAAGACGTAATACGCCGGAAATTTTTTGTTTCAATGTTCTTTCTCCTACTTTGGAGGATGATTTGAAAGTTTTGATTGAAATTAAGTATATCTTTTCGGATGAAGAAATATGCTGGATTTTTCAACAGGTGGTTGCACATAAACTCTCCGAAGATATCATCATTGCCATGGTTCGAAAAAATTATGAAATCTATTATTGGGCAATGCATGATTTGGCTGAGGCTATTATTGACGGAAAGGTTTCTGAAAAGCTTTTGTGTGAGATGATTGATTACTTTGTTATGCTTGTGCCTTCAATTTTGGGGGTGTTGTTTCAAGGTATGTGTGAACATAAAATTTCTCCCGAATTTATTTTGAAGTTATGCGACAAGGGATATATCATTCCGTTTGGTTGTGCCGTATTGGTTCTTCGCGCAACAGTTTCAGGTGATTTACCGCTCAAATATTTGCTGGAGATGGTGAAAACTAAAAGCTTTGTACTTGAGGACTTGGAAAGTGCTTTGGTTAAATCTTGGATTAGAGGAAAATTATCTTTAAGCTTGTTCGAGGTGATGTTCCAAAGCGGTTATCGGTTTAGAAAGAGAAACTGGAAACTTATGTTTGAAAGCGGTTATGTCGTTTTGGTGCGGGCTTATTTGAAGCAATTTTATCCAAGCTTGGCGGAAACAATTTAGTTTGGGTATTTATAAAACTCTTCGTGAAAGCGGAGAGTTTTTTTGTTGATTCTTTGATAAATATGTAATATCTTCCAAGAAGTTTTTTTATTTATTGTGTTTATTAAAAATATATTGTTATGGAAAAAGAATTTGATGTTGCCGTTATTGAAACTAAAGATTTTGAGTATTTTATGGTTGCGTGCTCTAAAGATGCTGATGTTCAAAGCAAAAAAAATGTTTTGATGCAGGTTCTGCCTCCGGAAGCAAAGTATCAAAGCATTGAAGTTTATCGGACATCTGATTTGGCATATGCTTACAGTGTTATTCGGCACAGTTCCGAGGGAAATCAACTCATCTTTCGGACAAAAATTGATTTTGCAAATGCTCCAGAGGTTTTTGTAATTAACGGTGCTGTTTTATTTGTTGAAAAACGACAGGTGAATGCTCGCGCTTTTTTGGGGTATGAAAAGTTTTTCTTTTCTACCGTGCGTGCTTTTGATACGCGCTTGGGTGATCCTTTGGATGTTGATTTTGGGCGACTGGAAAGTTGTGATGAAATTTTTGTTAATGCAAAAGGTAATTTGGTTTGTGTTTCCGGTTCTACCGAAAAGCAATTTGCCGTTGTTGATGCCGTAATTTCTGAGTTAGCGTTTGCCGAAGATGATTTGACAGAGCATGTTGATTATGGGTGGTATCGTCCCAATGATTTAGGTTTTCAACCTGAGAAAATTATTAAAATCTTTGGCAGGTAATTGCCGTTTATGCACGAGAATATACTCTCGTGCTTTTTTTGTTGACAAATTTGTCAAGCCGGTGTATAGGGGGAAGGTGAGAATGTATTATTTTAGTTTATTAATCTATAAAATTTATGTTATGGGACAAATAGAAGACTTAGAAAGAGTGACTGCTTTTGCAGAACAGCTCGGTTTACCGTTTGACCAGATTGTTCATTAGCAGCAGAATGGTGCGCTAATTATCCTGGGATAAAGGCTGCAGAAGTTTTTTTACCATCCATTTTTGAATTAAAGCGTTTGCTCTCTTGTCAAGATATTATAAATCGTTCTTTGGATATGTTGGGAGGAGGTGTTCATTTGTTGGATGCTCGGTATCCTTATTTGTCCTCTAATGAGGAATCAAGTTATTATGTGCGGACCTCTCGAGGTGTGATGAGTAAAAATACGACTTATCAAAGCATTCCTTTTTAATGAAAAAAGAGTTTGGATGTTTTCCAAGCTCTTTTTTTGTTGCAATTTTATTTTTTTTGATTATTATCATATTTGTTCCGGTCGTCCGCAGGGCTTATGGACGAGGAGCAGAATTAGAACAGAGCCGAGTTCGAGGAAGGATAAATAAATTTATCTAGCTGGCAACTTTATTTGCACACGCTATCTAAATTTATCAGTTTCTATATAAATCTTTCTGATGTCGGCTCCTTAAGTAAGGAGTTTTTTTTATGTCTGAATACAAATATCAACATGGTTTGAGCATTATGCGGGCGCAGCCTTTTCATATCGGCCACGCGCGATTGATTGACCGTATGCTTAAAGATTGTACGCAAGTAACCATTATCTTGGGGTCGATTCAAGAGCAGGGTACGGAGCGCAACCCTCTCAACTACACCACGCGCAAAAAGATGATTCAAAATGTTTATCGCAATTCGCCCGATTATCCGCGCTTAAAAATCATCGGCTTATTCGACATCAACAATCCGGCGGAATGGGCGGAATATGTTTTGGATTTTATGAACGAGAGCTTGCCGCAACTCGGGCGTCCCGATGTTTATTATGCCGGAAGTTCTTATGATGCGCATTGGTTCAAAGAAGCTTTCAAAAATATTGAATATGTTGACCGTACGGCGGAAGATTTTCCATTCGTTACCGGAACAATGGTTCGCGATATGATTAAGTTTGGCGATAAGCGTTGGAAAAACTTTATTCATTCCGAAAATCATCAACTGATTGAGGAGCATTTCTATAAAAGAAAAGCGATTATCTAATTTTTTTTTAATCTATCGGTCTTGGTCTTTCGCAGGGCTTATGAAAGAGAGACCGCATTTTAACCTGATAAGCCTAAGGAGATAATATTATGAACGAACGCATGTTAGTTCGCATTGATTTTCAGAACGATTTTGTGGCCGAAGAGAGCAATCTAACAATCAATAATCCCGCGCTGATTGCGCGCCATAAACATTTTAATCAGTCTTTGCAAAAGGGAATGTTTACGCAAATTATTGATGCTGCGGACACGCATTTTGCCGAGACTTATCCGAACACCAAAGAGGCACAATCTTTTCCGGCTCATACGATTTACGGAACTTGGGGTTGGCAAAAGGCCGCCGAGTTTAAGGATAATATTCCGGTTGTTAATCTCTATAAATCAACCACCAATTTGTGGAATGAAGAAAAAACTTATGCCGTTTTACAGCAAGACTGGAGGGGTAAAGAAGTTTATCTTTGCGGTGTGCTTTCCGATATATGCGTGAAACAGGCAATGAACGGATTTTTGAGCCGCGGGGCTAAAGTTACGGTTTTGGAAGATTTGTGTATGGGTGCAAATCAGCAAATGCCCGAAATCATTCAACAGCCGGCTTATCAAAAAGCGGTTGAAGCCGGTGTGCTCCGCATGATGACGATGCAACAATTTTTTCGTCAGGTGTTGAATGAAAAAAAATCTCAATTTAATATGTATCAAAATCAATTCGGGAGATAACATCATGGAAGAAATTTGGAACAAGTTAAAAAGCGGTTTGCACGATTATTGCGTCCAAAACGGTTTCAAAAAAGTGATTTTGGGACTGTCGGGCGGACTTGATTCCGCGGTGGTGGCGGTTTTGGCTGCCGATGTTTTGGGTGGCGAAAATGTTAAGGCGGTGATGATGAGAACAAAATATACGTCATCCTTAAGTCTGCAAATTGCTCAAGAAATTGCCGTGCTTAATCATTTGGATTATCAAGAAGTTGATATTGATAATTTGATTGCGGCGCAAGGGGCTTTTCTGACTGATTTTTTCCGTGAGCCGCCGAAAGGTTTGGTTATGGAAAATTTGCAGGCGCGGCAAAGAGGGGTTATCTTAATGGCGCTGTCTAACCAAACCAATGCGCTGGTTTTGGCTTGCGGCAATAAGTCTGAGGCGGCCATGGGCTATTGCACGCTTTATGGTGATACTTGCGGTGGGTTGATGCCTTTGGGCAATATTTATAAGTCCGATTTATACGGTTTGGCCAAGTGGCGCAACGAGCAACTTCGGGTTTTGCCGTCCGAGGTTTTGGTGCGGGCGCCGACGGCCGAACTTAGCCTTAACCAAAAAGATGAGGATAGTTTGCCGCCTTATCCGTTGTTGGATAAAATCTTGAAAGCTTATATTGACGAAGGCAAGACGATTGATGAGATTGCGGCCGGTGGTGATGACCGTGATTTGGTGGAGCAAATCATCAGCCGTTATCAGCGTATGGCGTTCAAACGTCAGCAAATGGCTGAGAGTTTGGCAATTTAAGCTTGTGTTTTTATTGAAGAGAAGCCGCTTGATGTTAGAGCGGCTTTTTTTGTGATTTTGTCTATTGACAAAAGACTGGATTTGTGGTATAATAAATTTGTTAAAATAATTAAAAATATACTATTATGGAAAAATTTATTTATATTCTAGTTGAGCAACTTGAGAACATGAATTTCAAACAAGAATTCTTGAATGAATTTTTGTTTGACATGAATGAGGATTTTCAGTTCGCTCATTCAAGAGATTATTATGAAAATCGTTTTTACGATTTTTCAAATGATTTTGAGTTGGTTAATCCAGAAGCATCTGAAATTTGTTTACAGATTTCAATGCTTTTAGGATAAAATATAAAAGGCATTTCACTTTTAGCTAAGTGAGATGCTTTTTTTTATTTTGTCTATTGACAAAAGGGGAGATGTCGTATAAGATGAGGAGGTTAAAATTTATTATTAACTAAAAATTATAATTATGGTTGGATTTATCAAAAAATTGTTTGTGAAAAAACGTTCGCTTCAGCGGAAATATGATGCGCCGGATGAGGCTTACAAATGGCTCAAAAAACACCAGTTTGATTGTTTGGATGTTCATAAAGCCGTAGAAGCTTTATCTAAAGAAGAACTTGAAAAAGGAAAAAAGCTTTTATCTCAAGCTCCTAAGACTGTTTATTTTGGGCGGGAGGTCAAAGATTATAAGCGGGTGCTTGATTGGGCGATTTTTGCTTGGGAAGTGGAACATCATTCCGAGGTGAAAAAGCGCATTGATTGGGATAAGGTTGATATTGAAAAAAGCCTTGTTTTGAAAAACTCACTCAATGAGGAAACTTCTTGGGTAGAAATTCAGGAAGGCGGCAAAAAAGTTGTTCGTACGCGTCCGGATGTATTTGTTTTTACGCTTTCATTCGCTTATGAAGATTGTCAATATTTTTTGGCTCTTTTAATCCTGATGCGAAAAAACGGGGCATGGTGTTTCAGCAATGATGATGGGCAGGATGTTCCCTTGGTAACAAAGGTGGAGCTTTTGCCTTTGCCCGATGATGCCAAAAAACAGGTGCAAAATTATGTCGGAAACGAAAAGAACGCACCTATGCCTAAAGCACTGATTAAGGTTATGGTGCATAACTATTTGGTGCAAAACAATTTGAGGTAAAATTTTTTTATTATTAATTTCTAAAAAAATATCATTATGGAAAATTCAGAAAAAA
>CALXPT010000035.1 GCA_944390355.1 uncultured Alphaproteobacteria bacterium | reverse complement strand
CTCAATTTATGTATATTCATTTCATTGTTCGTACTATCTTTTCATCACGAAACAGTGGTTTCAACCTTAAGCCAATATATACTAGACCCATGGAAAAACTTTATTGTTATTCCGGCAGGCAACGCCCTTTTAACCGCCATAATTTATCTAGGCTTAAACAAATGGTTGGCACACAAACATTGGACTTTGCAGCCTTTCGACAAAGAAAACAAAACGGCCATATTCATCACCGGCTGTATAGGAGGAATTTGCAGCATATACCTCGCGTTAAATGAGATAACAACATATTTAATCTCGGCCTTAATCTTGTACAGCACCTATCATCAGGTTAAAAGATTCATAAAAAAGCTCTCGGGATTGTTGTCGCCTGACAGCAAAGCCACAGTCAGAGATTTAGCCGAGTTTGCCGTTTTTTTCATCAACTTAGTGATAGCTTTTACGGTGATTAACGTATCGCTCAACACCATCCACAATTCTTTGGGGCTGCCTTTGGCCTTTAACTTAGGCAACGGGATGAACGCGCTTTTCAACGGCGTGTATTACAGCATAATAACCATGACCACCGTTGGCTACGGCGACATTTATCCGCAAAACACCTTAGCCCGCATTATCGTGAGTATGGAATGTTTAACCAGTTATATTTTGCTGGGTATTATGATAGGCATCATCTGCCGCGGCGTTGACTTTAACAAAAAGCAATAAGAGCGTTAGGAAAGAACACCCTCAAACTTCATTCCGCGGAGCAATTCGGATGCAGACATAACTTTTTTGCCCTGACGTTGAATTTCCAAAATCTCAAGAGCCTTGTCTTGGGTGGCAATCACCAAACGATTGTCAGATTCGAGAATTTCGCCGATTTTTCCGCGCATTTCCACCACCTTTGCCCGAAAGATTTTGAAACGCTCGCCCTTATATTCAAAAAACATCGCCGGATACGGATTAAACGCTCGAATTTTGCGTTCCAAAACATCGGCCGGCTGACCAAAATCAATCTTAGCTTCGGCTTTGTCGATTTTAGCGGCATAACACGTTCCTTCATCTGTTTGCTTAACGGGAGAAATATCATCAAAAGAAGCCAAAGCTTTGAGAATTAAATCCGCACCGATTTCAGCCAAAGCATCATGCAAACTTCCGCCTGTTGTCTGAGGCGTAATCGCAACCACCCCTTTGAGCAGCATATCACCGGTATCAAGCCCCTCATCCATTTTCATAATCGTGACGCCTGTCTGAGCATCACCGGCCTCAATCGCGCGTTGAATGGGAGCAGCCCCGCGCCATCTGGGCAGAAGGGAAGCGTGAATATTCACACACCCTTTCGGAAAAGCCTCCAAAATTGCCTTAGGAAGAATCAAGCCATAAGCCGCCACCACAGCCATATCGGCGTTAAGAGCCTTAAAAGCGGCTTGTTCCTCGAATGAGCGTAATGTTTTCGGCGTGCGCACCTCAATCCCCAATTTTTCCGCCGCTTCATGGACGGGCGTTTTTTGTAACTTGTGGCCGCGCCCCGCTTCTCTGGGCGGTTGAGAATACACGCAAACCACCTCATGACAAGATGCGATTTTATTGAGAGCCGCAACGGCAAAATCAGGTGTTCCCATAAAGACAATTTTCATAAATCACTCCTACAATAACAATCAAATGCTACGATACCCGATTCGGAATAAAGCCGCAAGCAAAAGATTCGAGAAGCGACTTTCCCCAAAAAAACGAACCAACAATAAAATTATTATTGATTTTAGACAAAATTTATAGTATATTAAAAAAAGATTAAATAAATAAGGAGACTAAAAAAATGCAATTAGTTAACGTCGGCGGTACATACTTGGTAGTAAAAGAAGGGATAAAATTAACCGATGCACAAATCAGAACCTATCAAGCCAAACCAACTCCGGATTTAACACTTGGCATTTGGTCGGAATTTCCGGACTTCAACCCCGGACTGAGCCGCTCCTTAAACAAAGAACTAGCCACCTACACAATTCTGCCGACCGGCCCGATAAACAACGAGCTCAAAGACAATAGTGCTTTGAAAGCAGAAATCAATAAACGTCAGGCTCGCGACGGCAAAAAATACGTCTTTGCCGACTACACGATACAAGATTGGGAAATTCCCGCCGAATTAAACAACGCCGGCGTCCATCTCAGCCGCGAAACGGAATTTTACACCCTCAAATATGATGACGCCAAGCAAGAAACCTACTGGGAAGATGAATCCGGCAACCGCGTCGAATTCAACCGCACCCGTGCCCAAATAAACGGCAACTCAATAAAAATGTTTGACAAGGTCATATCTTTTGACAAAGACATTGAGCAAATCATCGCCAAAGTCCATAATGCCATAAGCCAAGGCCAAACAAGAGATGAACAAAGACAAATTTTAAGCACCTTCTCTGATAAAGAGAAACAAATCTATGTAAGATACATCTATCAAAAAGAGCATTTCTTATCGCCGAAACAAAAACACTTTTCATTGGCACACGAGCTCAAACACATGAAAAACCACCGCGGTTTTGGAACCAAGCGCCCGCAGTTAAGCTTAGAAAATCGCCTGCGCCTTCACGAACATGACGAAAAATCAGCCCACATTGCCGAGATTTTAGCCGCCATCAAAAAGTTCTATGACAAAGGGCGAGACTTTGAACAATTCCCAACTAAAGCGCAGTGGCTGATAGATGAACTAAAAACACTTTCCCCGCAAGAACAAGATACCCTCCTCAAAGACATGAAACATATCGTTGAGGGAACCAGCCGCAACTGGGATAATGACTATGGTTCAATCTACCGTGCTGCAAACGCCCAGTTCGACTCACAAATAACAAATGACGCATGGGATCTTCCGTTAAGAGAATTTCAAAATTCGGACGCAGACTTAAAACAAGCCATGTCCATAATCTACAGCTTCGAAGTCTACAATCCGGACACCAAACAAATGGAAACAAGAGACCTTTCATCATTTGTTCTGGCCGAACAACCCTTAGAACCCCAACAGGTAGCATATTTAAATAAGGCCCAAAACATTATCAAGAACCGCGAGGATTTATTAAGAAGCAAAGGCATCACCCCCGAAATTATTGAACAAATCATCGCCGGCAAAACCCCCGATGTCTTTGACACACAAGAAATTCTTCGTATTGCCGAAAATCTGGATACCAACCAAAATACCCACACCCCAACACCGGATAACCAAAACAACAACACGGTTGACACACCGGATTCAGGGCATCAAAAACCCGAAAATATGCCCCATCAACCGGACCCGATTGATGAAAGTTTCAAAGAACCATACCGCAAATTTTATCAAGCAGTTGCCGCCAAAGAACATTCACAGTATCATGAAGATACCCAATCACCGAATTTCTCTGCCGGATTAAAACGCCAAAACGGTGAGGAATTAAACATCACGGCCACCGCCGACAATCAAATCAGCCTACAGGCCAAAGATAAAGACCAAAAGCCCAAAATTCCGGATTATAAAGATTTTGATGATTTGGTAAAATTAGCCAAATCACAAGGACAAACCATCTCTCTTGGCAACATCAAATCCCCCGAATTTAAGGCACGGTTAATTTTAGCTTGCCTCGAAAACAATGTCGCGATTGAAAACATGCCTGATTGGAGCAAGCTTCAAGGGCTCGAACCGGAAACCAAACAACGTCTTGCCAAACAAAAAATAGCCGCCTTAAGGCAAATGGTTCATGATAAGAATCAAAAAGGCGAATACTCAGGCCTCTCGCAAGAAGAAAGCGACAAACGCCGCAAGCTTGAACAAGCGCGCGCAACCATCCGCACGGCACGCCATAACAACCAAACACAAAACAACCCGACCTATGATGCAGCCCGTGCAGCCGTTATTGCCCGCCAAAAAGAATTAAAAGGCAGATAAAATCCAATAATAAAGAAACCCGACTGGTTAAACAGTCGGGTTATATTTTTAAGAAGTTTAATAAATCGGAAATTGTTGACACAAAGCAATAACTTCTTGAGCCACTTGAGGAATAACCTTATTAACGTTTCCTTGAGCCAAAGCGTCAATCACATCGCCAATCCAGTTGCCGACTTTTTCAAATTCTTTTTCTTTAAACCCGCGGGTTGTCGCCGCCGGTGTCCCTACCCTGACGCCGGAAGTAATCTTCGGCGGCATCGGATCAAACGGAATAGCATTTTTATTGCAAGTCATATGCGCTTCTTCCAAAGCTTTTTCCACCACATTTCCGGTCAAATTTTTCGGGCGCAAATCCACCAATAGCAAATGCGTATCCGTTCCGCCCGAAACCAAATCAAGCCCGCGTTTTTTGAGAACCTCACCCAAAACTTCGGCATTTTTAATCACCTGCGCGGCATAATCCTTAAACGCCGGTGTCAAAGCTTCCTTAAAGCAAACCGCTTTTGCGGCAATCACATGTTCCAACGGCCCTCCTTGCGTTCCGGGGAAAATAGCCGAATCAATTTTCTTGGCCAAATCTGGATTATTAGTTAAAATCATTCCGCCTCTGGGACCGCGTAAGGTTTTATGCGTCGTAGTCGTAACCACATCGGCATATTCCAAAGGATTCGGATAAAGCCCTGCGGCCACAAGCCCGGCAAAATGAGCCATATCCACCATCAAATAAGCCCCGACCTTATCGGCAATCTCACGAAAACGCTTAAAATCAACAATGCGAGAATAAGCCGACCCACCGGCAATAATCAACTTCGGTTTGTTTGCCAAGGCTAATGTTTCAACTTGATTATAATCAATCAAACCGGTTTCTTTTTCAACCCCGTAATGCACGGCATTAAGCCACTTACCGGAAATAGAAACCTTAGCCCCATGGGTTAAATGCCCGCCGGCATCTAAAGACATTCCCAAAATCGTGTCAAACGGCTTGAGCAAAGCCAAATAAACCGCGGTATTAGCCTGAGAGCCGGAATGAGGTTGCACATTTGCAAAACCGGCATTAAAAAGCTTTTTGGCGCGTTCAATAGCCAAAGACTCCGCCTTATCAATAAATTCGCAGCCTCCATAATAGCGATGTTGAGGATATCCTTCGGCATACTTGTTGGTCAAAATAGACCCCTGAGCTTCCAACACGGCGGGAGACACAATATTTTCGGAAGCAATCAATTCGATCTGATTCCTCTGTCGATTAAGCTCTTCCTCAACGGCAAAAAAAATTTCATCATCTTCCTGAGCTAAATTTTGAACAAAATCCATCACCTAACAACCTCCGTAAACATCTAATTTTTCAAGACGGCGGATATGCCTCCCGCCTTCAAATTCGGTATTCAAAAAAATGTCCAACCGCTGTTTCATCTCTTGAACAGACATCGTCCGTCCGCCGAAAACGGCAATATTGGCATTATTATGCAATTTAGCCAAACGCGCCGCCTCATCAGAATATAACAACGCCGCGCGAATGCCTTTATGCCGATTAGCGGCAATCGAAATACCGATACCCGTGCCGCAAACCAAAATACCCAACTGTGCACGTCCGCTTAAAATATCCTGACAAACTTTCTCGGCAAAATCCGGATAGTCAACCGATTCCGAAGACATAGTTCCTTCGTCAATAACCTCAATTTTTTTAAGTTTCAAAAACTCAACCAGTTCAGACTTAGCATCAAAACCGCCATGATCGGCACCGACACTGACTTTCATGCACAATCTCCTCAAACAATCAATTTGAAGACATCATAAAGCAAGTCCAAATATTTGCAACAAAGAAAAAACAGATTTACTCAGTCTCTTTCGGAAAATCCAAAGTTTCTGGTTTCAAAACAAAACCATCCTCAAAATCTTGATAGTCATAAGTCAAACGATATCTGGACAAGAGCATGGAGCGTGCCCCTTTGGGATAACTATCCACCGAGGCCAATCCTTTAGGTTTTGTAACATAATCAAGTTGCAACAAATACCGCACGGCATCCAAAACCTTAAATTCAATATTAACAAAGGTTCTTTCATCTGAAAATTGGCTCAAATCAAGCTTATCGACAATAACCTTATCACCGACTTTCAAAGTAAAGGTCGTATCAAAACACTTTCCGCCGTTTTCTTGCCCTTTACAAGCCACCGACTGTAAATCAGCCTGAACATTATAATCCCGCAACTGACAGTTTTTTTGCACGGAAGAAGCGGCATTTTCTTTTAAGAAATAGAAATTTTTATCTTCCAAAGCAGTCTTCATCTCAGCATCATGTTGATAAAAATTTTCTTTAACATCATTTCCCGCCGGATAAGGACGCGGCGCAATCTGCAACACACCGATTTCGGGTAAACAGTTAATTTCAAACAAATTCAAAAAACCTTCTGCCTGAGAAAACTGAGGGAACAAACAAAAAACCGTAGCCAAAGACCAAAGAGACTTATTCATAAACTATTCCCCCCAAAAATTATCATTATTAACCACAAAACCATCACTAAATTTTTGTTCGGGATAGACAACCGAATACATCATATCGGAGGAAACGCTTGCCTTCGGATGTTTAATTTCATCAGGCAATTGGTCTCTGCCTGCAATAAAATTGATGCGCATAGCCAAATCATTATCACCTTTAGGAGAAGTAGGCCGCCCGATTTCAATGGAATTGATTTTTTTATAATCGACAGTTTTTTGTAAATTAAGATTATTCACCCAAAGCTTATTATCGACACGAATGGAAACCGCCGCCCCGATACAATCGGCAGGATAAGTTTCATTTTCATCCAATTTCGGAGCATTTAAAGCATCAGAGACACAACGAACATCTTCAAGACGTACGCTGACTTTAGTTCCGTTAATCACACAAACGCGGGCAACCTGCTTGTTTTCACCTTCCCTAAAATGATACATTCGACGCGTTTCAAGACGCTTTTCACGGCTTTCTTTATGCAAATAAAAAGCCTCTTGGTTTACATCTCCGACCTTAAAATCATTAACATTAATCTGTAAAACACCAATTTCAGGCAAGCAGTTAATTTTAACCATATCCACATATTTTTTCGCATCAGGATTAGGTTTGTTTTTCTCCACAATATTGGAAATAACCACCGGAGAAATTTGCGCTCCCACGATAAAAGGAAACAACAAAGCTACGCCGAAATAGAAATAAGCCGCCTTCATACCGCCCCCAAATAAAGAAACAAAACATAGGCTGTATTATAAAGACGTAATATTAACAATTACTTTAAAAATATAAAAAGAAATTCACCGACTTATATTGATTACAACAATAATTTAGACATAAAATTTGTAATATATCGCTCCGAATGCTCGACCTCATCTTAACATTGATTTACAATACATTTGGCAAGCTAGGGTTGACAAGCAAGCTGTAATTATTTATAATTTTATCACGAGCCGTGTTAGGAATGGGAGTTTGCCCCGCTTGACCTAACCCTCGGGCCCCTTCAGCAACTTGGAGGTCAGCCCCATTGAATAGAGTTATTGTTTTCCTGTTCTAAGATAAGCTTTGCCTTCCTACTCCATAACTCTGTTCGGTTTGGTTCTGCAAAAAAATATTCACCGTATTTTCAAACGGATTATTATTCCGTTTTTCAATATTCTGATGAATATTTGAGCTGCCAAAGCCATAGTTATTGTTTGGGGTATTCCAAAAATTAGTACCGTATTGCGGATAATTTTTCGTTATCCCTTGATTGTTGTAGTTCCGGATAAGTTGGTTTTCCTTTATCAAATCCGGTTATATATGGGGTGTTTATGGAGATATGGGATAGGCTTTAACCTTATTTTC
>CALXPT010000034.1 GCA_944390355.1 uncultured Alphaproteobacteria bacterium | reverse complement strand
CCGAATAGAATTTCTTCATAGTTCGGCCAGCCCATGTTGGCGTAGTTTTTAATGAGCTCTTCCAACTGTCCCCAGTCGAATGCTTTCACCCCAGGCATTAAGAAACGCTCAGGATGAGCAGATTCTGTCGTGCCGTCAAAGCCGATTGTATCTTTACACAAAGGTCCAACTGACGCTTGCGCATAACCAAGCGATAACTCGGACGGACGTCCGTCAATAACGTGGAAGTTGAGATACAATGGGCAGTGAATCAAAACAAAGTTCATTTTCACATCTTTGTACTTTTCTTCCCGTGCGTGCCAAGCAAACTCGGCAACCACACGTTTGTCATACCACGGCTGTCCGGTGCAGAGAATGAATGTTACTTCTTTCCCCTGAGCCCGAGCAAAAGCGGCTAACTCATCGAGGTTTCCTGCGGTGTCGGTATCCTGACAAATTCGAGCATTTTCCCGAACCCAAGCAGATGGTGCCATAAGTTCCAAAATGTTCATATATGTCTTGTTTTCGGCTTCTATCATCAGCCCTTCGGTGCGGTCAAAAACCTTTCCGAACAAGCCTTTGTTGCCTTCTTTCCCGACCAGCAACAGCGGCAACAGTTTGCCTGTTTGTTTTGCATAGAAGCGGACGGCTTCCATCAAATACGTTGGCAAAGCCATCGTACCTGAAAATCCGACCAACACTGGGTTAGTTAAATTCTTCGGAATATTGTTTAATTCGCAAACACGGAAAACGGACTTTCCACCCTGCGCATTAATATATTCGAATTCCTCCCCAGCCTTGCATCCGCCGACTTCTTCAGCTAACTGCAATGTTTTCAAAATATCTCCGCTGAACGCGCGTGGTTCTGTTAACTGAATTTTATCAGCAATGAACTTTCGCCCTGCAGCATTGCACTTAAAACCATTTTCTCTAGCTAACTCTTTTACTTCTGCAAAAATTTTCTGTTCCATAATAAAAATTAATTTATTTAACATAAAAATATTTAATTTGTAAAATAACCATATCACACTTTGCCGCATATTGCAAGTATTATTTTTGTCAATTTTCAAAAAATTAGATTTTCTTGAGTTGTTTTATTCTTTTTTCCAAATCATCGAGCTTTTGTTTGAGCTGAGCGGTGTTGCGTGCACCATGCATACCACGAACGTCGTTCGCCGTATTTTTCCCATTACGCATTTCGCCTTGTGGCTTAAGAGCCTCCCGCGCGGCCTTGATTTGCTTTTCCGCCGTATCCAACTCACCCATTCTTAAACTAAACTCTGCCGAGGCATAATTGGCATAAGCCATATCCTCATCCATTCCGTAAGCTTGTGCCAATAACAACCATGCCGCAGAATCCCGATTTTGAATAAGAGCCTTGTTTAACAGGTTGATAATTTCTTTAACTTCTTGCGGGGAGGGGGAGTTTTCAAGCATTGCCTGCGCCAAACTGATTTGGATGGTTGCGGCATTGGGCAAAATTTTGTTGGCAATTTTATATTCCGCCACCGCCTGCGCCGCATTTCCGCTTTCAAAATAAATCTGCCCCTTAAGCTCACGGAAAAAGGGGTTTTGCGGTTCTTCTTGAATTAAAGAATTAATATTTCGGAGAGCATTTTCAATTTCCGACTGGCGAAACAACACAACCGCATGCGCATATCTTCCCGCGCGCGAAACATCATTTTTGGGATAAATTTGCCACACGCGCCGCGGTTCAACCAAAAAGCCGACAAGTTTAGCTTTAATCATTTCAAACCTTGCTTGTAGTTTTTGATTAACCACAAACGGATTCCCTTGTGCGGCATTATTTAAAAATCCCAACCTTTCGGCACTCATCGGGTGAGTTCTGAAATAAGGCGTTTCTTCAATACCCGAGAGCATATTTTGCCGCTGAATTTTTTTCATAAAATCGCGCAAACCTTCGGGAGATTTTCCGATTTTTTTCAAAATAGAAACCGCAGCCTCATCGGCACTGCGTTCTTCTTGCTTTTGATAGGCGATAATGGAATGCAAAGCAGAGGTCTGCCCGCCCAAAACAATTGCCATCCCGACATCGGGACGCCCGCTGGCCGCGCCGATAACACCTGCGGCAATAACCGAGGCCAAACTCACCGATTGCATATCTTGCATTTTAAGCTTTTGACGCAAGATGTGCCCGCCTTGAATATGTCCGGCCTCGTGCGCCAACACACCTTCAAGTTGATTGTAATTATCTGCCTGCATCAAAGTGCCCGTATGCACAAACATATCGTTTCTGTCCGCTACAAAGGCATTGAGCGAATTGTCTTGAACAATAAACACCTTGTTTCGGTTAAACGGAACATGGATTGCCCCATAAATCGGCCGGAGAATATCTGCCAAAAAAAGCTCTGTTTCTTCATCCGAAATCAGTCGAATGGTTTCCGCCCGACAAATCTGCACATTAAAAAAGACCAACAGCAGGAAAAGTCCCGTCGTTAGTCTTTTGAAATATTTTCTTATGGCCAAACTCATCAGCTGATTAACTTCCGCCACCAAGTAGACTTTTTCTCAACTTCGGGATTATCTTCGATAGCAGGTTTAATGTCTTCATGGCTGTCATAGAGCATAACGGTTTCGGAAGAAGATTTTTCCGGATTATCTCCGTTGTCGTTATTGCGGTGAGGGCGGTTGCGTCCTCTTCTCCGATCAAAGCGATTACTTCTGTTGCGGCGTCCTTTGTTATTGCGGCGGAATTTCTCAGTCCTCTCTCCATCGCTACGGTTGTCAGCCTCTTCTGAAGAATTTATCATATCCTCGCCGCAAGCCTTATCAGCATTGTCGAGCGTATTGCCGTTATTTTGAATATTTTCATCAAAGACCTCGGATGAACCGTCATCGACATCATCATCTTCTTCTTCAATAATTTCTTCCATAACGGGTTTTTCTGCTTTGGCAATAGCCTTAATTCCCTTAACGCGTTCAACGCGGTAGTCTTCAACACTTTTCATTTCATTATCTGCGCTGATGACAATGCGCATATTATAGCGTTTTTCCAAGTCGATTAAGGCATCGCGTTTGTTGTTTAAGATATAGATGGCGACATCTGCCGGCACAAAGACATTAAGCGCGGCGGAGCGGCTTTTAATACCTTCTTCTTCAATGCTGCGTAAGATTAATACACAGCTTGATTCAATGGTTCGGATTAAGCCTTTTCCGTGGCAGAACGGACAAACCTTGTAGTTGCTTTCAAAGAACGAGGAATGCGTTCTCTGTCTTGAAATTTCGAGCAATCCGAAACAGCTCATTTTAGCAATCTGCACACGGGAGCGGTCATTTTTCATAGCCTCTTTCATGCGCTTTTCAATCGCGGCATTATTTTTTGGGTCTTCCATATCAATAAAGTCGACCACGATAAGACCGGCCAAATCGCGCATTCTGAGCTGACGTGCAATTTCATCGGCAGCTTCAAGATTGGTTTTAAGTGCGGTTTCTTCAAGATCTTTTTCTTTGGTGGCGCGTCCCGAATTAACATCAATGGAGACAAGAGCCTCAGTCGGATTAATCACCAAATAGCCGCCGGATTCGAGTTGAACATTGGTATCATGGAGTTTATCGAGTTGCGCCTCAACCTGAAATCTCTGGAACAAGGGCAAATCGCCTTTGCGGTTAATTTTGATTTTGCGCAAGTTTTGCGGAGCCAAAATTTTGATAAACTCACGCGCGGTTTTGTAGGCACTATCGCCATCGACGATAACTTCGGTCATATCGCGGCTAAACATATCGCGTAAAGCACGCTTAATCAAATTTCCTTCTTCATGAATAAGGGCTGGAGCTTTGGTTTTGAGAGCCGAGATTCGAATATTGTTCCAAGTGCGGATAAGATAGTTGTAATCGCGAACGATATCAGACTTGGTTTTGTCTTCTCCTGCTGTGCGCACAATCATGGACATATCCATTGTGAGCGGCAGTTCACGGACAATACCTTTCAAACGCTTACGGTCAGCCGCATTGGTAATTTTGCGGGAGACGCCGCCGCTTTTAATCCGGTTAGGCATCAAGACGCAGTATCTTCCGGCTAAAGAAAGATAAGTTGTGAGGGCGGCACCTTTATTGCCTCTTTCTTCTTTAACGACTTGCACCAAAAGAATTTGCCCTTCTTTAATAACGTCTTGAATAGTGCTGCGATGATAGAGTTTGCGTACTTTCAACAATTTGCGTTGCAGTTCGAAATCGTTTTCCAAATCATCGTCGTCATCATCATCTTGAACAGCCGCATTTCGAACATTATCATCTTCATCGTCGTTACCTGAAGAAATGACCTCAGCCGATAAAGGAGCATTTTCTCCAACAATCTCAGAAGATACTTTAGCGGATTCGGATGCCGGAGCGGATGTATTTTTTTCTTCCACGACCGCCTCATCGGATGAATCGCGGTCAGCTTCTGCCGAAACCGACTCATCACCTTTGGATACTGAGGATAAAACCTTAAGTTCTTCTTTGGGCGCGGAAAACTTTTTGCGGCGAAAACGTTTTTTAGGCTTATCAGCTGTTGTTTCGGTTTGAACTTCATCCACGTTGCCGACAACAGGCTCCGTGAGTGGCTCAGCATTTTCGACCTCATCGGCAGTTAAGGATTCGCAGGCTTGCAATTCATCATGTTCGGTATTTTTTCTCTTTTTTGAAAAGCGAGATTTTCTCAACCGAGATGTTTTTGTACTAACACTCTCAGCAGAAACACTTTCAGAAACGGAAGGTTCGCTTGTTTCAGCATTTGGAAGATGAACATCATCAAAAGCCAAAACATCCGATGCCTCAGAGGAAAAATTGCCTGACGGAGACAAATCCTCGCTTTCCGACGAAGAAACAAGCTCTTGAGCAGAGATTTCATTATGTTCTTGAAGTAAAGCATCAGCTTTTTGAGCCGCTTCTTCCATAGCTTTAGCCTCAGCCTCTGCCATAGCTTTCAGGCGTTCTTCGCGACGGCGTGCTTTTTCGGCGCGGATTCTCTCTCTTTCGGCTTCTTTATCTTTAAGAAATTGTTTTTTTGCCTCAATAAATTCATCGACTTCCTTATCGACCTCGGCCACGATTTCATCGGAAATATTGTAATAATCGGGATGAATTTCACCGAACGCCAAAAAACCGTGCCGATTTCCGCCATAATCGACAAACGCTGCCTGTAAAGAGGGTTCAATACGCATAACCTTAGCGAGATAAATATTTCCTTTAATTTGTTTTCGACTGGTAGATTCGAATTCCACATCTTCAATTTTGTTACCGTCGACAATGACCACTCTGGTTTCTTCGGGTTGAGTGTCATCAATAAGCATTCTTTTAACCATAATAAACTCCAGCTCAGCCAAAACATAATTTGGCAATCATAAATATTATTAAGCAGAGAGCGAAAGAAAACAGAAATTGAATCCAAAATACATGCGGCCATTAACACAAATTAAGAGCAGCACCTACCACAAACAATCAAAAATCCCAAACGCACCGCGAAGCAAAAGATTTTAGTTCCAAACACGCCCGCGAGGCAAAAGACTTTCCCATTTATCAAACCCTATTTTAACGCGACCGCCGGCTTATTTATTCTTGCTTAATTAGTGCCAAGGTCGACAAGCAACTCTGCTAAATAAAAAAACTTTTCTTTTGTTATACACCTTATCTCTAATATATCTATGTTTTAACGGGCGCAAGCTCAAGTGCCATGTTAAAATTCTACACTTTAGGATGTGTACAACAAGGATAGGATATATAAAAAAAACAAAAACACAACAAATTTTTTTCAACACCCCCCATTTTTTTCTTAACATTAAAGTAAGAAGTAAATTATATAATAAGGACAAGGGAAAAGTTATGGGGAAATTAGGACATCAAATCACAAAACTTCTGCAAAAGGCAAGACCGTTCGTGTCTGTGCTTATTTTTGCATTTGTGCTGTTGATGAGTAATTTAGCCACAGCGAACGAAATTTCATCATTGCGCATCGGGCAGGGCGTCGGCAATGTCCGTATTGTGCTTGAAGGCGACGCCAAGTTTGAATACAAGGCGTTTTTGCTGTCATCACCGTCGCGATTGGTGATAGATACTTATGGGATGGATGTTAACCCGCAAATTGAAAAACAAATCACCAAGAACAACCTGATATCATCGGGGCGTATCGGCACGATAGAGAGCAACGGCCGCCGCATAGTGTTTGACCTGGCCAAACCTGCCGTAATCAAGAAAGCATTTATGTTAAGTCCGCAGAGTAATTTCGGCTGGCGTTTTGTGGTTGATATAACCTTGGTTTCTCCGCGCGAATTTAATTCAAAGGTAGGGACGTCGTATGCGTTTACGAGTTCGGATTCGCCTTCAAGCTATGCCAAGCGCAATACGCCCAAACCGAGTACAAGTAAGAAATCATCATCCAAAAAAATTATTGTCCTAGACCCCGGACACGGCGGCAAAGACCCCGGAGCAATCGGCTATTCGGGCATGTATGAAAAGAACATCACGCTGGCCATGGGCAAAGAATTAAAAAAGATGCTTGAAGATACGGGCAAGTATAAAGTATATATGACAAGGAGTACTGATATTTTCATTCCCTTAAGGGAGCGCGTGAGAATATCGCGCAAGCATAAGGCAGATTTGTTTATATCTCTGCACGCCGACAGCACCAAAAATCGTTCGGCGAAAGGTTTATCGGTTTATACCTTGTCCGAAACCGCTTCCGATAAAGAGGCCGAGGCCTTGGCGGAAAGAGAAAATAAAGCCGACGTGATAGACGGTCTGAATTTGGTTGAACATTCCAAAGAAGTTTCGGATATATTGATAAATTTGGCGCAAAGAGAAACGATGAACCGCTCATCCGAGTTTGCCACCTTCATGGTGCAAGAGATGCGCTCCGCGGCCAAACTTGTGGCGGACACGCACCGTTTTGCGGGATTCGCGGTATTGAAAGCTCCGGATGTTCCATCGGTATTGTTGGAAATGGGATACTTGTCAAACCGCACGGAAGAAAGATTGCTAAAACAGCAAAGCTATCGCCGTAAATTGGCACAAGCTACCACCCGAGCGGTAAATCGTTATTTTGAGAACATGAAACAAGCCTCATTGTTCTAGAAAAATAATAACAAAAAAGCAGGAGCTTTTGCTCCTGTTTTTTTGCGTGAAGATTTTGCGTTCTAAAAAGCTAGGACTGGACGAACGTAATCGTTATTGTAACCGTAATTCTTATCGTAGTAGTCCACACTACCATTACCGAAGCACAACATCCAAGCAAAGTTACCAGAATACTCGGAAGAAGACCAATACCAATCTGTCCTCAATTTTGTTCCGCCGATTTTTCCTAACGCTATATTCAATACATCCTTATTACCACGTATAGCGTTTAATTCACCCATTGCCGGCAAGTACCAATCTCCTGCTTTTGTTCCTTCTGTCTTATAGCTGTTCACATACTCAAACGCAGGACAACCTCTCTCCTTCATCCTGCAATATTCCAACACCAAACGCGTATTATTTTTACCTTGCCAATCTGCTGTTGCCTCTGATGGTGAACTATAATCTGGTAATGTCGGTACATCAAACTGTTCATCCGACCATAGTTTCTCCTCTGTATCCAACGCTATCGCTAAACGATTCGCTTGATCAAACACCACACCGATTGGCGTTTTGGAGGCAACAACATTAGCATTACAGCTCATATCCGAATACAAGATATCACCGATTTTGCAGTTGCTGTAATCGGGGGTCGGAGTGGTGTTTTCTTCGCCACTGTCGTAATCAGGTGTCGGAGTGGTATCTTCTTGACCGGAGCTATCGTTTTTTAGACAAGCCCATTGGTTTCCGAAGGGACATTTGAGGCAGTTGCCCTCATCTT
>CALXPT010000033.1 GCA_944390355.1 uncultured Alphaproteobacteria bacterium | reverse complement strand
ATCGATGATGTTGTTGGTTGCTCTGAGATTTGTGTTGTTGTGGTTGGTGCGTTGCCGTCCGTTGTTATGGTTGTTGTAATCGATGATGTTGTTGGTTGCTCTGAGATTTGTGTTGTTGTGGTTGGTGCGTTGCCGTCCGTTGTTATGGTTGTTGTCGTTTGGATGGTGGTTGTGCTTGGTTCTTTGGTTAACGGAATTTGCTCGCCGCCAAAATATTGATTTTGGACATTGTTATTGATTCTTTGTTTAATCTGAATGGCAGGACCGGTCGGACCTTGTACCTGCTCGGTTATGGTCTCGGTCGTCGTTTGTGTTTGTGCTTGCCGTGTTTGGGTTTGTATTTGTTGCAAATCTTCTTGAGTTACGTTGTTTTCCGGTGTATAAACATATTTGGTTACCACGTTTGTATGATCCGTAAACTGGCATTTGGCCGGATTGTTCTTGCGTTCGTTGTCTATATAAATTTCACGCTGGCTCTCTTTTTCTGCCTTTGGTACACGGCGGCTAAGTTGTTTTAAGAATCCGGGGTGGTTGCGCAGGTTGTTAACCGCATCTGCAAATGCTCTTTCAACCAATATCACTTCGCCGTTTTCTTCTCCTCGGGTCAGATTGCCGTAGCCGTCCGTTTCTCCGCTCCAATAAACATGGGTGCGGTTGATGTCCGTAATCTTCCATCTGACCGTGATTTCCGATGAACCGATGCGACGGTTTTCCATGGCACTTTCGTCCCAATTATACTTGTCGCAGATGTTCATGAAATAATTGGTGATTTCTGCCGTTATCAGATAATCAGGCAATGGACTTGGATTGTCTTCAACGCAAATGTCGTCAGGGATTTTTACTATATTGAAGCAATCTTTGAGCGTGTTGTCAAAAACATTAATCAAGCGCATGTTTTGTTCCATTAAACGGCCTTGATTGAGTAATGCTTCTTTGGTAAAGCGGCGGCAACCGAAAATTCTGAACCGGTAGTTCCCTAATTTTTGTGCCAAACTACCGTTGATGTCTTCTTCATTAAGGCGGAAGTCTACCCATTCTAACTGTATCGGTGCGTATTTTCCGCATTTGTCATGGATGCTTGTATAGACGTCATGTCGCGGCTTTAGGGTATAATTTTGAATGAAATTGTAGCGTATGGTGTTGGGGTCTAAGGCT
The DNA here is from genome assembly GCA_944390355.1 of uncultured Alphaproteobacteria bacterium. GTDB lineage: Bacteria > Pseudomonadota > Alphaproteobacteria > RF32 > CAG-239 > HGM16780. The sequence continues at coordinate 7,308 of CALXPT010000033.1, read as the reverse complement.
TTTACACGCGCTTTTCTTGCTTTGCAGGCTTTGGGGTTTAAGGTGCAGGGTGAGGCTGATACAGGTACGATTTTTTCGCATGATTTGCCTTGCCCGCCACAGCCTTGTCCCGGTATCATCGAGTTGTCTTGGTCTTTGGTGGCTTCAAGCATCGTTGTGCCGCAGCCGCCTCCGGGGAATATTGAATTGTCAACATGTCCAGATGCGCATGGAACAGGGGTTGCTGCTTGCTGAGGTTTGGCTTCAATTCGGGAGTGGGAGAGGCGGTTTTGTCCGACTTGTACGCGGGTATCTATCTCTCCGGCATAAGGACTTGTTTCTCCCCAAAACGTGTTGGGGGCTTTGTGATAATATTGGGTGCGAACTCTTCTCTCTCGGGTTGGTATTTCGTCCGTAAAACCATTGTTATATTGTGAAGCAAGGGCTGAGTTTAGCGCAACCGCACTTACGCTTAATGCTAAAATAGAATAAGCTATGGGTTTGATATATCTATTTAATTTCATCCTTAATCTCCACTATTTCTTTTTGTCGGGCAGGGCTCGACGATATGATAAAGCCTCAGCGAGATGTATTCTAAGCACTTTTTTTGAATTTTGCAAGTCTGCAATTGTTCTTGCTAACCGTAAAATGCGATGATATCCGCGGGCGGAGAGATTGTTTTTTTCGGCATATGCAATTAGAAGGTTTTCACTTTCTTTATCCAGTTCTGCCGCTTGCTCCAAAAGTTTGCCTTTTAATTCTGAGTTGGTATGGTATTCGGGGTGTCCGTATTCTTGAAAACGCTTGGTTTGGATTTCTCTTGCCTTTATCACGCGTTCTCTGATTTGAGCCGAGGTTTCTCCTCTTTTGGCTTCGGCTAATTCCCACGGGGATACGGCATGGACTTCTATTTGTAAATCTATCCTGTCCATTAACGGGCCTGAAATTTTGGATTGATATTCTAAACCACAAAGCGGAGCGCGCGGACATTCAAACCCCGGAGTTCCCAAATTTCCGCAACGGCAAGGATTCATGGCGGCTATCAGTTGAAATTTGGCTGGATATGTGGTATGGGCATTAACTCGTGATATTGTTACATAGCCGTTTTCCAGCGGTTGACGCAATGCTTCAAGTGTGGCTCGGTTGAACTCCGGCAGTTCATCTAAAAACAGAATGCCGTTGTGGGCTAAGGATATTTCTCCGGGGGCGGCTCTCCTTCCGCCGCCGACTAACGAAGGTGTTGAGGCGTTGTGGTGCGGGGCGCGAAACGGGCGTTCGAAACAAATGTGTCCGCCTTTTAATTCTCCGGCTATGGAATGTATAATACTGGTTTCTAAGGCTTCTTCCGCTGTTAAAGGCGGCAAAATTCCCGCCATGCGCGCTGCTATCATGCTTTTGCCTGAGCCGGGAGGGCCTATCATCAGCATATTATGGCCGCCGGCTGCCGCTATCTCTAATGCCCGCTTGGCCGTTTCTTGACCTAGAACATCGCTTAAGTCTGCGTATTGGGCTTTTTGCGGTGTCGATTTCTTTTCGGGTTTTGAGATTATTTGTGTTCCCTTGAAGTGGTTGATTATTTCAAGCAAGTTTTGTGCCGCGATAATTTCTTCCAGACCTGACCAAACAGCTTCTTCTCCCTGTGATTTCGGGCAAATGAGGCCTTTGTGTTTTCGGTTGGCGTGAATGGCCGCCGGCAGAACTCCGTTGACCGATAAGATTGAGCCGTCCAGACTTAATTCGCCCAAGGCTACATAATTGCTTAATTCTTCTAAGGGAAGGGTTTGCATACACGCCAATATTCCTAATGCTACGGCTAAGTCGTAGTGCGAGCCTTCTTTTAGTAAGTCTGCCGGTGCCAGATTTATTGTAATTCGTTTGGCCGGTAATGAAAGTCCCAGAGAATTTAGGGCCGCTCTTACACGCTCTTTGCTTTCGGCTACGGCTTTGTCCGGCAGTCCGACAATCGAAAAAGCCGGAAGTCCCGATGAAATTTGTACTTGCAAGTCTACATCTTGTGTCTCGAGTCCGTTGAAGGCTATGGTGTTAATTCGGCTAAGCATTTCTACCACCGTGGGGTGCGCTCGCCCATTCTCCAACGGCGCGTGGGGTATGTGTCGCGGTGCAAAAAGTCATAATTCGCAGTTTTGTAGGGTATGTCGCGGAAACGAACGTAGTTTTTATTTTCGTATTTGCGCGCGCACTCTTCTGCCGAGGTGAATGCCGAAGTGTAGCAATGAATGATGTTGCGCGTCATCGGGTTTAGCAAACTTATCTTTCTTTGCTCATTGGCATAACACGGCGGGGCACTTACGGTTGCTACCTTGCCCGTTGAATCAAAACCTATTTCTGCGCAGCTGCTTAACAACACTAAAGCTGTCAATGTTAAAAATCTTCTTAGCATTTCTACCTTAATATTTATCTTTCTGTTTTTGATAGTTTAGGGCTAAAAGTTTAATATATCTTAAATGGTGTGTATTTTTATTTTGACGGAATTAAAGAAAATGCTTGCAAATTTATAAAACTTGAGTATATTAGCGCTGTCCTTGCTCGGAAATGTTTGTTTCTCGGGCTATACAGTTAACTTGTCGATGGCTTTGACGCGGTGGAGATGTTGACTCCTTAATTCTGACTTTGGGGCTTTCTTTTCCCTGTTGTTGTTTGGCATCGGCTTTTGTTGAGAATCCATAAGGAGAAATTTTATGACTAATTATGAAAGCGTGATTATTGCACGTCAGGATTTGGGAGCTTCTCAAGTTCAAGATATCGTCAATAATCTCGGTGATGTTATTAAAGCTCAAGGCGGTGAGGTGGTCAGAGTTGATAACTGGGGCCTCAAAAACTTGGCTTATCGTATTAAGAAAAACCGTAAAGGCTATTATGTTCTTTTGAACATTTCTGCTCCGGCTACCGCTATCTCCGAATTTGAACGTGTTATGCGTATCAATGAAGATATTATCCGCTATATGACCGTTAAAGTCGATAGCTTTTCTGATGTTAACCAAAACAGCGAATCGGCTGCTGAAGAATAGGAGTGTTTATTATGGCTAAACAGGTTTTCTTTAGAAGAAAAAAAGCTTGTCCTTTCTCAGGCGAAGATGCTCTGAAAATTGACTACAAAGATGTTAAACTGCTTTCCAGATATATTTCTGAAAAAGGCAAAATCATCCCCAGCCGTATTACTGCTGTGTCTGTTAAAAAACAAAGAGAGTTGGCTAAGGCTATTAAACGTGCCCGTTATATCGGCTTGCTCCCGTTTGTCGCTGATTAATCGGAAGGAGACGAAATTATGGAAATCATTCTTCTGGAACATGTTGAAAAATTAGGCAAAATGGGCGATAAGGTTAATGTGAAAAACGGTTATGCCCGTAATTATCTTTTGCCTGCTAAAAAAGCTTTGCGTGCAACCGAGGCTAATGTGGCTTTTTATGAAAAGAAAAAAGCTGAGCTTGAGGCTCATAACAAAGCTTTGCTTGAAGACGCTAACAAAAAATCTGAGTCTTTGAAAGGCTTTAGTGCCGTCTTGATTCGTCAAGCCGCTGAAACCGGTCAGCTCTATGGTTCTGTTACCATTCGCGATATTGCCGCTGCTATCAAAGAGGCTGGTTTTGATGTGGAACGCCGTTGTGTTTTCCTTGAAAAACCAATTAAAGATTTGGGTATTTATCAAGTTAAACTCAACCTTCATCCCGAAGTTTCTCAAACTATCTTGGTGAATGTTGCGCGTACTGATGATGAAGCCAGAAAACAAGCAAAAGCTTATGAAAACGCCTAATTAACTTAGTTAATACTGCGTTTGGCTTTTTTAGGCTGAATTTTTGAAAAGAGGGGAAGGTGATTGTCTTTCCCCTCTTTTTTGTGCTTGAAATTTTTGTAAAAAATGATATGTTTAGCTTAATTTTAGTGCTTTATTTTAGTGCTTTTTTAGGAGAAAGTTTATGGCGGATAAAGAGCCTAGTCAGCGGCAACTGCGCGTGGGGCAGGAAATTAAGAAAATTATTGCCAAGCAAATTGAACGCGATGAAATCAGAAATTTGCAGGGGATTGATACTTTGGTTACCGTGATGGAAGTTAAGGTTTCTCCCGATTTGAAATATGCCTCGGTTTATATTATTACATCATCCAAAGAGGCGGAACAGCAAGTTATCGGCGGCTTGCAGTTGGCGGCAAATTATCTGCGCAAGGTGATTATGGCAAAAACCGAGCTGCGCTATGTGCCGGAACTTAGTTTTAGAATTGACAAGAGTTTTGAAGAAGTTGATAAAATCGAAAAGCTTTTGCGCGACCCGAAGGTGGCGCGTGATTTGAACAAAACGGCCGAGTGATTTTTTGAGAATTTCGGAACGGTTATCGGGGCTGCTTGGGCAGCCTTTTTTTGTTTGACAAACTAAACGAAAAATGATATTTCTGTGTACGTTTTAAGTATTATTTTATTAACTATTAAAATTATAACTATGAAAAGTGACTTGAAAATTAGGCTCAGAAAGCTTGGAAATTTTTTGCTTTTTGTTTTGGGACAATGCGTTGTGGTCTATGCCGGTGTGTCCCTTTGGTTCACTTTGGGAGATTCCGTTTACAAATTTGTTGATTTGTGGCAGTTTAGCGATTTGCTCTATATTCCAGATTTGCTCACAGTTCTCGGGCAAGGGCTGTGGATTTTGGCAACGGTGTTTTTCGGTGTTTTAGGTTCGGCTGTGTTGCTTTTGGAAATTGGTGCTTTAGTCGCTGATTTTGTAAGTGCGTTGCGCTCTCAGAACAAGAAAAAGGCAATGAAAGAATTTTTGGCGTTTTATAAGTCTATCATTTTCGGATGTTGACCGTTTAATTTAATTATTATTTATTATGAAATATTCTGCATCAACTGAATTTATAACAATTTTGCGGATGAATCATAAAACGGAACGTTTTTATGGTCGGCTGATATCTGCTTACATTTATTCGGATAAGAAAAGAGATAAAGGTTTTCACTTCAGCAGTAGTGATTTGAATGGGCAGTTTTGCGCTCATGAAGGTGATTTGCTGGCCTTTCAACAAAAGCACGGTTTTAATCTTTATCGCTTTTCTGAAAAAGACGGGTGTTTTTCCGGCGAGCAGATAGGAGCGCAAGATTTTTCTTTTTATCGTTACGGTCTTGTTTATAAGGCATTTGATAGTAAATGGTATTACCGAAAGAAAGGATATGGTTATCCGATTTTTTTGGGGACTAATCAAATTGCCTGCAATGTTTTTGCTGAAAAACTTGATGACGAAAGATTTCAGGTGCGTTTTTTTGCCAAAGACGGAGTGGTTAAAAGAGTTTGGAAAAACTATAAAACCGCGCGTGTTATGGGGCATGAAGGACGGTTTATTTTTGGGGTGCGTGAAGACGGGAAAAGTGATGTGTTGACACCAGTTGGTCGACTTTATAAACCGCGTAAACATTGCTTTTTGAAGGCTTCGGAAATGCGATTTCAATATAAAACGGCACAGGTTGCTCTTTATGGTTGGGATGAAAAAGCTGAGGCTTTTTCCCGATTATATATAGGGGATGATGATACGCCGTGGATGAATACAATCGGTTGTTCCAAGTCTTTTGCACCATATATTTTATCTATATATGATGACAAAAACCAAGAGAGAAAACTAGCGGTTTCGGCTTATGTTGAATATGTGCCTGACGATTATCTTAAAGTCGGGAAAAAAGTTTTTAAGATAACACATTCTAGGATGTTGGAAGTTTGATTGTTTATTTAAAAGTCTGGTGTTTTTTACATCAGACTTTTTTGTTGACTTTTGTCTAGCAAATGTTATGTTGTATTTTGAGATTGTATTTTTATGGTGTTAATTAATTTTATATTTTTATGAAAGAAAAAAGTCAAAAATTTAGAATTCAAGCTTATGTGGTAACTTTGATTACCGGTCCAAGTTTGTATTGGGAGCTCAAATTGCCTTATGACGGGATTTATCATTTTGACAATCGGACGGGGAAATATAATTTTGCAAAAATTTATCATTTTTCTCCGCATGATGGCGATTTGTTGGTTTGTCATGAAGATGTTTGGTCTAAGAAAAAGCGTGATGATGGTTCTCTTTATGAACGCAGGCTGCGCTATTATCATCTGTGGCGATATGATGTTCAAAAGCTGAAATTTGTTGAGTGTCCGTGCGGGCGTGTTCATGCCTATGTATTTTGTCCTTTAGGATTTGTGGTCATGCCGGACAGAAACAAAGCCGAGTGGCTTTTTTATGATGCCAAAGATCTTGATGAACCGCAATTTATCGGCGGCGGCAGACTCGGTGAAAAGTTTTTTGTGGCTAAGGCAGACGGCGGATTGCTTTCGGTATGCTTTTGGCAAAACAAAAAATTGGTTCGAGAACAGTGGGTGTCTTCGGACTGGTGCTATTTTATGCGACACAGAGGACGCTTTTTGGTGGGCAAACGCTTGGATGGTTTTTATGAAATATTTACCGAATCCGGACGCGTGTTTAAGCCTCGTCGGGCTTGTTTTTTGAAAGAAGACAGTGGGCCTTTTGGCAAAATTCAGATTTTTGCTTGGGATGTGCAGGCGAAAGCGTTTATCCTACTTTATCATGGTTATGATATTATGAAAGGAGAGGCCGGAAGTGTGCGGACGCCGTGGTTGAACACTTATGGTTTTGTTAATCGCAATAAAAAGTATGAGCTCCATGCTTTTGATGCGGAAAATTATCAGCCTTATTTGTTTCCGAGGTTGGACAGGCTGCGCCCTTATCCTAATCAAGAGATACTTTTAATGCCTTCGGTTGATTAAATTAAAATGCTTGGTTCTTTTATGAATCAAGCATTTTTTTGTTGACTTTTGTCTAGTAAGTGCTATATTGATGCGTTAGTGTTTATTATTTTATTAATATTAAATATATCATAATTATGGAGCAAAAAAGATTTGTAAACGGAAATGCGGAACTGGGTGTTTGGCGTGATGAAAATGGATTGCTGAAATTTGTTTGTTCTCGGGGGCAGGCTTGGCTTTCAGGTGATTATTTGATTTTTAGTGTTGATGGTAAAAGTGTAATTATCAGCATTAAGTATGACGAGCCTGTTGAGATTGTTCGAGATGCTGAAAATGTTTATGCAAACCAAGGTGGTATGCTCTTTCAGGTTCGTGATTGTTTTTGGTTTTTGAACGCAAGTGCCGAAAAAATCAAACTCGGGCAAAAGCAAGAAAACGCTTTGTTCTATGCCAATGGTGACAAAGTTTCGTTCTTTTTGAAAAATGTCGGGTTGAAGCAATATGACTATGAATATTTTGAAAAGAACGCTTTTAATCCCAATTACGAGGTGGAAAAATCTGTTCAGTTTGTATGCAAATTGAA
>CALXPT010000032.1 GCA_944390355.1 uncultured Alphaproteobacteria bacterium | reverse complement strand
ACCTTGGCTAAAATCTTGTCTTTTTCATCATCATCCAGCGCGTAATAATTTTTGCCGCCGGCCACGATTTTATACAACGGCGGCGTGGCGATATACAAATGTCCGTTTTCAATCAACTTCGGCATTTGTTGATAGAAAAACGTCATCAACAACGAAGCGATATGCGCACCATCGACATCAGCATCGGTCATGATGATGATTTTTTCATAACGGAGGTTGTCTTCCACATAATTTTCTTTAATGCCGCAACCCAAAGCCTCTATCATATCTTTGATTTCTTGGTTTTGGGTGATTTTATCCAAAGATGCGCTGGCAACGTTCAAAATCTTTCCTCTCAATGGCAAAATCGCCTGTGTTACGCGGTCGCGACCCATTTTGGCAGAACCGCCGGCGGAATCTCCCTCAACGATAAAAATCTCGGTGTTTTCGGCAGCCGCCTGCGAGCAATCAGCCAATTTTCCGGGGAGGCGGAGTTTTTTGGTCGGGGTTTTGCGGTTTTGAACCTTTTCTTCTTTTTTCTTTTTGCGAGCCTCCGCACGTTCAATCACATATTCAAGCAAAGCCGAGGCGTTTTCAACATCGGAAGTCAGCCAGTGGTCAAAAGAATCTTTCACCGCCTGCTCCACCAAGCGTATCGCCTTAGACGAGGTTAATTTGTCTTTAGTCTGCCCCTGAAACTGCGGGTCACGGATGAAGACCGAAAGCATTATGCAGGCGTTACTCAAAAAGTCTTCGGCTGTAATCCCCGCCGCCTTTTTGACATTGGCCATTTCGCCATATTCTTTCAAACCTCGTACCAATGCTGTTTTGAAGCCGATTTCATGCGTTCCGCCCTGCGGAGTGATAACCGTGTTGCAGTAAGAATGGCAAAAGCCGTTTTCATCTTCCGGCCATGTTATTGCCCACTCCACACGCCCTTCGTCATTCGCCAAATCAGCCTCGCCGAAAAACATCGTGCGGTTGATGGTGGCTCTGTCGCCGATTTGGTAGTTCAAAAAGTCTTTCAAGCCATTCGGAAAATGGAGTTCTCCCTCTCTCGGGGTCGGGTCGTCATCGCCCAAAAGTTCGGGGGCGCATTTCCATAAAATCTTTATGCCCTTAAACAAAAAGGCTTTTGACCGCGCCATACGATAAATGCGGTTCGGCATAAACGAACGAGAGCCAAAAATCTCGGCATCGGGATGAAAAGTGATGGATGTTCCGCGGCGGTTGGGCGCATTGCCGACCAGCTCAAGCGGTGTTAAGGGTTTGCCCTTAGAATATTCTTGGCGATATAATTTTTTATCCCGCGCGATTTCAACCACCAACTTATCTGACAAGGCATTCACCACCGACAAGCCCACGCCGTGCAGACCGCCGGAAACCTTATAAGCACCACCGCCGAACTTGCCGCCAGAGTGCAAAACCGTCATAATAACCTCCAGTGCAGATTTATTGGGATATTTGGGGTGTGGGTCAACCGGAATACCGCGTCCGTTATCGGCAATGGTAACCGACAAATCAGCATTAACGCTCACATCAATATGATTGGCATAGCCGGCAACAGCCTCATCCATTGAGTTATCTAAAATCTCGGCAACCAAATGGTGCAACGCCGTTTCATCCGTGCCGCCGATATACATTCCGGGGCGGTGGCGAACCGGCTCTAATCCTTCCAAAACCTCAATATCCTGCGCCGAATAAGATGTAACAACCGGCGCGGTTGACTCAAACAAATCTGACATTTTTTTCCTTTAATCTTTTCAAAACTTAAAGGCAATTTAGCCCAAAACCCTTTATTTTTCAAGCATTAAAAGCTATTTTGAAACAATTTTTTTTGAAAGATTAATTTATTGACAAAATTTTCAATATATGTTAAAGCTAAGTCAATGTTTAATTATTAAAATATTATATGTATGAAAAAAGAAATTATCTTTTGGAGTGGAGCTTCTATCGTATCGACAATTATTGTCGCAGCTCATCCTGATGTGGATTTTAAGCAAATGATTCTTGTCGCTGTGCTATCGCTTATACTTTGGCTATGCGGATATGTTTTTGAACGCGGTATGGCTCCTGACCCATGGAGTGTAAGCCCTGTTCCGAAGCAAAAGAAGTGGATTGCGAGCCTCATATTTTATGGCTTGAACATATGCCTTTCGCTTTATATTGATTTGGGTTATTGGTTTGCGGCGATAGGAGCGGTTATCATCATTGGCGGTTTTCCCGATGACAAGAAACTTCCGACACGAAAAGAATGGTTCAGAATCTTTGAAATCGCAATTATTTTTGCGATTGTAGCCTTTCTTGTGGCTTTTTTGTTCCAAGTTATTACTTTTTGGCCTGCATAATGCAGGCTTTTTTTTGTTTTTATTGCAAAAAAAGCTTGCGTTTTAAGTTAATTAAGTGTAAAACCCTATTTGCCAAAGCAAGGGTGCTCTGGTGTTGTGGATAGGGACTGTGAAAGCTTTCTACTCGGATGGGCGGAGAAATGTTCTTACTCAGAAGGGGCGGAGAAATGTTCTTACTCAGAAGGGGTGGGGAAATGTTTCTGCTCGGATGGATAGGGAAATGTTTCTGCTCGGATGGATAGGGAAAGCTACCTGCTCGGATGGATAGGGAAAGCTACCTGCTCGGATGGATAGGGAAAGCTACCTGCTCGGATGGATAGGGAAAGCTACCTGCTCGGATGAGTGGAGAAATGTTCTTATCGCAACTTTAGTTTAATTACACACGCAGGCAAGGCGGCACTCGTTTTTTATTAAACAAATGGTCGCTCCGGTGCTTTAACCATAAAGCCAAACGTCTGCGGAGGAATAACCGGAAAAGGATATTTTAAATATGGCACTTCCTACTTTTACTTTGCGTCAGCTCATTGAAGCAGGCGTTCATTTTGGTCACCATGCGCGTCGTTGGAACCCGCAAATGGCTTCCTACATCTATGGCAAAAAAGACAATGTTCACATTATTGACTTGCGTCAAACTTACCCAATGCTCTATCAGGCTTTGGCTACAGCTCGTGATGTTGCTGCTAATGGTGGTCGCGTGCTGTTTGTCGGAACTAAACGTCAGGCTCAAGACATTGTTAAAGAAAATGCTGAGCGTTGCGGTCAGTTCTATGTGAACTATCGCTGGTTGGGCGGTATGTTGACTAACTGGAAAACCGTTCATAAATCTATTGCCCGTTTGGTTAAACTTAACGAAATGGAAGAAAAAAACGCTTATGACGGTTACACCAAAAAAGAAATGCTTAATCTCAAAAAAGAAAGAGAAAAACTTTCTCAAGAATTAAGCGGTATCATGAATATGGGCGGACAACCGGATTTGTTGTTCGTTATTGATACTCCCAAAGAGGCTCTTGCCGTTAAAGAAGCTAAAAAATTGGGTATTCCCGTTATTGGTATCACCGATACAAATGCTAACCCGAATGATGTTGATTTGCCCGTCCCCGGTAATGATGATGCTATTCGCGCCATTCAACTTTACTGCGAATTGATGTCTTCTGCCATTATCGATGGTATGCAGGCCGAAATCGCTTCTCAGGGCTTGAAAGTCGAAGAAATGGTCGACGGTGTTGAAACCGAAGACAAACCGGCTAAAAAAAGAGCTCCTCGTAAGGCTAAAGCTGACAAAGAATCAGCTGCCGAATAATCTTTTGGATTATTGCCAATAAAAACCGTGGCGGTTTATCATTTTGATTTCCGCCGCGGCTTTTCAAAAAGTTTCAATTAAAATTTCACATTATAGGAAAATTCAAAATGACAGATATTACCGCCGCTATGGTTAAAGAATTAAGAGAAACAACCGGTGCCGGAATGCTTGATTGCAAAAAAGCCTTGACCGAAACCGCCGGAAACATGGAAAATGCTATCGACTGGTTGCGTAAAAAAGGTTTGGCTTCCGCAGCTAAAAAAGCCAGCCGCGTTGCCGCCGAAGGTTTGGTCGCCGTTTTCGTTGAAGGAAATAAGGGGGCTGTGGTTGAAGTTAACTCCGAAACCGACTTCGTTGCTAAAAATGAAATTTTCCAAGAATATGTTGAAGATGCCGCCAAAGTCGCTTTGATGAACAATGGCGATATTGAGGCTATGAAAGCTGCAGTTTGCCCGAAAGTCAGCAAACCTTTCGGTGAACGTTTGACCGATATGATAGCCAAAATCGGTGAAAATATGAACTTGCGCCGCGCTAAAACTTTGGAAGTTAAAGACGGTGTCGTTGCTTCTTATATGCACTCTGCTACTCGTCCGGGGCTTGGCAGAATCGGCGTTCTCGTTGCTTTGGAATCTCCGGCAGATAAAGAAAAATTGCGCGAACTCGGCAAGCATATTGCTATGCACATTGCTGCGTCTAATCCGTTGTTCCACACAATTGCCGATGTTGCTCCCGAAGCTCTTGAAAGAGAAAAAGCTATCTTCTCCGAGCAAGCATTAGCTTCCGGCAAACCAGCCAATATCGTTGAAAAAATGGTTGAAGGCCGCATTCGTAAATATTATGAAGAAGTTGTGTTGGAAGAACAGGCTTACATCATGGATCCGGATAAAAAGGTCAAAGAAATTATTGCAGATGCCGAAAAAGAACTCGGTGCGCCGATTAAAATGACCGGTTACGTTTGCTTCAAACTCGGTGAAGGTCTCCAGAAAAAAGAAGAAGACTTTGCTGCTGAAGTTGCTGCTCAACTGGGCAAATAATCTTTTTTATGCTTTAAGAAAAACCGCTTTTCTTAACCGAAAAGCGGTTTTGTTTTATTTATTATTATATAAATTCAATTATAACTATCTCCGGTGCACAGAAAAAACGCATCGGCAAGATACTTGTTCCTATCCCCTTGGTTACTATAAGCGTGTGGCCGTTTTCTTCTATTTTGCCATAGGCATATTCTTTGCCGAATTTTGAAGATGTGAAAATCGGTCCATAAAAAGGTATGTTAATCTGTCCGCCATGAGTGTGTCCAGCTAAGGTTAAAAATACCTGCGCCGGCACTTTGGGGAAAATATCAGGATTATGTGAAAGCAATATAACCGGCTTTTGCGTATTGTTTAGTGCCTTGAATAAGTCTGGCGAGCGCGTGGTTAAATCTTCTATTCCGGCAAGATAAAAAGGCTTTATCGGATTGTTGATTAAAACATTTTCATTCATCAGAATATTTATCCCGTTTTGTTTTAGGATTTGTGCTATTTTTTCACCTCCATACCACCAATCATGATTGCCCAGTACGCCCCAAACACCATATTTGGCTTGAAAATTTCCTAATTCATCCGCTATTTGTTCTATCGGCATGGAAGATTCAATACCGTGGCCTTTTACAAAGTCGCCGCCCAACAAAATAATGTCCGGTTTGTGAGAATTAACCTGTTTTACAATCTCTTTTAGGTGTTCATGTTGTTTGGGAGAGGCATGAATATCGCTGATAAAAGCTATTTTTAAGCCTTTGAGTTGGTTATTTTTTAGTTGGTATATTTTGGTTTTGAGCATGTGAGGCTCAATAAAAAAGCCCCAAGCAAAGCAAAATACTATTATTATCAATAAAGTTACAAGCCAATTTTTCATGATAAACTCCCTAAACCAGCTAAATTATGCTACCAAAATTTTGAAATAAAACAAGATAAATAAAATTTAATAAAAATAAAGATTTTTGTTGCAAAAGTTTAGATTATAGTCTAGTTTAGCTCTCGTATGGATAGATGGCCGAGTGGTCGAAGGCGCACGATTGGAAATCGTGTGTACGTCTAAAGCGTACCGTGGGTTCGAATCCCACTCTATCCGCCATTTACAAGAAGACCCTGCCTCGTGCGGGGTTTTGTTGTAAATGTTGAGGATAGTTGGGTGAGAACCCACGGGAAAGTGGGTTTGACTACTAGCGAGAGGCGGGCGGAAGAACGCCGGTGAGCAATAAGCGAACGAGCGCAGTGAACGCTGCGGAGCGAAGTAATCCCACTCTATCCGCCATTTACAAGAAGACCCTGCCTCGTGCGGGGTTTTGTTGTAAATGTTGAGGATAGTTGGGTGAGAACCCACGGGAAAGTGGGTTTGACTACTAGCGAGAGGCGGGCGGAAGAACGCCGGTGAGCAATAAGCGAACGAGCGCAGTGAACGCTGCGGAGCGAAGTAATCCCACTCTATCCGCCAGCGCTAAAATCAATGTAGTGCAAGGCGTTATTGTCTTAATTCAAAAGACAAATTCGATCCTCCTTACCTCCACCATTTATAAAAGCGGTAGAATAATTCTGCCACTTTTTTGTTGCTTTTTTAGCTGGTTGATTATACGTGCCGGTAATTTTTTATTATTGTATAATCTTAAATATCAATTTTTATGAAAACAATTACTATTATTGAAAAAGTAAAGGTAAAAAAAGTTATCCATCACGGTGATTATCAAGAAATTTTCTTTAAACACCGAATTATAAATTTTGAAAAATCAATTAAAATTTATAACTGCGATAAGGATATCAATGCTTTGCTCAAAAGCTCTTTCTGGGGATGTTGCTCAGTTGCTGAAATTCATTATTTGTTTTACTGTCCGGTTAAGCTTTATGTTGACGGCGTTTTGCTATTGGATATGAAAGAACAAGATTATCCGGACGAGCTAAAACAAAAAATTGCCGAACATGACTCTATTGTATCTGCGTTTACAGACAAATTTCTTTGTTTTTTACAAAATTACCCTAAAAAAGAAAGCCTTGTCATTGAAGTTCGCTCATTGACTAATGTTTGGCTGAGAGCTTACTTGGGAGCTTTGTTTGATAAACTCAAAACTCAGGGAATGCTTAATGATGATTTATACCAAAGGCGTTGTTCTTTGTGGCTTGATTTGTTAAAACTCGATAATTCTTGTTACTTTTATATGAGCGATCGCCGTGAGATTCCCTTATATTTCTTGAAGTATAGAGATGAGTTTTCTTGTTATCCTAAAAAGGGACCAAAAAAAATCATTGAACTGCTTAGGTGGCAAAGTATCGAAGGCTTTGATGAAGAAATTTTTCTGTATCTTCTTCGCTTGAGATTTGAGCTGCAAGAACGTTGCAGAAAGGATGATGAAGACCTCTGTACCTATCTTGATGGAGGCATATTAAAAAGCCGTTATGCTGGCAAAGAAACAATTCTTGAATACAATCAAGAATTATGCTTGTATCAACCTTGGGATAGAAAAGAATTACCGAATTTTGTATTGAACGATGAAGTTTCTTTTATAGAGATAAAAGAATATCTGGACAAGCAAAATTGGTAGAAAAAAATACTTCCGCCTTTCAACGGAAGTATTTTTTTATTCTGAGCTTTTACTATCTTACAAAAATTTGTACTTCGGCTCCATTAACTTCGCCTGAAGAACGTGAAGATATTGAAATCCTGTCAGCCCCAACGCCCATATTTATCATCTCCTGAAAGATTTCGGTTGCTTTTTTCTGTGCTGTGCTCTGGGCGGCTGTATTACCGCTTAAAGGACTTACGGCGACTATGTTAAACATAACATTCGGTTTTGCACTTTGTGCGCTGCTTACGGCTGAACTTAAACCGTCTTTATAATCAACATTGCCTTTATTAAATTTTGCCGTAAACAAAGGTTTTCCGCTTGTTGAAGGAGATGGCGTTCCAACAAGCAAATTTTTATTACTGACCGGACGGACAACACTGCTCATTAACGGAACGTTAGAAACGCCATAACTCCCGACTTTAATTGCATCGCCCAGCCCCATCATCGTGTTTCTTGCGGTTTCAATATATTGCTTTTGGCGTTGCTCATCAGCCGTTGCCTCTGAAAGCAAGCTGTTCATTAAAATTGAAGTTTGGTTGGTTTCATTTTCCAAAATACGGAGTTGGCGATGATCCTCATCTACGGCTCCCGATATGCTGTAAGCTGCTCTAATCGAATCCAAAAGATAATCGGTCATTGCAGCATCTGAGCTGACTCGGGCTACGAGCTGCCCCATCGAATCCGTATTGGCATTCATGGTTTGAATATTTATCTGTGCATTTTGCAAAGCTTGATACATATTCGGATTGCCGGGGGTTGTTCCCACTTGCAATTTAGCTTCAATTGCACCGATGTTTCTGTGGTACTGCATCGCATTGCTAATTACTGAAGAACGAATCTTTTGCAACTCATCGTTATTTTTACGGATAGAATCTTGAATTTGAGACAACTCTTTGCGGAAAGAAACGACCTTTTGCCCGACAAATGTGCCGGTATCGCTACCATCAGAAATTTCTATCGGTTCAAAATTGGTACTGCCCAGCAAAGGAAGATTTGCCTTATTATCATAGACAGTTCCCGGAGTTGAAAACCATGAATCTCCTGAGTAACTGCATCCGCAAACTAAAAGAAGCGAGGCAAGAGACAAATTGAGAGCTATTTTTTTCATTGGTATACCTTTTATAATAAAACTTATAATAAAAAACCGGTGCTTATTCTTTTTTACTCTTTTATTTTATTTTGTAAAGTTTATTTTGCATAAAAACAAGTTTTAATCCTGTTTTTTCACAAAAACTTTTCTGTATTTGTCGCAGGTTAGCAGCAACAGATTAAAATTCTTTTAAATTCATCTAAAATTTTGCTTGCATATTTTTTTATTTTGTTATATTTAACATTACGATATTGTTTTGATGCACTCGTAGCTCAATTGGATAGAGCATCTGACTACGGATCAGAAGGTTGTGAGTTCGAACCCCGCCGAGTGCGCCAGTTTAGAGAAACCCTCAGCAATAACTGAGGGCTTTTTTTGTGTGCTAATATCGGCAGGCTTCGAACTAAAGT
>CALXPT010000031.1 GCA_944390355.1 uncultured Alphaproteobacteria bacterium | reverse complement strand
GAATTGAAAGCTCTGCCCGACGAGAACAAGTGGTTTATTAACCACGCTGTTCGAGGCGTATCTCCGCCACAAAAAAACGCCCTTCCATTTCTGAAAGAACGTTTTCTATAATTGGCGGAGAGAGTTGCTAAGAGAAAACGACTTTAAACGTCGTTTTCTTCTGTAAAACCAATGATATCTTGACTTATAAAGGCATGACAATGCCTGTAATAAGTCTTAGATGAATTGAAAGCTCTGCCCGACGAGAACAAGTGGTTTATTAACCACGCTGTTCGAGGCGTATCTCCGCCACAAAAAAACGCCCTTCCATTTCTGAAAGAACGTTTTCTATAATTGGCGGAGAGAGTTGCTAAGAGAAAACGACTTTAAACGTCGTTTTCTTCTGTAAAACCAATGATATCTTGACTTATAAAGGCATGACAATGCCTGTAATAAGTCTTAGATGAATTGAAAGCTCTGCCCGACGAGAACAAGTGGTTTATTAACCACGCTGTTCGAGGCGTATCTCCGCCACAAAAAAAACGCCCTTCCATTTCTGAAAGAACGTTTTCTATAATTGGCGGAGAGGCAGAGATTCGAACTCTGGGAGGGCTCGCGCCCTCGACGGTTTTCAAGACCGCTGCATTAAACCGCTCTGCCACCTCTCCAATACAAAGGAATGCCTTACAACATCCACGAAAAACTTTTTACAAAAAAACATTTCAAAGGTCAAGAACTTTTTTTTATAAAAATAACATTTTTTCATATAATTTTGAACTAACGCTCAAAAAGCTTTTCAATATTTTTGATTTTGAGTTCCACATAAGTCGGCCGCCCGTGATTACATTGCCCCGAACGCTCTGTATGTTCCATCTCGCGGAGTAAATGATTCATCTCATCAATGGTCAACTTGCGTCCGGCCCGAACCGAACCATGACAAGCAATTGTCGCACAAGCCAAATGCATTTTTTGCGTAAGCGTAAATTCTTTGCCCCACTCAGCCATTTCTTCAGTTAAATCAACCACCAGTTTTTTTACATCACAATCTTTAAGCAAAGCCGGAACTTCACGAACAATAACGGCTGTTGTGCCGAATTCTTCCACCACCAAACCAAGCTGTTTTAAACCATCGGCATTTTCCAAGATTCGCGTTTTGTCTGATAAACTCAAATCCACAATTTCGGGAATAAGCAAAATCTGCGTAGCAACTTGTTGATTATTCATCAAACTCTGCTTAAGTTTTTCCATAACGATACGCTCATGAGCCGCATGCTGATCAACAATAATAATGCTGTCTTCTGATTGAGAAATGATATAAGTGTCATGAAACTGAGCCTTAGCAAGCCCCAAATACCCAACTGCCGAAGACATGGTATCCGAAGGAATACCGGTTGTTGCAGCCTCATCAACCTTAACGGAATAGGCGCGCTCCAATTCAGGGAGATTCGCTTGCCGTTTTAAGGTTGGACGCGGCATTATGGATTGATAAAAACTTTTTGAAACAGGCAAAGAGTGCTCTTGCAAAATACCCGAACACAAACAGTTATCCTCAAAGTCTGGCTTTGCCGCTTCTGCAACCTCACCGATTGGTTCGCTGATTTCCACCAAATGAGAAACATCCAAAGTATCCGCAGCCCTTTCCGCTCCTTGAGATAAAGCCTGCCGCACGGCACTCACCAACAAGCCGCGTACAAGCGCATTGTCATAAAAACGAACTTCCGCCTTGGTCGGATGAACATTAACATCAACATAAGCGGGATTAACATCAAAAAATAAAGCACACATCGGATAGCGATTGGAGGCCAACACATCTTGATAAGCCCCTTTAAGCGCACCGAGAAGCAACTTATCCCGCACGGGACGACCGTTAACAAACAAATATTGAGACAATGAATTTGCACGGTTAAGTGTCGGCAAAGAAACATATCCGCTGATTTTAACACTTTCACGTTCGGCATCAATAAGCACGGAATTTTGCGCAAATTCTTTTCCCATAACCTCGGATAAGCGTTTCAAACGTGCATCAAAGAGCTCCCCCTGGCAAGCATTAAGGTTCACTTTTTTCTTTCCGTCCGAAATCAAGGAAAAAGAAATTTGCGGATTAGCCATGGCAATCCGATTAAGCATATCAATACATTGGCCGGTCTCAGCGGCACTTGTTTTTAAGAACTTAAGTCTGGCAGGCGTAGCAAAAAAGATGTCTCTCACTTCAATACGCGTTCCGAGTGGATATGCAGCAGGCATAATATCTTGTTTTTCTCCGCCGTTAACTTCAATTTTCCAAGCGTTTTCAGAATCTTTTTGCCGTGATGTAATTGAAACTCTTGCAACGGATGCAATAGAAGGCAAAGCCTCACCGCGAAATCCCAAAAAATTAATATGAAACAAATCATCATCGGGAAGTTTGGACGTAGCATGACGTTCCACTGCCAAAGACAAATCATCGGCAGACATACCCTTTCCGTTGTCAGCAACCACGATCAAACTTTTTCCGCCGTCAACCAAAGTAACCTCGATATTGCGAGCACCGGCATCAATCGAATTTTCGACCAGTTCTTTAATAACGGAAGCCGGCCGCTCAATCACCTCACCGGCAGCAATTTGGTTAACTAAGGTCGACGGCAGAATACGAATAGACATGACCCAACTATTCTCTCAAATCTCTAACTAATTGAATCAAAGCATTTGTAGATGAATCGTGGTGCAGTTCAACGCTCTTATTTTGTAACTCAGGCAAAATACCGAGAGCAAGCTTTTTACCGAGTTCGACCCCCATCTGGTCAAAAGAATCAATGTTCCAAATAACCCCTTGAACAAAAATTTTGTGTTCATAAATTGCCACCAAAGCACCGAGTGTAAAAGGATCAAGCTTTTTCAAGATGATTGTATTCGATGGGCGATTTCCGCTAAAACTCTTGAATTTTTTCAAAAACTCAACTTCTTCGGGCGTTTTTCCGGCGGCTTTAAGTTCTTCCGCCGCTTCTTTAATGGTTTTACCCTTCATAAGAGCCTCACCTTGAGCCAGCACGTTAGCCAACAAAATCTCATGATGAGCCCCCATTTCATTATGAGAGATAGCCGGTATAATAAAATCACAAGGCACAACCTCGGTTCCTTGATGAATAAGTTGGAAGAAAGAATGTTGCACATCGGTACCCGCACCGCCGAACAAAAGAGGTCCGGTCATATATTTAACATAATCACCGGATAAATCCACGGACTTACCGTTAGACTCCATATCCAATTGTTGCAAATAAGCCGGCAAATATTGCAGATATTGGTCATAAGGGATAACCCCGTAGCGATGTATTCCCATAAAATTATTATACCAAACCCCGATTAAGGCCAGAATCACCGGAATATTATGCTCAAACGCTGTTTCACAAAAATGCTTATCAACCATATAAGCCCCATCAAGCATTTTTTCAAAATTATCCATACCGACGGCAATGGCAATAGATAAACCGATAGCCGACCACATAGAATAACGTCCGCCTACAAAATCCCAAAATTCAAACATATTTTGCGTATCAATACCAAATTTGGCAACCTCCTGAGTATTGGTAGATAAAGCCACAAAATGTTTTGAAACGGCAGGTTCACCGAGAGCATCGACAAGCCACTTGCGGCAGGTCTTAGCGTTCGTAAGAGTTTCAATCGTAGTAAAAGTCTTGGACGCCACGATAAACAACGTAGTTTCAGGGTCAATTTTACTCAAAACTTCGGCACAAGCCGTACCGTCAATATTAGAGATAAAATAGCAGTTAATGCCTTTCATCCAATATTTGCGCAAAGCCTCCGACGCCATAAACGGCCCCAAATCGGAACCGCCGATTCCGATATTAACGATATTGACTAATTTTTTACCGGTATAACCTTTGAAACGTCCGAAACGAACATCTTCGCTAAACTGGCGCATTTTTTTCAACACGGCATTAATTTCCGGCATAACATCTTTCCCGTCGACAATAATCGGATGATTATCTCTATTACGCAAAGCCGTATGCAAAACCGACCTTTTTTCGGTTACGTTAATTTTGTCGCCGCGAAACATGGCATTAATTTTTTCATCCAAATGTCTGGCACGAGCCAACTCAAACAACAAAGACATTGTTTTATCACAAATTCTGTTTTTAGAATAATCCAAAAACAGAGTTTCTCCGAGAGAAAGCGAAAATTTTTCAGCTCTTTTTTCATCTTGCGCAAATAAATCTTTCATCAAAATGCGGCGCATGGACTTACAATGGCTTTCTAGCTTTTTCCATATCCGAGATTTATTAATGGCATTACTAAACATAACTAACATTTTCTCCTATTTAGATTGAACACTGATTAAATCGAACCACCTGAGCTTTTGAGGAATAAAATATTTGGCTGCAGCCTGATTAACATCTTCAAGCGTAACATCTTGAATATATTGGTTTCGTTTCAGCAAAAAGTCTTTTCCCAAATTTTCTCTTTGCATGGCAACCAAAGTCGCGGAAATATTATCAATTGAGGCAAACCGGAGATTAAAAGAAGCCAACAAATAATTTCTAGCCAGCTCAAATTCTTCTGACTTCACACCTTTTTTTCCCATTTTTGCCCATTCTTTAAGAACAATTTTTTTAGCTTCGTCATAATTTTCGGGTGTTGAAGAAAAACCGCCTTGCATCATCACGGCTTTATCATTCAAAGACAAATAATTATAAACACCGTAAGTCAACCCCTTATCTTCACGCACGGCCTTAGACAAACGGGAACTCAACCCTTGTCCGGCAAAAACCTCATTGGCAATATAAAGCGGATAAAAATCAGAATCGCTTCTTTTAACACTTGGAGCAACAAATTGCGCCATATTCTGAGCAGCTTTGAAGTGCATGGACTGCTCTTTTGCCTCAAAATCCACCCGAGCATCCGCCACAAAAGAAGATTGCCCCGTTTCCGGCAGATTAGCAAAGATTCTGTCAATAAATCTCTTAGCATCATCTTCACTAATATCTCCGACAATACCGACAATCAACCGATTTTTACTAAAATGATTTTGCACAAAATTTTTAAGTTTTTCACGGTTTAAAGCCAAAATATCGCGCTCAACCCCCAACATATTACGCCCGTAAGGATGCTCGCCAAACAACTCTCTGTTAACAAACAAAGAAAACTGAGCTTGCGGAAATTCCTGTTGTTGCTTAAGCAAGGTCAGCATTTCCTTTTTAGCCCGTTCTATATCTTCACGTTCAAATCTCGGCTCGCTTAACACCAATCTCAACAGCTTTGCTGCCAAATCTTTGTTTGAGGTAATGGTTTTCAACCCGCCGACAAAATCATCTTTATTGGCCTGAAAAGACATAACAATGGCTTTCTGCTCCAAAATCTCTTGAAACTTATCGGCATCATACTTTCCGGCACCGTCAACCAACAATTCGGCAACCAAATTGGCAATACCTTCTTCTCCTTTGTCATCATAAGCCGAACCGGAATTTTTAAATAAAAAACTCAAAGAGATAATCGGATTGGTTTTATCCTGCAAATAATAAGCTTTAATACCATCACGAGTAATAATTTCTTTAACATCGGCTTGAAACAAACTGTCCTTAAACATAGACTTTTCAACGATTTTATCAGGATTAAAACCAAAATAAGAAATCGCCTGCTTAGCCGCAAACCATAACGCCCCGCAAACCAAAACCCCGAAAGCGGCTTTTAGGAACCATCCGTTTGAGGACTTTTTTTTATGATAAATTCTTCTGGCCATAATGGTTTTACTCCTCTTCCGGCAACAAAAAACCTTGTGATGAAATAGAGTGTTTCAACAGCGAGGCCGCACGATGAACATCAGCAAGCTTAACGGATAAAACATTTTCATCATAATTTTCAATATCTTCCAAAGGCATATCCGACATTGCCCACGCACCGGCAATATAAGCGGCATCGCTGGGATTATCTTTGAGATATACCAAACCGGCAAGCATTTTATTTTTAACCATACTGAGTGTATCCCAGTTGAGACGACGTACAGCCTCGTTCATAGCCTCATCAAGCTTTTCTTCAAACTCCGCAGGGCTCACATTCGGTGCCAAAACGGCCGAAATCCGAAAAGTTCCGTAACTTCTGCCGGTAAAATCATAATCTGTAGATATCGCAACCGCCACATTTTCGTCTTTAACCAATTGACGATACAAAAACGAAGTCTCCCCCTCGCCTAAATAAGTTGATAACACCGCCAAAGCATAAGAAACTTGCTTATCTTGACGATAAGACGGAACAATATATTCTCGCACGAAACGTGAAGTCGAAACATCCTTTGTTTTCATTAAAGTTTTGGTTGAACTTGTATTTTCAAGTTTCGGAAATTCTGTTGTTTTACTATTATTTCTTCTTGCGATTTTTCCGTAATGTTTTTCCGCCAAAGTCTTAGCCGCCACAGAATCGATATCCCCCGATAAAACCAATATGGCATTATTGGGAGCGTAAAAACGATGATAAAAATCCCAAACATCATCAGAGGTTAAAGACAAAATTTCTTCCGGTGTACCGGTAATCGGACGACTGTAAGGATGTTCCTGCCACAAATTGCGCCGCATCATCTCCGAAAAATAAGCGGTTGGATTATTTTCGACAACCTGCTTGCGTTCTTGAAACACAATCTGTTGCTCTTTTTTAAAAGCATTCTCGTCAAATTCCAAATTAGCCATACGGTCGGCTTCCAAAGCCATCATTAACTCTAATCGGCTCAAATCCGAAAATTCATGATAAGCAGTCATATCATAAGAAGTAAAGGCATTCATATCGGCACCGTTCCGGATAACAATTTCATTAAATGCGCCGTCTTCAACTTTTTTTGTACCGCGAAACATCAAATGTTCCAACAAATGAGCCACACCGCCTTTTCCGATAGGCTCATCAACGGCTCCCGCCTGATACCAAACCATGTGTTTGACAATCGGAGCCTTATGATTGGGAATAACAATAACCCGCAAACCGTTTTGTAACTCAAAACTATCCATATCAAAAAGCTTTGCCTCACTTTGCGAGCAAAGCAATCCGAGAAACAGAACGGTAAGCAGTGTTTTTTTCAACCGTCTAATCATGTCGTATACTCATCTCTTGGTCTAATTCGGCACGAATATTTTCATTTGTTTTTGTTGTCTCAAGTTGTTTCAAAAAAGCCTTTTCGCCACGAGAGGCATTTTTAAATTTTTCTTGCAAACTGGGCTTTTTCTGAAACTCGACTAACGGACGATTATCATATTCCGGCGGCAAGTACAAAGGAGCACGAGACATGGTCATAAACTCATCGGGAGACTTTCTTGCCCATTCCATTTTATCGGTTGTCCCGCAAGCCGCTAACAACATAGATACGCCAAGCAATATTGATATTTTTTTCATCTAGTTTGCCTCCTTAACCTTTAAACGAGTCATAATACTTTCAACAATAATCAAACCGGCACCGATACAAATAAAACTATCTGCAGCATTAAAGGCCGGCCAATGACTTCCGCCGATATGAAAATCCAAAAAATCAAATACGGCACCCAAGACCACACGGTCAACAACATTTCCGAGAGCCCCGCCGACAATTAAACCCAACGCAATTTGCAAAAGAGGCGAAGTTTCATGCTTCATCCACCACAACAAATAACCGACAATAGCCAAAGCTAAAAGAGATAAACCGATAATTCCCCAGATTCCGAAATTGTTAAACATCGAAAAACTGACACCGGTGTTCCAAGCCGTAACAATATTAAAATAATCATTAACCATAATCATTCCGTGTCCACCCAACAAATCCTCACGAACCCAATATTTGCTGATTTGGTCAAATACAAACGAAAACAAAGCCACTAAGAGTCCCAAGCGCAATTTTTTTCTCCTCAAAAGAACATACGTAAACGATTATATCCTGCCTTTTGCAAATGATAAAGCTCTTTTGTGTAAAGATGTGTAAAACCTGCCATAATTAAAATAATAAAAATTTAGCGAGTCCCAAAAAGATAAAATAACCACCGGAATCCGTAAGCGCAATCAAAAAAACACCGGAAGACACCGCGGGATCGACCTTCAATTTGTTCAAAATCAACGGAATTAAAATTCCGCCCAAACTGGCAATACACAAATTACAAACCATAGCCACCCCGATAACAATGCTCAAATCATGATATTTCGGGAAAACGAACCAAGTAATCAACGCAATTAAAGATGCAAACAAAATACCGTTAAGCAACCCCACCATAAATTCCTTGCCAATCATACGGAGCGTATTTCGAGAAGTGAGCTCTTTGGTTGCCAAAGCACGAACGACCACGGCCAAAGTCTGATTTCCGGTTGTACCGCCCATCGAAGCAACAATCGGCATAAGAACCGCCAAAAGAGAAATCTGGGCAATAATATTTTCAAACCCTTTGACAACGGAAGAAGCCAAAATCGTTGCAAACAAATTGGTAATCAACCAAGGGATACGAGAACGCCAAATATGATTAACGGATTTGTAAACATCACCTTCTTCGGCACCGGACAAATGCATAATATCTTCAGAAACTTCTTCATGCACAATATCAACCACATCATCAATATTAATCACGCCGACCAAATGTCCTTTGGTATCCACCACCACGGCCGAACGCCACCCATATTCACGAAACATATGAGCCACCTCTTCCTGATCGGTATAAACATCAACCGGCACGATTTCACCGTTAATAATATTGCTTAAAGTATCGTTTGCTTTGGCGCGCAAGAGCTTATCGAGAGGGAGTTCACCGGTCGGATGCATTTTTTCATCAACGGTAAATACGGTGTAGAATTCATCTGGCAAATCCTCTTCGGTCAATAAATATTTTTTCGCTTCTTTAACGGTCCAATCATCCGGCATGGACACAAATTCACGCGACATGATACGACCGGCAGAATCTTCGGGATAATGCAAAGAAGACTTAACTTGATATTTGAGTTCCGGAGATAATTGGCTGATAATTTGCTTTTGCTCGTCATCATCCATATGTTCCAAGAGTTCCACCGCATCATCGGAGTCTAATTCGTTAACAATATTAACGATTTGATTTTCATCCAAACTCTCAATAACTTGCTCTTGAACAACCTCGTTTAATTCGGGAAAAACACTTGGATCAATATGATCACCTAAAATGTCAATTAACTTCTTACGTTCATCAACATCCAAGGCTTCAATGAGTTTTGCTAAATCATATTCATCCAACCCCTCAACAATTTTGCGCACATGAGATTTGTCATCTTCGTTTAATCCAATCAAGATTGAATTAACGATCTTAGGCCCCAAGCCCAAGATTTGTTTTTTTGAATCGAGCAGCTCCTTAGCGTGTTTTTTGCGCTGAGACTTCAGAATGGGCTTACGCGACTTAACATTTTTTTTCATAATCCCTCCTCCTTTTCAAAGCAGTTATCCGATTCATAAAAAAACTTGAGTAACTTTTACATTTTTTTGATTTTAAGCTAAAGCGCAAAATCAACATATACACACAAAAAGAAAACCCTCACCTATACAAACAAAAAAATCCCTCAAAAAGGGATTCTAAAAAAAAATGGTGCGGTCAAGAAGACTTGAACTTCCACGGGCTTAGCCCATAACGACCTCAACGTTACGCGTCTACCAGTTCCGCCATGACCGCAAAAACATCAACAAAACATTTAATAATCTAGTTATAAAAATAAATCAAGTATTTTTTTATAAAATTTTGCAAAAAACGAAATTCAAACTAACTTACAACTCAAATTACACAGCTTTCATAGAAGTATGTGAGGAAATTTTTTATTCGCAAAATCTGTATTAGTTTCCCAAGCACAATCCTTAAAACTCAGATTTTGTGGAAAATAATAAGATTTAAGAAAAAAACGCCGGAGCATACATGATAGTATGTGAGGACGTTTTTTATTCGCAAAATCTGTATTAGTTTCCCAAGCACAATCCTTAAAACTCAGATTTTGTGGAAAATAATAAGATTTAAGAAAAAAACGCCGGAGCATACATGATAGTATGTGAGGACGTTTTTTATTCGCAAAATCTGTATTAGTTTCCCAAGCACAATCCTTAAAACTCAGATTTTGTGGAAAATAATAAGATTTAAGAAAAAAACGCCGGAGCATACATGATAGTATGTGAGGACGTTTTTTATTCGCAAAATCTGTATTAGTTTCCCAAGCACAATCCTTAAAACTCAGATTTTGTGGAAAATAATAAGATT
>CALXPT010000030.1 GCA_944390355.1 uncultured Alphaproteobacteria bacterium | reverse complement strand
CTCTTCTTTCCCCCAATTATGATTATGCTCACTAGCTTTTGATTTTTTAGGAATATTTGTATCTTCAACATTAATAACAATCGGTTGACCATTTACCAAAGCCTTAATACGTTCTTCTCCGCTCATATTTGTACCATTCATTGTCATGGGTAAGGTGTTAGCTTTTTTCAACCATTGACTGAGAGTAGGACGAGTAGATATCATACTCATTTGCTGTTATCAGGAATAACCGTTTGATTCGAGTTCGTGTAATGACCTAACGCATTTATATCTGGCAATTGATTCAAGTCATACATTGGCTGTTTATCCAAAGCATTATTCTGATATTGTTGCAACCTATCGGTCAAAGTTCAGTTCTGATTACAAATACCAGTTTTGCAAAACATACCGCCCGACAAAGAACAAAGCAATGCACACAACAAAATAGACATTAGGATGTTTAAGTAGCGGACTTGTCAAAGTTAAGTCTTTTGCCTTTGAACTTGGCATAAGACCAAGATAAGCCCACAATCCGATAACTATCAACAAAACACCTCCAAAACCCAATTTACGAATGTCAGGTTGAATAATATCACTAATATTTAAATAAAAAGCACACATTGTTATAAGAAAAACGCAAAAAGTACCTTTGTAACCGATATCTCGACATCTTTTTTGAATGAGGGCCAATACGGAATAAAAGATAATAAGTAATATTATATTATAAATATTGTATCTTTCTAATATTTGCCCTAGATATGACAACAAAATCATAGATATCCAAAAATCACCACTGTTTATCGTCCCACTATATGAAAAAAAGAAATTAAAAGTTTTTTTTAATAAAATATAAGATTTAGAACATAAAGATTTAAACATTTTGTTGCCTCATAAAACATAGATAGGTGTCTAGAATACTAAACACCTATCTCAAAGTCAAATTATTTAAATTTTTTCAAATAATTTATCATCGGATTTCCAACGTATTTCATTGTGGGAGCAACAATATAATTATTACCAATTTTTTTCCATATTTTAGCTTGAGAACCTAAATCAACAGCTGCATTAGCTATTTTTAGAGGAACACTCAATCCCTGATTTTTAATTGGGGCCTGAAAAGATTGTTCTTGTTTGGTATAAGCATTATTAAATATATTATCACACCAATTTTCCAATCTATTAAAAGTTGCTGCATTTGCCAACCTCAAAGAACCATTTTCAATTCCTTCGCCAAATCCTTCTAAAGCAGATAATGCAATATTTCCTGCCGAATACCCTTGAGGATTAGGATTTTCATAAACAGGTTTGTTGGGCACTGGTTGGTTACGCCCCAAACTGGTACTTTGCTTTGCCCAAGGCGTCGGCGTTTGATATTGATTTTTATTCCAAACACTTTGAGTTTGATTAAACAGATTGTTGTTTTCGAACAAATTCCCCGAAAGCGTATTATTATTGTTGTTTTGCGCTAAAGGAGTGTTGTTCAGTCCCCATTGGGTAGAGTTATTGTTTTCTTGCCCAAAGGTTTGATTTTCACTTCCTAATCCATAACTTTGCGGCCAAGATAGGCTTTAACCTTATTTTCAACATAAAAGGAGAGGATTTTATAAACCTCTCCCTTATCTTATTTATTCAAAAGAATTTAGTTTTATTCCAGAGAATCAAATCCGGCTTTATCATCGCATTCAATTCTTGCTAGATGGAGATATTCTTTTACCATGTCTCTAATCCAAAAAGTAGCACTTGTGACAGCCATAGTATTATACATAGTTCCTCCTCTTATAGATGCAAAATCACTATATTCGTACATATCATGAGCACACGCATAATAAGCCTTGACAAGTGTATCAAAATTCTTTTTTACCTTGTCGTTGTACTTTTTGTAATTTTTTTCAAAAAGTTTATTGGCTACAGCAATAGAGCAATCTCCAAATTTATAATAAGCCTCATTCATATCTGCAGTCGAGGGAGCATCTGACATTTGAATTTTACAATTAGTCAACTCTTCCTCCAAACCTCGAAGAAATGCATCTTCTTCACCTGAACATTTTTCTTGTTCATAAGTATAGGTTGATGTTTTTTCTTCTGCAGCAAAAGTCAGTATAGGCAATGATAATGTTATTATTAAAGATAAAATAAATTTCATTTTCATATTCCTTTTTATTTTCCATTATAAAATTGAGGATATTTATTTTTTATATAATCGTCAACTCTATGTTTATATAACTTTTCAAATTCTTGAGGATTACTATAATAGCTTTTAGCTCGATTATACCACCCATTGATATTATTCACATTTTCAAAAGGATATTTATCAACACTTTGAAAATATTTCTCCATCCTTAACTTTGCCAAAATATCATTAACTTTGATAGTTTCTTCTGGTGTTAAATTATTAACAGCATTAGCTAAAGTATCATTTAACATCTTATTTTCATAAAAATACTTTGGAGAATTGCCTTTTTGATATCCATAAAATTCATTCATTGCTCTAGATAACATTTTTCCGGCATCAGTTCCTTGATTGACTTCGGCATCAAACGTATTTCTGGCTAGCTTTAAATTTTGCAGCTTATTTATATTATATCTTTGATAATACATTTCATCCATAATTTGCTTAGCCTGCTTTGGGGTTAATTTTTCTACATCTATAGGAAAATTAAATCCGGTTCTTAATGGACTATTCCAATTATTGTATTCATTCAAAGCCGCTTGTCTTACACCATAATTCGTTGGCCCACCTAAATCATTTAGTCTATCGCTATAACCTCCTTCGTGCTTATTCGTTCCATGATAAACCACATTACCATCTTCGCCTAGCTCAGAGTAATAAACGTCATCGAAAATTATTTTAGGTTTAACAAGATTGTTCACATCACTCCCCGAATTCGGTAAAGAATTTTGAGCCATTTGATATGGTTGAGAATAAGTGCTGAACGAATTTTGTTGAGGATAGAGAGCCGAACTTGCATTCAAATTCAAACTTTGCATATTGTTCGGACTAAAAATCGAACTGTTGTTTAAGCCTGAATTGAAAGTGCTGTTACTATTACTCAAAGCATTATTCTGATATTGTTGTTGGTATTAATCTTCCATTCTTGCAAACAAATAAAGTACAAATAATAAGAAAGTAAATTTTAAAGCTGAATAGAATCTTTGCTTCCATGTTCGGTTAGGATAGTATAAGGCCGCAACAATACAACTAGCTACAACAGCACTTAAAGAATCAAAATCTCTAATATATTTTTCAGCTACAATCGTCCAACTGAAAAACATTCCATACCATTGTAACCTCGGAAAATGCAATTTTGCTTTATCATAAATATATAGGGCAAACTTTGTATTCAAAAAATTTATAACGCCTAAAACAATTGCAATAGCAGGGAAACTACTAACGATAAAGTCAATAAATTTATCACTTATTGGAACAACATTACGAAAGATATAAAATACGAACGAAGATAATAAAAATAACCAACGCACAAGGTACGCCGCCCCCAATAAAAATAAAAAATTTTGAAGCTTAATCTTCATAGTATCCCTGCTAAAATAGAAATATAATTATGAATACACAATTTTATATATTTTGTAAAGTACTATGGCAATGCTTTTTTCAACAAAGGATAACAAGGCTGATTATTAACAAAACCATGGACAAATCCTTTTATATTATTGTTCATATCTTTTACACTATCAGCCCAAATACCAGACCAGCCTCCATAGGCTTTATTTTGTTCTTCATTAAAATATTTTTTTGTCAAATCTACGACTTCTTTTCCTGCGCCAAGGGCTAATCCTGTTACTCCTAAAGCAAGACCATCTTTTCCCGCAAGACAACTCATATACTGATGTTTATTAACATCAGATAGTTTCTTATCGGTCACTAATTTATATTGTTTCAAAAAATTAATTGCATTTTCCAAAGTAGAGTTCTTAACAGAAATAGGATCTTGATTTTGAAACTCTTGAGGGGAATTCATAACTAGGTTGTAATTATTTGCTAAATTATGAGCAGTTCGTTCTAAAGAAGTTAACCTATTGGATAATTGCGAAAAAGCTTCAGCTTCCCTTTGGGCAATAGCCTTACCTCCATCTACAAATCCCTCTAAAGCAGACCAAGCTATATCTCCGGCGGAATACCCTTGAGGATTAGGATTTTCATAAACAGGTTTGTTTGGCACTGGTTGGTTACGCCCCAAACTGGTACTTTGCTTTGTCCAAGGCGTCGGTGTTTGGTATTGGTTTTTATTCCAAACACTTTGATTTTGGTTAAACAGATTGTTGTTTCCGAACAAATTGCCTGAAAGCATATTATTATTGTTGTTTTGCGTTAAAGGAGTGTTATTCAGTTTCCATTGGGTAGAGTTATTGTTTTCTTGCCCAAAGGTTTGATTTTTACTTCCTAATCCATAACTTTGTGGCCAAGATAAGTTTTGCTTCTGGTTATTGTTTCCCAGGCCATAACTCTGTCCGGTTTGGCT
The DNA here is from genome assembly GCA_944390355.1 of uncultured Alphaproteobacteria bacterium. Classification (GTDB taxonomy): domain Bacteria; phylum Pseudomonadota; class Alphaproteobacteria; order RF32; family CAG-239; genus HGM16780. Next base: position 7,083 of record CALXPT010000030.1, on the reverse strand, counting down.
CTGCCCAAAGGTATTCACCGTATTTTCAAACGGATTATTATTCTTGTTCTCAATATTGTCGTGAATGTTTGAGCTACCGAAACCATAGTTATCGTTTGATGAACCACCCCAAAAGTTAGTGCCTTGTTGAGGATAATTTTTTGTTATCCCTTGATTGTTGTAGTTCTGGATAAGTTGGTTTTCCTTTACCAAATCCTTCTATCCACGGATTGTTTATGGAGATACGGGATAGGCTTTAACCTTATTTTCAACTTTTGAGATTATGATTATTACAATTTAATCTGGAGAGGTTGAATATGAGAAAAGTTGCTTTAATATGTGGTTTAATTGCTTTGATTATCGGGTGTCTTTCTTGGTTTTATCAAAAACAAGAAGTTGAAGATAAAGAACAAATGCTAATAGAGCAAGAAACTGAAAAATATAAACAAGACTGTTTTAATCAATCTTATCCTAAAGATTTGAGCTCCATTAATATGTATAATGATGAAATGAAATGTTTAGATAAAAAATATCATCAATGTTTGAAAGAAGTTATTATTGCTAAAATAAACGAGCTGGCAACTAAAGAAGATGCTCAAAAAATGATTGATGAGCTCAATAAATTTGAAGAAAGTGTTCTATCATTATATTGGGATTTGTATAATCGCGAAGATTACGGCGTTATGGGTCGGGGGGTTAATGATGCCGCTCTTGGGCGTTATTATGAATACCTGTTATCAGACATCATTAACTTCAAGTATATATCAACTTACCCCAGACCATCATAAAATTTAGTTAGGATATTTTAATAATAATTCCAAAGCCCGCTGCCGTTCGTCAATGGAACGATTTTTCTTTATGCTATTTTGCATATTTTCTGAACTACCTTTAAAATATGATTTGGTATCTCCTCGTTCATCATAGATTTTATTGATAATATCTTCATCACTAAAATTAGATGCATCATTCCCCAATGCTGAACGAATAAGGTTAGCACCTCCTTTACCTCCAAATTGTACAGATACTGAAAAAATAGCATCTTTTATAACAGGTGAGCGCGAGTCAAGATTTAGTCCCTTAATATCATTTATTCCATTTATTGTCGTGTTATAATTATTTTTAAGTACAAAATTATGTTGTGAATCCAAAAACTCAGAGTTTTGTGAAAGATTTTTCCAAGCTGATTTAAAGGTATCATCTCCTTGCTTTGCCGCATCAAAACCACCGGCTTGTTGAAGCGTGTTATAAAAGTCTTTATATTCTTCTTTGTTTTTCATATAATTGAGATAATCTTTCATCGTTCCTGGCCCTGTAGCAATTTGATAAGTACCATAGCTGCAACCACCTGTTTTATCTGCCTCACAATTATTAAACAGATTTTTCCCATTATCTGTTTCTCCTTTTGCACTCAACATGCCTAATTGGTATTCCGGCAGAGCATTATAGGATGGCTGCAAGGAAACTACATCACTTCCCGAATTCGGTAAAGAATTTTGAGCTAATTGATATGGTTGAGAATAAGAGTTGAACGAATTTTGTTGAGGATAGAGAACCGAACTTGCATTCAAATTCAAACTTTGCATATTGTTCGGACTAAAAATCGAACTGTTGTTTAAGCCTGAATTTAAAGTGCTGTTACTATTCTCCAAAGCATTATTCTGATATTGTTGCAACCTGTCTGTCAAATCCTTCAAATTATATCTTGAAGGCGTCGGCGTTTGATATTGGTTTTTATTCCAAACACTTTGATTTTGGTTAAACAGATTGTTGTTTCCGAACAAATTTCCCGAAAGCGTATTATTGTTGTTTTGCGTTAAAGGAGTGTTATTCAGTTTCCATTGGGTAGAGTTATTGTTTTCTTGCCCAAAGGTTTGATTTTCACTTCCTAATCCATAACTTTGCGGCCAAGATAGGCTTTAACCATATTTTCAATTTTTGAGATTACGATTATTATGATTTATCTTTAGGAGTTTGAGAATGAAAAGATTTATGTTTATCTTTACTTTAACATTATTGTTTAGTTTTAATGTTTGTGCTGAAACATATCATGGAATTGATATAGATAAAGTTTATTCTCAAAGCGATTGGAGCAGCAAAGATAAAATAAAAGAGATTATTGATGATTATAAGTTACTTGTGATATATCAAAAAGAACTTGATGATTGTTCAACGCAAAACGGTGAAACATTTTTTTGCTATGACAATATTGCTGAAAAAATATTAAAAAATTTGTATGTTTATCCTGAAAACAATATCAAAGTATATCAGCAATTTAAACAAACACTAACTGATGCCTATTCCGTACAATCGTGCTTAAATAAATATGATTGGCCTAGCGGAAATTTATGTGAAGTAAATAGCCGACCAGAAATATTAAAGGTATTACATTCTTATATTCAGGGTTTGATAAATAGTAGCGAAGAAAAAATGTTATCTTATTTACCTGAACTTAAAAATTATAAATAAAAAAGAGGTTGCAAAAAAACAACCTCTCCAACTAAGTTATTTTCCAAGATGAGCTCTGTTAGCTCTGTTTAGCCATCCCTCTAGGTTTCCTTTTTGTGTTGAGTCATTTTTGACTATATTATTATAGTACTCTAACATACTTTGTTTATATTGTTCTAAAAATTTCTCATAGTCTTGTTGTGAAAAATTTTTTAGTTTTTCCATAGTAGCAGGGCCAATAATATTTCCATTAGAAGGAAGTCCTAGCACCTTATGAACGGTTTTTATGGCATTAAGCGGACTGGATGGCATACCATAATCTACAACAAAACCTCTAATTGGATAAGGTAATTTGCTTAATCCATTCCATTTATAAAAATCTCTATAAATGATAGCATTTGCTCTTTCTCTGGTAAGATTTAAAATGTCTTCATTTGGATATGTATTTTTAGAAATCCCAAACTTAGTTAGTTTTCCTCTATCATTTGGCTTATCAGATAAACCACCTTCATTAGGAATAATATATTCATTTAAAATTTGATTAAATTCTTTATCATTAAGCATTTCATTAATGAATTCTTTAGTAAAACCATTTCCATAAAGAGAATAATCAATATTATTTGAAGCAACATCACTCGCCATATTAGGATTAGTGTTTTGAGCCAATTGATATGGTTGAGAATAAGTGCTGAACGAATTTTGTTGAGGATAGAGAGCCGAACTTGCATTCAAATTCAAACTTTGCATATTGTTCGGACTAAAAATCGAACCGTTGTTTAAGCCTGAATTTAAAGTGCTGTTACTATTCTCCAAAGCATTATTCTGATATTGTTGCAACCTATCTGTTAAATCATATCTTAAGACAATCAATTGCTTATGTGTGCAACATAAAAATCAGTATATGAAAAATAAAAAAAGTACAGCGTAAATACGGAGAGATAAATTAAATAGATTAAATAATAAGCCAAAACCTGTTTAAAATGCCATTTCTCAGGAGAAACAAAATTTATGACTAGTTTGCAAATAACTATAAAAAAGCAAATAGCAGACAATAGATAAAATAAAAAATTCCAAGATGTATTTATAGGTTCCCCTTTTAATCTAGGCAACATATCTGGATTTGAATATCCAATGTAAGAGCATTTAATTTGTCCATATAAGGTGATTAAGTATAAAAATACTATAAAAGTATAAAATACACCTAAGATTATTTTTCTGCTATATTTTTTTAAAAACATATGACATACCTCTAATAAAAAAGTATATATAAAATACAAATAGATTCGTAAATTGTAAAGCCTATATTTTCATACAGGCTTTACTTCTATAAACAATTACCAACAATTTTTATCGTATTTAACATTAAGTCTCATATCATTACCATGATTTTGAAACATTCTCTTAAAATCATTCATATTGGGGGCAAGATCAATACATCCAGCAGAGCCATAATTCCAACCACCATGTATTGATAAATCAGTCCTTCCTAGTGTATTTGTTTCTTGAGCAGGCTCAAGCCATACTCTAGAATTGCCCCAAGAGGCTTGAGCTCCAGGCCAAGAACCTGCAGGGACGCCAAATAATTTAGTAATGCTACCAATATAACTTTTAGCTTTATCTTTTAATGATAAATCATCAAAATTTTGAAGATTAGATTGTTTAACAATCCACTGTCCTTCAGGTATAGGGCCTTTATTTGGAACATTTGTAAATTCTTTGCATTGATAATCAGGCTGTCCCGACATTGCTTTCCAAGAATTAGTTACCTTATTATTTTGATGCCAACGTAATTCCTTTCCATTAAAATCAAGATATGCATTATTGTTTTGCTCTAAAGGATTGTTGTTCAGTCCCCATTGGGTTGAGTTATTGTTTTCCTGACCAAAGGTTTGATTTACACTTCCTAAACCATAACTTTGTGGCCAAGATAAGTTTTTATTTTGGTTATTGTTTCTCAAGCCATAACTCTGCTCGGTTTGGTTCTGCCCAAAGGTATTCACCGTATTTTCAAACGGATTATTATTCCTGTTCTCAATATTGTCGTGAATGTTTGAAAAACCGAAACCATAGTTATCGTTTGATGAACCACCCCAAAAGTTTGTGCCTTGTTGCGGATAATTTTTAGTTATCCCTTGATTGTTGTAGTTCTGGATGAGTTGGTTTTCCTTGTTTTGCCTAGCAAATTGATATTCCAACTCATCTCGCGTAGAAAAGCCGCTGTGGTCAACACCATAGGTATCAATCTGACCTTCACCGGTTTGATAACCAAGCGGCGATTTATAATTGCTATAAAAGTTCATAGTAAAAAACTCCATATTTTTATAAAATTTAAAACAAAAAAAGAGCCATATTTCTATGACTTTTTCACTCAAAAAGCATTTAGTTGTTTTCAAAATAAAGCTGCGAAGGAATTACCCCGCCAACATTAGGATAAACTCCTAGCAACATATTATTTTGCATACCGATAAAATTCGGATTTAACAAATTTTGCGTGCTGTTTTTTAGCATATTACCTTGCAATTTGTCTTTGATTTGCCCCAAGGCCTGCCCAAAACTTGAGGTCTCAGGAGAAGCCTGAACATCTCCTTGTCCCCACAAACGCTGATTTTGAGGCAAATTCAAACGACTTTCGGCCGCATTGCCGATTTCACTCAATCGGTTAAACTGCGTTGCATTTTGTCCCAAACCGTGCTCTAACCGATTAAAATTATTGGGTCTCAAGGCATCAGCCAAACTTGAACGATAGTCCAAAGCTGAAGCCGCCATATTTTGATTAACACCGTTATTTTGCTTAATTTGTGTAAACAATCCTTGCGAAAAAGCGTTTTTCTCTAAAGGCGACATTGTAGGCAAAGCCTCTGCTTGATTATTCAAACCGGCTCGATAAGCCTGCTCCAAATTAAATCCTTTGTCTTGACCTTGCAGAGCATTGGCATAGAGCTTGGAATAGTTACTTTGTGCTTGTTCAAGAGCGCCATAATTCGCAGCATTAGAATTTTTGGCCGCCAAAGCCATATCATCAAGCTCATTTTTAATCCGATAAACACTCTCCAAACTTCCGGCTTTTTGCGTGGTTTTATCAAGCCCTTGCGAAATCGCATGTTGCATCCCCGCCACAGCATCATCCGACAACCCATTATATACTTCCGACACATTCGGCAAAGAACGATTGACAACAGCTCCTTTATTTGCTACTCTATATACGATATCTGGATGCAATTTATCTGCTCGATTACCAGATGCACGCCCATACAAGGATAAATCTTGCATGGGCATTTTAAATTGATTTGCAACATAATTAGCGTTAGTATTAAATTTATTAAAAATTTTTCCATCTCTCAAAATCACCATATCAAAAAATGGTTCTGAGGTTTGATTATTTATATATTTTTTTAGATAATAGTTTTGTTTAAATTTTGCTGGATTTATTTGTGTATATACAACATCAGGCTTTTGAATTGTATTATTCAAAGTTCGAACATAAGTATCTCTCTGGGGACGCAAAAAATGATTTATATCTTCAGACAAATTTTTTCCACTTGATACAGCTCTGTCTTGCAATAATCTTGCATACTCATTTTTTGTCCGCACATAACTAGGATTAAACTTACTCTCAGGAATAATACTTTCAAAATATTTTCTAGGAGCAAAATCCAAAACCTCGTCATCAGCATGTTGAAGAACATATTGTTCTGTCTTAGGTTTTTGCGCGGCTATTGTTTGCGGCAAATTGATTTTGTGCCCTAAAGAATGTTGCAACATATCCGCAGTTTGACTATTCAAACTTTGAGCTGTTCGCGGAATTTGGCTTAAAGCTTGCGCCGCAAGTTCATCGCTTTGCTTAATTCCTCTTTTGACGAATGATGACGCCTCTGGATTGGCAATCACATTTTTCATTCCGCCTTTCATACCATAAGTTGCCGCTTTGGAACTGAATGGTTTTATTACCCAATCCAACACCTTTTGTCCGGCTGCACCGCCTATTCCACCTAAAGCTGAACCTACCAACATATTTTTAGGAAGCTCTGACCACGTATCAGAATTTGTCGCACCCGTTATCATACCTTCCGCCAATCCCGAAGCTCCGGCAAGTTTAACGCCTTTTAAGCCCAGTTGCCCCAATCCTTTTGCGATACCGGCTCCTCCGCCAAACAAAGAACCACCAACTTCTCCAAATACACCGCTGACACGCGCTGCCGTTTCCGTTCCTTCGGCATCTTTTCGTGCTAAATACTCATTTTCATTGTCCAATCCCAAACGACGGAGTAGCCAATCACTTCCTCCTAGGGTTGAACCTTTTAATGCTTTTTTAGTACCATAGCCTATATCCGCCAAATCAGATGTTACACTTTTAACAAATGCATTACCAAATTTTGAAGCTTCGTTCCCCAATTTGTCAGACCATGATGTTTCTTGAACAACTCCTTGCTTTTTAGTCGGTTGTAATAACTTTTCTCTGTTCTCAATATTGTCGTGAATGTTTGAGCTACCGAAACCGTAGTTATTATCAGAATTGCCCCAAAAGTTAGTGCCTTGTTGAGGATAATTTTTTGTTATCCTCTAATTGTTGTAGTTCTGGATGAGTTGGTTTTCCTTTATCAAATCCGGTTATATATGGGGTGTTTATGGAGATATGGGATAGGCTTTAACCTTATTTTC
>CALXPT010000029.1 GCA_944390355.1 uncultured Alphaproteobacteria bacterium | reverse complement strand
GAACTGCCACAGCGAAACTAGATGCCAAAGCGCAGTAGTACGTGAATTTTTTGCCTCTCCGTAAAATTGCTCTAGATGTGCTGTTATACGGATTTTTCTCTGCGATCTTTCTCCAACTTCTTCACCACCATATTCCGCTTGAGGCGGCTAAGACGATCTATATAGAGAATACCATCCAAATGATCCATTTCGTGTTGAAGAACAATCGCTAAAAAACCATCCGCTAAAATTTCTTGCTCTTTGCCATGATAATCAAGATAACGCACCCGAATTTGCGTAAAACGCTCCACCTCAGCACTCTGCCCCGGAACAGATAAACAACCTTCCGTACCGCAAACTTTTTCATCACTGCGCCAAATAATTTCGGGATTAATAAAATACATCGGATTTCCTTTTGAATGTTCATCCCGTTCATAATCAAGAACCAACATCCGCTGCAAAACCCCGACTTGCGGAGCCGCCAATCCCACCCCGTCATCATCATACATCGTCTCCAACATATCATCAAGCAAACGGCGCACCTCGGCATTAACCTCGGCCACTTTCTCAGCCTTTTGATGCAAAATCGGATGAGGATATTCCAACACTTTCAAAATAGCCATAATTTATCTGTCCTTAGCAATTTTATCCAAAAGAGCATTAACCATTTTAGGCTCTTTTTTAGCAAAGAAAGCATAGGCCAAATCAACATATTCTTTAACCAAAACGGCGGCATCTACATCATGATTGTTAATCAGCTCATAAGTCGCACATAATAACAACGCACGCAATGTCCCGTCCATCCGCTCAAAAGAATACCCCTCCGCCAAATAAGAACAAATGGCTTTTTCAAGAGCTTCTTTATTTTTCTGAACATTTTTAACGATTTCGGTAAAATAAGGTTTATCCATATCGTTAACTTCAACCAGTTCCTCGCGCTGAGTAACCGCATCTTCGTCAATAACAAAACGCCCGACATCACCGTTCACAAAATCTTTAATAACTTCATCCACCGGCAACTGACCGTATTCAATCATATAAGTAGCCTGCACGGCGGCCAAACGCGCCTCACTTTTCATTTTAATTTTTTCAGAAACAAACTTAGCCATAACAAATTCCTTATTTTAGTCATTAACCTTTTTATCATCATCAAAGAGTTCGGGTTTAGCCATACGGTCTATGGTTTCCACAAAATCCTCAAAATCCTTAACCTCACGAAAATCCTTATAAACGGAGGCAAAGCGAATATAGGCAATATGATCCAAGGTAGCCAACGCTTCCATAACATATTGACCGATAACAACAGACGGGATCTCGTTTTCACCGGTAGCCTCCAAACGGCGCTGAATAGAGGTAACGATTTTTTCGACCCTTTCATCATCGACCGGCCTTTTGCGCACGGCCAAATAAATGGAACGAGCGAGCTTGTCGCGGTCAAACAAAACCTTCTCACCGTTTTTTTTAACAACAATCAAATCCCGCAGTTGCACGCGTTCATAAGTCGTAAACCGCGACCCACACTCAGGACATTCTCTGCGGCGGCGAATAGAAGTATTATCATCGGCGTTGCGAGAATCTTTCACCTGAGTATCATCACAGCCGCAAAAAGGACATTTCATAAAGCCACCTCCGAGATTTATTCCCAATTAAACCTGCTCTCCGAGCCTAATCAAGCTTTCGGCCACTTGATAAAGCTTTGAAGAATATCTTGCACCTTTTATAAGGACAATATCATTATTTTGCAATAGCTTATTTAACAAAAATTCATCTAACCCGTCTTTATTTTCAAAATAATAGGATTTTTGCTCCGGTTTAAGCTGATTAAGCATATCTTTCATTTCGGGACAAACCCCGATAACAATATCAATACCGGCCTCGCGCACCGCCTGCCCGACCTCAATATGCTTTTGCAAAGACAACTCGCCGAGCTCGGCCATTTTTCCGAGTACGGCAATTTTGCGCCCGCCGTGAGCATTCATATTTTTCAAATTTTCAATAGCAAATTTCATAGCTTCGGGCTGACCGGAATAGCTGTCGTCAATCAAGGTATAAACCCCACCGCTTTGAAGTTTAAGCTTAATTTTTTTGCCGCGGCCGGACAAAGCCCCGAAATCTTTAAGATAAGCGGCGGCTTTTTCAACATCAAATCCCAAAACATCTGCAACGGTTAAAGCACATAAAGCGTTATAAACATGATGTTCCCCCGCCTCGGATAAATCGAATTTAACTTTTTTCTTGCCGATTTTGGCCTCGACATGACATCCCTCATCCAAGGGAGACACCTTAGGCATATTATTTGCCCCGAACAAAACCACCTTTGCGCCGACATCATCAGCCTTACGCACCAGCAAATCGGCATAATTTGTATCACCGTTAATAATAGCCGTTCCGCCTTTTTTTAGCCCCTCAAAAATTTCGGCTTTAGCTTCGGCAATCCCCTTAAAATTTTCAAAAAATTCAATATGCATCGGATAAACATTGGTAACAATAGCAATGTCGGGACGAACAAAAGATGTCAGCTTGGAAATTTCACCTTTTGCACTCATGCCCATTTCCAAAACGGCATATTGCGCCGAGTAGCTCATATTGCAAAGTGTTTCGGGAACGCCGATATGATTATTGTGATTTGCCTCGGTAGCATAAACATCACAAAATTTGGAAAGAAGGAATTTAATTTCTTCTTTAGTCGTTGTTTTTCCGGCACTACCGGTCAAACCGATAACTTTGCCCTGAAAATTTTCGCGAATATAACGCCCGATTCGCCCATAAGCCTCCAAACAATCCGCAACCACCAACTGCCGCACGGCCGGCACATTCGGCAACAAACGTTCAACCATAGCCAAAGGACACCCCTGTTCAATAACACTTTTAACAAACTCATGTCCGTCGAATTTATCCCCTTTCAAAGCAATAAACATCGAGGTTTTATGAGCTTTTCGGCTATCGGTTACAATATTTTTAATATCGACATCGACCACAGCGGAAGGCGAATGTACAATCTCGGCAATTTTCTTAGAATTAATACTCTCCATCATCAGTCCCCAAAACAATAAGAATATAAACAAGATAGCAAAAAAAGCTAAATTTAGTGTTTAAAAGCATTCAAAATTTGATAATTACAACAAAAAAAAGATTTGAAACATTTTTCTCACTCTCCAACCACCAAAACACCGGCATGATCAGAAATTCCGTTATCCAAAAACTCTTGCAAATAAGAAACTTCGTATTTTTTGCCTTGCCGCACAAAACAATGGTCAATTCTAAATTTATGACCGCCGATGCGCCCCTTGAAAGAATATTCACCACTGTTTTTTTTAGGGTCAAAATACCCCAAATTTTCAAATTCATTAAAAAACAAAAACTCATTCAAAAAAATAATACTGCTCGGAGCCTGCAAATCATCATTTACATAACCGGAATTAAAATCCCCCAACACCAAATCGGGAGAAAATTCAAGCATCGCTTTTTGGATTTGCCGCATAGCCAAGTAATTATACCAACCGGAAGTAACATAAACCGCCGTCATTCGCCAATCACCGAAGTCAAGATTCAGCAATCGGAAACGCTGCAAATTCTCAGGATATTTCAAAGCCACAATATCATGATGAACAACATAATTGAGTTCTTCAACCGCAAATTTCTGCCGAGCAAAAACTTTGAGAGCATTTTTATAAGCTTTATCTTCGGGCACAAAGGAATAATAGCCGTCAAAAGAACAGTCAAAATAGCATGCTTCGGCCAACACGATAACATCCGGCTTATTACGTTTAACCCATTTATAAACCGGAGCTAAAAATTTATCGGTACGTTTATTACAATTCAGGAAAAAAATTTTCATAATATTCCCCCCTGAGAATTAGAATAACACAATAGCCCTAACAAAAGGCTAATATAAAAAATAATATGGAAGTTTAAATTTTTTTGTTATATATTTAAGGCAATAAATCACAATAGAACAAAATGCGAGGCCGAAAATGAAATATGTTTTTTCAGTCTTCCGAATGTCATTCAACAAAATAATTTCGGGACAAAAACGAATTGACATCCGCTTATCAACGGATGAGGTCAAAGCGATTCGCCCGCATGATATAATAGAATATGTCTGTAATGACGGCGACGCATCATTGCATTGTCTGGTGAGAAGTGTAATGTTTTTTGACACGATATCAAGCATGGAAAAGGTCATTTCACCGGAATTAATAGGCTATAGCAATTGGCAAGAAATCAAACTTCGCATAGAAAGAATATACCCGTTAAAAGAGCGGCGAAAATACTTAATGGAGGCAATATTTTTTGAGCCGATAGATGAGCTTGAGAACAGCCGCGATTTCGGTGCCAAAGATATGGAAAATGAAGACAAATATTTAGTCCACAGTTTCAAGCACAAAAAATCTTCATATCAAACAATGCAATACAGGGATGACCGCCGCCCGCGGGAAGAAGAAGAGCTTGAAAAGAATGCCCAAGAATTGCTCGAGATAGCCGAACAGGAAGAAAGAGAGAAAGAAGGCGAAGAAGGCTATAATGAGGAGGAAGGAGAGCGTTATAACGAAGAAGAAGGCCTACAATCAAACTATCTTGACGAGAAAGAAAAAGAATTAACGGACGCAATGAAATACAATGAATACATCTCCAGCCAGCGCGAAGGGCGTTAATAAATAAAAAAAGACTTGATATTTATGAAACAATGTCATAATAATGTTGCAAGAAGGAGAGATGGCAGAGTGGTCGAATGCGGTTGACTCGAAATCAATTGTGCTCTTTAATCCGGGCACCTAGGGTTCAAATCCCTATCTCTCCGCCAATACTAAAACCCTGCACAAGCAGGGTTTTGTTATAAATAACGACAAGGAAATCTCCTTTAGTTTTAATTATATTTATACCGCTTGAAAACGAGATAAAACAATCCATATTCATAACAGATGAAAACAAGCGGGAAGCAACAATGAATATAAAAAATTCCATCAAACACCTGTTCAACCACGAAAGAAGCCTGATAGAGCATTGGTTTTCAACCGATGAGCGGATTAGATTTGCAATAATGGCAGCTTTGAACATGGGCCTGCGCTATGTTTTATTCATATTACTCAGCATATTGTTCACAACGCTGCATTATCAACTGACATTACTCATGATGTGGCTGATATCCTCATTCATTGCCTTTTATTCATACAAAAAACTCGTATTTGCCACCAACGGCAACCACCTCAAAGAATATTTGAAAAGTATAGCCATTTGGACATTAAGTTATTTTATCAACGCCGGAATACTTGCTTTATTAGTTAATCAATATCAACTTAACCTATACCAAAGTCAAGGTATTGCAATTTGTTTTTTGCTGATAAGTAATTATCTTTTGTTCAAGCATTTTGCTTTCAGAAAGCCCTCACCGCTAAAATTCTGGGAAAAATTATTTAGTGTATTCGATATCATAAAATAATCCAAAATATAAACACACAATATAAAAAGAATTGCAAAAGATATATCTTTAGTTATACTAAACTAAAAATATCCATTTTAGCGAAAATTAAGGACAAACAATGATAAACAAAAAATACGATTGCATATTTTCAATCGGAGAGGCATGTTTATGTGCCGGAATACTGGCAAAATTAGAATTACGCAATTTCAGTTCCCCATTTGACTGGCTATATGGAGCCACATTAGAAGAACGCATACAAATTTTCTTAAACGATTTCGCCGACTACATTAATAAAGAAGACCTTGAAAAAATCGGCCAAAGAGATATGCCGGAACCTTGTGATATATACTACAACCATCGCAATAAAATAACTTTCAATCATGACTTTCCCCTCGGCGGAGACTTAAACCTAACCTATCCCAAAATAAAAGAAAAATACAACCACAGGATAAAAAAGTTGCTAACAACAATAAAAGCATCAAAACAAGTTTTAATCGTATACATGGAGCTCCCGAAAACAGCACACAAAATCTCCAAGCAAACACTCCAAGAACAACTTAATTTGATAAATAATAAGTTCCCCGACACCCAAATTGATATGCTATACATTGCGCATAATGAAAATATGTCGGACGGAGAAAGCAAATGCGAACAAATTAGTCCTAATTTATTTATCGGAGAATGTTTTAACCGGAAACGAAAAGACGAAAACGATTATAGCGGCAATCTCAAAAATGCAAAGCTGGTGCTAAAAGGCATCAGTTGCAAGAAAAAGATAACCGAATGGATACTTTTTAAGCTGAAAAAATTAATACATAAAACAATAAAAATTTTCTATACAAAAAAATTAAAACATGGTGAAATTTATATCCGGTTGTTAGGAATAAAAATAAAGTGCCAAAATAAAGGAAAGTAAATGAAAAACATCTACATTCTTCTTCTCAGTCTGAGCCTTCTGACAAACTGTTCAGATGGAGTAAAAGAAGTAGAAGGCACGATTCGCCTCGGGCACGAGGTCAGAGCATTTACGGATAACCAAGACAAAAAAGAATATTGGCTTATAGACAAGAGCGGGAATTTGGAGAAAGCCTATCAAAAAGCCATCGGTTCAAACATTATGAATTACCGGCCGGTCAAAGCCAAACTGACGGTGCAAGACCTCGGAAAAATTAAAGAGGGATTCGCCGCGGAATACAACGGCACTTATGAGGTTCAAAAAATCATTTCTCTCACGCCGATTTCAGAAACAAAAGAGTAAACCGAAAGAACATTTTCCAGTTGACAACAACAGAATTTATGATAAAAGGATAACAATTAACTATATTTTTGTCAAACTTTTAAATTTTATAATTATGAATACAATTACCAAAATCATCAATGAAATGAGGATAAAAAGAAGCATTCGTATACTCATATCCCGTGGCAACCACGAAGAAATCATGCAAGCCATAAAAAATAAATTTTTTCTTCTCAACAAGAAAAAAAGCTATGGTTTTACTAAAATTATAAAACGCGGCAACCATGAAGAGATTATGACATTTCTCGATTATTATCCTAAATTAAATAAAAAAGAAATCTCACAATTAATAAAACGAGTTCCGCCAAAAAGAAACATGCTTTATGAAGAAAGCCATGAAGAAATAATGTTCGCCATAGAAAATCAGCTTTTCACCATAGGCGACTCAATTCATGGTTTTGATGATGTCTTGGAACGTGGCAACCACGAAGAAATCATGGCCTTTATCAACTATCCCAATGGCATATTGCTTCGCAAACCTTCAATAAAAAAATTAATTAAGCGTGGCAACCATGAAGAGATTATGCAAGTCATAAAAAATCATCATTTGAACAAGAAACTCATAATCTATTGCTTTTACAAAATTGTAAAACGCGGCAATCATGACGAAATCACCGCCTTTCTCAATTATTATCCAGAGGTTAGCAGATACAAATAATTCGCTTAAACCTTAACCATAAAAGCCGGCTACAAAAAAGCCGGCTTTTCGTTATGGGAAATATTTATTCCGTAATAATGCCTTAAATTTGCCCAAATCCGACGATACCCCCAATACGGATGTTCGGACTTAAGCCTTGCGATATGCCGTATCTTGCGCAAATATCCGCAACCGCAACACCTTTCAGCCCCTCCAAGACTATGGCAAATTTTTCTTTGTTTGACAATTTTTTTGTTTTCATTTTGTTCCCTTTCTTTCAGTGTCCTTAGTTTAGCCTTTTTCTCCAAAGACTCTACTATTTTTTTCTTTCCGAAACTTGGGGCAGTATAAACCGATATATTCGGATATAACGCAATTATGTCCGTTATTTTGAACGAAAATATGGAAGATGATACAAAATTACAAACCATCCAAATGTTGATAGATAAAGGAGTTGATGTGAATTGGCTCAATATCCAAGGTGAAACAGCCCTAACCTTGGCCTTGGAGCGAATAGAGCTTGATATTGCCAACCTATTGCTGGATAACGGAGCGGTGCTTTATAAAAATTAAGAAAACAGTCCCAAGATAAAAATAATAACAAAAATAAAAATCATAAATAAGATGAAGTAAATCAAAGCGATAAGTAACCACTTAAGCCATAATTTTAATTTTTGACTTTTGCTGATAAAATGAGATGCGATATAGGTTAAAAATAAACTGATATATGCCGAGTTCATACATATTTTGTAAAAAACATTATATGTTTGCTTGAACAATCGAAGCCCCTCGTCATCAGAAAAGTGATATACATAAGCCAAAAATCCTTCTACGAACACTAACGGAAAAACTGTAAGCAACAGTATTAAAACAACAATATTTTTTGCTTTTGTAAGAATCTTCGGCATATTAGTCACCTAATTAAATTTTATCTTCTGTTTCTCAATTCTATATATTGATTGCACATATTTTGCAATAGATTATTAATATGACTTGACATTCGGGGGATTATTTAACATAATCCCCTTAAAAGTGAATTTATGCCAACTTGTCCCACTTTAACCAAACGGACTAAACAGGAGAAATATAATGACAGTTAAGTTTTATGTTCAGGCGGCCACGCCTGATAAAGAAGTGTTGCAAGCATTATTTGATAACTTAGACTTATTGCAACAACATCAAGATTTAATCTTATCCAATCCCAAATATTACAACATTCATATTCAAGGCAGCGGTGTTTTTGCCTTATATATTCCGACCTTTTCTTTGTGCTTGGGAGAATTGTTGCTTTTGTGGCAACACACGCCATGGAAACAAGAAGATACCTATTTTTATTGCATCACCGGAAGTCCTCTTTCAGGTAGCAACACATCAAGATATTGGAGCAAAGAACAAGGTCTAGCTAACAAATATACACCGACCTTCGGCAAACAAATTAGCTCGGCGATATTTGTTCGCCGCACCGGTAGTCCGATTTATGATGAACACAAACCGACACCGGTTTCCGTTCCCAAGCTTCAAGCCTCAGATATGACAATCTTTGAACTGATTGAAGAATTAAAACAAATCTAAACCTTTGGCATAGATTCACTTTTTTATAAAGCTTTTATATGTTGCCCAGATAATAGATAAACATAAAACAGCGATATAAGTATAGTAGATAAAATTAAGGTATTCAGCCGGAGCTGGCGAAATTTCAGAGCCATTATATTGAGCTTTACTTGCCTGATATCCATAAATTATACCAGGGATTGTTATAAATAAAACACTAAAATACTCAACAAAACCAAGAGCGGCTATATAATTGGTAGTTCTAGGAAATTTGTTTTGAAAAATATTGATAAAATTATATTTTCTTTTGAAGCACAAAACAATAAGCATTATGAAAAAAACGGTTGAAATTACAACATCGGCAATGTCGATTACAATGTTTTGTGGTAATAGAAATAATAAGGAGATAATAAAGTAAAATCCACCTAAAATTAAAACATGCCAAGCAAACGTTTTCATAAATATTATCTCCTTTATAATAGCTTTTGTTAAAAAATCTAGTTATTAATTTTTGTGCTTACAAGTGTCATTATATGTTTGTTGTGCTACAAATCCCAATTTACCTAGATTAAAGCCTATATTCCATTTTTTTATGGCAGGAATTTTTCCTAATGCAAAATCAACTGCTTTATTTCCAGTTTTAACAGGATTTGAGCTATTAGACATTTTATACACTTCAAAAGCTCTTTTGGCAATACCAAAAGGAGTGCAATCTTCCACATATTCGGTTTGGTTATCTCTGTTCTCAATATTGTCGTGAATGTTTGAAGAGCCGAAACCGTAGTTATTATCAGAATTGCCCCAAAAATTAGTGCCATACTGCGGATAATTTTTTGTTATCCCTTGATTGTTGTAGTTCTGGATGAGTTGGTTTTCCTTAACCCAATCCAACTATCCACGTGGTGTTTATGGAGATATAAGATAGGCTTTAACTGTATTCTTTTTGCAATATATTCTTACTTGGGGTATTCCAAAGCCAAATCATTGCTCCATAATAGACTAGGCGAATAACTGCCGAAAATAAAATATAATATGTAAAAAAAACAAATCCTGATAATTCACTATAAAAGGTTCTAAAGAAAAATACTTCACCGGTTATACAGCTTAAAGCCAAGATCAGACTTAATATTAATTTTCCGATAAAATATTTATTTTTTGAATGTTTTGTGTGGTTACAAAGAGTTATGAATATTTTTGGTAACTTAATATAAATAAACCATAAGATAAACGGCACCCAAAGAATACAATAGAAAACTGTTGCGATTGTCGGGAATATAAATAACGAAACTAAAAACATCAAAATTCCCAAAAGCAACGGATGCGTTTTTAAAATCTTAATATTTTTTTCTTCCGATAACACAAGTCGGTAAAGAGTATAAAGAAACAGCATATACAAAATAAAAGGTGAAAACATAAACAAAAGACCTATTATGGCATTTTTTATACTTTCATCTGTTATTATCAATAAATCTTCTAGGATAGTTCTTATTCCAAAAGCTGATATAAAGATAATCATTTCAGGAATTAGAAAACGTAATTTACAGCCTAAAGGGAAAAAACGAACCGTAATAATTTTGAATAAAGTGTAATAAGTAAACACAAACCAGAAATACATAAATAAATTTTTTTCATCAAAATGACAAATTTGGTTTAAATCTTCTCTAAACCAATGAAAATAGCTACTCCATCCGAATTCTAAATAGTTGCCAACATCAACACATACCGAATTATCTCTCCCCATATCAGCAAAAAACCAGTAACTATTGATAACGAGGATAATAAATAACAATTCTAAAAAAAGATATTTGGCTATTTTCATTTTGTTGCACCTTTGGGCTTGTTTAATATCATTTCATGACATAGATAAATTAAAATAAACATATAGATAATCAAGGGTGAAAAAATCCGAAGCATCCCTAGTGCTAAATTCGGTACACTTTGAAAAGTAATAATAAAATCAGTGTGATAAAACAGAAACCCAATATAGACCGACATATAAACGATGATTTCCATAATTGAAAACGGCAAAGCTATTGTTTTTGGCAGTTTAAATGCACCATAGATTTTTAGAAGCGTATAAAATGGTAAACTGAAAAAGTAAACACAGCACAAACCAAAGCCGCTAAAACGGCAAGGCAGCCCCTCGGCAGAATAAAACCAATGAAAATAGTTGCTCCAACCAAAGGCAAGGTAATCGAGCTCAAATTCTCCGTATTCCGGTGTTATACAAGCATCGACCTCACCAACTTGTCCCAAAAGAATGTTTCCCCATGAATAAACGGCTACAAAGAGAACTAATTCTAAGAACAAATATAAAAATGATTTTGCAACTATCTTCATTAGTTAATTCAGCATGTTCAATAAAAAACAATTATAAATCGTCAACTTCTTGCCATGTTTCCAAACACCATGACTGAGAATGCCCTTCAGCAATACAATTATCAATAAATTTATACCTAGAGTATCCCCACATCACAAACATCACAAGCAATAGGATTACAAATAGCATAATCACAAACAAGATTATGGATTTTATGTTTTTTATAAAATTTTTCAATGAAACCTCTATTTTGTGCAAAACAACATAATATTAAATCTTACCATAAAGAGTGTTTATCCCAAAATTCTGTTCTAGCTTTTACTGATGCATCTATTTCTTGCTGAATTTCCGGGGGAATAACACAATTTTTATCATCTAAGCAGTACATTTGGTAACTATCATAATCTGAACCTTCCGGCTCGATACTCATCAAATATGCCATACGTCCTGCCGATATTGTGGTTATAAATATGACCACAATAAGACTCCACTTGAGCTTGGGGAAAGGCTTAAATACTTTAGGTTGCCATACCAAAATCATTGCGACATAAGCGATTATTCTTAATATTAATAGTGACAGGGTACCAGCCAAAATCAGCAACAGAGTGATTTTGGGCAAATAAGTCAAAACTCCTATAGCAAAAAATTCTCCAAGGGCTAAGACCATGTTAAAAACAAATATAATCGGAATTTTCCAGATTAAAGAGTATTTGGGAATATCTTGCCAATCGCCGTTAAATACAAATTTCCAAATTAAAAAGGGAACAACAAATCCGACATAAATCGGGGGAATAATCAAAATAAAAAACATAAATGGCCACGGAAATATTAGTGTTGACAAAAGCAATCCTAAAGCAATAAATGATTTCTTTTTTGTTAACATAAATATCGTCCCACAGTTAATTTTTATAAAAATATAAGCTAAGAATAGCCGATTTGTCAACCGGCTATTCGTTTTTTTAATGAATTAGATGCTTGTAGTTATTGGGCAAATAATCACGACATACTTGAGCATCTCCGGACTGATATCCCTTCCATGCAGATTGAACATCATTTTTGAAGTCTTTCCAATTATCCTTTAATATGCCAATCACTCCGCCATTCTGTTTTCTTAAGTCTGGATTAGTTGTTTTATCATAAAAATCAACAATTTCTTTTCCTACTCCACCTGCAATAGTTTCTGCCAATGATGTTAAACCACCACTAGCCCCCACACAACTAACGGCATTATGTTTGTAAACATCAGAAATCGGTATATTATGTAAATCTTGAGCCAATTGACCAGCTTGTTGAACAGAAGGGGTTCCGTATTTTTTTGCTATACCATAAATTCCTTCTTTGTTATATACGTCGCGCGCATCGTTTATGGCTCGTCCCAATTTTAAACCGAGTTGAGCCCCGAAAGATAATGGTAAATTTCCCAATGCATTATTTACAAAATCTGCTACTTTATAGTCATCGTTTTCGGTCTGGTTCTGCCCAAAGGTATTCACCGTATTTTCAAACGGATTATTATTCATGTTCTCAATATTGTCGTGAATGTTTGAAGAGCCGAAACCGTAATTATTATCAGAATTGCCCCAAAAATTAGTGCCATACTGCGGATAATTTTTTGTTATCCCCTGATTGTTGTAGTTCTGGATGAGTTGGTTTTCCTTATTTTGTCTTGCAAATTGGTATTCCAATTCATCTCGCGTAGAAAAGCCGCTGTGGTCAACACCGTATGTATCAATCTG
>CALXPT010000028.1 GCA_944390355.1 uncultured Alphaproteobacteria bacterium | reverse complement strand
AGACTTTATATCATTCTTCTAATATACCGTCTGCGTATCCCCTTTTTCCTTCCTATTTATCTTGTCTTTATAACTCATCAGCTTTTGCATTGGTTGTCATCAGCTGACTTGCTGGTTTATATTCTACCTCTTTGCAATTGTCAACACAAAAAATTAAAAATTTTAAATTTTTTTTGCATTTAAAAATTAACCCTTTGAATATCCTAATTATTTTATTGTGCAAATAAATCATCACTTCAATATTCTCGGCTTCGAATCCCTTGTTTGGGCTTCTTATTATTTTTATCGGGATTCTTTATTGTTTTTTTGTTGACATTTTCTATTTTTGGTTATATTTTGTCAAACGAGTACTAATTATTAAAAAAAATCTATTATGAAAAAGAATTTATTTTTGTGTTTGTGCGGCCTAATGATGGCCGTGCTGTGTTCTTGTACTTCCAATGTTGTAAAGAACCCTGACGTTGAGCAAGTTATTTGCCCGTCAAGAAATTGTGTGGTTGCACTTCCTCAAGCAGTTAATGTCTCGGTGGAAAACACCGAACGTGGTTGTGAGGTCTATTTTGATACCGAACTTGGTCGGCAGTTATTTATCCTGCCTTACCACTATGAGTTGGATAAAATGGCCAAAATAAGTATTCCGACGACTGACGGGGACAAGAAACTTAAGCCATTCCGCGTATTCGGCAAGGAAAATGCTTTCTTTGATGAAGGAAAGCCCGAAAACTATCCCGACAAGGGAATCGCGTTTCGCTTGAGTCCGGATGCCGTCATTGTATTTGTGGCGCTTAACGGAATCGATGCCGAAAAGCTCAGAAGCGTTCGGGTTGGCTTTGATACCGGAGATTTCCAAGTCGGAAAACGAGACTATGTTTATACCGCTGACATTGTCTCTTTATGCGACGGATATGCGAATCAGCTCATTATTCCCATATTCGAAATGGAAAGCTTGCAGCGATACTCTGAAGACACCCGAAGTGCAAAATCGCTCTTTGGTGAAGGTATCTTAGGCGGTCTATATGTTGAATTTAAGTAACAAACCTATCCCCTACGAGAGTAGCGGTTTTCTGTAATACTTAAATACTTTGTTTCTTAAATCGGAAGAGTCTGCCGTGAGGCGGGCTCTTTTTTTTGTTTTCTATTTTTTAACCAAAATGCGTTATTCTGCTTCCAGATTGGAATCATTTTCTATTTAAGGCTTTGAATATGTTAAAAAAAATATTATCATTTGTTTTGGTTTTAGTTTCTCTAAATGCTTGTACTCAAGAAAAAGCTCCGATTACGGGAATCGATGGTAGTGCCATTCCTCCCGCTTTTGCTAATTTCCCCGATATGCCTTTTCCTAATCAGGCCTATTTGGATTTGGAAAATACGCGCGCTTTGGGCAGCGGCAGCAACTGGATTGGCAGCTTGGTCTTTAGTGTTCCTTATTCTCCCAGCGAAGTATTTGACTTCTATATGTCCGAAATGCCTAAGCTCAACTGGGTTGAAGTCGCTACCGTGCGTGCTCGCGTCAGCCAGATGACTTATATTCAGGGACATCGCGCCGTGCAAATCTTAATCGAGATGGATGATTCCGACTCCTCTTTGGTTACCGTTACCGCTATCCCTAATGAAAATGTTGTCAGAAAAGGCAGTTAAGTATGAAATTTAACTTTTTTACATGCGGCGGGTCGCAATTTTGGGAGGATGTGTTCTTTTATCAAAAATGGCGAATCCAACGCCACTACAAAACCAAAGAGTTCAGACTCCTCGATTCTTGGGATATTCGCCGTTACGAAGGCGGTTTTGAAGAATGTCGGCAGGCGTTTGTAAGGTACATCTCAATCTATCAGCTTGCCAGACAGAAAGGGCATATGATTGTTATGATTCATGGACTCGGGGATTCAAAAAATATCTTTAAGCCCATGTGGCGCGCCGCTCTTAAAGAAAATTTTTTGGCTGCCGCCGTTAATTATCCTTCTACTCGTAAAAGAATCGACTCCTTTGTTAAACAATTTAACTTCTTTATGAATCATTTGGAAGATGTCAGTGAAGTTTCTTTTATTTCTCTCGGCGTCGGCGGAATTGTTCTGCGTAAGCTCCTTGCTTCCAAAGAACCGTGGCTCAAAAAAATAAAAATTAACCGCGCCGTTCAGGTATGTCCGCCCAATCAGGGCAGCCCTTTGTTAACAAAATTGGTTCGTTATAAAATCTTTAGAAAAATTTTGGGGCCTGTTATTGCCGAAATGCGTCCCGAAGATGCTCGGGACTGGGACAAGCTTAAATTAAACACCGAAATCGGAGTTATCTACACTCACAAGAAAAACAAAGGTCTCATCCGCTTTTTGCCCGATAGCTGGCGGAAATATTTTTGTACGGAAGATACTGCTTGCTTTGATAAGGCAAAAGAATGCATCTTTATTTCAAGTTATTATTTGAATCCGTTTAAAAATCAGAGAATCGTTGATGCCTGTCTGCATTTCTTGAAACGCGGATATTTCAGGAAGTAAGTCATGCGATATTTACCGTTTTATGCTATTGTCATCGGCGGGGCTCTGTTTCTTTATTCCTCTAACATTTTGGCACTTTTTGCCAGCTCAAAAATGTTTTGGGCGGTTGTTGCCGTGATTATTGTCTTGTTCATTGTAGCGGTTAAAATTATCGGCCTACCTTCTGCAAAAAAGTAATTCTTCCGGCCGTGTATTGTTATTTTTTTAACCTTATTCATATATTCTAGACCTGTTAACGTCATCAAACCTTAACACACAGCAGCGTGTTTTCTTGTTATAATGAGGTTAATGTTTTTTGGTTGGGCTTTGGGGAATGAAAAATTTTAGAAAATTATTATTTAACGGACTTTTTTTCTGCTTCTTTTCTTTAAGCGGAGCAATCCTTTGTACCCATGCCTTTGCTCAAACTTTAGATACTATCCCCCAAGCGTCATCGCCCGAAAAAGATGCCGAATATTATCAAAATCTTCAAAAAGAGCACCCTTATGCCAAAAACCGTGGTTACGGGAATCCTTATGCTTATGATGAAATTGTCAGTCAATTCGGATCATCATCTGCTCAAAATAAAGATGACGGAACAAAAAATCCTTTTGAGGCAAAAGATTTTATCCGCCTCTCCACGGAAGCCGATGCCGATAAAATGGCTCAACAATATGATGAACTGCAAAAACTTAATAATGTTATTGTCTATAATATAAAATCGGCGCGTGAAGAAATTATCAAATATATCAACGAATCCAAGCTTTATGAAAATACCCCGTGGTATCACTCGCGCTCTAAATGCGCTGATATGATTATTGATGCCGATAATGATAACGAAATTAATGAAGGCCTTGAATACTGCAAAAAATATTACAGTTCCGACCAGCGTATTATTAACATTGCAAATGAACTGTCCGGACTTGTTAAAGAAAGAAATAAAACCGTTAACAAACTCTCTGATTTGCAAGGCGCAAAAAAAGCATCCGAGGCAGGAGATGATATTTATGAATTTATTACTGAAGACGGGCAATCCATCTTCTTCAAAAAAGTAGAATATTCTTTCTTGCAAGATACTTCCGAGGAAATTTGGGGAAAGTATGAATCTATCAACAACACCGTTACCAAAGGCTGCGTTCCTTTGCCCGCTAAAATCGCCGAAACCAGAAGCTGCATTTTTTGCCCTCTGTTCCTGACAATCTTTAATGCCGCACAAACGATGACGACAAACTCGTTTGATATTTTGGGCTCAGAGGTAGCTAAGGTTATTTTAATCGGGTTTGCCATTTTTATTGCTTTTACCGTGCTTAAATATGTCAGTTCTATGTCTAAGCAAGACACTCCGGCTTTGATGAATGATTTACTCAAACAGGGATTTAAAATTATTTTTGCCTGTTCCTTACTCGTTAACCCTGAATTTATTTACGGAAAACTCATCGGACCCGTGCTTAATGCAGGTATGGAGCTCGGCGGTTCTCTTATGTTTAATGCCGGCAGCGGTTATACCGCTTGGTGCAGCATTGACGAAAATGTTAATGAACAAACCGCAAAGTTTATTGCCGGCACTTATGACGGCTCTGCCACTCCTCTCAAAGAGGGGTTAATTCCTGCTTATATTTATACGAAAGTTGAATGTTTTATTCGTTCCGTGCAAGCCGAAATTTCTTTAACACAAAGTATCGGCTCAACTTTGATGTGTGTGGCCAGACATGAAGGCTCCGATGATGAAGGCTTTGTTCCTTTGCCTGATTTCAGCATGATGATTCAAGGATTTATTCTTTGGGCTATCGCTTTAGTAATGACAATTGCCTTTGCCTTTTATTTGGTTGATGCGACGGTGCAGCTCGGAATTGTCGGGGCGTTGATGCCGTTTTTTATTGCCACTTGGCCGTTTAAGATGACTGCGAAGTTTTCCAAAACAGGCTGGAGTATGCTTCTTAATACGTTTTTTACTTATGTTATGATGGCTTTAATCATCGGAATTAATATCGAGTTGATTATGCAAGGGTTAACTATCGGCGGAACAAGTGCCGATTATTTTGAGAAAGTTATTAACGGCAATGATATTAACGAATTGCGAAAACTTTTGGATATCGGATTATCCGGCTTTTTGATTATGATTTTCTGCAGTTTGTTTGCATTTAAGATGACCGGACAGGCGGCAGCCATGGCAGGACAGTTTGCCGGCGGCGGCGGTTCAAGCATTGCTCCTCAGTTAGGTACGCTTGGTTTGCAGGCCGCTAAAGGGGTTGGGTTCGGAACCGTGAAACGGGTCGGCTCGGTTATGAAGGCGGCAGGGGCTGCGGCTAAAGCGAGCAAATTCAAAGACAGCGCGAAGAATAAGGTGGCCGGTATTTTTGGTTTGGGGCGCAAAAGTAATGCGGCGGCCGGAGCTAATCAGCGGAATGCGCAAGGCGGGGCTCAAGGGGCTACACCGCAAGGAAGCGGGGCGTCAGGGGCTAATCAAAACCAGCCTAATCCGAATCAGCCTAACCAGCCGGATACGAATCAACCGAATCCTCCCGTTTCTCAGCAAGACAGAGAATTCGGTGATGCTCTTCGCCAAGAAGCTTTAGACCAAACTGCTCTCCGTAATGCCAGACAAGATGTTGCTGCCGCTCAAAATGATGCCAATGCCGCAAGAGGTACGCCTCAGGAAGCCGCTCAGCTCAAAAAACTTCAAGATGCTCAACTCGCTTTGCAAGCCGCCCAATCCAAAGCTAATGCTTCTAAGCAGAATCGTGAGAATTTGGAAAATCTGCTCAAAAATAATCCTAATTCGGCTTACAAAGACCCGCAATCTTTGCAAAATAAGAAAAACTTCGAACAATCTGCTGCTGCTCTTGCTGCGGCTCAAGCTAATCGTCAGGCAAACGTCGCTCGTTTGCAGGAGTTAGATAGAATTCTGAAATCTTCCACCGATTCAAAAACCATTGCCAAAGCTCAGCAAGAAAAAAATAAACTCAGCAACGAAAATGCCAAGCTTGATAAATATATCAGCGACACGAAAAAGTATAATGACAGTTTGTTCGAAAAACTCAGCAATCAGGTCGGGACCGAAGAACATCAAAAACGTGTCGACGGCGTTAACAAAGAAATCCAATATTATGAAGACAACAAAGCTTATTACGGAAATAAAAGCGGGCGTGAAACTTATGAAGAAGCCATTTCGCCCGACAAACAGCAACAAGAAATTAATTCTACCGTGCAAAAAATTAATGAAAATGCGGCGGCTCAAGTGGCCAAAGATGCCGAGATTGCCGCTAAGCAAGCCGAAATCGCAAAACAAATGCAACTCTTGGATAATGAACGCAAAATGGCGCAGACCGCTACCGACAAGCCTTCCAAAGATTTGTATGAACAACAGGCCAAAGAAAGAGAAAATCTTATTAACCGCGCCAATCAAGAACTTAATGCTTTGCAAGCTCAAGCGCAGAATATTCGTAACAATACTCAACGTCTCAATGACATTAGGCTCAGTCTTGAACGTGAACTACCCAATAAGCAAAAACAATGGGCTTTCTATAACAAGTTTATGAAACCTGCAAAATAACTCGAGGTATTTTGCTTAAGTATATTTTCCTTTTTTTAACTAAAATCTGTTATCCTGTATGGTATCGGAGTAACAAAAGTTTAACGTTTTGATGTGTTTTGATATGATATAATTAAAGTAGGGTTTCTTGAACTGAGTAAAAAAATGCGGAAACATAACAAATTATTATCCTCATTTATATGGCGCTGTGTTGCTATTTTAATCAGCGTATGGTTTTGTGTTCCCTCTTTTGCTCAGACATTGCCCGAGACCGAAACAACTCCAGCCAATTCAACATCTCAAACGACGCCGACCCAAACCCAAGAATCTGCCGTTGATGCTCAGAACCCTTTTGAAGCGGCCGACTTTTTGAAAATGTCCAATCAAGCCGATAAAGATGAAATTACCAAAGATTTGGAAAAATTTGAAAAAGAATTAGAGGAAGTAAAAAAAAGTTATGTCGGTATTGCTCAAGAGCTGTTTCTTGAAATACAAGCTTATGACCAAGCACGCGGTGTTTCTCCCCGCACAACGCTTGTCGACGAATTGAAAGATGAAAACAAAATCGTGGCTGACCAAGCTTTGAAAACTATCTTAGAAGACTACAATGATTCAAGCCCAGAATCCAAAAGTATTGTTGCTCATGCTCAAAAATACCATGATGCCTTTCAAAAAAGATGGGAACTCGAAAAGAAAATTGATGATTTGAAAAGTGTTCGTAAAGCTAAAGGCGATATTTATGAATTTATTACCGAGGATGGGCAAAAAATTTATTTTAAGCGTGTTGAATATGCATTTCAATCCGTCGGAGATGCCGTATGGGGAAAATACGAATCCGTCGGCGAAACCGTTACTCAAGGTTGTATGCCTTTGCCCGCTAAAATCGCCGAAACCAGAAGCTGTATCTTTTGTCCGCTATTCCTGACAATCTTTAATGCCGCTCAAAATATTGCTACAAACTCCTTTGGGGTCTTGGGGGCCGAAATGTCAAAACTTATTCTTGTCGGTTTTGCCATTTTTATTGCTTTTACCGTGCTTAAATATGTCAGCTCCTTATCCAAGCAAGATACGCCGGCTTTAATGAATGATTTACTCAAACAAGGTTTTAAGATTATTGTTGCTTGCGTCCTCTTGCTTAACCCTGATTTTATTTACGGAAAACTCATCGGACCGGTGCTTAATGCCGGTACGGAACTCGGCGGTGCTTTCCTTTATAACGGCGGCAGCGGCTTTGTTGAATGGTGCAGCGTGGAAAAAAATATTACCGAACAAACCGAAAAAATGATTTCCGGTGAATATAACGGGCCGACAGGTGAATATGAAGGCGAGCAAAAGGCTTTGAACGAAGGGGTTATTCCTGCTTATATCTATACCAAAATCGAATGTTTTGTTCGCTCCGTGCAAGCCGAAATTTCTCTTTCTCAGAGTATCGGCTCAACTTTGATGTGCGTATCCAGACACGAGGCCTCTGACAGTAAACTTTTATTTATTCCCATTCCCGATTTCAGCATGTTGCTGCAAGGTTTTATTTTGTGGGTCATGGCAATTATCATGACAATTGCCTTTGCCTTTTATTTGGTTGATGCGACGGTTAAACTCGCCGTCGTTGGGGCTTTGATGCCGATTTTTATTGCTTGTTGGCCGTTTCGACAAACCGTGCAATACACTCAAATCGGCTGGCAAATGCTCCTTAATACGTTTTTTGTTTATACCTTAATGGGGTTGGTCATTACCGTTAATATTGAATTGATTATTCAAGGCTTGACTGCGGGAACCGGAAGTATTGATAATATTAAAAGCGTAATAAACGGCAATGATATTGATGCTTTGCGTTCCATTCTTGAAATCGGTTTTTCGGGATTTTTGATTTTGATTGCTTGTTGCTTGTTTGCCTTTAAGATGACCGGACAGGCGGCAGAAATTGCAGGACAGTTTGCCGGCGGCGGTGGTACAAGCATTGCTCCTCAGTTAGGTACGCTTGGTTTGCAGGCCGCTAAAGGGGTCGGGTTCGGGACTATGAAACGGGTCGGCTCGGTTATGAAGGCGGCAGGGGCTGCGGCTAAAGCCGGAAAATTTGCAGATAGTGCAAAAGACAGAGTTGGGCGAGCTTTGGGACTTGGAAAATACGGCGGAAAAGCCGGAGCTAATCAGCGGAATGCGCAAGGCGGGGTTCAAGGGGCTACACCGCAAGGAAGCGGGGCGTCAGGGGCTAATCAAAACCAGCCTAATCCGAATCAGCCGAATCCTCCCGTTTCTCAGCAAGACAGAGAATTCGGTGATGCTCTTCGCCAAGAAGCTTTAGACCAAACTGCTCTCCGTAATGCCAGACAAGATGTTGCTGCCGCTCAAAATGATGCCAATGCCGCAAGAGGTACGCCTCAGGAAGCCGCTCAGCTCAAAAAACTTCAAGATGCTCAACTCGCTTTGCAAGCCGCCCAATCCAAAGCTAATGCTTCTAAGCAGAATCGTGAGAATTTGGAAAATCTGCTCAAAAATAATCCTAATTCGGCTTACAAAGACCCGCAATCTTTGCAAAATAAGAAAAACTTCGAACAATCTGCTGCTGCTCTTGCTGCGGCTCAAGCTAATCGTCAGGCAAACGTCGCTCGTTTGCAGGAGTTAGATAGAATTCTGAAATCTTCCACCGATTCAAAAACCATTGCCAAAGCTCAGCAAGAAAAAAATAAACTCAGCAACGAAAATGCCAAGCTTGATAAATATATCAGCGACACGAAAAAGTATAATGACAGTTTGTTCGAAAAACTCAGCAATCAGGTCGGGACCGAAGAACATCAAAAACGTGTCGACGGCGTTAACAAAGAAATCCAATATTATGAAGACAACAAAGCTTATTACGGAAATAAAAGCGGGCGTGAAACTTATGAAGAAGCCATTTCGCCCGACAAACAGCAACAAGAAATTAATTCTACCGTGCAAAAAATTAATGAAAATGCGGCGGCTCAAGTGGCCAAAGATGCCGAGATTGCCGCTAAGCAAGCCGAAATCGCAAAACAAATGCAACTCTTGGATAATGAACGCAAAATGGCGCAGACCGCTACCGACAAGCCTTCCAAAGATTTGTATGAACAACAGGCCAAAGAAAGAGAAAATCTTATTAACCGCGCCAATCAAGAACTTAATGCTTTGCAAGCTCAAGCGCAGAATATTCGTAACAATACTCAACGTCTCAATGACATTAGGCTCAGTCTTGAACGTGAACTACCCAATAAGCAAAAACAATGGGCTTTCTATAACAAGTTTATGAAACCTCAAGGAGGTGCCAATGCTTAAGATTGTTCATCTCCGAAACATTTTACGTTTTTTGCTGTTGGCTTTTTGTGTGTGCTTTTTCTTGACGGCTTGTTCCGGCGAAGATGTTACGCCTCAAGATAAAACTCCTCTCGGAAGTGCCGAGGGAACTACTGCCGAAGAAATTGCCTCAAATCAGTCCGATTGCTGGCAAAGCTCTTTGCTCAAAGAGATTTATGACCAATCGGGGAAAATTTCGCTTAGTTTGTATTCCCAGATTACAGATGGTGCCATGACCCTCATGCTGACAGGGTTTGCCGTATGGATGGCTTTGCGCTTGATTAAGCACTTGGGGGCTTTTCAAGAAGATAATATGCAAGAGACTTGGAATGAGATTTTTAAACAGCTCTTTATGTGTTTTGTTTGCGGATTGATTGCCGGCAGTGCTACGAATGTTATTTGGATTTTGAACCATGTTATTTTCCCGATATATTACGCCTTTTTGGAATTTGGAGCTGAAGTCTTAAATACTGCCGTTGCCGGTGATGATGCTCAAAAAGCTTTTTGGTTCTTGGGACAACAGACCGAATTTTCGCAAAATATTCGTTGTGCGGCCGGTGAACTTAATTTATCCGATACCGCAGCAGCTTTTCCGGATGCGCCGCAACAGCTTATGTCTTGTTTGGCGTGTTCCATTAATGAGCGGTTGGGAATGGGAATGTCTCAAATTCTTGATGCTTTGTGGGACCGCGGATTTATGGCATTTTTTATCGGATTGTTTATCTATATCGTTATTTGGTTTGTGAAAATTGCATTCATCTTTTATCTGGTTGATAATCTTTTCAGATTTACCATCATGGTCGCGCTTTTGCCTATCCTTATTATGGGATTTGCTTTTAATGTTACGCGAGGTTGGATGAAAAAAGGGTTTTACACAATCATTAACTCTGCCGCTTATATGATGATGATTGCTTTTGTTATCTCGGTTTGTTTGCTCGCTCTGCAAAGCTTTACTCAGCTTGATGCCGCCGGTTTGAACGGAAGTCATCCCGATGATTATGAGGCGTCTTTCAAAGAATTCAGCGTTGTGCTGCTCTGTTTGGCTCTCATGGTCTTTATGGTGGCTGCAACCATGAAAATCGTGCGCGAATTAACCGATAGTTTGGTCGGCGGCGGCGGTAGTGAAAACTTCCAGAAAGAAGGGGCTAAGCTTGCGGCTTCAATCGGAAAATTTGTGTTCCTTTGGACAGGAAAAAAAATCGGACGACAGTTATTAAAAATTACTCCTATTCGTAAGGGATATGAAAAATTCCAAAAAACAAGAAACAAAATTATTGACAAAGTTAATAGTTTGGCTGGTCGAAACAAAGAGTAAGGTTTGTGATGTATAAAAGTTGTCAACATATATTCAATTTCTTCAAACCGCTTGGCTTATTTGCTTTAATAAGCTGCTTTGCTCTGTTTTTGAATGTAAAACCCGCGCCGGCCGCCGATAATGGCTCTTTGCCTACTCCGGGGAGTGAGGAATACTCTCAACAAGTTGAAAGCGGTGCTATTAAACCTTGCGGCGAATCTAATGCCTACGGTTGTTCCCAAGGCAAAACCTGCTATCGTATTACGCATAAGAAAAAAAGTTGGAATCTCAGTTGGGGCTTTTCTACTTATACCAAAACTACCGTTTCTTGGAAATGTATGACCGCTGCCGAGAGGGATAAGCTTAAAGAAGATAATCCTAAAGATACGATTGAAGAACGTCAAGAAGGCAGCTTTGAGAACGGTACGCTCATCAGCGTTGATAAAAATATTTGGGGACTTGGGATTTTTGGGTCTTCCGAAGAATATGCCTATGATACTTCCGGCGATTATACTTATTCGGACAGAGCTTCTAATGTGGCTTGCGAAATTCAAAGACTGGTCTACAAATATCAATCTTCGTGCTATAGTTGTTTGGTTATCAAAACCTTGCTGCAAGAATTTATGAAAGTTGCGGAAAAAACCTATTCCCTTTGTCGCGAGGCCGGTGTCAAAATTTTGTTTCTCGCTTCAATTTTGTGGATTGCGTTTTTTGTTCTTAAACAAGTTTCCACCTTTACCAATGTCGAACCTATTTCCATGATTAATACTTTCCTTAAACAAATGTTTAAGATTTTGTTCGTGTATGTCGTCATTGTTTCGGGTGCTGATACTTTTATTACTTATGTCGTGAATCCGGTCTTGAATGTCGGGGCGGATTACGGGCTCGGGTTAATCGAATCCGTTGAAGAAACCGTCTCTGTTGATTTATCTACCAGAGACGGATATGGTTACGAAGGTGATTCCTTAATCTCTAATGATGTTCTTGATAAACTTTTGATGCTTAATTTCGGTATTGATCGAATCGTTTCCGATAATTTGGTTATCGGACATGCCCTGACCTGCCACGCAACACATGCCGGTGCTTGGTATTTGATGAAAATTAAAATAGTTAATTTTTGGATTTGGATTTGCGGGGCTGCCATTTGGTTCATGGGCTTTATGATGGTTATTTCTATCGGATACTATCTGGCCGATATTTGTTTTAAAATCGGTATCGCTATCATGATTTTTCCGATTGCTATTGCTTTATGGCCTTTTGCTCCCACTAAAGATAAGGTCGGCGCGTGTATTTCAACCATTTTGAAATCGGCTGCAATATTCGCCTTTTTATCCATGACGGCTGCTTATGCGGCGGTACTCATCAGCTCGGCTTTGCGCGATACTTCCGTCTTAAAAGAAAAGATTATTCAAGGTGATACCGAATGGATAGGGCAAACTTTTGACTTGACCGGTTCTTATTTCCTTATCCTTGTGTTCGCTTATATTTATGCTTTGCTTCTCATCGGTAAAACGATTAAAGATTATGTTGATAAATTCTTTGGCGGCGGCTTGATAAGCGACACTCCAATGCATATGGGGGCTGTGCGGATGGTTCATTTTGCAAAGCAAAGAACTATCGGAGCGGCAAAATATGCTAAAGATGTGGCCGTACATCAGAGTGGGCGGGCTATAAAAGCTACCGGACGCGGTGTTTCTAAATTTACAAGAAATGCTTATAACAAATTAACCGGAAATAAAAATGACAGTGCGTCAAATTCCGGTGCTTCGAATCAAACGCAAACTAAGCAAACCGCCGGAGGAAAAGCAACACAAGCATCAGGAGCGGCCATCAAAAATTCTGGACGTGCCATGGAGGCTTCCGGAAAAGCCATGGAAACCGGCGGAAAAGCTATTGATAAAGCCGGAAAAGGCGTGGATAAAGCCGGTTCCGGAATCACAAAAGCCGGCGGAAAGCTGAGTTCTTCCGGAATCGGGGCTATTATCGGCATTCCGATGATGGCTGTCGGCTTGGCTGTTCAGGCCGGCGGAAAAGCCATGCAATTAGCGGGCAGAGCAACACAGCAAGCCGGAAAAGCTACTCAAAAAGCAGGCAGCACAATAAAAGAAAATGGAAAGAGAATCGAACAAAAAGGAAGGAACATGCGTAAGCCTGTTGATAATAGTCAAAGCGGCGGCAACAACGGTGGCGGAAACAACGGCGGCGGAAACAACGGCAACGGGAACAACGGCAACGGAAACAACGGCAACGGAAACAACGGCGGCGGGAACAACGGTGGCGGGAACAACGGTGGCGGAAACAACGGTGGCGGAAACAACGGCGGCGGAAACAACGGCGGCGGAAACAACGGCGGCGGAAACAACGGTGG
>CALXPT010000027.1 GCA_944390355.1 uncultured Alphaproteobacteria bacterium | reverse complement strand
ACAAAAAGTAGTACACGAGAACTTAAATCTACAATCATGACGACCATTCTTCGGCACGACCGTTTTTCTTTCATAAACGGTCGGGCTGGAAGTAGATTTAAGGGCGACGTGTACAAAAAGTAGTACACGAGAACTTAAATCTACAATCATGACGACCATTTAGGAAAGAAAAATAAAATGATGATGAGAAATATTGCCATAATAGCTCACGTTGACCACGGCAAAACAACAATGGTCGACGGACTTTTGAAACAAAGCGGCACATTCAGAGATAACCAAAAAGTCGAAACTTGCGTTATGGATAGTAATGAACTCGAAAGAGAAAGAGGAATTACCATTCTGTCAAAATGTACCTCTATTGAGTGGAAAGGCACCAGAATAAATATTGTAGATACACCGGGACACGCAGATTTTGGCGGTGAAGTTGAACGTATCTTGTCTATGGTAGACGGCGTTGTCTTGTTGGTTGATGCCTCCGAAGGCCCTATGCCGCAAACCAAATTTGTGCTGGGCAAAGCGTTAAAAATTGGCTTAAAACCGATTGTAGTGATTAACAAGGCCGACAAACCGGACGCCAGAGCCGATGAAGTTTTGGATGAAATTTTTGACTTGTTTGTCAGCTTGAACGCGAATGATGAACAACTTGACTTTCCGGTGCTATATGCTTCGGGACGTTCGGGCTGGGCGGTTAAGGAATTAACCGATGAGAAAAAAGATTTAACCCCGCTGTTTGAGCTGATTTGTTCGTATGTGCCTGAACCGGTGTGTGAACCGGATAAACCATTTTCAATGCTGGCCACAACCTTGGAAGCAGATAAGTTCATCGGCCGTATTTTGACCGGAAAAATCCATTCAGGTACTTTGCACGTTAATGATACCGTTAAGGTTTTGAACGGCAAAGGAGAAGAAGTCGAACGCACGCGCATTGCCAAAATTTTGGCTTACAGAGGCTTGACCCGCGTCGCTTTGGATGAAGCTCACGCCGGAGATATTGTGGCTGTTGCCGGTATTGTCAAAGGCACGGTGGCCGATACGATATGCGCACCGGAAGTGAGTGAAGCCATTCATGCCCAACCGATAGACCCACCGACATTAGCCATGACATTTTCGGTTAATGATTCACCGTTGGCAGGCCGTGAGGGTGACAAAGTAACCTCTCGTGTAATTTGGGACAGACTGGAAAAAGAGGCTGAAGGAAATATTGCATTGAAGATTTCTCGCACTTCATCAACCGATTCGTTTGAGGTTGCCGGCCGTGGTGAATTACAGCTTGGTATTTTGATTGAAACCATGAGAAGAGAAGGATTTGAGCTTTCAATTTCCCGTCCGCGCGTATTAATGAAACGTGATGAAAACGGCAAATTGCTAGAACCGATTGAAGAAGTTGTAGTTGATGTGGACGAAGAATATTCCGGCACGGTGGTTGAAAAACTCGGCCGCCGCAAAGCCGAACTTCTGGAGATGATTCCGTCGCAACTCGGCAACAAAGTCCGCTTGATATTCAATGCTCCATCACGTGGATTAATTGGATATCACTCTGAGTTTTTAACTGACACCAGAGGCACCGGCGTGATGAACCGCTTGTTTAAGGACTATGAACCGTATAAGGGAGAAATTGAAGGCCGCCGCAATGGTGTTTTGATTTCATCGGAAAACGGCACGGCAATAGCATATTCTTTGTGGAAATTGCAAGACCGCGGCCCGATGTTTATTGACCCGAACGTTCCGGTTTATGTCGGTATGATTATCGGAGAACATACCAAGCCGAATGACATTGAGGTTAACCCGACCAAGTCCAAACAACTGACAAACATCCGCGCCGCCGGCAAAGACGAGGCGATTGACTTGATTCCGCCACGCAAAATCACCTTGGAACAAGGCTTGGCTTATATCCAAGAAGATGAACTTCTGGAAGTAACACCCAAGAGCATAAGATTAAGAAAGCGGATATTAGACCCGATAGCCCGCAAGCGCGCTAAACCGGATATTATTGAATAGATATCCCCCAGTAAACTGGGGGTTCTATAACAGCTACAAACCTTACGGTTTGACCACGCTCGTTGGCGTGGAGCGGTGTTGTTCCAACACCTTGGCATTCAGCCCCGAGTAAACTCGGGGTTTTCTGTAAGGCAACTAATAAAAAATATCAAGTTAATTGAAAGCGGAAAAACTTTTTCATTGTATCAAGTCGCCATCCTCTCCTCCCTATACGAACATGAATTGCGTTTTGAACTTATCAAAACTTCTTAAATCAAAAAAAAGAGATTGCCAAGCAATCTCTTTTTTATAACTCGTGAGCATTTTTCTGTCCGCAAACGAGAAAAAGCTTACCAGCCACCGGCTTCCATCATCTCCGTCACTTCATGATTAAGGCTTTCAAGTGTTTGCGACAAATTTTCAAACCGGATGAGTTCATAAACAGGATTCTCAACGTCATCAATATTATGCACATCGAAAATGAACTCCAATTTTTCACCGGACAAACTCAACAAGAGAGCAGAAAGATTAGCTTGCTCAGGAGCAACAAAGGTTAAAACCTTGTCTTGTTCATCTCGCACGGCAAATTGAAAAAACTTACTCATTTTACCTTTTCCTTGATAAGTGTTATTAACCTTACCGGAGATAGAATCAATTTTCTCCAAAAACAAAGTAACTTTAACCTTGTTATCATCCAACTTCTGCACTTGTGTTTTACGTTTCATAGTTTTTTTTATTTAAGTTAATAATAGAAAAAATAATCTCAAGCAAAAGGCAAGATATACCATTTCGACAAAAAGTCAACAAAAATCTGTATGAGTTGCCCGTTATACAAACTTTTAATTGACAAACAGCCACATCTTTTCTTATAATCCCTCTGTCGGTTAGAGGTAGCCGACGGTGCCTCAAAAACACCTTCACTATAATAAAGTCCTCCGCTGGAAAAGGCGGAGTGCCGGTAATATATTGAATAACGGCGACTGTATAGTGACAGTTTTTGAGCTCCGCCTGCCTAATTTAAGGGCAGGTATTTTTATAACTAAAAAAAATAAGGAGCTGAAAATGAACCCAACCAAAAATACGGCTGACAAAATTTTTTTGATGCGACGCATAATCGGCCTTGAGCTACGCTTATTAAGAACCGAGAAAAAATTAACTCTTTCGGAAGCCGCCAGCCAAAGCGGTGTATCAATAAAAAATATCAAGTTAATTGAAAGCGGAAAAACTTTTTCATTGTATCAAGTCGCCATCCTCTCCGCCCTATACGAACATGAGCTGCGTTTTGAACTAAAAAAAATAATATAAAAATTAGTCGACCACAGAGCGAACTTTACAAAACTGGGAAGAACAGTGCAGATAGAGGCATTTCTAGCTGCGAGAAAAATTTTAGCGTACATAGAAGTACGTGAATTTTTCGAGACAGCGTAAAATACCTCTAGATGCGCTGTTATGCACAGTTTTCAAAAAGTTTGGAGAATGAGTCGAGTAGTAGGCATCAAGGGCAAAAGTACTGCAGCGTACATAGAAGTACGTGAGGACACTTTTGTCCCGCAGACAACGCACTAATCGACCATTATACAAACTTTTTTATCGAGACGCTCGAGCTCCTCAATATACTCCTCTATGAGAGAAAGCCCTTTGTCCCAAAATCCCTTGTCATGAGCATCAAGACCAAAAGGCTTTAAGAGCTCATCATAACGCTTGACACCAGTCTCTGAGAGCATATGCAAATATTTATCGGCAAAATCGGGAACCGAACCTTCACGATAAACCTGATAAAGAGAGTTAACCAAACAGTCGGCAAAAGAATAAGCATAAACATAAAACGGCGAATGGAAGAAATGCGAAACAATCGGCCAAATATATTTACTGTCATCATCAACAATAACATATTTCCCAAGACTTTCGCGCATAACTTCGAGCCAAATTTCGGCGATTCGCTCTTCGGAAAGTTCGCCGTTTTTGCGCTCGGCATGAACCTTTGTTTCAAAGAAATGGAATGCAATCTGGCGCAAAGCGGTGTTAATCATGTCATTAACTTTAGAGGCAATTAAGCACAGTTTGGCCTGATTATCATCAAGCTTTTTCAAAAGGGATTGGAAAGTGAGCATTTCGGCAAAAACCGAAGCCACCTCGGCCAAAGTAAGAGGCGTATCATCATTCAAATCGCCTTGTTTGGCACTAAGACGCATATGACAGCCATGACCGAGTTCATGAGCCAAAGTCAACACATCATTTTGCTTGCCGACAAAATTGAGCATCAAATAAGGATGAAATTTTTCGGGCATCGGCATGGCAAAAGCCCCGCTCCGCTTACCATCACGCGGCGGCACATCAATCCAATCATGAGCAAAAAAGGGCTCTGCGGTTTTCTTGAGCTTGGGCGAAAATTCTTGATAAGCATTAAGAACCAATTGCACACTCTCATCCCAAGAATAAAGCTTATCATCGGCAAACGGCAGAGGAGCATTTCTGTCCCAATACTGAATTTTCTTTTTGCCGAGCCACTTGGCTTTGAGCTTATAAAACCGCTCCGAGATAGAAGAATATTTGGCGCGCACGGCCTGAGCCAAAGCATCCACCACCTCATCTTCCACCATATTGTCAAGATTGCGAGAAGCGATAGGCGACTTAAACCCGCGCTTTTCATCACTGATAGATTTATCTTTAACAATCATATTGTAGATAAAAGTAAAGAGTTCGCCGTTTTCTTTGTTAACGCGGTTCATTTCCTTACCGGCAGCCTCACGCACTTTGGGGTCTTTATCCTGCAAAAGTTTGCTGAGTTCGGCATCATTATACTCTTTGCCCAAAACATGATACTTAAGTTTGGAAGAAGTCTCATCATACAAGCGCACCCAAGCGCCACCGGAAGTCAGAGCTTTGTCAGCCAAAAGAGCCTCCATATCTTCCCTGAGTTCATAAGGCTTAAAGATACGAACTTTAGAAAGCCAAGGCTTATAGTAAGCCACCTTTTCGTTTTTAAGCAAAGCCTGAAAAGCCTTGTCGGAAAGAGCATTAATTTCCAAAGTAAAGAAAATCGCAATTTTTCCGGATTCGGTGAGTTTTTCATTAATATTTTGGTAGAAAGCCACGGCCTCTTTATTTTTCATTTGCGTAACCATATTAAGGTAGGCAAAAATCCCGAGTTTAGAGGCCACAACACTGGCTTTTTCATAGAGCTGCACGGCCTGATAAAATTCATCTGCCGAAAGCCTGGCAACTTTCCCTTTATAGTTATCGGCAAGCTTTTGGTTAAAATCTTTGTATTGTTTTAAATCTTTTTCAATCTGCTTATCATCAATACCGGAATACAAATCGGATAGATTCCATGCAGGAAGATTAGTTGCTTTTTTCATTTTCAATGACCTTTCCTTCCAAATTTTTATATTTTTTCTTTAGGTCGGACATTTGCCGAGCCAAATCGGGATTCTCATCATAAAACTTCTGATAATCGGGATGATTTTTTTCATCACCGGCAGAGATTTGCGGTTCAAATAAATAGTTAGCCCAAGGGGTAGACTGTTCACCGCCAAGCCACAAAGCCACACCTTCGCCGATAACGGATATATTGCAAAAACTATTAGAAGCAACGATACTTAAGGCACAAAACAAAGACTTTTGACATTTAAGCAACTCATCTTTCATCACAGCCGTACACTTAACAAACCCGCGTTGTTTTTCATCTTGCCGCGGAGCAGCCAAGACCAAAACAAACATCAACACATACACCGCAACCAGCAGAGACACCAAGCCCCCAAACCAATGTTCTCTAAAAAAGCGCATTTTAGCCCGCCTTACGGTGTTGCAAATAAATTTCGAGCTGAGCGAGCTCTTCCTGAGTATTAGCACCGGCAACTTCCTCGGCAGAAGTTTCGATTGCGCTGCATTTTAAGCCTTTTTTGCGAGCAATTTCAACGGCATCCGTCAAATAGAATTCACCGGCGGCATTATTGCTTTTAATCTCCGACAGGATATCAAAGAGCACTTTACCGTCAAAAGCCATAACACCCGAGTTGCAAAACCGAATAGCTTTTTCCTCATCGGAAGCATCTTTGTACTCCACGATTCTCTCCAACTCATCCCCCTTCATCTTCAATCGGCCGTAGCGCAAAGCATCATCGGGAGTAAAGCCTAAAACCACGACACTGTAACCTTCATCAAGTTTGTTAAGAGCCCGCGAAAAAGTTTCTTGCGTAATAATGGGATGGTCGCAGTAAACCACCAAAATTTTTCCGTTAAAACCTTTCAAAACATCCTTAGCGCACGCCACGGCATGCCCCGTTCCGAGCTGTTTGTCTTGAATACAATAAGCATGAGGAGCAATTTCTTTACGGACTAACTCACCGTCCGGAGAAGTAACGACAACGATTTTTTCCAACCCCATGGCATCAAGGGTATCCAAGATATGCCTAATCATGGGTTTTCCAGCCACGGGCATCATCGCCTTAGGCAAATCAGACTTCATACGGCTGCCTTTACCTGCGGCCAACACAACTGCTGCAACATTCTTATTCATCAAAAAACAACTCCTTTTTTCTTAATTAAACAGCTTTTAATAAATATAAGATAGCATAGCAAATATATTTTATTTGTTAACAAGGGTCAAAAACTTATGAGCAAACATTTTTTTACAATTTGTTTCATAACCATGCTGAGTATGGTAACAAGGGTACAAGCGCAACCGGTTGAAATAAAAGACATCAACGAACTCAAAGCACTTGAAGCAAAAGGTGCCCCAGCCCCGATAGAAGACCCGCGCATTCCGGATTCGTCAGATACGGCCGCAATAGAAGACTTTATCAGAGACCGTTTTGAAAATGCGAACCTGATATTTGACAGACTGCCAGAAGATGACAATCCCGACAGCATGAGTGCGGTTAATGTGCAACATAGTGAAGAATACATAGAAGACGCCAACCAAGACAAGCAAACGACATTTGATAAGATATATCAAGAAGCGATAGAGCGCATTACCAAACAAGATGAGCAAGAACATCAAGACATGATAAAAAACCGGCAAAAGCTGGCCATACAAACCCAAAACGAACAACAACAAAAACAATGGCGGCAAGAAGCACCCAACTTTCCGGTTGTCAATGTGTACCTGCCGCCACATAACGAACGAGTATTGGCACCGGCTCAAGAACATATACCCTTTTTCTTTTCGGAAATAGAAATTCTGCCGACCGGACAAGTAAGCATAAACGAAACCGTAGTCGTGATAGCCAACGGCCAAAAACTGCGCCACGGATTAACCCGAGCCCTTCCGCTTTATGCCGTATCAAGAGACGGACGCGAGCAAAACATAACGATTAATTTAAATCAAGTAAGCATTAATGACACGATAATTCCATATAAAGTAAAGACGCAAAACGGCTACAATCATTTGGTTCCGGAAGTTGAATACACATTGAACCCCGGAGTTTATACTTACAAATTCAACTACATAGTTAATCGCGATGTATGGGATTACGAAAATTTCAAAGAATTTTATTGGGATGTAACGGGCAGTTCATGGAATTTAGTCATAGCGAGAGCCGGAGCAATAGTAACCCTCCCTGGGATAAAAAGACCACTCGGACAAAATGCTTTTTCGGGCATTCCCGGAAATTTGCGTGCCGACGTTGCCGCGCTTAAAGCCTCGGACAACACCGCCGCCTACATATCAACGGTTCCGCTGTACGCCGGAGACGGACTGCACATCGTCTTATCCATGGACAAATCCGAATTTATAGAACCGGACATATACCAAAAATTTTCCTACTTTTTAGATGATAATTACGGCATCATCATATGCCTATTGGCGGGACTGGCCATATTCATAGCCTACTACCTGTCATGGCAAGGCATAAAAAAAGACACCAAAACCAAAACAACCTTTAGCAAATCAGGCCCGATTCTAAGATATCTGGCCTTTGACAAGATAGATAAAATATCTTTCAGTTCTTATATTTTGAGTTTATATCGGCGTTTATTGGTTGAGATAAAGCTTGATGAAAAATCGCGTCCGCAGCTCATCCGCACCAACAAATCAAGCACCTCGCTCAAATGGTGGGAAAAGAAGGCATTTAGGACGCTGTTTAACAAACAAGATGTTATAACCTTTGCCCCCGAAAACCAAAGACGCATTTTAAGCACTTATCAGCAACTGCAAAAAGGAATTACACGATATGCGTCATTGCTGTCAAACCGACTGAATCTGGTTTACTTCGTTGCAAGTTTCGCCATGCTGTTCGGAGCAGAAACGGCGATTGCGCTTTTAGGCAACAACTTTGCGGTTGAATACACTATCATGATTTCAACCACCCTAGGCTTCACCGTCTGGATTTGGCTATTGCACAAAAAATTCAAACGTCGTTGGCTGTCGATAATTGTAAAAATCATTGCCTTAGTATCAATAGCATTAGACTGGTTTTTACTAAGTTTCATCGTACCTTTCGTATCCTCTTTCATAATTTTGGGAATTGTGTGGGGAATATTTAGCTACGGCAAAATTTTCGCCCGCCGCAACGGATTAATAAAAAACAGCATCAAAGAAGCATTGGATTATAAAACATACTTAAAAAACAATGTAGAGCAAATCTCACTTGGGCGAAATTTTTTAAACCAGCAGGAAAACATCCATGCGTTAGAAGAAGATTCAAGCTACCCGCAAACACCGCACAACAGAGAATTTTATAAATTAGACATAGCCCAAAAAATTGATAATCTGTTATAATACAAGAAAACCAAGCGCGGAACACATCCCGCGCTTTTTTTATGACTTTTTAGCCAATCTGGCATCCAACCTGTTTTCCACATGCCCGGCAGGGTCTTGATGAATAATTATTTGAGAATTAGGAAAAGCCTCCAAAACATTTTCCTCCACCATTTCGGTCAAATCATGCGCGGCAGATAAGGGCAAATCACCATCGAGTTCCAAAT
Organism: uncultured Alphaproteobacteria bacterium; assembly: GCA_944390355.1. GTDB lineage: Bacteria > Pseudomonadota > Alphaproteobacteria > RF32 > CAG-239 > HGM16780. The sequence continues at coordinate 6,244 of CALXPT010000027.1, read as the reverse complement.
GAAACTCAAACATATAAGCACCGCCTAAATCGCGTGTTCTCAAATCATGAATACCCTTGCTGAATGGAAAAGCCATCACGATTTCACACACCTTTTTACGCACCTCCGGCCCCAACTCGGCATCCGTTAAAGTCTCAACGGCCTTTTCGGCCAACTCAAAAGCATTAAACAACAAAAAACCGGCTACGGCACAAGCCGCCACGGTATCAATCCATTCATATTTCAACCACGACACCAAAACCAACGTGATAATAATTGAAATATTGGTAATAACATCCACCGTATAATGAGCACTGTCCGCCTCAATGGCCAAAGACTTGGTTTTCTTCGCAACATATTTCTGAAAAGCAATCAAAACAAGACTTGCGGCCAAACTAACCACCATCACGCCGATACCAAGCCCCAACTCAGCCATTTTGGCAGGTTCAAACAAACGGCAAATTCCGTCATACAACACAAACACGCCCGAACCGGCAATAAACGCAGCCTGCACCAAAGCACTTATGGATTCGGCCTTGCCATACCCGTAGCGGTGTCCGTAAGTTGCAGGTTTAGAAGAGTAGCGTACGGCCACAAACGTAATCACCGACGCAAAAATATCGGCCAAACTGTCAATCAAAGAAGACAAAATAGCAAGAGAACCGGTATAAAAAGCCGCCGCCATTTTCATAATTGTCAAAGAAACGGCCACGCTGACACTGGCAATTGTTGCCGCTTTTTTTAATTTATTATTCTTTTCTTCGTTTAAGAACATGTTCGATTCTTTCCATACTTTCATCCGATAAAACAAAGTACTTTCCATCGCAAGAACGGGCAAATACCTTCAAATATTCATTATCTCCATCCGAAATAATATCATATGAAACAAGATAATTATCCTTTGTTTTATAAAAATCAAGTACAACTCGAACCTTTCCCTCACCTTTAATATCAAGGCTCAAAAATTTATCGACATTTTGGGGCTTGGGAGCTTCCGCCACTAAATAAGAATTGAGCAAAACTTTCATCAATTCTGCGATTCTGTCAGTCTCGGAAACATCGTTGAAGGATTGCATCCGCCCATAGCGCAAATTCCACACGCTGGAAAAAGTCCACCCGAGCCAATCCGGCGTAATATCAATCAAATCAACAGCGGCCAACCACACCTGAAACTTATCTGCAAATTTGACATAAGCCGCACGCTCACCTCTTCCGATATCCAAATCATAACGCCCGACTTCAAGAGAGACGATTGTTTGCCCCTTTTCATTTTGCAGTTCAAGATTAATATTTTTCGAACCTTTTTCTTCCATCGGGTTCAAATCAAAATTTTTCAAATATCTGGCATCATCCGTTTTTTTCTCAAAATAGCGAGCATTAAGTAACGCGGACAAAAGGCTGCGGATTCGCTCCTGATAAACAGGCAAATCGGCAGGATTATTTAATTTCCAAATACCGTTTTGTTTATAAAATTTCAACTCAGCCTCATGCGAACGAATAACCACCCTGTCCACATCATTAATTTCTTGAGCCAAATCAGGAAACAGCAGCTTGTTTTCATATTCCTCAATCTCGCTGTGTTGAACAAAATGAACCGACACGCCGCCCATCAAAGCAAAGAGCAAAGCCCAAAAGGCAATTTTAACCACCGACTTATCGAGCTTAAATTTAACTTGATAAACGCTCACCTTTCTGCCCTTTTGAGCCCACATCCCCCAAATCGCACCGCAAAGCAACACTAAGATAGGCATCAAATAAATATTCACAAATTTAACCCACTGGTCAATTTGCATAATATTTTGATTAAGATTAAGTTTAATAGCCCCGAGTTCGCGCTTCAAATCATCCAAATTTTTACGAATACCGGCAATAAGAGCCAACTCATCGGCCGTAAAGTTTTGCCTTTCTTCAAAATCACGTTTCTGCCAAACTTCTTGGAGTTGGGTTTTGGCGAGATTAATTCTTTCCAAAATAGCTGCCTCTTGGATTTTTGCTTGTCGCGCATTGCTTTTACGCATCTGTTCAACCTTATCGAACGGACGGCGCAACACGGCATGTCCTCTCAAACCGGCAAGGCTCTCACCGCCAACCAAATCTTCAAGAGCATTCAGCACAAAATTGGCATTATCCAAAAGCGGCACATCATAAATAACATCCAAAACTTGCCGCCTTTGAGCCCAAAAATCATCATAGAGCATATCGGTATCGGCCACGGCAATCAGCACAAAAGGAGAGGCTTGATTCATGCTGACCACTTTGGCGGCCAAAACTTTTTTGTATTTATCCGCCTCAAAACGCTGTAAAATGACCTCTGCCGGAAAATTTTGTTGTGCGGCAATAGCCGGAATAACCTGAGAATCATCACTTGCCGTTAACAAAGGAATAAACTCCACACGATTTTCAGCAGCATTCAAAGGTTCAATCACCATTGCTGAGGCCATCATAATTTCGTTGAGCTGAGCCGTAACCGCCTCATTGGGATTAATATTTTTGCGTTTTAGAATAAATTGCAACAAATCCTGCGTAAAATCAGGATTCGTTTTGTAATTTTGCGTTGCATCCACCATAATGGAATTTTCCAAATCGGCCACCACCGCCTCGGTATGAAATTGGATTCCCCAAAGTTTTTCAAGCAAAGAAAAATCAGACGGGCGCAAATCATCATTAACCGTTGAATACAAACGCTCGGCATCATGCGCGGCATCGGCAAACACGAGCAGTTTTCCGCCGCCGTAAGTATAGTCCTGAACGGCCTTAACCATTTCGGGTGCCAAATTTTTAGGATGCACAATCATCAACACATCAATTGTATCCAAATCTTCGGGTTTAAGAACTTTTGTAACATCAAAAAATTCCTTAATTTTCTTAACGATAAGCCACTCTTGCATAACGGCATTTTGCCCCGCCGCATCATCAAACATCGGCAAATCGGTTAATATTCCGACCTTTCGTTTTTCCTTCTGCAAAGCAAAAATCTTTTCCACAATATCTTGTTCCAAGAACTTAGCACGACTTGATTCAAAAAAAGCAACTGACTTACGATTATCCAAATCATCCGATAAAGCCAAACCGAAAAAAGCATTTTGATTAGCCTCAATAACGGGAACGGGCAAAATATTTTGAGCCAAAGCCTGATCTTCCTCAGCCGAAAAAGGTTCGGGATTATAGATTTTAAAATCGAACTTATTGTCGGATAACCGCCGCAATTCGGCAAGCAACAAACGCACTTGTCCGAACATTTCGCGAAGTTGCGGATTACGCTCTTCCAAAATACGCGAATAATAAAGCTTAGCGATAATGGGTCGCTTCAAGTTTTGCATAATTTTTTGCGTTGTATCGGAAAGCGTATAATCTTTCTGTTGTGTAAAATCATACCGCCACAAACGCGTCCAATTATTAGCCGCAAGATTTATCCCGCCGAACCCCAAAAGCAACAAAACAAACACCACGATATAATAATTACGGCTGGCTGATTTTAATAAACGTGTCGTCCCGCTGGTCTTAAAACTCACAACCAAAATAGTCGTAAAATTAAATAACAGGAACAATGAAGCAAAAAATATAAAATCGCGAAATTCAAACACCCCCGCACTCATCGTCGAAAAATGAGTTAAGAAAGAAAAGGAAGCAATCATATCGATAATGGAAAGAGGAGCAAACAACCGAAAGAAAGCCAGCACATATTCCAAACCGCATAAAAAGAATAACAGATTAACGGCAACGGACAACACGAGCGCAATCACTTGTTTTTGGCACAAAGCGGACATAAGTTGAGAGACCGATAGCATACAGCCGGCCAAAATCCAAGAAGCAAGATACCCTAAAGCAATAACCATGTTATCGGGATGCCCCAAAACATTAACCGTAATCCAAAACGGAAAGGTCAGAAAAAGAGCCAAGGCGGCAAACAGCCAAGCGGCCCAAAATTTTCCCCAGACAAGGGTTGAAACATCAACCGGCATGGAGACCAAAGAAACAACGGTTTTACTTCTGAATTCTTCCGCCCACAACCGCATGGCAATACCGGAAATAAACAACAAGTACAACCACGGTTGATAAGCAAACATCGGCAAGAGATCAGCCTCTCCGCGTTCAAAAAAATGCCCGAAATAAATAGCGAACGAACCGTTTAGCACTAAAAAAGCAATAAGATAAACATACGCCACGGGAGAAATAAAGTAGCGAATGAGCTCATTTTTAACCACGACCCCAAGTTTTTCCATTTTTAAGCCTTTTCATCTAAAGTAGTCAATTTTTTAAACGCCGCATCCAAGTCGGAAGAACGTGTTTTTTTCAATACCGTATCAAGTGTCCCGTCGACTTTAATTTCACCTTTATCAATAATAATAATCCGGTTGCAAATACTCTCAGCCTCATCCAACAAATGGGTAGAAATAAGAATGGTCTTATCTTTTCCCATTTGCGTAATCAAACCGCGCATATGCACTTTTTGATTCGGATCCAAACCATCGGTCGGTTCATCAAGGAGCAAAACATCGGGATTTCCGAGAATACTCTGAGCAAACCCGACGCGGCGTTGATATCCTTTTGAAAGAGTTTCGATACGTTGTTCCAACACATCAACAATCTTAGCAGCTTCCGCAACTTTTCGCACTTCATCAGCCGGCTTTTGAGCTTTACCGCATTTAAGTTCGGCCATATACAACAAGAAACGCTTAACGGACAAATCCGCATACATCGGAGCCCCTTCGGGCAAAAATCCGATATGAGATTTGCATTCAATCGGAACAGTACTAATATTTTTGCCCAACACAAAAATCTCACCCGCAGTCGGCACCAAATAACCGCTCATCATATTCATAAGGGTAGATTTACCGGCTCCATTCGGCCCCAAAAGCGCAATAATCTGACCTTTTTTTGCCTCAAAAGAAATATCTTTGACGGCATCCAAACTTCCGAATTTTTTTTGTAACCGATGAACCTGTAGAGTATATTCTGCCATGCAAGCTCCTTATTTTTTAGCAATTTCATACAAAGCGATTGCCGCGGCAACCGAAACATTAAGGCTTTCCACTCTTGGGTCTGTCAAGAGTTTAACCGTCTCATCGCAACTTTCCTGCACCAAGCGCCGCATACCTTTGCCCTCACTTCCCATAACGACGGCAATTTTGCCTTTTTTATTCATCAAATCGATTGTCTGAGAAGCATATCCGTCCATACCGACGCACCAAAATCCGTTATTTTTCAAAGTTTCAAGAGCTCTTGAAAGATTCGTAACGCGGCAAATCGGCAAAAACTCGATTGTACCGGCACTGGCCTTAACCATAGCCCCGCTTTCTTGCGGAGTATTTTTATCCTGCACGACAAGAGCCAGAGCTCCGAAAGCGGCGCAGGAACGAATAATAGCCCCGATATTTTGCGGATCGCTGACCTGATCCAAAACCAAAATATGACAATCATCGGTCTCGGCACTGAGAGAAATAATATCTTGAAGAGAAATTCCTTGAAGAGGTTCACACACCAAAGCCACACCTTGATGAACGGCCTCATAGGCAAACATCTTATCCATTTCCGCTTTATCAAGCAGCTTAAGAGAAACTTCGCCGCGCCCGCTGTCAAGCAAATTTTTTTTAAGATAGGCAAACTGTTCTTTAGTAGCAAAAGCCTGCATAATTTTCCGACAAGGGTTAAGCACGGCAGATTCGACCGCATGTTTACCGTAAATAAGAACTCCCTGAACAAGATTCGTTTTTTTATCCTGAAGTTTTGAAAAATTTTTTCTTTTTGGCTGCGACATAAAACCTCCGTATCATCAAAGGAGTAACGACATTTTCTCCCCACGATTTAGCATAATAATCCCAATAAATTAAGAAATATCTAAAAAAAGTATTGACATTCATCGCAAAATGCTATTAATTCCAAAAAGTAAAATGATTTACAAATTAGTAAAATCCTCTACCCTGTAAAGAATTAACGGAGGGGTGGCAGAGCGGTCAAATGCAACGGACTGTAAATCCGTCGACTTTCGTCTACGATGGTTCAAATCCATCCCCCTCCACCATCTTAATTCACGGGTACTCTAAGGAAGAGGTTGATTAAGCGGGTGTAGCTCAATGGTAGAGCAGAAGCCTTCCAAGCTTATGACGGGGGTTCGATTCCCCTCACCCGCTCCAGTTTTCCCCTTTCCGTAATTTAGTCTTAACAACATAAAACTTAGGATAATTAACATGGCAAAAGAGAAATTTGAACGTAGCAAACCGCACTGCAACATCGGTACGATAGGCCACGTTGACCACGGAAAAAC
>CALXPT010000026.1 GCA_944390355.1 uncultured Alphaproteobacteria bacterium | reverse complement strand
AATCAGAGTTCTTCTCAAAGCTCTTCATCTTTGGGCTCTCTGGCTAATCAAGACGGACTTGATCCTGGAAAAATTAATTGGTAAAAATTTTTTGAGGGGCAATGTTATGTTGCCCCTTTTAGCTGTGTTTTTTTATATCATTTTAAATTATAAGTTTTTAAGACCGAGCTCTTCCAATTCTTTAATCTTGTCTCTATAAATAACGGCTTCTTCAAATTCCAAATTGGCGGCGGCGTCTTTCATTTTTTTGGTATATTCTTTGAGCTTTTTTTCTATGTTTTTGATGTCGGAAAGTTCTTGTTTATTGGTTTTGCTCTCATCCAGATAGTCGCTTTCCGTCATTTCTTTTAGGGCGTTCGAAATTGATTTTTTGATGGTTTGCGGCGTTATGCCGTGTTCCTTATTATATGCTAATTGTTTTTGGCGGCGTCGATTGGTTTCTTCCAAAGCTTCTTGCATGGAACCGGTTATTCGGTCGGCATATAATATTACTCGTCCTTCCGCGTTTCTGGCCGCGCGGCCGATGGTTTGGATTAAAGAACGGTTGGAACGCAAAAATCCTTCTTTATCGGCATCTAAAATGGCTACCAGCGAGCATTCCGGTATGTCCAGTCCTTCTCTTAATAAGTTAATTCCGACTAATACATCAAATGTACCTAAGCGAAGTTCGCGGATGATTTCTATACGCTCTAATGTGTCTATATCGGAGTGAAGGTAGCGGACTTTGACGCCGTTGTCATGAAGGTATTCGGTTAAATCTTCCGCCATTTTCTTGGTTAAGGTCGTTACTAAAACGCGCTCCCCTTTGGCTGCGGTTTTGCGGCATTCGTTCATCAGGTCATCTATTTGATTTTCTACCGGTCTTACTTCGCAAATCGGGTCGGCAAGTCCCGTCGGGCGGATGACTTGCTCGATAAATGTGCCTTTGCTTTGTTCTAATTCCCAATCTCCTGGGGTGGCTGATACGAATATGCTTTGCCCTCTCATCTTATCCCATTCATCAAATTTCAGCGGGCGGTTATCAACACAGGACGGAAGGCGGAAGCCATATTGCGCCAATGTGCTTTTGCGATTAAAGTCGCCTCGAAACATTCCGCCGATTTGCGGAATCGATATATGGCTTTCGTCAACAAATATTATGGCGTTCGGTGGAAGGTATTCAAATAAGGTCGGAGGCGGGGAGCCTGCTTTGCGACCGGTCAGGTATCTGGAATAGTTTTCTATGCCTTTGCAATGTCCCGTGGTCTCCAGCATCTCTAAATCAAAACGGGTTCGTTGCTCAATGCGCTGGGCTTCTATATATTGCTTATTCTCGTTAAATCTTTTAACGGTTTCTTCCAGCTCTTCTCTTATCCCGTGCATGGCGTTGGCTAGTGCCGGTCTTGGCGTTACATAGTGATTGGCCGGATAGATGGTTACTTCTTCCAGGTCTTTTAGCTTATGACCCGTTAACGAATCAAATTCACTTATACTCTCGATTTCGTCTCCGAAAAATGATATCCGCCATCCCTTATCTTCATAGTGAGCCGGAAAAATATCCAAGATATCTCCGTTAACGCGGAAGGTTGCACGAACGAAATTTTGCTGATTCCTTACATATTGTAATTCCGTCAGTTGCTTGAATATTTGTTTGGGTTCGATTTCTTCGCCGACTTTTAATGGTATGGTCATAGCGGCATACGAATCCACATCTCCCAAGCCGTAAATGCAAGAAACCGAGGCGATGATTATTACATCATTGCATTCCAAAATGTCGCGTGTTGCGGCGTTCCTCATGCGGTCTATTTGCTCGTTTAAAGCAGAATCTTTTTCAATATAGGTGTCGGTTTTGGGGACGTAGGCTTCCGGTTGATAATAGTCGTAATAACTCACAAAGTATTCTACATGATTATTGGGAAAAAATTCTTTCATTTCTGAATAGAGCTGTGCCGCCAAAATCTTGTTCGGCGCCATTATCATGGCCGGTCGTTGGGTTTGCTCAATTATCTTGGCCATGGTAAATGTTTTTCCCGAGCCTGTTACGCCTAACAAAACTTGGGAACGTTCGCCTTTTTCCAATCCTCTGCATAAGTCCTTTATTGCTTGCGGTTGGTCTCCGGCCGGTTCAAAAGGGCTGTTGATTTTGAATCTTTGTTTTATCATATTTATTGTGCTGTTTTATTTTCTTCCGTTTTATTATCCGTGGTGTCTGTTTCTCCTATCGGAGCTGTTTTTAACATTTGGGTATACATTTCGGCAAAGCCTGAAAAAGCCGAGATATTGTTTATGACTTGGTTTATTTTGTTTAGGCTTATTTTGTCGGCATCAAAGGTATCTGTCAAGACGTTAAATGCACTTTCATATGCGGTCTTTTCAAAATAAGGCTTAAATGTGTTTCTTAAGCGAACGATAACCGTGTCTCGTCCCGCTTTCTTTAATGTTGTTGCCCAATCTAGTACCAATTGCATTTGTTCTTCCGTCATCTTTTGGTTAGGGGTTGGTTTTTCTATCAAATATTTAATGGTGTCTGCGGCATTGCCCCATTGTTCACTATTCCAATAAATTTCGGTTTTTAGCAAAAGCGCGTTGCGGCTATAATCGTTACTTATGAGTTCTAAGGCTGTTTCCGGCACACCTATTGCTGCCAAAGCTTTGGCTCTGATTAAACGTCTATATGCCTGAAGTGTTTGCGGTAAATTGATACTTTCACTGACATCAAGTATTTGCAATGCATCGGATGGTCTGTTCTTGAACAGATTTATTAATGCTATGCGCGTGCCAATGCCCGCTCTTTGTTGGGGGGATAAATCTTCTTTGCTGAATTGTTCCGATAACAAATCAAAAGCTCTATCTAATAAATCGACTGAGACCATTCGGTCGGCGACACTTTGCGTTATTTCTGAATGTTTTGAACTTAGTGGTGCTAACCATTTATAGTCATTGTACATCGCTAATGATTTGAGCGTACTCATTTCATTGTCCTGATTGCGCGTATATACGTTTTCAAAAATCTTGATCATTTGATCGGTTATTTTTTCTGTTTCTTTTTCGTTTGAAATATTGCGAAGCGATAGTAATGTTTCAAGTGCTTTGGGATAGTTTTTGTTTTCAGTATATGCATCCGATAAGTCTTTTAAGACTTTTTTCTTGAATTCAATATCCCCCCAAGCAAAGCGTAATTTTTCGTATTCTTTGATGGCTTCGGCTACTTTTATGTTTCGCGAATTACGCTGTAGCCGTATAATGTTATAACGCGCCAGAGCTGAGTATTTTGGCGAATTTAATTCCGCTGTGTCTCGGTAACTTCGGATAGCATTTAAGGGATAGCCAAGTATATCTACTTTGCGGGCCGAATAGTAGTTAATCAGAGCTAGATTGTCTGCTTTGTTTTCTGCTCTGCGGATGATGTCTATGTTGCTTTGAATACTTAAATCTTCTTGTGCCAAAATTGCCGGTTCAATTGCAATTAGGGCTATTCTTCTTTGTATTTCGTTCGGGTATGCTTTTATTATATGTGCATATTTGTTTATAATTGCATTATCTTTTGCTTGGGGAATTAGGGCACTATTTATAAGTTGTTGCCATAATTTGTTTTCATCAATATTTTCTAGGCCGTGGAATGAAAAATTTTTCAGAGCTTCGTTGTAGCGTCGTGCCAAAAAATTTGCTATACCTTTGGTGCTATGGAATCTTTCTTGTTCTAATAATGGGGATTTGTTCTTTTCCAATTCTTCTAAAATCCTGAGGGCGTTTGTTCCTAATCCTTTGCTGATATAGTAAATTGCCAGTACCAGTTTACTATTGTCTTTATTGTTTGAATCTGCGGCTGTTATATTGTTTTCCTGTTCGGTTACAATTTCATTGAACGGGCGAGATAACATTTCTTGTGTTATGGGGGCAAAGAAATTTTCTTTAGTTGATACTTGTTGTTGAAGTTTGTTTTTTCTTCTTTGCTCATCTAAGTCTTCGGATATGCGTAAGCTCTTTTTTTGTCGACGGAATGCGACACCTGTGTTGCCTGTTTCTGCTATAATGTCATCGCTGTTGAATATGGATACTAATCCGGTATAGGATTTTTTTAATTCAATATCGGGGTATGTATAGTCTTGTTTTAATCCTGTACTTAGTTGGTCTGTGGTAGTGGCGTTTATTATATCGCCGATTTCTGGGTCAAAAAATGATATTGTTTTGTTTAAATATTGCGATGGCACATATAGATAGGCATTATTTAGCATATCATATTGGGTGAAAAGATCAAATTCTTTAGTATTTACAGCTGGACGACCTGAATACAAATCTACAATCCATAGCAGACCTTCTTTTCTGAGATGGATATTGACGTCTTCTTCCGGTGTGAGGCGAATGATTGCTGCAGTGTTATTGGGAAGTTGAATTATGTCTTTAGCTAAAGTTCCTGCTTCTTTGCTTAATCGTTCTGTGTCGAAATTTTGGGGATGATCAAAAACTATCCATAGATATTGGTTGCGTTTGAACACGGCTATGTTTGTAGGCATGTTCCATGAAAAACTTAAAGAACTTACTTTGAGCGGTGCCGATGTGTTGGATGAGCCTGCTATTATATTGTCTTCAGCATTTGAAGGGATGTTCGACTGTTTTTTTTCGTCGGCGGATTGGGTATCTATGATTATAGTGTTCTTTTGTTCATAGCTGTTAACCAATGTTTCCGGAAATGTTAAAGTTGTTTGGCCCCTTTCATCGGTTTGAAATGAAATTTGGGGGGCTTTGGAATATTTTTTTAAACTTTTACTTGCTAATTTGAATGGATTGGAAAAAATAATATTGGTTTGTTTGAGACTGGTTTTTATCTTATAGTTGGGAAGTGTATCAAAACGCAGGATAAAACGCGATTTGTCATCTATTTTTCTATAAGAAATTTCTGCTGTTTTTAGTTCTTTTGAGGGAATATATGAACTTAACTCTTTGGTATTTATTGATAAATAAAGCTTATTATTTTGAGTATATGAATTGATATTCGCTAGAGTTGATAAGGGAAAAGATATTGTATGGCCATCTTTTGATAGTGATGGTTTTCCTAAAAGTTCCGGAACTGTGTCGCTTAGTGTTTTGAGTGCGGATATGGTTTCTTTATCAATTGTAATTGATAGGATGTTATTTTCTTTATTGATGCTATAAGTAGATTGCTTGTCTAAATCTATGGTTATAAGTGTTCCTTTTGGGATGGAGGTATAGAGTACAGCTGCTGAAACATTTTTTAAAACAGAAAATCCTAACAGAGCTGTTAACAGAACTGTTTTAAAAATTTTTTGTACTTGGTTTTGTTCCTTTTGCACGTTATTTCTCTATGTTGCTTAATGAGTTGCCTATGAGTTGGTTTGTTATTGCTTTTGCTTTTGCCGCATCCATCTGAGATAGTATAGCAGATGAGGTAGATGGTTTCATTTCTTTCAAAAGTGCAGTTACCAGCTCTATGTCCAGAGTTGCCATTATGCGAGCTGCATCTTTAGTCTTCATTGTTGTGTAGAGTTTGACTAATGATGTTAGTTTTGATTTTTCCTTTTGATTATAATCTTGCATTAATTGACGTAGTTTAGCTTCGTATTCTTGAAGTTGAGATAATTTTTTTTGAATTTCTTCTTCTGTTATTTCTAGTTGAGCTGCTTTCTTGTCAATTTCTTTATCTCGCAGGTCTAGAGCTTCTCTTCGTTTAGCCAATTCTTGCAAAATTTCAATTTCTGATTGGGTAAATGTGGTTGAGTTGTCTGCTTTGTTTTCTGTTTCAGAATTTTTGTTTAAGACGGCTGTTAGGTCTGTTGTTTCTGTTTTTGAGCTGTCTTCTGCGTGTGCGGAAGTTGTTTCAAAACTGATTATTGTATTCTCTGTGCTGTTTATATTGCTGATAACAGAACTAATACGCAGGCTTAATGTTAGTACTGCTATGAAGATAAAAATTGGTAATATACGCAGTTTTCTTTTGGTCATTTTTTTTCCTATTTAATTGAGCGTAATGCTTTTAATAATTCTAATTCCGCTTCAGATGGCTCGGTTTGCTGAGAGGGGGCATCAGATGATTGTGTTGTTGCTGATGGCTGTGTATCTATCTGTCTGCCGTTGTGAATGACATTTTCCAATCTATCTGCCAGATTGTCTGCTCGTTTATTTATAAACATTAAGTCTTCTTTGAGGTTCTTTGCATTGTCTACTACTTCTCTCAGTTCGCCTGATGTGGTTTGGGTGGCTGTTTTGAGTTTGGGAATCGAGTTTTCGGCTTTAATGGTGGCGTCATTTAATAATCTGACTAATTCTGCCAGAGAACTTTGATTCTTGCGCATTGCTTCCAAATTTTGGTTTAATCTATAGGCATAGAGAATTGTTGGTATCAGCAAGGCTATTATTATTATGTTGATGATTAATTCTATATTATCCATCTTTTTCTGCCTTTCCTTTTATTCTTATGGCTATTTTATTTGATTTGCGTCCCATTGTTCCTGTTAAAAGAGGGACATCTCCGCAATAGAGCGTTATATCTGCATTTTTGCTCATTTCTAGGTTTATAAAAGTGCCTTTTTTCCAGTGGGCTATTTCTCCTAAGTCAATGTACATTTCTTTAATTGTTGCGTTTAGTTCGATTTCGGCATCCCACAATTCTTCTACTAGGTGATTTTCCCAAATGGTGTCTCTGCCGTATCTTTCTCCCATGAACATTTGTAATAGTAAGTCTTTTACCGGTTCTAAAGTGGCATATGGCAACATTAAATCCAGCTTGCCTCCTCTATCTTCCATATCAATATGCAAGTGTGCTATGATTACAGCGTTGGATAATCTGGCTATAGTGGCAAAACGTGGATTAGTTTCTGTTCTATCATATGTGAAATTGATTGATGTTATGGGATCAAAGGCTGTTGATAAATCAGATAGAACTAAATCAATCATATCCTTGACTAGGTTGAGTTCTATGGTTGTATAGGAACGTCCTTCTATTCTCATTGCGGCTGTTCCTCTGCGCCCGCCAAGCAATACATCTACTATGGAATATACCAACGACGAATCTACGGAAATCAAGCCATAATTATCCCATTCTTCCGCTCTGAATACACCGAGTAAGGAAGGGAGGGTTAGAGAATCTATATATTCACCGAAACGCATCGATTCAATGCTTTCAAGAGAAACCTCGACATTGTCTTGTGTGAAGTTACGAAGAGATGTGGCCATCATGCGAATTAATCGGTCGAAGACGACATCAAGCATTGGAAGACGTTCATAGGATACCATTGATGAGTTAAGTATCGCTTTTACACCAGCTCCTGCTTCCTCTCCATTTTTTCCCATTAACGAATCTATTTCTTTTTGGTTAAGTAAGCTATTATCTGTGCTGGTTGTTTGAGGTGCAATAGTATTATCCTGTAAATCTTTTGTTTCAGGTTGCGTTGGAGTGCTATTTTTTTCTATGCCTTGTTTTTCTTCTGCCACGTCCTTTGTCCTTATTTTATTTTTTGTATATCAAAAATTTTGAAATTAATGTCTTTTATCTGGATTGGATAGACGGTAAGGTTAATACGATAAAGTAATTCTTCTTTTAACCAATACAGACCTTCTGATGATTGTAGCTCTTCTGCGGATGTTTCAACCAAATGTTCTATTATAAGGTTTTGAATGCGTGGTATATATGCTTCTATTGTATTTATTTTATCCGAATCGGAAGTTTCAAGTGTAAGCTTTAATTTTATTTTTGTTTCGGGAGATTTATTTTTTAAATTGGTTGTAATTTCCGGCAGGTCGTAAAATATAAGATTGTTGCTTGTACCGTCTGATGCTGCCGTTTCTACTATGTAATAATTTTGAACTTTTTCATTTTGTTTAGGTAAAGAAACAGCATAAAAACTTACAATCAAACCAATTATTATCAATATTGGTATGATAATAAGCAATACTTTTTTTTTGTTGGCATTTGCCGGCGGTATTGTTATATCTTCATACTCGTCGTCAAATGCATTAGTTTTGTTAACCATTTTATTCCCCAATCAAATGATATTGGTTGTACTTTAGCTTATTATTTTTTGATAGAAAACAATAAAAAGCAACTTATTAAACAAAAAAATTATTTTGTATGTTTTTTAACCTTTAATTATATTCTTATGTGTATAATATTTGCTGGAGGGTTGATAGTTATTGAACAGTTTTGTGTTTTGTGCTATACTCAATACTGGGACTGGTAAAAGGTGTATTATGTATATTTGGGTTATTCTTGCTACTTTTATTGTTGCAATCGCTTCTTTTAATTTGTCGGTTCGGTCTGATATTCGGCAAATTTATGTTGCGCCACAAGCTGAAGCGACAATCTCAAAACTTGCTTTGCAGCATGAGGCAGCAGAAGATTATGTTCGTTATCAAGCTAAGTCAAATGGGGCTTATACTGCAGGAGAGGTTGATCCGGCTAGTTTATCTTCATATTTGCCTGAAGGGTTTACGATTGATGAGGGGGCGGCTATAGATGAAGGACACAATTATTCTTTTGTTTATTGCTTGGATACAGGTACTCCGAATCTGTCTACAAAATCTTCAACTTGTTCCGGTGATTCTTATCGACCTTACGTTATTACATATGGTTGTATTCCTCAGAGATGGAAAAGTTTATCAGATGGACGCCCTCGTACAGAGTTGATTTCTGCTATGTATAATGTGTTTGGGTTTGGTGGACATATTGGATATACAATACCTCTTGAAGCAACGGTTAGTGAGCAAAATATATTTGGCTCTTCCATGGGAATTAATGTTCGTGATGTAAAGTGGGAAGCTATCCCTCAATATATTATTTCCGGAAATGAAGGTGAACATAGTTTTTATAATGTTTGCGGTGATAATAAGGCTTGTGATTATTGTTTGGCGTATATTTCGATGTTGCCGGCTAAAATTGCATCAAGTAGCGATTAAGGAGAATTATCATGATACGGTTATTAAAGTCAGGTGAAGATAGAGGTAGTTTAATGATAGAGGCTTTGGCAATGTTAACTTTGATTGCCATGGTTACTCCGATTTTGTATAAAAAAGCCGCCGAACGTACAACTGAGTTGCAAGATATTAATGCAGCCAGCCAGATGAGGGTTATGATACAAGGGGTTGATGATTATATTAAAGATCATTATTCTGAGATTAAAAATGGCGATACCATTACTACGGGATGTACCGGTCATGAAACGCAAGCTTATGATACTTTTAAAAATGGCGGCGATGGGGCTGTGGTCTTAGATAATATTGCTCATTTATGCGAATATTTACCTTATGGATTTGTTGATGCTGCCGGTGATGTTCGTGGAAGTAATACATTTAGTGGTTATCAGGTTGCAGTTTCAAAGCGCGTGTCTGCTGGGGATCCAAATGCGGCGTCATTAACAGGGTTTATTGTTGCTGATCCGAAATTTGAAATTCCGATGATTCGTGCTTCTCGCATTGCCTCTATGATTGGCAGTAATGGAGGATATACGTTAGGACAAGTGGGAAATGGTGTTCAAGGTGTTTGGAAAATTGATGATTTGTCTACGCTAGGTTTGAATTCAACTGTCGATGGTTCTATTATGGCGGCTTCTATTCAGACTATTACTAGCGGTGGTATGAATAGTGAAGATGTTTTGCATCGCAAAGATACAGGTGATCCTACGTTGAATACTATGGAAACGACTCTTTATATGGGAGGGAATGATATTGAGGATGTTAATAAGCTTATTATTGATAATGCCAGCGGGGATGATGATGCTTTAGAGATTATTAATGGTGGTGCAACTATAGAGAAAGGAATTTCTGCCGGTGGTGGGCAGTTTAAAGTAGATAATGGTGGAAAGGCTACAATGGCCGGTGCTCAGGTTAATGGTGCTGCAAATATTACCGGAAATACGACAATCGGTGGTAATACTACCATTACGGGAGGTTTGACTGCGGCTAATAATAAATTTACTGTTCAGGCGAGTACGGGAAATACAAATGTAGGTGGTACATTAACTGTTGGTGGTGATGCTCAATTTAATAAAAATATTAATGTTGCCGGAGATTCAGTTGTTGCGGGAAATTCTACTGTTAACAAAGATTTGCATGTTCTCGGAAATGCTCAGATTGATCAAAATTTGACTGTGGATGGTGATACGAATTTGAATACTTTAAATGTTGCCGGTGAATCTAATTTCTATGGGGATGCTTATTTTGATCAAAATGTTGATGTTGCTGGTGATTTAAATGTTGCGGGTACTTTAAAAGCTGATCAATTTAAGTCTAAGCGTTTGCAAGGCGGCTTGATGGCTCATGATTGGGCTAGTGATCCAAATAATGATCGCTTTGTTTTTACAGCAGAATGGGGTGATGGAAATATTAATAATAGTAAAGTGTATATGGGCCCCAATAATGAAGTTGTTGTGGGAAATAAGGCTGTTACTATGGGGGGCGAGGGAACCCAGATAGTTATGTCGCCTACTAATGGTTCTGTTACTATTGCTCCCGGTGGTGTAAGTGCCAGAGAATTAGTTGTTACAAAAGGACAGACTTTGGTTGATAATGGTAAATTCATTGTATCAACGGGGACTACGTCGGGGTTGAATCAGCTTGAAACGGCTGATAATCGTGTCGATATGTTCCGAAATGCTGCTGGTAGTATTTTGTCTGTAACAAATGGAACAACTTCTACTGACGGTTCTGTACAAATTCGAAAAGGTGTAGTCGAGATTAGTACAAACTATTCAGATTATACTTCTTTGCCTAGCGGCGTTGGCTATATTCTTGCAGACCGTTTTATTGATCAGAAAAGATGGAATTCTGCCGCTACACCGACTGTTGCAGATGTTCCTTCTTATAATCCTGATTATGATCTTTATCAGGTTAATCCTGCGTATACTTCTGTTATGCACGATATTAAGTTAACTACCAGAGGCGGGGCTCGTTTAAGTGATATTTTGCCTGACTTTATTAACAAGGGGATTTATGTAGTTAGCAATAATTATGATGAAGATGTTCCTTATTGGGGAAGCATGAGTGTTAGTGTAAGTGGTGGTAAATTAACGGCAAATACAGGTTCGGGAAAGATGTGTACTACTGCGGATTGTTGGACTTCTCCTTGGCTTGGTTTAATTCCTGCTCCTGTTTGTCCTCCGGGATATGCTCGTATTATTACTATTAACCCTGCCGGTTGGGCTATGGCTCAAGCAGGTATTCCAGGGCAGCTTGTCAGTTCAAATTTAAGACGTGATTTGTGGATACCAGATTATCCGAAAAACCCCAATGATTATCCAAGTGGTAGTGCAGATGCACCTGAGCCGTTGTATTTTCAGAAAAATACTTGGTTAAGAGCTAATGTTTATCCTCATAAAAGTGGTAGCACATTTTATGGTTGGAGTGCTATTATGGGATTCATGTATCCGTACCTTCATTATAAAGATTATATTGATGATTTAGGTATGGCTACTTCGTCATCTTCTTCTCTTACACCTACAGGATCAGCTGTACCAGATAGTCAAAAAGTTGTTTGGAATTTGTTCCCAGTTCAAAGAAAGCAGCTTGAAGCTTATATTACTGTTTATTGTTATTTCGATCGTACGAATAGTCGATATAATGCCTCTTTTGTTGATAAGTATGATCAATTTAATAATTTTAGAAGTACATGGACTAAAAATAGTGCTTATACAACGCGTTTGAATGATCCTACTTTGAGCTATAATGATGTTTGGTAGGTTTATTATATATCTGTTTTGTTAGAGGTAAGGCAAAGTATGAAAAATATAAAATTATTTAGTTTGTTTGTAGGTATTGGGATGTTTGTATTTTGTCCTTGTTTTGCACAATATGGAAACAGTCAAGAAGGAGTTAGGTCATTTCAACAAGGCAGCAATGCTTGGCGCAGACAGACACAGCAAGAAAGAGAGAGCAATGCAAATCGTAACATGGTTGAAAATGATGAGCCAATTCGTGTTTTGCCTGTTTTTCAGAAAGAACTGGGAGGGGTGGCTTTGAATAATATTTTGCAGGCGGAGAATTTGTTTTGTTATCATGTCGGAAATGTTTCTTCCTCTTATAATGGGTATACTATTAATGGTATGGCTCTTCTTGGTTTTTGTGGAAATTTTGGACCAGAGGTACGTAATGTTTTGACACGCCAGTTCTTTGGTAATGCCAATAATATTGATACGACTAGTGTTGCACAATGTGTGATGCAACCGAAGATTATGTTGCGTTATGTTAGAGGTGTTGATTTTACTGATGTCTTAATTTCTTCTCCTTGTCAATCAATTGCTGTTTTTTATGGTGGAAAGGTAATGACTTATAACTTTTCTCCTGTGGCCAGATTGATTGACGAAATTGTTAATGTATTTAATTCTCAAAGAGTTGATTTTGTTTCTCCGGCTTTATTAAATCAATTAGCTCCGATTGGTGCTGTCCTGAATGCTGAACAGCAGCAGCTGTTGGGGCAGCGTCGCAATTCGAGAAGTGCTGTATCTAAAAGTAATAATTCTAACAATGGTTGGAATAAATTGAAAAAAAATACTAATTGATTTTGGTCGATATCTTTTTGCAGGATAAAAAAGCAAATTTTTCAATTTGCTTTTTTTGTTTTTTTTTTGAATTTGGAATTGAATTTTTTTGTTGAAATTTTGCACTGCGATATTATTTAAGTAGAAAAGTAATTTTTGTTTTGCATTTTTATATTAATTTGTACTAATATAAATTGATATATTTGTCTTATTGAAATTATTATGTGCGACAAAAATCTTGACGATTGATTTTGTTTATTAATTTAAGTTTTTTATATTTGAATTTTTGGTTTCATCTATTATTAGAAAAAATTTTTATTTTGTTATTAATTGGGTTGATAAATGTAAAATTTTTTTTGCATTTTTATATTAGTTTGTACTAATATAAATTGATATTTTTGTCTTATTGTAATTATTATGTGTGACTATAATCTTGACAACATAATTTGCTTATTTATTTTTGGTTGTGTGATATATCTTTTGTTTTAATTTCGCACTTATTATTTGAAAAGTTCTTGACATCATACATTTAGAATAGTAACTTTGTGTTGTTATTGTTAAAATATTCAATTATTAATTATTTGCATATTTATATGAGGAGGTAAAATGTTATACGGCGTCTTAAAGTGGTTTAATACAAAGAAAGGTTATGGCTTTATTACTGCTGATGATAGTGGTAAGGATGTTTTTGTTCATATTACTCAAATGCAAAAAGCCGGTATTAACCCGATTGTTGAAGGTCAGCATATGGGGTATGAGCTTTATAATGATAAAGGTCGTATTGCAGCAGGGAATCTTTCTGTTATTGACAGTGAAAATAAGATTTAGTATTGACTAAGGTAAATTGAAAACAGCTCTGGATTGTTCCAAGGGCTGTTTTTTTTTGAGAATTTTGAGTTTTTTGGGATTAAATGAATGTGTTGCAGCAAAATCGTTTATGTCTTTGAGAAACCTAAAGTCTAGGGTTACAGTAGATCTATAGCTCTCTGTTAACCGGAAGGTATGTCTATTTATTTAGCGGGGCTTGTGAATGAAGCCAAATGTAGGTTGAACCGTCTTGGAATAGGATTTTTTTCATTTTTGTTTTACTAGGCATTGGCGGCAGTTCAAAAAATTTTTTTTGTGGGGCAGTAGCTCTTTTATGGCTTGGTTTGTTTCTTTTGAAAAGGAGGTTGTATAATTTTTAGCGCAGTCAATGATGTTTTTGGACCAAGTTGTCGCCTTTGGCCGATTTTGGGGCAACGTAAGCCCTGATTTTTTTATGCATTTAATATTGTCAAAATGTGAAACTGCTATTTGTTTGTCCGCGTTGAGAATGGGTGGAGGAACGTTATCGTCTAAGTAATCAAAATTAAGTGCCGGATTGAATATATAAAAATCTATAAAAGCATCTTCTGATGACGAGCCGTTGCTTTGCGCTAGTGTATCTCTCGTTTTTGTAATTCGTTCTTGTAGTAGACAGTGTTTTTTTGTTTGCTTTCAACATCAAATTCTCTTGGATATAAATTGATGTTTTGTTTGTGGATTTCTTCTCCTTTGTTATTAAATTTTTATTTTATGGTAGAAGAAAGTTCATATAAATGTCAATCTAGAATAAAAAATTGAATTTTTTTCAAAATAGCACTTGACAAAGTGTGTAAAAAAGCGTATGTAATGCACATCTTTTATCGCGGGGTGGAGCAGCCCGGTAGCTCGTCAGGCTCATAACCTGAAGGTCGTAGGTTCAAATCCTGCCCCCGCAACCAAGAAAAATAAAGGCTTTTGAGAAATCAAAAGCCTTTTTCTTTTGCTGGTGCCGCACTGGTGCCGCATTTTGAGGCACCAAATTTAATCAAAACACAACTGACTTAAAGTTCTCATCTCTGATAAATTCGAATCCTAATAATCAATTTCTAAATTTGAAATAATAAATTTGGTAAGTACTTTTCTAATGAATGAGTTATTTTTTTTCAAATGTTAAAGAAGGCACATTCTTTAACATTTTCTTTGAAAAGCTTGGAATTGTTAGGAATTTTATTTAAGCCTCTAGGGTAGCAAGGTAAAAATGTTAAACTTTGTTAGTTTTAATAACTTTTCTTAACATTTTGCCCTTTTGTTTGATTTGGTATCAATTCATTCAAAGAAGCTTATTCTTCCCTAACGACCCTAGTTTTAATTTTTGAAATTTTGATTTTTTTATTTTAAATTCAACGGGTTGCAGGGAAAATATTTTTGTTACATCTTGCGGATGAAGATTGAAAAAACTATATACCATTTGTTACAATCTTTTTTATAGGAAATTCTGCTATGCATGATGAAATCTCTTGGGACTTTATCAAAACTCTAGTCGTGACTCGTGAAAACAAAATCAAAGCTTTATGCAAAGCGAAGGGATTTACGCCTTCTCGGCTGGCTAAGCAAGCAAAAGTTGATAAAAATCATTTGCTTGCTCTTGAAAAAAGCAAAACCCTACTCATGACCGAAGAACTCTCTAAAATTGCCGTCGTACTCGGTGTTGATTGCGAATTGTTATTGGATGCTTCTGCGGTATTATCTTTGTCAGAGTTGCGGCTTTTGGATTTTATTTTTATGAAATACAAACAAAATCCTGATATCTCTCTTTTACAAACGCAGATTTTGAATTGGGCGGTTGTTTTATTACACAACAATCGTAGGGAATGGGAGAAAACGAGAAGAGAATCTATCAATCTTTTATGTCTGCAAGACCGAAAGGCGGCGGCTTTGAAAAGAGCAAAGTCGCGAGATAAAAAATACGCTCCGTTTCGTGAATATTTTAAAAAAGTTCAACAAAAACACTTTCTTAAATATCAGAAAGCCGG
>CALXPT010000025.1 GCA_944390355.1 uncultured Alphaproteobacteria bacterium | reverse complement strand
CCGATTGCTATGAACGAAGGTCTTCGTTTCGCTATTCGTGAAGGTGGACACACAGTTGGTGCTGGTGTGGTTTCTAAGATTATCAAATAAGTTTTAGAAACTCACAAAAAGAATAAAAAGCTTCGGTTAAAAACCGAAGCTTTTTTTTTATGCTACAAAAAATTTGTGAAGAACCGCAAAATTCACTAACATCATCAAGACAAAATAGGCTATGCTGAGAAAAGATATTTCAACCAAAGGAAAATTAAGATGACCGATTACAACATATTACAAACCATAAACACCCCTTCGGACTTAAAGAAACTGGAACTATCCAAACTCCCCGAACTATGTACGGAGATTCGCCATGCAATTCTCAATCGCGTCAGCAAAATCGGCGGACACGTCGGCCCGAATTTAGGAATTGTTGAGCTGGCCGTCGCGCTGCATTATGTCTTTGAATCACCAAAAGATAAAATCATATGGGACGTCAGCCATCAGTGTTACCCGCACAAAATTTTGACCGGACGCAAGTCAGCATTCATGGATGATAACAAATTTCAAGACAGCACCGGTTATACCGCTCCGGAAGAAAGTGAACATGACATTTTCACAATCGGGCATACGTCGACCTCAATCAGTTTGGCTTACGGCTTAGCCCGAGCACGCAATACCATCGGCAACAAAGAAAATATCATCGCCGTAATCGGAGACGGTTCATTATCGGGAGGCGAAGCATTTGAAGGATTGGATAACGCCGCCGAACTAAATTCGAACTTTATCATAATCATCAACGATAATGAAATGTCGATAGCCCAAAACCACGGCGGCATTTACGGCAATTTGGCAAAACTCCGTGCTAGCAAAGGAACAGCCTCTGACAACTATTTCAAAGCAATCGGTTTTGAATATACCTATGTTGAAGAAGGCAATAACGCCGAAAAATTAATCAAGGTTTTGCAACAGGCTAAAGACACGCCCAAACCGTTGGTTATCCACGTCCATACACTAAAAGGCTGTGGCTACCGACCGGCTACCGAAGACAAAGAACGTTTTCATTGGACAACACCGTTTGATATTCAAAGCGGACAAGATTTAACGACCTCAAATGAAGAAAACTACGGTAGTATCATAGCCGACTATCTGGACAAGAAAGCCGAGCAGGACAAACAAATCATGGTCATCAATGCCGCCACACCGGGGGCACTATGCTTAAAAGAATATAGGAGCAAACACCCCGAGCAATATATAGATGTCGGCATAGCGGAAGAACACGCCATAGCGGCCACATCCGGCATGGCTCATTACGGAATAAAACCGGTAGCTCTGTTTTTCGGCGGTTTTATCCAGCGGGCGTATGACCAAGTTTCGCAAGACTTATGCTTAAACAAATCTCCGGCGGTATTGATAATTGAAGGAACGGGTATTTCAAGCTCCGACATAACCCACCTTGCCATATTTGATATTCCGTTATTATCAAATATCCCGAACTTAGTATGCCTTGCGCCGAGCAACAAAGAAGAAACATTACGTATGCTTGATTGGGCATTGGAACAAAAAGATTTTCCGGTAGCGATTCGCACGCCATGGCAAACACCGGCAAATTTGCAGTATCCGCCAAAATCAGGAATAAAGCTCGGCCGTTCGGAAATCACCAAACGAGGAGAAAAAATAGCCCTGTTCGGACTGGGAAGTTTTCTTGAACTGGCAGAAAAAACCGCCGCAGTATTTGAACAAAAAGGGTTTCATCCCACAATTATCAACCCGCGGTTTTCAAACATTTTAGATAAAGAAATGTTAGAAGAGCTGAGCCAAACACACGATACGATAATCACGCTTGAAGATGGCTGTCTGGCAGGCGGGTTTGGGGAAAAGATTGCCCGCTTTTACGGAGAAAAAGGGCTCAAGACCTATTGTTTTGGAGCAGATAAAGAGTTCACCAATCTCGTACCATTGAAAGAACTCTACCACCGTTACGAATTAACGCCGGAACAAATCATTCAAAAAGTTCTTTAAGCATAGACCGAACCAACAGCCTGACGAATATCGAGCAGGCTGTTTTTTAGTGCCTTTTTTATGCACACAAACAACGTGTTTTAACTTGTTTTAACAAGCAAAACATAGTAAAAATAAGAAAAAATTTATAGACTTCAGATAAGGAAAAAAAATATGCCTAAAGAAATAGAACCGATTGTTCTCCAAGTTTTGCCGGAACTGGATACCGGCGGCGTAGAAACGGGCACCATAGAAATAGCCTCCGCCTTGCAGGAAAAAGGCATCAAAAACTTTGTTGCGTCCCAAGGCGGACGTTTGGTTTATGACTTGGAAAAACTTGGAGTTGAACATCTGAGACTCCCTTTAAAGAGCAAAAACTATTTTAAGATGAAATGCAACGCAAAGAAACTTGCAGAATACATCAGGCAAAACCACATCAACATTGTGCACGCGCGTTCACGCGCACCGGCATGGAGTGCCTATTGGGCAGCCAAAGAAACCGGAGCTCATTTTGTAACCACCTTTCACGGAACATATGGCTTAGGCCCCATGGGAATCAAAAAGTTTTATAACAAGATTATGACCTTTGGGGAACGAGTAATAGTTATATCCAATCACATAAAGAACCACATTCTGCAAAACTACCCCAAGACCGATGCAAAAAAATTGCGCCTCATACACCGCTGTGCCGATATCGAGCGTTTCTCCCCCGAAGCGGTAACCCAAGCAAGATTGATAAATAAAATAGCAGAATATAACATTGCAGACGACAAACCGGTTTTGCTTCTCCCTGGGAGAATTACGCGTTGGAAAGGACAACACATATTAATCCGCGCATTGCATTTAATGAAGAATCAAAACTATTATTGCATTATTGCCGGCGATTCGCAAGGACGGCAAGAATATCTGGATTACCTCAAAAGATTAGTAAAGAAATATAAACTTGAAGACCGCATAGGCTTTTTCGGACGTTATACGGATGCGCCGGCCTTAATGATGAATGCGACGATAATCTTATCTACGGCAATTGAGCCGGAAGCCTTTGGCCGCATATCGGTCGAAGGACAAGCCATGGGCAAAATCGTAGTAGCCTCCAACATCGGCGGCACATTAGATACGATTGAAGACGGCATAACCGGAAAACTTTATCAATACGATTCGCCGCAAGCTCTGGCCGATGCATTGGATTGGGCCTTAAGTTTGAGTAAAGAAGAAGCTCAAAAAATCGGCCTTGCCGCAATAAAAAATGTAAAAGAACATTTTACAAAACAAATAATGTGTGATAAAACAATTGAGGTTTACCGCGAAGTGGTAAATCAAATAGAATAAAATAAACAATAACTTTAAAAAGAAAGAGGTTTTAAAATGGTTGCGATAAAACTTCCGGACGGAAGTATTTTAGATATGGAGAGCGGTGTCAACGGCTTTGACATTGCCAATAAGATTAGTCCTAACTTAGCCAAAGCGGCATTAGCAATAACCGTAAACGGCACATTGCAGGATTTAAGCACTCCTATCACGACCGACGCAACCATAACCATCATCACCGGTAGAGATAAAGAGGGCTTACACATCTTGCGCCACTCCTGCTCCCACGTTATGGCCCAAGCGGTTAAAGAACTTTGGCCGGACGTTCAAGTTACGATAGGACCGGCAATTGAAAATGGTTTTTACTATGACTTTGCCAGAAAAGAACCGTTCACGACGGAAGACTTTGCCAAGATAGAAGAAAAAATGCACGAGATAGTCAAGCGTGATGAAAAGATTGAGCGTTTGGTTATGTCAAGAGACGAGGCAATTAAGTTTTTCAAAAACAAAGGAGAACACTATAAGGTAGAATTAATTGAAGACCTGCCGGAAAACGAGACAATTTCGTTTTACCGTCAGGGAGATTTCACGGACTTATGCCGCGGCCCGCACGTTCCCTCAACCGGCAAAATCGGCAATGCCTTTAAGCTGACCAAAGTAGCGGGAGCATATTGGCGCGGCGATTCAAGCAAAGAAATGCTACAAAGAATATACGCCACCGCTTGGGCAGATAAAAAAGATTTGGACGCTTATCTACTGATGCTGGAAGAAGCTGCCAAGAGGGACCATCGCAAAATCGGCAAAGAGATGGACTTATTCCACTTTGAACCCGAATACGCCCCCGGAGCAGTTTTCTGGCATGACAAAGGTTATAAGATATATCGCAAATTAATTGAATATATGCGAAACCGCCAAGAGCACAACGGCTATATCGAAATTTCAACCCCGCGTGTAATGGATAGAGTTCTGTGGGAAACCTCCGGCCATTGGGAAAAATACGGTGCGCATAACTATTCCGGTCAAACCGAAGACGGCAAATGGTTCTGCATCAAACCGATGAACTGCCCTGGAGGACTACTGGTCTACAAACAAGGCATTAAATCATATCGAGATTTGCCGCTACGGGTAGCCGAATTCGGCAAGGTTAATCGCTATGAAGCATCGGGATCTTTAATGGGCTTGATGAGAGTAAGAGAGTTCACGCAAGATGATGCACATATTTTCTGCACACCGGAACAAATGGAAGAAGAATGCATCACCACGTTGAAGCTGATATTAGATATCTATAAAGACTTCGGCTTTGAAGATGTTAAGATATATCTTTCGACCCGTCCGGAAAAGAGAATAGGAAGCGACAAGATATGGGACATCTGCGAAAAAGCTTTAGCAAATGCCTTAACATCGCATGGCTACGCATTTGAAATAAATGAAGGGGAAGGCGCATTTTACGGGCCGAAACTTGAGTTTATTTTGAAAGATGCAATTGGCCGTGAGTGGCAGTGTGGCACAATTCAGGTAGATATGAACTTGCCGGAAAGATTTGATATTTCTTATATCGGAGAAGACGGCGAGAAACACCAACCGGTCATGTTGCACCGCGCTTTGTTTGGTTCAATCGAACGCTTTTTGGGTATCTTGATAGAGAACCACGCCGGCAAATTGCCGTTATGGTTGTCGCCGGAACAAGTGATGGTCTGCCCGATTGTCAGCGAGTTTGATGATTATGCCAAAGAAGTTGCCGATAAATTGCGCAAGGCAGGCATAAGTGCCAACACCGATTTGCGTAACGAAAAAATCACATACAAGATAAGAGAACACTCGTTAAGCAAAACGCCGATAATCGCAATTGTCGGAGCCAAGGAAAAAGAAAACGGCACGGTAACCGTCCGCCGTCTGGGAATTGAACAACAAGAAATTTTGAAGTTAGAAGACTTCATCAGCAATCTTGTTGAAGAAACCAAAATGCCGCATTTGAGCGAATAACTCAAACAAAAAAAACAACTGCCGGTTTGATAAAAAAGAACCGGCAGTTTTTTTGCATAAAAAGCAATTTTGCAAAAACAAAAACAACCGCCCAAATACATGAGCGGTTGTAAATTAGATTAAGAAATAAAAAAAATTATTCACCGGTCTCGGCCTCCGCCAAACAGCGAGCTTCACGAACCTTATCTGCAGTAAAACCTTCAAATTTTCCCAACTTTGCCCCATGTTTCCAGCATTGGATAAGAAGATTACGGGCACAAGACCAAGAAAAACCGGACATTCCTTCATTATCTGCTCTAAACTTGGTCTCCTCAACAATTTCTTTGGTCAATACCTCTGTTCCTCGTTGGCGCATTTCAACCTGCATCAGTTTACCCCAGCGTTCCGCATAACGCATAACGCCGCTACCATAGGGATCTGTATTGACACGAAGGCTCTTATTCCAAGCCTTTTCAGCAGTCAGTTCAAGAACCTCGTCCTTGATAAGTTCGCTGACTTCGGCATCTTCTTTTGCCTTTTTCTCTGCGCGAGCCTTTGCCTCAGCCGCAGCCTTGATACCCTCGGGAGAATTCCAATAGGCTTCAGCATTCTTTTCGAGCGTCTGTTCCCATAATTTGTAAGCATCTTCCGGATTGGTATCAGCCGTAACGGAAAAAGTCGCACCATTAAAGGTTGTTTGTACCGGTTTTCCTTCAATTTTACTCATCAAAAGCATTGTTTTAATGCAATCTTTAATATTTTCACCAGCAACAGCTTCATAAACCAAAAAATTTTTCTGTTCCATAATTTTTTTTTATTTTTTTGTTAATAAATCTATAAAAATATCTCATTTGATAAAATAAATATCATACAACAATCGCCTTGTCAATCACAAAATTTGACAAATTTTCAAAAAAAATATTTTTACCCAACTTTGCCCCAACACCTTGATACAAAAAAAACGAGCTGTATGACCAGCCCGTTTAATTAAATACATATTAGCAACTAACTTCAAAAGCTTTCGTAACATTCGTAATAGAAGATATACGACCATCCGCCTCTTGATAGAGTTCCAATCGGTCGCCAGCCGCCGCCTGGCGTAACAAACGCTCAACCCGTTCCAAATTCTTACCCTTAAGACAATAAGATGACTGCGCCGCCAATTCGACCGTCAACAACAAATCATCTTTTCGTCTTCTCAACGACAAAAATCTGGCCGAAATCTTCTTCTCAGCCTTATCTTTGAAACGAACGCCCAAATCCTTCAACTTCATGATTTCGAACTGTTGCCCGCCGCCGTTAACTTCAAAGCAAACAGACTTAACTTGTCCGTCCACCAATTCAAGCGAAACATCCTCACAATCATCGGCATTTTTAAGAATATCGGGATACGCAGTTTTAATATCCCGAGCACAACCGATAACAAACCCCTTGGTATGATTATCAGCCAAAACGATGTTCATCTCAATTTCCGAAGGGTTGAATTCTTTATAAATCACATGCCCTTTAATCGTGCTAATTGTTGCCATAATAAATAAGAAAATTAATGAAACAATAATTTATAAAACTTTAGAAATAGCCGCCCGCACATGCAATTCGGTCGAATCAAATACCGGCAATTTAAACATGCGCTGATCGAACAAAGAAAATTCGGTACAAGCAAACACCACAGCCTCAATCTGAGAAGCTTCAACAGCTTTGTCAATCAAAGAATTAACAAACACCTGAGCATCATCGTCCACATCACCTCGACATAAACGTTCATAAATCAAATGATCCAGAGCCTCAAAATGATGTTTATGAGGCAAAACCACATCCAAACCACGTTGCTTAAAATACTCAATAAAACAAGGATTTGACATAGTAGCTTTGCTTCCCAAAAGCAACACACGACGATAACCGCATTTCAAAACAGCATCAGCCGTAACCTGCCGAATATCAATAACCTCACGCGGACAAATAGAGCGAAGCTTATCGACATAAAAATGCATGGTATTGCTGGCAATCAAGAAAAAATCCGCGGTAGGCAAATCAGTAATAGCTCCCACCAGCAAACGCAACCCGACATCATCATCATTAGAATTCAAAGCCGCTTTGGCATCCGCCATGTTCAAGCTTGACACCAAAATTTCAGGATAATTCAACCCACCCTTAAGGTGGTTAAATTCCTCCACGATTCTGGAATAGTAAACCACCGTCGAAAACGGCGATAAACCACCAATAATTCCAATTTTACTCATAAGAAAATAAAATTAAAGTTAAACAATAATATTTAAGTAATAAAAACACAGAAGAATCAATATCACAGAGAATATTTATGTCAACCCCTAAAAAGATAGAAAACAAACAAAAAAGGCCGTCCTCAAGGACGACCTAGAATAAAAGCATAAAAAGCAAACAGCTTATTTGCTTTCGGCAGCCACCTGAGCGGCCCCAGCCTCTTTCTGAGCTTCTGCAGCAGCAGCCTTTTCAGCTTTAACGCGAGCCAAATCTTTAGCACCTTTGGCATTAACATCACGGTCAACTAATTCAACGATAGCCATTGGAGCGCAGTCGCCATAACGCAAACCGGCTTTCAACACGCGGGTATAACCGCCGTTGCGGGATTTATAACGTTCAGCCAAAGTAGAAAACAGCTTGCTGACCACTTCATTATCGCGTAAAAAGGCCAAAGCCAATCTTCTGCTGTTCAAATCACCTTTTTTTGCAAAAGTAATCATATTGTCGGCAAAGGTTCTGAGTTCCTTAGCGCGAGGCAAAGTGATTTTGATTTGTTCATGGGTTAACAAAGCATTTGTGAGGTTAGAGAACAAAGCTCTTCTCTGGCTTTTAGTCATACTAAATTTTCTGTGAGCCATTCCGTGTCTCATGACTTTTTCCTTTCAATGATAAAGTGCTTTGCAAGGGCAAAGCGGATAAAACCAACGTCTCCGCCACCGCGGCTAATAAGGCCAAATGCACGGAAACAACTTAATTCGGAAGCCTTTGTAACACACAAATTTTTGATTTGCAAGCATAATCTTCACCACAAAAGGAGAAAAGACACAAAAAAAAGGCGAGGATAGCTCCTCACCCAAATTTTTTAAATTTTAGCCAAGAAACGCATTTTGTTACTTGACTGCCATTTAAGATGATTATCATGAACATCAGCTTCAAAATACCACACTTGTACATTCCAATCATCGTCATTAACATTCAAAGGAAAACCTTCAAGCTGAGAAATATCTGGCACACCAGCCTCCCGCATCATCTCACAGAGTATATCTTTTTGACGCGTAACACACTTAGCCTCGCTTTGAGATAAAAAAGAAAATCCGTTTTTCTCAACAATTGCAGCCGCATTTGAAGGCCACACGCCAATAGCGGACACACCGGCCACAATCAGCTGAGGAGAAAGAGCAAAGCCAATAAGCTTGTGAGTATTATCCACGACAAACTGAGGTCTCATTTTGCGTGTCATTTGCAAAGACACACTGTGCAAAATATCCTCACGACTACAGCCGGATTGCACCACCAAAACATTGTGATGTTTGGCAAAAAAAGCATCACAAAGAACGGGGCTTTGAATTTGCGCCAAACGCTGCTCCAAGAGTTCTCGCACCGTTCCGCCATAAAGAGCATTTCCGGAATCATCGACCAAATAATCAACGTCTTTCCAGCATTTGTAGACTTTTTGCCAATCGGCCAGCTCAATCCACTTTTGCCACACCGACAGGGGGGAAAGTTCGGAAGGTTCATAGCGTAAATCCAAATACTTCAAATTCAGATTCCGCAGAAAAAAAGCTTTTAAATACGCTAAAATATTCATAATACACAAAATATAATAAGAAAGATTAATAATAAATCATATCACCGGAAAACATACATCAAGTTAGACAGAATTACAACAAAAAAGTTTCAGCACCCTAAGCTTTAATAAACGGTATTAAATAACACACCCAAACAACTTAAACCGCTCGCCCATAGCTTAATCTCTTTTTTTATGCTAACAATTTTCTTGAATAATACATTCACAATCATTTTTAATCGTCTTTGGATTAAAAACAATTCCGTGAATACCCAAATTTTTTGCCGACAAAACATTTCGCTCTTTATCGTCAACAAAAATTATTTCCTCAAACCCACACCCCAAACTTTGCCGAACCTTTTCATAAATTTCAGGATTAGGTTTCAAAAGCCCTAATTGATATGATGTAAAAAGATAATTTTTCGCAACCAAATGTGCAGCCGTATCTTCCAACATTGGAAGTGCATTTGATAAAATACAGTTTTGAATACCTTTCTGAGATAAAATCTTCATAGTTTCAATCGTTTCATCAAAAAATTTTCCAACTCCTTTGTGCAATGCTTGACTGATTTCAAACACCGTTTGCTTTTCAAAAGGAATATTATACTCCAAACACAAATTTTCACAAAACACCGCATCATCCTCTTTCCCTAGCATATAGGGATTATAATCAAATGTTTTCACACCGCCTTTGTTTTGAAAATCTGCTTTATCAACCGTTTTAGAAAACGCCCATTCATCAAGATAATCCAAAGAAAAAGGATAAACAACTTGCCCCACATCCCACACACAATATTTTATCGCCATTTTCTCCCTTTCCTAACTTTCCACAATTTCGAATTCCTAAAAGCCGGCATTCCGCACATCAAAAACTCATTTTTTAATTAACATCACCCAAAATAATTGTTTCTTTAATATCTTTGATATTTTTCAAATACGGAATAATCGCTTTTGGAAAAAAATCAGAATTTTCAAGGGCATCAATCTCCAACCATTTAATTTCTTCCCCATCTCCATCCGGCTCAATCCCGAGAGATAATGTTGAAAAATCCTCCACCGAACACTCAAACATCAATTCCGCTTGATGAAAACATGGCAAATCAATCGTTGTATTATGATTTTTGGCAATATAATCACGAACAAACACCAATCGCAAAGGTTTAACCACAATATTAAGTTCCTCTTTGCACTCACGCTCAAGGGCTTGCACCATTGTTTCACCCCATTGATGACCACCACCGGGAAGTTTGCAAAACCGCCCACGCCCATAGTCGCAACTTTCCACCAGCAACTTTCCGTTTTGGATAATAATCGCCTTCATCGAATAGCGAAACACCTTGTCATCCATAAATCACCTCTCTTAAAATATGCATTTAAAACTAACAAAGATTTTTCACCTCGTCAACATGGCCGAGTTTGATTTTCGCGCTCTCTTAAGAAACTTACTAAAGACAACAATTCACCGCTATCAACGACACCGTTTTGATTGGCGTCTTTCCAGACTTTTACCTGATTCCATGCCGTATCCGAACTGTTAAAAACACCATCGTTATTGGAATCTAAATCAGCTAAAGCCTCAAACCCGTTGGCTGCTTTTTCTCCAGACGAAAGAACGGAGTTATTGCCAAACAACTCCGTTCCATTATCAATCTGTCCATTATTGTTCAAATCCCGAACCAGTAAACCGTCATCTTTTCCGACCCAGCCTGTGCTTTCTGCAAAACCATTATTATCATGGTCAAAATGGACTGTGGAATTTTCTTCATTGGTTTCAACCCCATCTCCGTCCAAGTCCATCACCAGCGGTGAAACTTGTTCATGTGCTGTGGTGTATTTTTCTTTGATGTTATCTACAAGGTTTGGTTGTGTTATTCTGGGAATTGGAGTCGAAAATTCATATGTCGAATTTTCATAAACCACGCTACAATATATTCCACTACATGTAATGTATATGTTACTATCTAATTCTCTGAATAATAGTCCGGGAATACTATTTAAAAATTCTTGTAACTCCTGTATTTGTTCAAGAATAGCTCTATCTTTTAGATAATCAAAGAAAGCATTGGGCATAAAACCCGGCAGATACATTTCCGAACCAAGGAATGGAAATGGATTGTTTTCCCCGATGTATATTTCAGGAACTGTTAATCCTGCATTTAATTGATCAAATATTCCAACTCCGCCTAAAATAGTGTCATCTATATAATCAGTCCATGTATTACAATTTTGTTTTAAGGGATCATAAGACATTCCTGATTGGTTGAGTAAATCAGCATTATTTTGAATTTTTCGATATGCATCTTCCGGATTACTAATGTCTTCCCCATTGGCATCTTTTAGAGGAACAACCTTATATTCCCTACCTGATATCCAGTCACTGGTTGTTTCTTGCCATGAACCGTTTTCAAAAACTTTTTGCGGAATAATATTACCGTTACTTTCAGTTACAGGAATCCAACCATCATCATATCCGCTTTCTGCATCCATACTACTGGCAAAGTTCATTGCTCCAAAAACAGATGATGCCGTAACTTCTACGGTTTTCATGGCCACAGGATTGCCATCTTCATATTTTACTAAACCATAGCCACTATGTTTACCGATATCGGTAGTTCCATCTGAAGGATCGCCATTTAAATCTATTTCGACATTCCTAGAAAATGCTACTAATTTATATGTTGTTGTCATTGTGTTTCTCCTGAGTTAATTTATAATGTAAAAAAACATTAAATTTATAATTTCATGAAAATATAAATTTAAGTAAGCAGCCGTTTTGAAAAAAGTAGAATAATATGGCGGGAAAAAATATGATGAAAGAAATAATACACAATAATAGCCCCAAAGGAAGTTGCTGATGTGCTTTTTTATCAACAAATAGAAGATTTAATAAACAAAAAATTACAAAAATTAAAGAAGCTACTAAAATATTAGAAATATTGAACGAAATAGGTGATATTGTAATTAACTTAATACTAAAAGTTAGCACAATTAAAGATAAAATTATTAAAATATTCGGACTAAAAGTCGAAATTTGATGAGGCTTAAATGATATGTGTTTAAAAATAGAATAAATGATACCAATAAAAACACATACGTTTAGAAAATATGAAGTGCAAAAAACATAAAAAATTGATAAAAATCCAACAATAAATACATTATTTTTCAGCGAGGAAAAAGCTATAGATATTAATAAAATAGATGTTATCCCTATGATTGCAAAGCTTCCTATATAGAACATTGATAGATAATATTTAATCTTATTCTTACTAAAAAAACAAAAAGCAAAAAAACATAAAAATAAACAAAAAATAAAAGGAAGAATAAAAGCATAAAAAGAATAGGAAAATTTCGAATATATAACTCCATTAATTCTTATATTCTCAGATGCTAATATTTCATGCAAAGATGTGAATAAATAAAGTAAACACAAGAAGATAACAAAATTGTTTTTTATAAACATCCACAAATATTTACCATGCTTCAAAATATCTTTCTGATTTTGCATTATAATTTTTCCTTATGGTTATGATTATGCTGCATAATCGGCGTCAAACCAGACATCGTGAATTGAACCGGTTGTGCCGTCTGTTTTGATGAATGTACCGGTTTGATTATGTTGGTTGCCGTTTTCATCGGTTGTTGTTGAATTTTCATAATCCAGATTAATTCCCGATACATTAGCTTGCTCTAATGTAAGTAATTCTCCCTCATCAACGACACCGTTGCTATTGGCGTCTTTCCAGACTTTTACTTCATTCCAGGCCGCATCAGAACTGTTAAAGATACCATCGTTGTTAGAATCCAAATCTTTAAGTGCCTCGAAGCCGTTGGCTGCTTTTTCTCCAGACGAAAGAACGGAGTTATTGCCAAACAACTCCGTTCCATCATCAATCTGTCCATTTCCGTTAAGATCTCTAACCAACAAACCATCATCTTTTCCGACCCAACCTGATTTTTCGGCAAAGCCATTATCATCATGATCAAAATAAACACCTGTTTCTACTGTTGTTGTTTCAACCCCATCTCCATCCAAGTCAAGTGCCAATGGTGAAGCTTGTTTATGTGCAGTGGAAAAAGAATCATTCATTCCTCGTGCCAACTTCATCATATCATCATAAAATTTTTCAGCAATTTCATAAAATTTATTAAAATGATCTTGAATAGTTTCCAAAATCGATTGAAGAAAAAACGCTTCTCCCACAGCAGCTTGAACTCGAGGAGGAAATTTATACTCAATCATATCTGAAAACACATCGCGAATTGTAAGTGCTTTTTCCAAATCATCTGTATTGATTTCTTCATTATTTGAAGCTCGATCATTTATTTGATTAAACTGACTATGAGAAAAATTAATATCTCTCCATGAATCTATAATGTATTGCATTATATTACACAAATAGCTGCCTTCGTAAAACAGTTTGGAAATTGTTTGTTTCATTTCCACCATTGTTTGAAGATTTTGTTCTTCTGAAGTCTCTCGCAAAGATAACATTAGACTTTCATCTTGGGTTTCTGCTTGTTGTAACTCATAAACTTCATTAATAAATTCATCAGAAAGCAACTGATTAATTAGAACTTGTTCTAAATTGTGCGCCTGCAAAGTTAGTGTTAACTTGCTTTTTAATTCTTCTTTTGTCATATTATTCATGTAGATACTCCTTACATTAAAATTTTAAAACAAGACATAGACAAATAATCTAATTAAACTGAACTGTTAGCTGATTATCTTCTCCAATATTAACTTTAGTTTTTATAGCAGTTACTTGGTTGTATAACAATCCTTTATGATTTTTTATATTTTCATCAGCTCCTGCTTCTTTTAATAACAAAACAATTTGTTTATCCCCAGAGCCATATGCCCAAAACAAAGGCGTATTGCCATCTTCATCCTGAACATTAATATTAGCTCCATGTTGTATTAAAAATATCAATGGCTCGATAGTTATTTCTGAAGGATTCATTGTTGCCAAATGGATAGGGGTTATTTTTTTTACATTACTGTTGTTATTAATATTACTTCCATTAGCAATTAAGTATTTGATAATCTCCATATAGTTAGGCATCCATTTTTTTACAATTGTTACGTACACAGAATGAATTGCTTTCTTTATTACTTTTTTGTCTTCTGCTGTTATATCTTTACATGGTTTATCAATAACATTTGGTATTTTGCATTGTCCTTCACCTTTTACTATTTTTTCTTCAAATATCTTATTTACCAAATTTTCAGCTTCCATTGCCTTTACAGGGGATACAATAGCCCAATCTAGCGCAGTCATTGCAAAACCGGCATGTGGTGTAATATCTACTTTCGCACCAGCCTCTACCAAAATTCTAATTTTTTCTAATGCTTGCTGAGGAGTAGAATGAGTTTGCGTTGCATAAGAAGCACTTTTAACAGCTGTAATTAATAATGTACTAGCAAGATACACCTTATTCACATCATAACCACTTTGAATAAGTTTTTTGACATCATCCGGCGTTCCTGTTAAAACAATCTCATGAGCCTGTTCATCGCTAATCTGAGAGGGGGTATTTTGTGCCTGCAAAGAAGCGGCATTCAACAACATAATTACAAAAATTAAAAAGCCTATGATTTTCTTCATGTTTCTTCCCATTCTTTAGTTATGATTATACAAACAAAGCCTTTGCAGAATTAACCACAAAGGCTTTATCAAAACTACGCATATCAAAAGAAGCACCTAAAAACAAGCAAGATGATGGTAGTCCAGTAAAGGAAACGTTATCCTTTGATGCTCTTCTATGTGCCATATTATTGTACTCCTTTAAGAGCAATTAAGCTTATCCCCTTGTTGCTTTATTTTTTCTTAACATCCACCTATTTTTTATTCCCGAAACTTGGGGCAGTACACCCGTCTATTATCCTACATTCCCCGCCCATTATCAATGGACAAAATTTGACATGGGTTTCAATCTTACATTTTTCTTTTTATCCCCCCAATAGCTCCCGCAACACCACATCATTCAAAATGCACAAAAAAAGGCCTCTTGCCAAACACACAAGAGACCTTCAT
This sequence comes from uncultured Alphaproteobacteria bacterium, assembly GCA_944390355.1. Taxonomy (GTDB): domain Bacteria; phylum Pseudomonadota; class Alphaproteobacteria; order RF32; family CAG-239; genus HGM16780. Next base: position 1,554 of record CALXPT010000025.1, on the reverse strand, counting down.
AAACATCAAATCTAATTAAAAATGCTCATCGACCTTTTTAATAAGCTCTTCAATATTCTCAGGCGGCCACCCCGGAGTATCCATACCGAGATGAATACCCATCTTAGCCAAAACTTCTTTGATTTCATTCAAAGATTTACGACCAAAGTTTGGCGTTCTGAGCATTTCAGCTTCAGTCTTTTGAACCAAATCGCCGATATAAACAATATTATCATTCTTAAGGCAGTTTGCAGAACGAACAGAAAGCTCAAGTTCATCAACTTTCTTAAGCAAATTCTTGTTAAACGGCAATTCTTCTTTCTCAACTTCAGTTTCAGCCTCAGGTTCATCAAAGTTAATAAACGGCTTCAACTGATCTTGCAGAATACGAGCAGCATAAGCTACAGCATCTTCCGGAGAAACAACACCATTGGTTTCAACCACCATGGTCAACTTGTCATAGTCAGTAACCTGTCCGACACGTGTATTCTCGACTTTGTAAGAAACTTTTTTAACCGGAGAATAAATAGCATCTACGGCAATCAAACCGATAGGTGCATCTGGAGCTTTATTCAAAGCGGCCGGTACATAACCTTTGCCTGTACCGACAAAAAGTTCCATATTAAGTCTGGCACCGGCATCAAGATTACAAATCACGAGTTCAGGATTTTTGATTTCCACATCATGACCGGTTTCAATCATAGCGGCAGTAACTTCACAAGGACCTTCGGCCTTCAAAGTCATAGTTTTCTGACCTTCGCCTTCGACGGCCACGGCCAAACATTTAACATTCAAAACAATATCGGTAACATCCTCACGCACGCCCGGAATAGAGCAAAACTCGTGCAAGACACCATCAATTTTAATAGCTGTAACGGCGCCACCCTGCAAAGAAGATAACAAAACTCTTCTCAATGCATTCCCAAGAGTTAAACCGAAACCTCTTTCCAAAGGTTCAACCACAATTTTAGCTTTCTTGCCATTTTCAGAAGAAACATCTAAATTTGTCGGTTTAATTAGTTCTTGCCAATTCTTTTGAATCACTGGTATGTCCCCTTTTTAGTGCATATGCAATTGAAAAAACACGAGTATTGGGGCGCATGCAGCCCCAACCCGTAAAAATTAAAAATCAGACACGACGTCTTTTTCTTAAGCGACAGCCATTGTGAGGAATAGGAGTAACATCACGAATAGTCGTAATAGTAAAACCGATGACCTGCAAAGCTCTAATCGCAGACTCTCTGCCGGAACCTGGACCTTTAACTTCGACCTCAAGGGTTTTCATACCATTTTCCTGAGCCTTTTTACCGGCTTCTTCAGCGGCAACTTGAGCGGCATAAGGGGTAGACTTACGAGACCCTTTAAAGCCGTTAGCACCGGCTGTAGACCAAGCAACGGTATTGCCCTGAGCATCAGTGATGGTTACTCGAGTATTATTGAAAGTAGAATTTACATGAGCAACACCCGCTGTAATATTCTTCTTTTCTTTTTTCTTTATACGTTGTACTGCTTTTGCCATTTGGGATTACCTCATTACTTCTTCTTATTAGCCACAGTTTTACGTTTACCTTTACG
>CALXPT010000024.1 GCA_944390355.1 uncultured Alphaproteobacteria bacterium | reverse complement strand
CCTCCAGACCTCCAGACCTCCAGACCTCCAGACCTCCAGACCTCCAGACCTCCAGACCTCCAGACCTCCAGACCTCCTCTCCGAACCGCCGAACCTGAGCCTCGCCGCTCAAACGATTAAACATATATTTAATTATATAATTATTTAAATGAATGTCAAGAAAAAAACAAAATAAAATCATAAAAAACATTAAAACAAACACTAAACTAAAGGAAACACTTAATATCCAAAATATCATCAACCGCACGATGTACAAGAACAGCCTCATCACTATCAACAAGCTTATAATACATCTCCTTGCCATCACGTCGAGACACAATAAGCCCCGCCTGCTTTAAGATTCGCAAATGATGAGAAACCGCCGGTGCACTCATATCTACCGCAATTGCAATATTATTGACACAAGTCTCATGATGACACAACAACCACAAAATTTTCAAACGCGTTGCATCACTAATCAGCTGAAAAGTATCGGCAGCTTTTCCAAACGCCTTATCATCAGGCATTTTGCCCCAAACTTTTTCTTCCGCATCATCATGAACATGCAAATGCTTCAGCATACGCCCCTCCTACAACAAATCAAGACAAGTATAAGTCCCAAAGATTAATACAATATGAAAACACCAGCCAAATAAATCTCAGCAACGACTGTTATTTTCAAACTACTCATATTCATCTTCGTGAACAGGTTCAAGCCAAGTCGTTTGATTATTAGGCAAATTTGTTTCAACCGAAATATGTGTAAACCAAGAGTTCGGAGCGGCACCATGCCAATGTTCCACATTAAGCGGAATACGCACCACATCACCAACCTTCAAAATGCGGATTTGCCCGCCTCTCTCTTGATATCGCCCTTCACCTGCCAAAACGAGCAAGATTTGCCCGCCGGAATGTTTGTGCCAATTCGTTCTGGCCCCAGGCTCAAAAGTAACATTGCCGATAGAAGAATTCCACACCTCGTCTTTATTGCTAAGCATGGTTAAATAAGTTTGTCCGGTAAAAAATTTTCCATAAGGATTCGGTTCACCTTGTTCAAAAACCGTATCAATCGGTGCTTTTTTCATCTCAACAGCCTCCGCATAATTTATTGATACCAAAGGACACATCATAATCATAAAACAAAAACCAGATAAATAATTCATACGTCCTCCTCGCAAATAATAAAAATATAATACCCCTTTTATCTCCAACACTTCAAGGTATAAATCGCAATATTTAAGAAAAAATTTTCTTGACATTCCACCTATAATAAAGATTAAAATCAAACTGTCAAACACCGCATTCAGCAAGGAGGAACGATGAAAAACATATTAATAATCAGCAGCAGCTTTCGCAAAGGCGGCAACTCGGACTTATTGTGCGACGAGTTTCAAAAAGGGGCAGAGAGTGCCGGACACAAAGTTGAAAAGATTCGTCTGGCCGAAAAAAAGATTAATTTTTGCTTAGGCTGCGGTGTCTGCAATTCAACCCACAAATGCGTCCAAAAAGATGATATGGCAGAATTAACGGAAAAAATGCTCACAGCAGAGGTCATTGTTTTGGCAACACCTGTATATTTCTATGCAATGAGCGGATTATTAAAAACCTTCATAGACCGTACTGTTCCCAAATACACCGACATCAGCAATAAAGAGTTTTATTATATATTAGCAGCAGCGGACACAAACAAAGCTAATTTGGAAAAGGTATGCGATTCTCTGCGCGGATACACGTTAGACTGCCTTCCGAACGCGCAAGAAAGGGGCATAATTTATGGTACGGGCGCATGGCAAAAAGGCGAAATCATCAACACGCCGGCCTTCAAACAAGCCTATGAAATGGGCAAAAACGCATAAAACAAACGAAAGGTCATAAAACATGAAATTAGGGATAATCACATTAATCGGCCTCATCATCGTGGCCGCAATCGGATTCTATTTGAAAAAAAGCGTATTTAACAAATGGGACAAAACCTTTCCTCAGAGTGATAAAGTAAAGGTAGAAAAGGTCACCTTCAAAAACCGCTACGGCATAAAACTCGTCGGAGATTTATACATTCCCAAAGAAAAAAGCTCTGACAAACTTGCGGCCATTGCCATAAGCGGCCCGTTTGGCGCGGTCAAAGAACAAGCCTCCGGCCTTTACGCTCAAACATTAGCCGAACAAGGCTTTGTGACACTGGCCTTTGACGCCTCTTTTACGGGAGAAAGCAAAGGCACGCCGCGCAATGTAGCCTCACCGGATATCAACACGGAAGACATAAGCGCCGCGGTTGATTACTTGAGCAATTTGCCAATAGTAGATAAAAACAAAATCGGCATTTTGGGTATATGCGGTTTTGGAGGATTTGCCTTAAACGCCGCCGCCAATGACCCAAGAATAAAGGCCACCGTAACCGCAACCATGTATGACATGAGCCGCGTAAATACTAATGGATATTTTGACGCCATGGATAAAAACCAACGTTATGCATTGCGCCAACAATTAAACACCCAAAGGACAGAAGACTTCAAAACCGGAACATACAAAATTTCCGCCGGATTACCGGAAAAATTAAAAGGCGATGAACCGCAGTTTGTCAAAGACTATTACGCTTATTACAAAACACCGCGCGGTTGGCATAAACGCTCCATCAACTCAAACGGCGGCTGGAATATGACATCGGCCTTGTCATTTATGAATATGCCGATATTGAGCTATGCGGCAGAAATTCAAACACCGGTTTTGATAATCCACGGTGAAAAAGCGCATAGCCGTTATTTCAGCGAAGACGCTTATAAAAAACTCACGGGTAAAAACAAAGAATTAATGATAATTCCTGATGCAAACCATACGGATTTGTACGATAATTTAGAAAAAATTCCGTTTGCTAAAATTGCCGAGTTTTTCAAAACCAACTTGCATTAAAAATATGTAACACTAGCAACAAAAAAGGACGTCAAATAATAACGTCCTTTACAACAGTCATACGATTGGTCGGATTGACTGGACTCGAACCAGCGACCTCTTCGTCCCGAACGAAGCGTTCTACCAGGCTGAACTACAATCCGATTCACATTTACGCTCCCAGCGCAATTATCTTTATCACATAAAAAAAAATTTACAACAATTATTTTTCAAATTTTTAATTTTTTTAAAACTCAAATCCGGCATGAGAGCTATCTAAAAAACATTTTCTTGAATTATAATAACTCTGAACAACAATTCCGCCTTCAATTCTAAAAATACTTTGACAATTAGACACATAAGGGTTACCGCTTGCAGCATCCTGTACAACGGTTCCATACACCAAATAACGAACGCCGTCAACTTCATAATAAAAATCAGGATTGCCAAAATCTTCAAACAAAACTCTTTCTTTCAAACCGACATACTCAGAAAAACGAGGCACATAGCCTCCGTTATAAGTATTCTGACAAGAGCCTAAAAACAAACAACCAAAAAAAACAACCAACTTCCACATAACGATAACTCAAAATAACGAAACAAATATATAATAACGCCAATCAATTAAAATCACGTTAACCATTTGTTTCAATGCATTGTCGCAATAATAACAACAATCAAGAGCACAATCCAAACGCTACGCCAAAGTTTAGAAGGAGCAGGGTCTGAATGGACAACATGATTATCATTAACGGAATTTTTCTTCATCTTAGATTCGGACACATAAGAGATTCCCGTCCCTGGGATTGAAAAAGTGTTTCGATTCCGCCCGTTAGCCATTTTAGTAAAACGCCACCCCGGCAAACCAAAACTAAACCCTGCACCGGTTTTACTCAAATTCAAGCGAAACGGTCCAAAATTAAACGATTTTTTAACACGAAAGCCCATACTCAATTCCTCTACGATTCTGTTATCTCCAGTTTTTTAATAACAAAAATTCATAAACAACTCGTAAACGCACAAAAAAGCAGCCGGAAAAACCGACTGCAATTAAATAAAAAAAAGTTCAAAGAATTAACCTGAGTTTATCTTCGGTTAATAGTGCAAAAGACTTTTGCATGAGTCCTTTTCGGCACAAATCCGCAAATACCGGTTTGTTTAATCCTAAATAATCAATCACTTCCACAGGCGTCATGGAGCAATCAAGCTTTGCCCGACGAACATCGCTGTTTTTAACAAACTTAACCTCAGCACTTTGCAACGCCGCCCGCCCGATACAAGACGAAAGATAAACAAAACATTCGTCATTATCTTCGAGTAATTGCAAAGCAATGGCGCGCGCCAACAAATTGAGACTCAAGTCCGCCTTAGAAGCATCTTTCGTCCACGGACTACCGCCGCCGATTGGACAAGCCGCTTCATAAAAATCACACGCAAGCTTTCGGCCGGTAATACCGCAATCCGCCACTGCCGAATGATAAGTAAAATCCCCGCACCCGTTAACAATAACTTCACGAGGCTTTTCACCTAATGTTTCATTAATAAAATCATTAAGATTAACTTTTTGCAACATCGGAATGGCTGCAATGGCTGTTTTAACTTTGCCCTCATCATCAAGCGTAATCTGCGTCTTAATATCTAAGCCCAAGTTTTCAGATTTCAAAGCTTTTTCATAAAGAGCCAAGTTAAGTTTTTGCGCCAGATATTGCGCTTTTGAAATATGCCCTTCTCCACGACACGCATAACCGATAAACACGCCTTGGTCGCCCCATCCGTTCTGGGCTACGCCTTGGTTAATTTCACTGCTTTGCTGTCCGATAAGATTAATAACTTGGATATTAGAAACATCAATGGCTTTATCGCCCCAAACAGCGGCGTAATTTTCGTCATAACCGATAGCGCGCAAAGCCTCTTTGACATATACATCAAGTTTGTTTAATGAAACATTTCCCTTAATTTCACCGCCCAAGATAATAGTATTCCCTTTAATCATAACCTCAACGGCATATTTGAGTTCATAATCTTGTGCAATCAACTTATCTAAAATAAAACAGGAAATAAAATCGGCCGTTTTATCGGGGTGGCCGAGAGACACCGCTTCAGCAGTTTTCTGCATAACAAAACACTCCTTATTTAGTCCTCTGATGCGGGACAATTCAGGTTAAATCCACAATACAGAGCAATTCTACGAACCACCCTACGATTAATAGCTAGCATCAAAATAGTTCTCTTGTCAAGAGTTAAATAAATTAAGATTTAATACAACACATCGGCACAACATCCAATCATTATATTAAACTCAAAATTCATCTTTATCCGTTAAGGAATCATAACGCTTACGAATACACAAAAGTGCCGTTTTGTGTACCCCTTGGGTAATGTTATAATAAATGAACCGCCCTTCTCTGCGGGAAGACACAAAACCATCATCTTTTAGACGTTTAAGATACTGAGAAACTTTCATTTGTTCACTGCCAATACCTTGAATAATGTTTGAAACATGGGATTCTCCAAACAAAATCAGATATTCTAAAATGCGCATTTTATCATAATTGGCAAAAAGTTTAATCCGATTAGCCACCATTGTTGTATAATCTTTGGGCAAAATCAATTTATCCGTTAAATAATAAAAGCTATCGGTCATATAAGCAAAAAGCTTACGAATACACTCAAAAATGCTTGCCGGATACTCCTCGTAAATATCATAATAAACAAAAATTCCTTTTCGTTGAGTTTTAACCAAATGCGCCTCTCTGAATTTTTTCAAACTCTGCGACACAATCATCTGTTCTTCGCCCACTGCTTTAGCAATAGCTGATACGGAAGAAGGACCGTTAACGTCAATAAACTCCAAGATTCTTAGGCGCAACGGATGCGCAATGTAGCTAATACCCTTTACGGCTTTTTTCATAATCTCGGGAGGCAACTGCTCAACCATAAAATTTCTCCGATATTTTTTTTGAGAATATATCAAAGCCCCAAAATTTGCAAACACAAAAACCCCGACTTATAACATCGGGGAATATTTTATTTTACAAAAGGCTTCACCCAAGCATCAAATAGCGGTTCATATTCCTTAGACCATCCCATCAAATGATTTTTTCCCATAATCAAAAGCGGTGTTCCGATTTGGTTGCCAAGGTTATATTCTTTGGCGGCACGCAATAATAGATTATAACCATCCGGATTTTGCACATTAACCATAGTCAGTTGCAAAGCTTTAATGAAAAATATCATAAAGAGAGGAAAACAAAAAATAAAGCAAAAATTTACACTTATTGATAAATAGTTTCTCATATAAGAATAATCGAAAGTTTTATCCACAAGCTCAAAACGAATACCACTAACGGTTTAAGAAGAAACCTAACAAAACATTAATAGAACGAAAAAAATAAAAAATAATTTCCTTGCATAATTAATATTATAGAGTGAAACTAGTTGCGAAATTACTCTTAACGAGAGAGGTTGGAATGAACTATTATACGGAACGGCCGATTAACGGCTACCCCCATGGACTGCCTCCATCGGACATTGTTTCAGATGTTTCGTTCGTTTCGGCTGATTCTCAAATTTTGTATTGTATTTTGAATTATCAAAACCTTTACCGTTTGCTCGGTAAAGGTTTTGTTGTATGGAAAGAATAAGGAAGTGACGATGAATAAAATCGATTCTGATGATAAATTAATTTTTTTTAAGAATTGGCCCGTTTGGCTTCTGATTTATGAAGCATTTGTTCTATATGGAACTATTATTACTGCAGATATTCACATATATTTTTTAGCTATTCTAATTTTAGTATTTGCAATGATAGGATTAAAAACCTTACAAAAATATCCAAACAAAGAAAATTTTATTCGTCAATACATCATATCTTTAATAATAGTTTTGTTTTTTTATTCCCCATTTTTTATTAAGTCGATAGGAGGAGGGGCTTTATTAACTTTTGCTCAGTCTGGCTATCTTTTCTTTTTAATATGGATATTTTTTTTATTATTAAATTTAAAAACACTTTATAGAAAAAAACAATTTGTATTTTGGTGTATATATATTTTATCTATCGGATTTGCTGCTTTTTTGATTAATCAATTTTATTTTGCTTATCCCTTATCTTTTATAAAATATATAACAAATATTGGCATTGCCTTGATAATGGGATTATTTTTCATTTTCTTTGGATACTTAATGTTGTTAATCCCTTTTACTCTTTATTTGGTATTCTTACCACAACACACTAACGATAAATCAGTCCATTTAATCAAGAGACATCATAAGATTTTTGATACTCTCTATTTTATTTTTCTGACAATCCTACCGATATTAATCGTTCACATAGAAAGCGTCTTAGACAGATAAATGCAAAAAAATTAAAGATATCTCGAATATTATCTATTTGCTCATTTGTAAAAAGATTAATTTTTTCCATAGAATTTGATAGAAATTCATCCATATCTCCTACTTTATACTCTGAAGCAAAAAGGTTAAATGCAATAAACCTTAATATAATTTCTCGACCAACCATTCTTCCGTCACCAATGGAGTGATTAGTTGCCCTTATAAAAGCATTTTCTTGTACTAATTCTTTTAGTAATATTGTTGATTTTCCTTGATAGAGAGCATTTCTAATTTCTTGTGAGGTTAATGGCATCCCTCCAGTATTTAATCTTTTAAAAACATTTCGCTTCACTTTTTCGGGTGTGTTATACTCAATAATTGTTACCTGTAATGTAGTTTCAAGTATTCTGTTTTGCAAATATATATCTAATTCATCAAAATGCTTACCCTCTAATTCTTTCCAAAATTCAAGTCCATTAAGCTTAAATCTTTCATCTTTATGGTCAGTTCTTTCTTCAGGTGATAGTACAAAATTTCTTAATGTTGTTAAACGTTGGAGCCCATCAACTACATGGTAATTTTCTTTTGCGTCAGCGGAAACATAAAACATTGGCAGAGGAATTTTTAGCATTAGAGATTCTATTAATTGACTCTGTCTTTTTTTATCCCATACAAATGCTCTTTGAAAATCTGGAGATAATAAAAGACTACCTTGCTTAATTCTACCGAGGCATTGAGCTAGCGAAAAAGGTTGCGTTCTCAATCTAATTTTGTCGGGATCAAATGGTGCTATCTCAGAGGTATCAATATTATCCTCTTCAACTCCAGACTTATTTCCCTTGTCGTCTAATTCTTCTGCAATTTGAATGTCTTCATCAGTCATCTGAGTATCCTTATAACAATGTATTATATTGGTAATATTATATGTAAAAAAAGTATTTTCAATAAAATTCTATCTAATTAGAAAAAAAGCCTCCACAATGGGAGGCTTGGAAACTGGTGCCGACACACGGACTCGAACCGCGGACCCACTGATTACAAATCAGTAGCTCTACCAACTGAGCTATGTCGGCATAAAAAAACTAAAATTTTTCAAATCAACTTCATACAAATAAATACAATAATTCTTAAATCGAGCTACCACCGAGCTACCACGCTCATTACTGTTAGCACCATTTAATGACTCCAACATACAGCTCAAATTTAGTACATCATATTGTTTATAAAAGAAAATCATTTAAAATCAACCTTTTATAAACATGACTTGCAACGATTACAAATCAGTAGCTCTACCAACTGAGCTATGTCGGCAACAACGATAGTTTTTATAACCGAGCTCAGATGAATTGTCAATACAAAAAAACATACACCTCACAAAAAAACATTCGCAACCAAACTTATAAATTTAAGGTCAGAAAAGAACTTCCCAGTTTTCTTACTGGGAAGTTCTTTTTTTACTATTTCTTTTCAACCGGAACAACTTCAATGTGCAATTCATCAAGCTGTTGCTGTGTAACCACATTGGGAGCCTGCATCATCAAGTCTTGCGCTCTGCCGTTGAGCGGGAACAAAATCACATCACGGATAATTGGCTCATCCAAGAGCAACATAACCAAACGGTCAATCCCATAAGCCGAACCGGCGTGCGGAGGTGCACCAAACTTAAACGCGCTAATCATTCCGCCAAACTTGGCATCTACCACACTGTTGTCATAACCGGCAATTTCAAAAGCCTTGTACATAATATCCGGCTCATGATTACGAACGGCACCCGACAACAATTCAACACCGTTGCAAACAAAGTCATATTGATAAGCCAAAATATCCAACGGATTTTTGTTTAACAGCGCATCCATACCGCCTTGAGGCATCGAAAACGGATTGTGTGAAAACTCAACCGCGCCGGTTTCTTCATTTTCTTCATAAAACGGAAAATCAACAATCCAGCACATTTTGAAGGTATTTTCATCAATCAAGCCCAACTCTTCGGCCACATGATTGCGCAACTTTCCGCTAAACTTGTCAAAGTGCATACCTTGCCCGATAACAAAAATAACCGCATCACCGTCTCGGGCATCAAAATACTTTTTGATTTCGGCAACTTTTTCTTCCGACAACATACGGGAAATACCCTTGACGCCGCCTTCAGCCCAAGCGATATAGGCAATTCCGCCCATACCTTCGCCTTTGGCAAAAGCATCAAGCTTGTCAAAGAAAGAGCGTGGTTTTGCGGCCAAACCGGCAACTTTCATACCTTTAACGATTTTGCCTTCCTTGACCATAGAATCATAAACGCCAAAGCCGCTTTCCCCGAACAAAGAAGAACTCTCCATCCAAAACAGCGGGTTTCTTAAATCTGGCTTATCCGAACCATATTTAAGCATAGCCTCGCGGAACGGAATATGGACATAAGGAGCTTGATCAACGGTTTTGCCGTTGGCAAATTCATTAAAGATTGTGCCTAAAGTGTGTTCTATGACTTTAAACACGTCTTCTTGCTCGGCAAAACTCATTTCCATATCCATCTGGTAAAATTCCCCTGGAGAACGATCGGCACGCGGGTCTTCATCTCTGAAACACGGCGCAATTTGGAAATATTTATCAAAGCCGGAAACCATTAACAACTGTTTAAACTGTTGCGGAGCTTGAGGTAAGGCATAAAACTTTCCGGGATTCAAGCGGGATGGCACCAAAAAGTCTCTTGCTCCTTCGGGAGATGAAGAAGTTAAAATCGGGGTTTGATATTCGGTAAAACCTTGCTCCCGCATTAATTCACGCGAACGTTGGATAACGGCCGAACGCAACAAGATATTTTTGTGAATACGGTCTTTGCGCAAATCCAAAAAACGATATTTCAGGCGCATTTCTTCAGGCTCACCACCATCTGAAGCAACTTGTACCGGCAAAATATCCGCCTCGGAATAAACTTCCAAAGCTTTAACTTTAATTTCCACATCGCCGGTCGGAATATTTTTGTTCACGCTTTCTCTGATAACAACCTCACCGGTGATACCGATAACAGATTCAACACGCAAAGCCTCGATTCTTTCAAACAAATCCGAACTGCTGTCAAACACGCATTGAGTAATACCATAATGATCCCGTAAATCAACAAAGCATAAATTCCCCAAATTGCGTTTACGATGAATCCATCCGGCAAGCTTAACTTCTTTTCCTTTATCCGAAGCTCTGAGCTCACCACAGGTATGTGTGCGGTATCTGTTCATTTTTTCCTCTAAAAAATTATTAACATTGTTTTTATGTATTAACGCGATTTTTTAATAAAAGCAAGATTCTTTTGCGAACAAAGACACACAAAAAAAGCCGAGAGGAACACCTCCTCACGGCTTGCAAATTTCTTTTAGTTTTTTTTAACGGGTCTCAAAAATAACCGAAGTCGAACCTAACCCATGGCATAGATGATTAACGGCAGACTGCCATGCCTCAACATCTTCATCTTCAATTTGGCGCATGGAACCAAAGGCCAAAACCCCATAGGAATATTCAAAGAACACGGCGGTAATTGGCATTAATATGGCATCTTGAGCCAACTGTTTCCATATTTCAACAGTATCACCGAGCGGCCGCATATGAACGATTGCCCGAAAGCAGTTGAGAGGCAAAGCCTCATTCAACGGAACGGTATAAGTTTCAAACCGCAAATACGGTTTCAAGATAAAAGCCGCCTTCAAACAAGGCTCTTTTTCGTTAAACGCCACTACTACACCATTGACTTTTAAAGCATTTCCGCTGTCAGGGATAACGGCGATTGCAGGTTCCATCAAATCAGGCACTAAACCTGCTTCCACGAGCAAATGAGAAACAAATTCTTCAAATGCTTCCTGTGTAAAATGTTCTCCACATTTCGGAGCCAAAAAAATTGTAAACATAGGCTTAATTTTTATTGTTAACATAATGATAATTATCTCGGACGATACTCTATACAAAATTTTGTCAAAATGCAAGCATTTTTTTAATTATCCGAAAAAAGTTGCAACTTGTCTCAGAATAGTCTATAACAAGAAAGATAGAAAAAAGGAAAAAACACGATGATAAACCTAATAACCACCAATGAACGGCTCCATGAATTTTGTAAGAATCTGGAACAACAAGATTTTATAACCGTGGACTTGGAATTTCATCGTGAAAAAACCTATTACGCCAAGCTTGGGTTAATTCAAGTCGGAGCAAAGGGCTTTGAAGCAATCATCGACCCCCTGTCCAAGGAGCTGGATTTAACTGAATTTTACAATATATTGGATAACCCGAAGATAGTGAAGGTTTTTCATTCCTGCCGACAAGATATCGAAATTTTATATCGTATGTCAGGCTTGATTCCGCATCCGTTGTTTGATACGCAAGTTGCCGCCCAACTTTGCGGATTCGGCACGACAGCCAGCTACGAAAGTCTGGTGAATACGATTTTGGGCATAGAACTGGACAAGAGCTCACGCCTTTCCAATTGGTGTACACGCCCCTTAAGCGAAAAACAACTGGATTACGCAATATCAGACGTAACGCATCTGGTTTATATATACGAGTACATAAAAGAAAAAATCACCGCATCAAACCGCGAACATTGGTTGGATGAAGAAATGGCACCTCTGCTCAAAATCGAAACATATACCACCAAGCCGGAAGATGTATGGCAAAGGATTCGCCACCATACATCGCATAATCGCAAATATCTTACGGTATTAAGAGAGCTTGCCGCATGGAGAGAACGGCGTGCCCAAACCAAAGACTTACCACGCCAAAACATCATTAAAGATGAATATTTGCTAAACATAGCGGCCGAAATGCCGCATACGATAGAAGAATTAGCCCAGATTCGCAATATGCGCGCCGATATTCTCAAAGGCAAGCTGGGCGCAGAGATTATAGATGTAGTAAAAAACGCTCTGGCCTTGCCGCATAACCAATACGTCAAGCTCCCGCAAGAAAAAAGAATTTCCTGCAATCCGAGTTTATACGAGATGTTGAAACTTTTGCTAAATCTGATAGCTCAAGAAGAACAATGCACCCCGCACATTATTGCCTTAGATGATGAACTCAAATTGTTTTCAGCCTATAAAGATAGCGATTTAAACATGCTCAAAGGCTGGCGAAACGAGCTCTTCGGCTCAAAAGCCAAAACCCTAAGAGACGGAAAGCTGACCATCCGATACAACCCCGACACACAAAAAATAGACTTTATACAACAATCAGCCTAAGCCGCATACAAATTTTCCAGCAACTGCGTAATTTTCAAAATTCTCGAATCTGCCAGCGAATAGAAAATAGATTGGGCAACCCGCCTGGTTTTAACAATATTTTCGGCTCTGAGTACGGCCAAATGCTGAGACAAAGCCGATTGGCTTAAACCCAGCAATTTTTCAAGTTCATTTACCTTGAGTTCTCTTTGCGCCAAAAACATCACGATTTCCAAACGTTTTTCATTACCAAGCGCGCGCAAAACCTTTGCGCTTTGAAAGATGACACACTTATCAATCATCACACACCTCCTCTTTCAATAAAATAATATAACAATAATTTCTAATAAAACAGAGTGAGAATAAAACTAACATCTATATAATAATTAGATTAATAAACATAAGTTTTATATAAAAGTTGCTTTGAAAAAGATAATAATATATACTTACAAACAAGTAAAAAAATGGAGACAACAATGGAACAAACCGAACTTGAAAATTTATCTTTTGAAGAAGCCTTAACCAAACTGGAAACAATCGTAAGAGAATTGGAAGGCGGCCGCATCAAATTAGATGACGCCGTTTCGGCATACGAAAAAGCAATTACGCTCAAAAAGTTTTGTGAAGAAAGATTAAAAAACGCCGAACTGAAAATCGAAAAACTCGAAATTTCCGCAAACGGAGAGGTTTCGACACAACCCTTGGATAAAATCGAAGAATAAAGAAATCAGAGAACAAAAAATGACCACAATCAAAGAACTTTTAACAAACTACGCCGCCGAATTTAACGCAAGATTAAACGAATTTTTCCCGATATCCACCTTGCCGGAAAGCCGCGTTGTTGAAGCCATGAAATACTCAATCACCAACGGCGGCAAAAGATTACGCCCGTTTTTGGTTAACGAGACGGGCAAACTTTTTGGCCAGAGCTTTGAGAAAACACTAAGAACGGCGGTAGCATTGGAATGCCTGCATACATATTCACTGATTCACGACGATTTGCCCGCCATGGACAATGATGATTTACGGCGTGGCAAGCCCACCTGTCATAAGGCTTTTGATGAGGCAACGGCCATTTTGGCGGGAGACGGTTTACTAACCTATAGTTTCGAGATTTTATCGGATGAGCGGACGGCAGCCCCTGCCACCCGCAACGAACTGATAAGCTTGCTGGCTCAAGGAGCAGGAGCCTTTAGCGGAATGGTTGCAGGTCAAATGCTTGACTTATACGTTGCGGAACATTCCAAAGAAAATACGGAACATCTGATAAAACACATAGAAGAGATGAAAACCGGCCGGTTGATAACTTTTGCCTGCGAAGCCGGTGCTGTTCTTGGACAAGCCACGCCGGCAGAGAGACAAAAACTCAAAGAATATTCAAGGGGCATCGGCATAGCCTTTCAAATAGCCGATGATATATTGGATGTTGAGGGCAATGAAGCCATGGTCGGCAAAAAACTAAACAAAGACGAAGAACAAGGCAAAGCAACCTTTGTCAGCCTCTATGGACTTGAAAAAGCCAAACAACTGGCCAAGGAATATATCGAAAAAGCCAAAGATGCCTTGGCAATATTCGGCACATCGGGACATACTCTCCATCAGTTAGCCGACTATATAATAACCCGCCAAAAATAAACTCTAGTGGTAGACAACCTGATTAAAAACATTTTCGAGAAAGAAGAGGGAAACAAAACATACAATAGCCGAAACAATCGGTGTAACAATCCAACCGGCAATAATCTTGAGAACAGCCAACCAGTTGACATCTCGTCCGCCTTTGGCAAGCCCGATTCCGATAAAAGCACCGAGCACGGCTTGCGAACTTGAAACCGGCACCAAAGGCAAAGAAGGCATCCCCCAACTTTCCAAAAAGTTTTTTAGCCCCTGAGAAGCAAACAAAAACAATACAACCGATTGCGAAAAGACAATAATCCAAGCAATAATCGGCGTCATTTTCATTAACGAATTTCCCACGGTCTGAATGGTTTTATGAGAATAAGTAACAATGCCGGACGCAATTGAAATCCCGCCGATGAGAAACAAGATTTGCACTTTGGAGAGCGTAAAGCCATGAAAAGACCAGTCATGCAAAGGGCTGGATTCAACGAATACACCCATAACATTGGCAATATTGTTAGCACCGAGAGCATAAGCTCCGAAAGCGGCAATAACCACCAAGCCGATTCGCACCCAACTATATTGAGAAACAAGATGCACGCGGCAATGCCTGAGCAAATGTTTAATGGCAAAATAAGTCATTACGGCAATAACCCCGCTTAATAAAGGGCAAGAAATCCAAGAACTGACAATAGTTGAGAGGATTCCCCAATCCGTATCCTTTCCGGCAAAAATATTCCAACCGATAATCGCCCCGACGATAGCCTGAGAAGTTGATACCAACAAACCGGAAGAAACGAGCCAATAAACGGTCAAAGCGGCAGAAAGTGCCACCATAAAAGCACCGGCCAAAGCATTAATTTCACCCAAAGAGACAAGCGTTTGGCTTGTACCTCCGCCGGCATAAACCGCCCCCAAAATAACAAAGACGGAAGCAATTCCGGCCGCCGTGCGAAATTTAATCATGCGTGAACCGACAGCCGTACCGAAAATATTGGCGGCATCATTAGCCCCTAAAGACCACCCCAAAAACAAACCACTGCTCAAGAATAAAAAGAAAATTGCATCCATAAAAAAACAACCTCTTAAATATCACGTTTGATAGTAAAAATGAGCAGACGGTCAATGCTGTCTTCAGCCAAATCGGCAATATTTTCAATTTCATCAATAATTGTGCTGAGTTGGAGCTTATTAGCCAAAGGGATATCGGAATCAAAAATAGATTTTTTCAACCGTCCGGAGGTCAAATCCGTTTCATGCTCAAGGAAATACACTTTTTGAGAATAATCACGAACTAAGCTCAAATCTCTGAAAAACGAACGAGAGGCAATGCTCATATTTTCGGCACAATCGGTAACCTGCTCCACCAAATCCGTAATACGAGAAAAATAGATTTCGGGAATTTCGGGTTGCTCAATATAAAATTGATAAGAAACCTCATCAAAGCGATTAATAACACGATCCAAATTTTCGACCATTTCCAAAACATTCGCGCGCAAATCCGGAATCAAATTTTGCGAATAAAGTCGATTCTCAATATCGCGCCGAAGTTGGTCGGCATCATGTTCGATTTGCCGCAGTTGTTTATTAACTTTTTTAAATTCATCGCTACGACCGGCATTTAAATATTCACGAACGGACTTTTTAAAAGTCATGGCCGAATCAATAACTTTATCATGAAACATATCAATTTTGCTTTCCAAGGCCTTAGCTTTAGAGAACAAATTCAATTTAACATGAAACATAAACTCTCTCTCCCTTCTGCAATGAAACATACATATAACATAATTTTGTTAACATTAAGTATCTTTTTTTGATAAAAAATTAAGAAATAGGCGTTAGATTAAAAATGTAAATAAAAAAATTTTTAGCTAAAATTAACAACACAAATAATTTGTGAAAAAAATAAGGAAAAGAAAATGAATAAGAACGGTTCTTTATACATTTCATTGATAGCATTGGTAGCCTCAGCTGCCGCAGTATTCATGTCAGTGCAAAACAGTTCAAAAGCTGTTGATGTAGAAACAGTATTAAAAAACAATCCGAAATTGGTAATTGATGCAATGCAAAATTACGAGCAAATTGCCCGTGAAGAAGCACTTGCCCAAGCCCAAAAAGTTTTGGAAGATAACATTGAGGCAATAAATAATGACCCGAACACACCTGTAATCGGCAATCCGGAAGGAACAATAAATTTAGTAGAATTTTTTGACTTCTCATGCGGTTATTGCCACAAGGTATATCCGGCCTTGAAAAACATCATAGCCAAAAACCCGAATGTTAAAGTCATGGCCAAATCATTAGCATTTGTATCACCGGTATCGGATTATGCCGCGAGAGCAGCCCTTGCCGCCGGCGAACAAGGCAAATATGCCGAAATGTACACGGCATTGTTTGAAACACAAGGACGTTTAACCGAAGAGAGTGTCAACGCCGCCGCAGAAAAAATCGGCTTAGACATGGAAAAATACAAAGCCGACATTAACTCAGAAAAGGTAAAATCAGCCATGAACGGCTTCAACGAATTAGCCGGCAAGATTAATGTCAACGGCGTACCGAGCTTAATCTTAAACGGCAAATTGCTGCAAACAATAGATGAGAATGAAATTCAAAGAAAGATTAACGAAGTCAAATAACTTCTCATCTTTTATCAAACATCAAAGCCCGTTCTAAAAAAGAACGGGTTTTTTTTGGGGGAGGGATAAAAGGCAAATAAAACAAAAAGAGATATTGTCAGGATAAATTTAAGTTAAAGAAAAAAGCGGAAAAGAAGTAAAGGGGAGGGAAAAAGTATCATATGGAGGTTTTATCCACGATATAAATGTAACGCCCGATAGCAGATATATATCGGTTAAAGCAGTAGACACATCTATTTATTATAGTAAAAGAGGTTTGTACGGAACAGACTCCAGGTACTATATTCGAACCCTAACCATCTATCCGGTGATATACTTTTAAGCACAATATGTCCCGCTAATCATAAAGCCCGCTCATCAAGAACGGGCTTTGTAATTAAAATCGACTGTTATACGGATTTTTCAGAAAAATCTGGAGAACAGTGCAGATAGAGTGATTTCTAGGAGGACAAAAAATTTTAGCAACCGCTAAGTAAAAATGCCATTAATATTGCATTTTTATCTGCAAGGTCTTTGGAACATCTTGTTGAGCTAGGCTGTGAGAACTGCCACAGCGAAACTAGATGCCAAAGCGCAGTAGTACGTGAATTTTTTGCCTCTCCGTAAAATTGCTCTAGATATGCTTTTATACGGATTTTTCAGAAAAATCTGGAGAACAGTGCAGATAGAGTGATTTCTAGGAGGACAAAAAATTTTAGCAAC
>CALXPT010000023.1 GCA_944390355.1 uncultured Alphaproteobacteria bacterium | reverse complement strand
ACGTTGTACTGCTTTTGCCATTTGGGATTACCTCATTACTTCTTCTTATTAGCCACAGTTTTACGTTTACCTTTACGAGTACGAGCATTTTGTTTAGTACTCTGACCACGAACAGGCAAACCTTTACGGTGTCTCAAACCTCTGTAACAACCAAGATCCATCAATCTTTTGATGTTAACACCGACTTCGCGGCGCAATTCACCTTCAACCACATGTTCATGGTCAATCACCTCACGAATTTTAGCAACATCTTCGTCAGACAATTGATGAACACGAAGATCAGGGGAGATTCCCGATTTTGCACAAATATTTTGAGCAGTTTTTCTTCCGATACCATAAATATAAGTCAGAGCGACCTCTATTTTCTTGGCGGTAGGAATATTTACACCAGCTATACGAGCCAAATTAACTCTCCATTTATATAATTAATTAACACATTCAAAAAGTTGATCACCACTTTTCAAAATTAAGCCGGATTATATGCTATATTTTAAAAGTGTCAACCGCAATTTGTTTATTTTTTCTAAAAAAATGCATTTTTTTTGCAAAAAAGAATTCGAAACCACCACCTCATACGATTCGCCAACCGAGATTTTCATTCAAAACTAGTCATCTTGCCCCGATTCCGATTCGCGAAAAAGGTAGGATTAAGCGATTCCCAAAACACTGTCGATTTTTTTGCTGACCGCTTCGATTGTACCGGTACCGTCCACACATCTGAGCAACCCTTTTTTCTCAAAATAAGGAATAGTAGGATAGGTAAGCGCACGATAATTAATCAAGCGATTCTGCACGGTTGTACGATTATCATCAAGGCGACGATAAAAATCGGTACCGCCGCACACATCACAAACACCATAAATTTTTGGTTTTTGGAATTTATCATGATATCCGGCGCCGCATTTCATACAAGCATAACGTCCCAAAATACGTTCCATAATAATTTCATCGGGAACTTGGATTTCAATAACGGCATCCAAGCTGATTCCGTATTTAGTCAAAAGCTTATCCAAAGCCTTTGCCTGCGGCAGCGTACGGGGGAATCCATCCAGAATAAACCCATGTTCACAATCCGGCTCGGAAATACGTTGCGAGACCATATCAATAATCATATCATCCGTCGCAAATTCACCTTTATCGAGCAAAGCTTTTATTTCCAAGCCGAGCGGAGTCGCTTTAGCGGCTTCCTGCCGCAGCATCTCACCGGTAGAAAGATGAGGAATAGAAAGTTTCTCCTTGAGGATTCGCGCCTGAGTACCTTTACCGCAACCGGGGACTCCCGTAAAAACAATATGTCTGCCCATACCTTTTTTATTCATTTATTTTCTCTTTTTATTAACCAAAGCCGCTTTTTTAATCAAGCCGTCGTATTGATAAGCAATAAGATGAGCCTGCAGTTGCCCGACAAAATCCATCGTAACCTGCACCACGATGAGAAGTGTCGTACCACCGAGAACAAACGGCACCGACAATTTAGAAATCAAGATTTCCGGCAAAATACAAAGAGCCACAAGGTAGAACGCCCCCAACACCGTCAAACGCGTAATCACATAATCCAAATATTCAGCGGTATTTTTTCCGGGGCGAATACCGGCAATAAAACCGCCGTACTTTTTCAAATTTTCGGCTGTTTCTTCGGGATTAAACACCACAGCGGTATAAAAGAAAGCAAAGAAAGCGATTAAGAACGCATAGAGAGCCAAATACAATGGCTGCCCATGGCCTAACATCTGGCTTAAAGTCTGTACCCAAGCCGGCCCGTTTTCAGACATCAGATTCGCCACCGTAATCGGCAAGAGCAAAAGCGAGCTGGCAAAAATCGGCGGAATAACACCGGTCGGGTTAATTTTGAGCGGCAGATGAGAGCTTTCTGCAGCAGTCATACGCATTCCCATTTGACGCTTTGGATATTGCACAACGATTTTACGTTGAGCTCTTTCCACCAAAACGATAACATAAATCAAGGCTAAGGCCATAACCACCAACATGGCAATCACCCCCAAAGACATCGAGCCGACGCGTCCCAACTCAAAAGTCTGAGCCAAGGCCGAAGGAATATTGGCAATAATACCGACCGTAATAATGAGGGACGAACCGTTGCCCACCCCGCGGGATGTAATTTGCTCACCGAGCCAAACGATAAACATGGTACCGCCGACCAACGACACGATAGTGGTAAACTTAAACACAAACCCGGGGTTAACCACGGCCGAAATACCGGCACTACCGGTCATACTTTCCAAACCGACAGCGATTCCATAGCCTTGAACAACGGTAATCAACACCGTTAAATAACGTGTCATTTGCGTAACTTTACGATGTCCGGCCTCGCCTTCTTTTTTAAGAGCGGCAAGAGACGGCACGACCGATTGCCCGAGTTGAATGATAATGGAAGCCGAAATATAAGGCATAATGTTGAGAGCAAAGATTGTCATACGCTCCAACGCACCACCGGCAAACATATTAAACATCCCGAGAATACCGCCGGAATTACGCGAAAAAATATCCGACAACACATGTGGGTCAATCCCCGGAAGGGGAATAAACGTTCCCAAGCGGAACACAATCAAAGCAAATACGGTAAACCACAGCCTCTTTTTGAGTTCTTCAGCTTTAGAGAAAGCGGAAAAGTTCATATTTGAAGCCATTTTTTCGGCCATTGAAACCATTTTAACATCCTTATAATCATTATTTAAAATACATCAAAGGGGCAATATCCCCACAAAACTACAGATATTAATACACTAAAAATTTTTTAATTCAACCATTTTATCAAACGATACACGAAAAAGAAAACATTTGACAAAAAAGACCGTTTGTTTTATACAAAAGAAAAATATTTATTATTAACCCAAACAATTACAATTATGAATACGAAACAAAACGCCCTTAATCTCTGCACCATATTAGGCAAGATTAAAGATTTGAAGCGCACCGGCTGGTTAAGACGAGGCGTCAACGCCCCTGAAAGCGATGCTGACCATATGTTTTCGACCGCATTTCTGGTAATGTTTTTAACTCCGCCGGAATTAAACAAAGAAAAATGCTTGGAATTGGCTCTCTGCCATGACTTGCAAGAAATTTATTCGGGAGACTTTGTCCCCGGAGAAATTGCGCTGCAGGACAAATATAAAGTTGAACGGGAAGCCATTGAGAAACTCGCGCAAGAACTTGACTCCCCCAAACTGGTAGCTTTGTTTGAAGAGTTTGAGTCCCAAGAAACAGCGGAAGCCAAATTTGTCAAAACCCTTGATAAACTCGACACCGCGATAACGGCTTGTTATTATGATTTCAACCACCGTGGCGACAGACCGTTGATTGAAGAGTTCTGCACCCATGCGGAGAAAGAAATCAAAACAATCGACAGTCCTTATCAAAATATGGCACTTGACCTTCTGCGCAACATTAAAGCCTAGCTACAGAAAAACATCTAAGCCAACCGACTTAGATGTTTTTTTTATTTAATTCATCCCTCCTTTTTCAATTGATGTTTATTAACTCGCATGCTATTGTGAAGAAAAATCAAATCAAGATAAGGGATAGCAAATGATAAAAAGTAACGGCACGATAAGTTTAAGCAACAACATTGCGGAATGTAAAATCTCTCTCTGGGGCGGAAATCTTTTATCTTACCGCCCCAAGAACGAAAAACATGATATTTTCTGGCTCGGTGATTTGAATAAATTTGATAATATTCAAGCCATTCGTGGTGGAATTCCCGTTTGCTGGCCGCGCTTTGCTGAGGAGGAATTAAACCACAATCTCCCGCGCCACGGCTTTGCCCGCCTATCGACATGGACCTTGCAAAACATAAACGTTGATGAAACCAAAATCGAGGCTGAACTTAGCTTAATCCCTGCTGAAAAATATAATGTGAATTTAGTGGTCAAACTTTTCATCACCATCACCGACAAACTGGACTATCGATTGGAAACAACCAACTTAGGCGATGAGGAATTTATCTTTAGTGAAGCCCTGCACGCATATTTCAACATCAGCGCGATTGATGATATTAAAATTGAGGGCTTAAAAGGACATCGCTATAAAAATTCGCTGGATGGAAATTTTTATACCTTGGAAAATGACTTGCAGATAAACGGAGAATTTGACTCTATTTTTCTGGAACAAGCCTCTCCGATTAAAATCATAGATAAAGGCTTTAGGAGAACCATCATTTTAGAAAAGCAAAATTCTCAAACCACGGTTGTGTGGAATCCGGCCAAAGACTTAGCCGAAATGAGCCCAGCGCAGTATAAAACCTTTGTCTGCGTTGAACCCTCAAACGTAGGTGAATATTGCGTGAAACTTGCACCGCACGCAACCCACACCATTGCCACCCGCATATATATTGAAAAATAAGGAACAACCGATGACAAATATCGAAAATTTCATCCAAGCCGAAGATACCGACATCTCTGTCGCGATGATAACCATAATTAAAGATAAATATTGCTTTACGCTTCAACCACAAAACCGCTGGGGCAAAGATAAAAATCAAAATGATATTTTATATTTTGGCGGTATCGGCGGAAAAGTCAAGCCACAAGAAACATTATTGGAAGCCCTACACCGTGAAGTAAAAGAAGAAATCGGCTGTTCATTTAATCTTTTGCCCACTTTAACACAAGAAACACCCTTTATCACCAAAGAACGACTTGAAATCAAACAAATAACGGCAACAGCAAAAAATCCTCTCCCAGCATTTATCTTCCAAAACAAACGAAGCGAGATCGGTCGGAAGAGCTACACCAATGTCTTTGTTTATAAAGCTGAACTTACGGAACAAGACAAAATGCAACCGCTTGACAATCCGGCGATTATCCTCATACCCAAACAAACATTATATGAGATGGAAAACGGCATGCCGATAGCAACCGCCCAAAATAAAGGAGTTGAAATCATTTCCAAAATACCCATTCCGCAAAACGGAATTTTAGCCCCCACGCCAACACCTTTGGCCCTTATAAAACTCCATCAAAACAACATAACAATCTAAACCAAAATCATCAAAAAAGAACCTCCTTCCGCCAAGACGAAAAGAGGTTCTTATATCATCGGATAAATCATCGTGTAATTTTTGCCAGCTCCATTGTTTTTTCTGCTTTTAGCATCCCATTGAAAGAACGAGTACAACACAACTTATCATCAAAATACAGTTTCAAATCTTTATCTTTGATAGCTATTTTGAAACCGTTATCTAAAGATAACGTTGTGTCCCGAACTTCAGTTCTGTATACAAACTTCTCGTCCAAGAAGCCCGCAAAATATTGCCTTTTTGAGCCTCCTTGATAGGTAAGTTCAATAAATCTAAGGCAACAAGGCTTCTTAGCAATGACACCTTCAATTCCTCGAACAAATTCCCAAGAAGCCAAACTATCGGCATCAACATCAACTTCTCCTCTCACTTTCCAAGGACAAGGAAGAGAAACGACTAGACTATCTACGACAACAGCCGCTGTGTCCTTTCCTTTGTTAACAGCTTCACCACTCTGCTCAGAGCAATAAATAGCTCATGTTTTTTCTCCTTTAGAGTTAATTAAACAAATTTTCCGAAAAATAGGTAGTCATATATTGTACCGTTACTTCATCATACAAAACTCCTTCTATATTTCTAATCTTGATGTTTGCCCCACTATCTTTTAACAACTTTATTGCTTTTGTATTTCCACGTCCAAAGGCATAAAACAATGGCGTATTACCCATTGCATCTAAAACATTGACATTGGCACCATTTCTGATTAGATATTCTAATGGTTCTAATGTAATTTCCTCATTATTCATCGCTGCTAAATGGATAGGTGCTGTCTTCATTCCATTTTCACTATTACTATTAACATTAGCCCCATGTTCCACCAAACATCTGATAATTTCCATAAAATATGGAACTAAATATTTGTTTTTTATAACAAAAGATGAATGAATTGTTTCTTTTATTTTCTTTAAATCTTCTTGTGAAATACTTTTACATGGCTTAGAAACAATTCCTGGAAAATTACATTCTCCTTCTTTTTGAGGCAATGTATTTAATTTTGAATATATTTCTTGCTCTAAACTATAAGTGTGCATAGGAAGAGATACAGCCCAATTTAGAGCCGTCATAGAAAAGCCATCACACGGAATTAAATTTACATCAGCTCCTGCATTCACCAATATTTTTACTTTATCTACAGCATACGATGGATTCTCATCACTATCCTCTCCTCTAGCGGCACTTTTTATTGCTGTATTCAACAACGTATTACAATTATACACTTTATTCACATCATACCCACTCTGAATAAGTTTTTTTACATCATCCGGTGTTCCATTCAACACAATCTCATGAGCCTGTTCATCGCTAATCTGAGAGGGGGTATTTTGCGCCTGCAAAGAAGCGACACTCAACATCACAATTACAAAAAATAAAAAGCCTACAGTTTTCTTCATTATTTTTCCATTCTTTAGTTATTTCTACACAGATCTATATTGACATATACACATTAATTATGTAATTCATACTTTTCTTCTTTCTTCATAAAAAACAATATTCAACAAAATATACTAATGACATTAAAAAAAATTAAAAATAATTTTTAGATTTATTTCCACCACATTTGTATCATCCAAGTTCCCTTTCCCTTCGTTCTATTTCCACACTCTAATTTTCTCTCCTCATTCGAAATTCTTCCCCTCTTTCTAAATCCTCCCCTCACTCTAAATCCTCCCTTCTCATTCGAAATTCTATCTTCGAAATTTTCCCTTTTTACTTACTTGGACAAATTTTGACGCATATAATTTTAACATACCCTCTTGCACGACAATGCACAAAAAACCACAATATTTTCTCTCATTCTTCAGACACAAAAAAGGCGGAGAAAAATCCCCGCCCTTTCAAAATTACTCAACGCAAATTACGCAATCGTAACCTTACCACCTGCTTTTTCAACAGCTTCAACAGCTGACTTAGAAGCAGAATTAACCGTAATGTTAATACTTGTGCTGATAGCACCACGTGCCAACAAACGAACACCATCCAAAGCCTTGCTGATAACATTAGCTTTCAACAAAGCTTCAACATTAATTTCGTTAGCTGACAACTTACCGGCATCAATAGCCTTTTGAATGGTGTCAAGATTAACAACCGCAAAAGTTTTAGCAAACGGATTGTTGAAACCACGTTTCGGCAAACGACGATAGATTGGCATCTGGCCGCCTTCAAAACTGCGAACGGCAACACCGGAACGAGCTTTTTGCCCCTTCTGACCTCTGCCGGCAGTTTTTCCGGAGCCGCAACCCATTCCGCGCGCAACACGCTTGCGAGATTTTCTTGCGCCTTCGTTGTCTTTAATTTCATTAAGTTTCATTGTTTTTCACCTAATTTTCTTTTGTTAAACTCAGATAAAAAGCCGATAGAAGCATTCAGACAAGAAAAACATAACCACTCAAAACACCAAAGCAAAATAAGCCTAACTTTTTTACGTTTTTTTCTTCGTTATGAACCTTTTCTCTTGCCTGAACCTCCTTCTATAGCCTAATAAACTATTCTTCTACCTTAACCAAATGGCTGACTTTTTTAATCATACCACGAACAGCAGGAGTATCCTCCAACTCTCTGGTTTTATGAAGTTTGCCCAATCCCAAACCTTTCAAAGTAGCTTCTTGAGCAGCGGGACGACCAATAGTACTTGCAATCTGAGTTACTTTAATAGTTTTATTGCTAGCCATCGATTAAGCCTCCTCTTTTTCCATTTTAACATTTGAAGAGTTTTCGCGGCGGCTCACAATATCTCCAACTTTTTTGCCGCGCTTAGCAGCAACCATTCTCGGAGAATTGATAGATTGCAAAGCATTAAATGTAGCTTTAATCATATTGTAAGGATTGTTAGATCCCAAAGACTTAGCCACAACATCTTGCACACCGAGCACTTCAAAGATAGCACGCATCGGGCCGCCGGCAATAACACCGGTACCGGCAGGAGCAGTTCTCAACACAACTTTACCGGCACCGAAAGCACCTTTAACATCATGGTGAAGAGTTCTGCCTTCACGCAACGGAATGCGAACCATATTTTTACGAGCTTCATTCGTAGCTTTAGTAATAGCCTCAGGAACTTCTGCAGCTTTGCCTGACCCAAAGCCGACGCGGCCTTTTTGATCTCCGACAACAACCACAGCCGCAAAAGACATATTACGACCGCCTTTAACGGTTTTAGCTACACGATTAATATGAACGAGTTTTTCAACCAGTTCTTCTTTTTTCTCTGCTTTACGACGATCTACAGCTTGTGCCATATCATAATCTCCTAGAACTTCAGACCGGCAGCGCGAGCAGCGTCAGCCAATGCTTTAACACGACCGTGATAGATATAGCCGCCTCTATCGAAGACAACTTCACTAACACCATTTTTAGCGGCACGTTCGGCAACAGCTTTACCGATAACGCCGGCCGCTTCGACTGTAGAAGACTTCTTAATATTTTCTCTGATTTCCTTATCCAAAGTAGAAGCAGAAACCAAAGTAACACCTTTAAGATCGTCAATAATCTGCGCATAGATATGCTTACCGCTGCGGAAAACAGATAATCTTGGTTTACCGTTAGCAGCGTTTTTCAAAGCAATTCTAACGCGAGCTTTTCTTTTTTCAAATAACTTTCTTGGCGTATTCATTGATTTATCCTTATTTCTTCTTGCCTTCTTTACGACGGATATATTCGCCTTCAAACTTTATACCTTTCCCTTTATAAGGTTCAGGTTTTCTGTATTTGCGAATATTCTGAGCAATTTGGCCGACGAGTTGTTTATCAGCACCGGAAATAGTGAGCTGAGTAGGGCTCGTACAAGTAATAGAAATACCTTGCGGAATAACAAAATCAACATCATGAGAAAAGCCCAAGGTCAACACCAATTTTTTAGTACCTTCGACACGAGCTTTATAACCAACGCCGATTAATTCCAAATTCTTCTTAAATCCATCGTGAACACCATGAACGATAGTATTGATTTCGGCACGCACGGTACCCCACAAAGCACGAGCCATTTTAGACTCAGACAAAGGAGTAACAGAAACTTTTCCGTCCTCAATTTTAACGTTAACATGAGTTTCATCAAATTTAACGCTTAGTTCACCCAGTTTACCTTTAGCTTTAACAACATTGTTTTCCAAAGCCACGGTAACGCCTTCAGGGATAACAACAGGATATTTACCAATTCTAGACATCCATTTTCTCCCTTAAAATACCTGACAAAGAATTTCACCGCCGACATTAGCTTTACGGGCTTCATTATCACTCATAACTCCTTGAGGAGTAGAGATAATAGAGATACCCAAGCCATTATAAACTCTGGGCAAATCTTTAACGGAAGAATAAACTCTTCTGCCCGGAGTAGACACACGGTAAATTTCAGTAATAACAGAAGTACCTTCATGATACTTCAATTTAATATGAAGTTCATCAACACCCGGCTTAACATTAACACGTTCATAACCTGCAATATAGCCTTCTTTTTTCAAAACTTCCAACACATTTTCACGCAAGCGAGAAGCAGGAGATACGACCTCATTTTTCTTCGCTCTTTGTGCGTTCCGAATGCGTGTGAGCATATCGCCCAAAGTATCAGACATAGACATAGTCTTTAACCTCCCAACTACCAGCTAGATTTCACTAAACCGGGAATTTCACCAAAGCTTGCCATATCTCTCAATTCGTTACGGCAAAGGCCAAACTTCCGATAAACACCACGAGCACGGCCGGTAATTTTGCAACGATTACGAATACGTACGCGAGCAGAATTTCTCGGCAGCTCAGCCAACTTCAAAATAGCATTAAATCTCTCTTCCGGAGACGCATTTTTGTCATCAGCAATTTTCTTTAATTTAAGACGGCGATTAGCATACTTCTCTGCCATCTTAACTCTTTTCAAGTTTCTGTAAACTGAACTTGTTTTTGCCATTGTTCAAATCTCCGCTTATTTCTTGTAAGGAAGGTTAAAAGAGGTGAGGAGGAACTTAGCTTCTTCATCAGTTTTAGCTGAAGTGCAAATAACAATATCCATACCTCTGACATTTTCAACCTTTTCATAGTTGATTTCGGGAAAGATAATTTGCTCTTTAATACCGAAAGCAAAATTTCCTCTACCGTCAAAATTCTTACCGTTAATACCATGGAAGTCTCTGATACGAGGCAAAGCCATATTAACCAATCTCTCAAGGAACTCATACATTCTGTCCGAACGCAGAGTAACTTTGCAGCCAATCGGCATTCCATCTCTCAACTTAAAGGTAGCGATTGATTTACGAGCTTTGGTTACGACCGGTTTCTGACCGGCAATCAAAGCCATTTCTTCAACAGCATTATTCAGTTTTTTCTTATCGGTAACAGCATCACCGATACCCATATTCAAAACGATTTTAGTCAACTTCGGAATCTCGTGAACGTTCTTGTAACCGAATTTTTCGACGAGATTCTTCTTAATGACTTCGTTATAAAGTTTTTCAAAATTTGTCATTTAGATATTCCCTTACTTATCGATTACTTCACCGGACTTACGAGCAACGCGCACTTTTTTACCATTGACATCTTTATAGCCTACTTTAGTAGCCTTATTTGTTTTAGGATCAACAATTGCCACGTTAGAGGCGTTAATCGGTGCTTCTTTGGTAACAATGCCGCCTGTGGTAGTTTGGCTGGGTTTGGTATGTCTTTTAACCAGATTAATACCTTGAACAACCACTTTACCTTCTTTTGGCATAGCTTTAACAACCTCGCCGGTTTTGCCTTTATCATCACCAGACAAAACAACGACTTGATCACCTTTTTTAATTTTAAGTTTAAGGCTCATTATAAAACCTCCGGTGCTAATGAAATTATTTTCATAAATTTCTTCGCACGCAGTTCTCTGGTAACAGGCCCAAAGATACGAGTACCGATAGGTTCACCGTCTTTGTTAATAAGAACTGCAGCGTTAGAATCAAAACGGATAACACTTCCGTCTTTACGTCTGATATCGCTGGCTGTGCGAACGATAACAGCTTTAAGAACGTCGCCTTTTTTCACGCGTCCTTTAGGCATAGCGTCCTTAACGGAAACGACTATGACATCACCGACCGTTGCATGCATTCTCTTGGACCCGCCAAGAACTTTAATGCACTGCACCTGACGTGCGCCTGAATTATCTGCGACATCCAGGTTGGTTTGCATCTGAATCATTTTTTAATTCCTTTTCCCTTAGGCGTTATCACTGATTACAGTCCAAGTTTTGGTTTTAGAATAAGGTCTGGATTCTTGAATAGAGACCTGATCACCGACTTTGAACTGATTGTTTTCGTCATGAGCAGCATATTTTTTGCTTTTCTTGACGAATTTTTTATAAACAGGATGCATAATCTGACGTTCAACGCTGACGATGACGGTTTTATCCTGTTTATCACTAACAACAACACCTTGAAGAATTCTTTTAGGCATAACTTTTCTCCCTAACTATTCTTCTTGCGCTCAGCGATGAGCGTGTTGATTTTAGCTATTTCACGACGAACTTTGCGAATAGCAGCAGTATTCTGCAATTGTCCGGTCGACTGTTGAATTCTCAAATTGAACTGTTCTTTTTTATTTTCGTTCAATTTAGCTTCCAACTCGTCGAGTGACATAGCGCGAAGATCTTTTGTTTTAACCATAATATTATTCTCCCATCTCTGAGTTCAAGCGTTTAATAAACTTAGTTTTGATACCAAGTTTAGCCGCACCCAAAGCAAAAGCCTGACGAGCGGTTGCCTCATCAATTTCACCGGCTTCGAACAAGATACGACCCGGTTTAACTCTTGCGCACCAATATTCGACAGCACCTTTACCTTTACCCATACGAACTTCGGCAGGTTTGTCAGATACTGGCACATCTGGGAATATTCTGATCCATAATTTACCGGCTCTTTTCATCTCACGCGTAATCGCACGACGAGCAGCCTCGATTTGGCGCGCCGTAATACGATCGGGAGTCAGAGCTTTCAATCCGTATGAACCGAAACTTAGTTCGGAACCGCCTTTAGCCATGCCGTGAATACGACCTTTATGCTGTTTGCGGAACTTTAATCTTTTTGGACTTAACATTTTTATATTACCTTTAATCTAATCTCATGGAGTATAAATCGGCAAGATAAACTCAAGATACCCCCGTGTATACTCTAAAATTCGCATAAATATACACTGGCAGCAAATTTTTGTCAATAAGGAAATTTACTTTTCCTTAACTTCTTACCAAAAAACTTTCATGCGGTATAGAGTTTTCGGCATTGAGGCGATTTTCTCAAATCAAGATTGGAGGATTTCGCCCCAACGCTTCAAACTAATCCATTATTTTTGTTCAGCCAACTTTTTGTCCTGAGCCATTGGATCATGAGCCATAATTTCGCCCTTATAGATCCAAACCTTAACGCCGCAGGCACCATAAGTTGTATGAGCGGTTGAGGTTGCATAATCAATGTCAGCACGTAAAGTATGCAAAGGCACGCGGCCTTCACGATAATACTCGGTACGAGCAATTTCGGCACCGCCCAAACGCCCCGAGCAACTAACCTTGATACCCTCAGCCCCCAAGCGCAAAGCAGATTGCATAACTCTCTTCATTGCACGACGGAAAGCCACACGGCGTTCCAACTGTTGTGCAACAGAGTCAGCAACAAGCTGAGCATCCAACTCAGGTTTTCTGACTTCTAAGATGTTTAATTGAACTTCAGAGTCAGTCAATTTTTGAATTTCTTTTCTCAAATTTTCAATATCTTGACCTTTTTTACCAATTACAACACCCGGTCTTGCGGAATGAATGGTAACTCTGGCTTTTTTAGCAGGACGTTCAATAACAATCTTGCTGATACCGGCCTGAGCCAATTTATCCTTCAAGAACTCTTTAATTTTAACATCTTCGAGGAGGTAGTCAGCAAACTTATCATCGGCATACCAACGAGAGTCCCAGGTGCGGTTAATACCCAAACGAAGACCTGTAGGATTTACTTTTTGTCCCATAACCTTACTCCCCGCGCTCTGTAACAACGATAGTCAGGTTAGAAAACGGCTTCAAAACTCTTGCGCCTCTACCACGACCACGTGCATGCATACGTTTCATAACAATGCTCTGACCGACGTAAGCTTCAGAAACATAAAGCTTGTCGATATTGAGCTGGTGATTATTTTCGGCATTAGCGATAGCAGATTGCAAAACGCTAAGAACTGCCTTTGCGATTCTCTTCTTAGAGAAGCTCAGTTCAGCCACAGCCTTCTCGGCATTCAAACCGCGAATAGACTGAGCCACTAAGTTCAGTTTACGAGAAGAGGTACGAATTGAATTGCAATAAGCCATAGCTTGATTATTGGCAACTCTTCTGTTTTGTTTACTCTTGCTCATAATTAACCTCTCTTAGCCTGTTTATCGCCGCCATGACCGAAGAAGGTACGGGTCGGAGCGAATTCACCGAACTTATGGCCAACCATATCCTCTGTAACGAGAACAGGGATAAACTTATGGCCGTTGTGAACACCGAACGTCAACCCGACGAACTGCGGAAGCATGGTCGATCTGCGAGACCAGATTTTAATAACTTCATTACGACCTGAAGCTCTCGCGGCATCAGCTTTCTTAAGAAGATAGCCGTCAACAAAAGGTCCTTTCCAAACGGAACGTGTCATTAGCTTTTCTCCTTATTATTTCTTGTTATCATGACGAGATCTCATAACAAAGCGATCCGTCTTTTTATTAGAACGAGTCTTATAACCTTTGGTTGGTTTACCCCAAGGTGTTGTCGGATGACGTCCGCCGGACGTACGACCTTCACCACCACCCATTGGGTGATCAACTGGGTTCATGGCAACACCACGAGAAACAGGTCTGTTGCCCAACCAACGATTACGACCGGCCTTGCCAAGCATTCTGTTTTGGTTGTCAGCGTTAGAAACGGCACCAACGGTAGCCAAGCATTCTTCACGCACAACGCGCAGTTCGCCCGAGCTCAACTTCAACTGAGCATAACCGGCATCTTTACCCACAACCTGAGCATAGCAACCGGCAGAACGAACGAGCTGTCCGCCTTTTCCGGCTTTAAGTTCAATATTGTGAACAATCGTACCGACCGGCATATTTTTCAAAGGCATAGCATTTCCGGGTTTAATATCTGCTTTAGCGGCAGAAATAATTTTATCACCGGCTTTCAATCTCTGAGGAGCGATAATATAAGCCTTTTCGCCGTCTTCATAACTGATTAAAGCAATGAAAGCGGTACGATTCGGATCATATTCGATTCTCTCGACAGTTGCCTCAGCATCAAATTTATTACGTTTAAAGTCAATAACACGGAGTTTGCGTTTATGACCGCCGCCGATACGACGGCTGGTAACGTGTCCGAAGTTGTCGCGCCCACCGGTCTTAGTAAGACCAATCGTCAAAGACTTCTCAGGAGCGCCTTTATATAATTCGCTTCTGTCAACAATAACAAGTTGGCGAAGTCCCGGAGAAGTGGGCTTATAATTTTTCAAAGCCATGTCTTAAATTCCTGTTGTAACATCAATATTTTGACCTTCGGCAAGAGTAACAACCGCCTTTTTGTAGTCAGAACGCTGACCGATATAACCCTTAAAGCGTTTTTCTTTGCCGAATTGACGAACTGTATTTACCTTATTAACCTTAACGTTAAAGATAGCCTCAACGGCTGCTTTAACATCATCTTTGGAAGCAGACAAAGGAACCATAAAAGTAACTTTTCCGGCTTCGGAAGAAAGCATAGATTTTTCGGTAATTACGGGGCGAACTAATGTATCGTACATTTTAGCAGTAACATTACCAGCGGTTTTCTTAGATTTTATCATTTCAATCTCTCCTCTAAGCAACTGACTGCATCTTTAGTCAACACTAATTTGTCTTTTCTCAAGATGTCATAGACATTAGCGCCAATAGTCGGCAAAACATCAATGTTCGCAATATTTCTGGACGCCAATGCAAAGTTTACATCAACTTCCTTGCCATCAATGAACAAGCAATTTTTCAACCCGCAGACATTCAATTTAGCTTGAAGGTCTTTTGTTTTCGGAGCTGACAATTTTGCTTCATCAATAATCACAAGGTTCCCCTCTTTAGCCTTAGCGGAAAGAGCGGTTTTCAAACCAAGTTTTCTGAATTTCTTGGTTAATTCATGTGAATGATCACGAACAACCGGACCAAACACGATACCACCTTTTCTAAATTGCGCACCTTTACGAGAACCTTGACGAGCATTACCGCTGCCTTTTTGTTTAAACGGTTTTGCAGGAGTCAAAGCCACATCGGAGCGGCCTTTTGTTTGGTGGTTTCCGGATTGCAATCTGGCCAATTGCCAGTTTACAACTCTGTGTAAAATATCGGCACGAACGTCCAACCCGAAGATGGCATCATTCAATTCGATAGTACCGACATTTTGATTATCCAGATTTAAGATGTCCTGTTTCATATTCATTAATCCTTATAGCTTATGCATTCTCAGCCGGAGCATCGGCTTTAACTGCAACAGGTTCATCAGATTTTTTCAATCCGGCAGGCATCGGCAGTTCAACGGAACTTGCAATTTTGATAGCATCGGTAACACGCACCCAAGCGTTTTCGCCGCCCGGAACGCCGCCTTTAACCATCAAAAGACCCTTAGCGGCATCAACGGCAACAACCTTCAAGTTTTGAACGGTAACGCGTTCATCACCCAAATGGCCGGCCATTTTCTTGCCTTTAAATACCTTTCCCGGATCTTGTCTTTGTCCTGTAGAACCGTGAGAACGGTGAGAAATAGACACACCGTGAGTAGCTTCCAAACCGGCAAAGTTGTGGCGTTTCATAACACCGGCAAACCCCTTACCTTTAGAAGTAGAGCAAACATCAACATATTGCCCCGGAACGAAGTGTTCTACAGATAATTCATCGCCGACTTTAAGCAGGCAGTCATCAGAAACTCTGAATTCACCCAATTTTTTAGTCGGTTCAATATTTGCTTTAGCAAAATGTCCTTTAAGAGCTTTGGATACGTTTTTAGCTTTGACAGCACCAGTACCAAGTTGTACGGCCGTATATCCGTCACGCTCTTTGGTTCTTACGTCGATAACTTTAAGACCCTCAACACTCAAAACCGTAACGGGTACATGTACACCGTTAGCTTCAAAAATGCGAGACATCCCAAGTTTCTTTGCGATTAAACCCGTACGCATTATTATTTTTTCCTTTTCAATAGGTTGACTTTATCTTTCAAAAGCCAACATTGTTTTATAACATAAAGATTTTTTTTGGGGCTTTCCCCACTCTTAATCTCAAAAAAACATCGGAGATTAGAGTTTAATTTCAACATTAACGCCGGCAGCCAAATCGAGCTTCATCAAAGCATCAACGGTTTGCGGTGTCGGGTCAACGATATCAAGAAGTCTCTTGTGAGTACGAATTTCGAATTGCTCACGAGATTTTTTATTGACGTTCGGAGAACGGTTAACGGTAAACTTCTCGATTCTTGTCGGCAGAGGGATAGGACCTCTGACATTAGCACCTGTTCTTTTGGCGGTATGCACGATTTCTTTGGTAGAAGAATCAAGCAAACGATGGTCAAAAGCCTTGAGGCGAATTCTAATATTTTGTGTTTCAATCATCAAAAACGATTCCTAATATAACTAGAGGCGGAGCCTCTAAAAATTAAAACCGAGCAAAGCCAAGTCAAACAAGGCCTTGCGTCATAAAAAGAGTTTAACGAAAAGGCAGATTCCGCCCTTTCTGTTCAAAACCGTGCCCTCTTTTAACATAGACAAACAAAGATTGCAAGCAAAAAAAGCAAAAAAGATAAAATATTTTTTCATCAAACGCCGACTCAGAGTCATATTGAGTCAAATTTGCGATTCGCGCACGCTTTTAAAATCGAGTCATTTAGAGAGTCCTTTTAGACAAATACCACTAAAAGAGTCAAGAAATCATCACCACAAAAAAAGCATCTCACTTTTGCAAGTGAAATGCTTTTGATAATCTCATTGCTGAAAACAATAACGCTCAAAAATATCATAAACATCAGCAACCGTTTTAATACGCAACTCATCTTCAGCAGAAACAATTTTGCCATACTTTTCTTCAAAAGACATAACAAACTCTGTTATGTACAAATCATATTGCCCAAATTCACCTAGACCTAAATCATTTTGAAAAGAAAGATTTTGAGAAACAACCCAATATTTCTCTCCCAAAACATTATCCCATTTTCCATAAAACTTTTTTAATTTCTTATCTGAAACTCGGAATAATAAAAAGTCATAAATAAATTTATTGGCCTCTCTGATGAGTTTAGGACTATAAGTTTTCCGCCTGTAACTTTTTTCTGAATTTTCCATAATGATATTTTTTTAGAAATTAATAATAAAAAAATTTTACCTCAAATTGTTTTGCACC
>CALXPT010000022.1 GCA_944390355.1 uncultured Alphaproteobacteria bacterium | reverse complement strand
CGCCAGTTTAGAGAAACCCTCAGCAATAACTGAGGGCTTTTTTTGTGTGCTAATATCGGCAGGCTTCGAACTAAAGTTCGTCTTGCTCATAAGCTCATTGTCATTCGCTAACTCGCTTCGGTCAATCGATTTGTAACGCTCTCTCAAGTTGCTGACGCAACTTTCTTTCCCTAACAAATTCTCTCCGCTTGTCGGAAAATCCTCCACCGGAGAATTTTCCTTCCGCACGCCCCGCCGAGTGCGCCAGTTTAGAGAAACCCTCAGCAATAACTGAGGGCTTTTTTTGTGTGCTAATATCGGCAGGCTTCGAACTAAAGTGGTGTTTCATCGTCAAAGTATCGATATGTATATCACAAATATAAAAATGAGGGGATGACTACCTGTTAAAAATAACAGTTTATCAGAGCCCCACTCGAAATTTCTCGATTATTATAGCTTCCTTTCCAAATCAGATACATAATCTAAAAATTTCTTGAATATAGGTTATAAATTGATAGACTAAAAGTCAAGGATATTTTTTGGCGAGGTTTTTATGAAAAAAAAGATTTTTGGCTTTGATTTAGGAATTGCATCCATCGGCTGGGCCGTGGTCGAGTTCGATAATGAATTTTTTAATCCTGAAACCGGAGAAGTTATTGAGGGAAAAATTATTAAGTCCGGCGTGCGTCGTTTTCCCGTAGCCGAAAATGCAAAAGACGGTTCATCTCTTGCGGCTCCCCGCAGAGAAAAACGCTTGGCTCGACGTATTTGTCGCAGAAAAGCAAGACGGATGCAAGGTATCAAAAAATTGTTCGTTGCTTTAAACTTGGTTCCTAATTTGAAAGAATTAGAAAATATTTATGCCACACAAATCGGCGGCGATGTTTGGAACCTACGCATTAAAGCCTTGTCCGAAAAATTGTCTGCTCCCGAGCTTGTCAGGGTTTTAACCCACCTTGCAAAGCACAGAGGATTTAAGTCTTATCGTAAAGCTCTTGAAGAACAAGATGCCGAGGGCGGAAAAATTTTGCAGGCCATTAAAGAAAACAAATTATTACTTGCCAAAAATAAAACTCTTGCTCAGGTTATTGTTGAAAGAGCCGGTTCGCACGGAAAAAAACGCAACTTTACCGCTCGTGATGCAAAAGGTAATTTTCAGGCCTGTTATAACAATTCCATTCCGCGCAGTGAAATTGAAAGAGAACTCGATTTAATTTATCAAAACCAAAAACAATATGGTATTTTTAGTGAAAAGCTCTATCTTGATTTTAAGAATATCGCCTTTAGATTTCGTCATGCCGGTGGTGTTGCCGATATGGTAGGGAGCTGCACTTTTGAAAAAGGAGAAAAACGCGCGCCTAAAGAAGCTCCCAGCTCTGAATTTTTTGTGGCTTTAGGCAAAATTAACAACTTGGCCGTCTATCAAAACAATCAAAAAAGATTTCTCTCTCCTGAAGAAAAAAATGCTCTCTTTGAGCTCTTAAAAAATACTGCAAAAGTAAAATACCAAACCATCACTAAAAAAATTTTTCCTCAGCAAGAGATTCAATTCGCCGATATCAACTATAATCAAACAGCTAAAAAGGCTAAAGACGGAAGCATAAAAGTTATTAACCCTGAAGATACTCTTTTTTATGAAATGAAGGGATGGCATAAACTCAAATCTTTATTTACTAAAGAAGAATGGGATGAAATCAGCAAAGATATTCTTCTCTTAGATAAAATTGTTACCGTCATCGCTTGTGAAAAAAATGATGAATCTATCGGAAAAGAACTTAAAAAGCTAAACCTTTCTGACGAATCTATTGAAAAATTATCTTCTCTTACGACCGATAAATTCATTAACTTGTCTTTGAAAGCTCTCTATAAAATTATTCCTTTTATGGCGCAAGGGTTAAAATATAACGAGGCTTGCGAAAAAGCCGGCTATGATTTT
Source organism: uncultured Alphaproteobacteria bacterium (assembly GCA_944390355.1). Lineage (GTDB taxonomy): Bacteria > Pseudomonadota > Alphaproteobacteria > RF32 > CAG-239 > HGM16780. Next base: position 16,059 of record CALXPT010000022.1, on the reverse strand, counting down.
AAGGACAATGTCAATAAGTTGGTTGAAAAACGAGGTGTCTTGTTAGATGTTATTCCGACTGAAAAGCAAACCAAAATTCCGGTGGTTAATCGTACTATCGCTCAATTCAGAAAAGTTTATAACGCCATGGTTAGGCAATTTGGCGCACCTGACCAAATTAACATTGAAACAGGACGCGAACTAAAAAAGAATTATGACGAACGCAAAAAAATTATTGCTCAAAACAAAGAAAATGAGCAAGATAGACTTGAAGCTCGTGAAAAATTACTCAAAATCAATCTTACCGGAAACGCTAAAAACATTTTGAAATATCGTCTTTACCTAGAGCAAGACGGAAAATGTATTTATTCCGGAAAGGCTTTGGATTTAAACCGACTTGATGAGGAAGGATATTTGGATGTTGACCATATTATTCCTTATTCCCGTTCGTTGGATGATTCTTTTAACAATAAAGTTTTATGCTTGTCTTCCGAAAACCGTATGAAAGGGAATCGGACGCCTTTTGAATATATTTCAAAAGAAGAAGACTGGGACAACTTTGTCGCTCGCGTTAATTTAATCAGAAACAATCGAAAAAAAGAAAATCTCTTAAATAAAAATTTTGCAGACAGAGAGTTGGAATTTCGGGAAAGAAACGCTAACGATAACAACTATATTTCTCGCTATATTAAACAATATTTGGAAGACGGGTTGGATTTTAGCTCAAGCAACTGTTCGGATATTAAGAATCGTGTTCAGATGCGGACAGGTTCGCTAACCGCTTATTTGCGCCATTGCTGGGGGTTAACAAAGAATCGTGATGAAAATGACAGACATCACGCCCAAGATGCTATTGTTATTGCCTGTGCCACTCAAGGAATGGTCAAATATTTATCTACCATTTCCGGTCTGTGGGAGAATAAATGGGAAATTGCTAAATCTAAAAACAACGGTGAAGCTTGGTTTAAATCCTTAAAGCACAAATTTTCCGAGCCTTGGAGCGGGTTTAGAAATGATGTAGAGAATTCGCTCAATGATGTTTTTGTTTCTCGTCCGCCGCGCAAAAGTGCTACAGGTGAAATACATCAGGAAACTATTCGTCCTTTAAATCCTAAACATAAAAATTATAGTGAAAAAGACATTAAATCCGGAATTTTTGTACGCGGAGGTCTTGCCAATAATGGAAATATGCTCCGCACTGATGTTTTTGCCAAGAAGAATAAAAAAGGCAAAGATGAGTTTTATTTAGTGCCTATTTATTTGTCTGATTTAGGTAAGCCTCTTCCCAATAAAGCTATTGTTCCTCTCAAGTTTGAAGATGAGTGGCTGATATTGGATGAAACTTATACATTCAAATTCAGCCTCTATATGGATGATTTGATTAAAGTCAAAAAAGGCGATAATGAGGCTTTGTTGGGGTATTTTAAAGGTACAGGAAGAACTACTGGTTCTATAACTATTGAAGCTCCTGATAGAAGCAATATTACCCCAAGCATTGGTGTTAAAAAGTTGGAGGCATTTCAAAAGTTTTCCGTTGATCTATTGGGAAATATTGTAGAAATTAAACATGAGGTTAGATTGCCGCTTACAGGTATAAAATCCAATACGCAAAAATTTTTGGAAAGAAAATTAAAGAAAGGATAAAATATGGGGTGGCGGATTGTTCAAATTACTAAACCTTGCCGCTTGAGTGTAAAAGACAGGCAACTGCTTTATGCGCCTAGTGATGGTGATGAATTGAAAATCCCGCTTGAAGATATTTCCGTGCTTGTTTTGGAGAATAAACAAATTGCGCTTAATTGCTATTTGTTATCTGAATTATCTGAGTTTGATATTGTTGTGTTTGTTTGCGACAATACTCATCTTCCTTCCGGTGCGCTGTTTCCCTTTCTTAATCACTCCAGATATGCGGAGATTTCTTGGCTGCAAATTGAAATGTCGGAACCTTTGAAAAAACGACTTTGGCAAGAGATTGTTAAATCAAAAATCACAAATCAGGCCGAATGCTTGGAGATTTTTAACAGCAAAAACGTTCATAAACTCAGAGAAATTGCAAAAGTTGTTCAATCCGGAGATGCTAAAAATGCTGAAGCTTTTGCGGCCGGAATTTATTGGAAAAGTTTGTTTGAAAAATTTAACCGTCATGATGACAATGATATCAGAAACTCCGCTTTAAATTATGGGTACGCCATTATTCGCGGCTGTATGGCCAGAGCTATTGTCGGTGCAGGTCTGCTGCCTTGTTTTGGCGTTCACCATGCTAATAAACTAAATCAATTTAATCTTGCGGATGATATGATTGAACCTCTACGCCCTTTTGTTGATTATCAAGTCAATACGCTTAATTTAGAGGGGGTTACTGAATTAAATACTTCCATTAAAAATGATTTGCTCAAAATTCTTACACAAAACTGTATTATGGCTAATGAGGAAATAAATCTCTTAAAATCTTGTGAACTTATGGCGGTTAGTTTAGTTAAATCCATTAAGAACAAAGATGTTAAATTTCTGGAGTTGCCCAAATTAAAAAAAATTCCTCTTTTTGAGTGAAGGATGTGGATAAGTGGCTGTCGGAGGTGAAAGATTTATGCGAATGATTGTATTTTTTGACCTTCCGACTCTGACAAAAACAGACCGGAGAAACGCGAGTCGCTTTAGGAATTTCTTGGTAAAAGATGGATATACGATGTTGCAATTGTCGGTTTATTCAAGAATTTGCAAAGGGCAAGACGATGTTGATAAACACTCAAAACGACTTAAGTCCTTGATTCCTAAGGAAGGAAGTGTTAGACTATTAACAGTTACAGAGAAACAATATGCATCTATGGAAGTTTTGGTTGGCAGCTTAAAAAAAGAGGAAGAAATTGGTGACAAACAGCTTTTACTGCTCTGAATTTTTAATATTAAAATGCAATAACCTGTTGAAAAATCAACAGGTTATTGCGTATCTATTATAGCATATCTGATTTGGAAAGGAAGCTATAACTGCTCTACCGGTGTATTGATAAAATAATCAATTATAGCATATCTGATTTGGAAAGGAAGCTATAACGTTATTGGAGGTGCTCTGGATACTGTAACTATTATAGCATATCTGATTTGGAAAGGAAGCTATAACGAAAGATTTATCAAATATTCAAGATTATTTATTATAGCATATCTGATTTGGAAAGGAAGCTATAACCGCCGGCATTAGAAGTCGCGCCAGGGTCAAATTATAGCATATCTGATTTGGAAAGGAAGCTATAACTTATATGTTAAGGTAACAAAAATCCCTTTAATTATAGCATATCTGATTTGGAAAGGAAGCTATAACAGTTCTTAGAAACAGGGAAAAAACTTATAAATTATAGCATATCTGATTTGGAAAGGAAGCTATAACCGTGATAGGGTGATAACAAGTCATATTAAAATTATAGCATATCTGATTTGAATGTATATCTACAAAACTATTCAACTTACCAATTTCTCTGTTCCCTATTACATAACTTCTTGATATATTTCTTTTTTTCCTCTAATATTATGCTGGATTTGCTTTGACGAGGGAATTATGAAAAAAATTTTTTATCCGATTTTGGGGGTTGGGCTTGCTTTTTGTTTGCAAAAAAATACTCTTGCGGCTGATTGGACTTATGATGTCGGCGGGCAAGCTTATTCTCTCTACGGATATGCTGATTTGGATAAAAATGACGTCCTCGCTAAGTCGGAAAACCATTTTGAAAATATCGGTTTCCTTAATGCTTCCGTTACTTATTCCTTTAATGATGATTATTCTATTTCTTGGTTTCTTGATGTTATGGGGGCTACGGATAAAGAAATCCAAAATTTTAATAACGGTAGTTGGGGTAAGCAGATTTCCGCTGATTTAAATACACCGTTCGGTACTCTTTCCGTCGGTGAAATTTGGAATGCTGCTTATAATCTTTCTGTTTCAGCTCCTCAGATCGGACCTCTTTATCTCAATAATTCTGAAATCGTGGATTTTATCTCTAACCCTAATTGGTTTCGCCGCAATAAAAAGTACACATCTTTCAAAACACTTAACTCTACCGACATTAATACTGACGGCACTGCTCTGAAAGCGGCTTATTATACTCCGGAATTTTATAACACTGTTCTTGGTTTTTCTTATACACCGGATACGCAAAACCGTCGCGGTTTGGTTAATAATCAAGCTAAATATGCTCGTGATGATGCTTATAATTTCGGTCTTGCCAACAATTTTGATTGCGGTGCTTTCAATATTCAATCTTCTTTGGGCTATGGTATTTTCCACAAAAACGATAAAGAATTTTCGGCCGGCATTAACCTCTCTTATGGAAATTGGGATTTGGGCGGAGCTTTTCGTAAAACTTATGTTGAAGGAAGTGATTTTGCCATTACATCTAATTTTGTTTCCGATAAAATACCGGCTTTGTTTGATAACTACCGCGAGGGAAAAGCTTGGAATGTCGGAATCGGCTATAAATTCGGTCCTTTGAAAACTTCTCTCGGCTATTTTGAGGCTCAAGCCGATAATACCTCTAACCAAGACGAAATTGTTTTGTGGAGCAATGATTTTCAAGTTAACAAATACCTCAATCTTTATGCCAGTGCCGCTCATGTTAACTTCAAAGGAGATAGCAACCTTGCTGAGGACAACCGAAAAGGTTATGCCTTTGTTGCCGGTGTCGGTTTTCAATTCTAGGGATTTTATTTATGACTAATGTTTTGTTACTCAGTTCTGATGATTTATTTGCCGATGATTTGCAAGAACAGATAAAATTGCAAAATAAAGATTTTGTCGTCCTTCGCTCACTTGATACAGGAAATGCTGTAGATATTATTGTTGTTGATGAAAATTTATCTCCGTTGCAAAATTATTCAAATTTGCAAGTGCCGATTTTTTGGCTTACCTCTTCTCATTCAAAAGAAGTCGACGGAAGCTATCATGTTTTTCAAAAACCCATCCGCTTGAATTTGTTTTTAAATACACTGTTCTCTGCCATTTCCCGTTTTGAAAATTCGGCTGGTGGATATCTGTTTTTTAATGATTACGAACTTCATCCCATGAACAAAGAAATCATTAACCTTCGTAACGGTGAGCTTATTAAATTAACCGAAAAAGAAGTGGCTATTATTAAATATTTATATAAAGCGGGGCAAAATATTGTCTCCAAAAACGATTTGTTGCAAGAAGTTTGGGGGTATAGTCCCGATGTATCTACCCATACGATTGAAACACATATTTACCGTTTACGGCAGAAGGTTGAGCATGATGACAAGTCGGCACAACTTATCTTAACTTCTGAAGGCGGCTATCAACTCAATATGTAGGTTAAATATCAAAGTCAACCAGCACCGGAACATGGTCGGACGGGCGCTCCCAACTGCGTGCCTCTTTTATGATTTCATATTTCTTAAATGTATTTTTTAGCGGCTCGGTTACCCAAATATGGTCTAAGCGGCGGCCTTTATTATTTTTTTGCCAATTCGGATTGCGGTAGCTCCACCATGTGAAAAGCTTTTCCGGCTCTGGATGTAAATCTCGCGCTATATCTATAAAATCAAGCGACTTCTTGAGACGTGTTAAACGTTCAACCTCTACCGGCGTATGTGATACGACCTTGAGCAACTGTTTGTGATTCCAGACATCATTTTCACACGGTGCAACATTGAAATCTCCACAGATGATTATTTTTTTGTTCGCATACTCTGCTCTTTTATGCTCCCAATATTCCGCTATATCATCCATAAAAGTTAATTTATGGGCAAATGATATATTTTCCAGTGGGTCAGGTATGTCTCCGCCGGCGGGAATATAAATATTATTTATTTCAATATCATCAAAAAGGCGAACCTTGATATGGCGGGCATCTCTCTTTCCTACCCAATCTTGCTTTTCTTCCTCTTCAAAATGATATTTTGAAAAAATGCCGACGCCATTGTAGCCTGCTTGAGAGTAAAGCGCAATATGTTTGTAGCCTAAAGCCTCAATTTCATCAAAAGGAAAATCCTCCGGTTTGGCCTTTATTTCTTGCAGGCACAAAATATCGGGATTTTGCTCTGCGACAAGTTTTCTTAACAGTTCAAGACGAATCCGTATTGAATTTACATTCCATGTTACCAAGCGAAATTTAGGCATGTTATCTTCTCGACTTTCGTGATGTCGGCGTCTTTTTCTCTTTAAACTTAAACAGGCTTTCTTCCAATGCTTGGTCCGTTTCAAGATTATACAGTGAAACGGTTATGTCTATTCCTTGCGGGTCGGTTAAACGCCACTGCTTTAACTCAAACGGATTGTTATTAAAGACCAATGTTATCGGATGGCTTTCGTCTTTTATTTTATATTCCATTACAGCTTCCGTGGTTCCCGAATCCTTATAAAAATCTGTTATCTTGATGTTTTTCCCGTCTATTTTAAGGTCGTTGGCTAAAATCAGCGTGGCAGGGATATCTTCATAATCAATATGGGTTACTTGGTCAAGCTCTTTGTCGTTATATACTACAAAATGCCCATCTCCGATAATATCAACATTGACCGGTGCGGCATATTCCATTCGAATTTTGTTGGGTTTTTCTATATACAACTTTCCTTCTGCCGTGTTGCCATTGCTTGCCGTCTGCACAAATGAGGCTGACAAGGTCTTGAGATTATTCAGATAATTTTCTATTTGCAAGACATCGGTTGCCTTTTGTGCAAAGGCCGGTGTTGAAAGCATTACCAATGAAAAAAACAGTATTACAAAATTAATTACGCGCCGCATATTTTCTTGTCCTTTTTCTATTTGTATTTCTTATAATATAATCAAAAAAAATCATCTCGGCAAGGGAGATATTTTGCCGAGATGACTATTTTAGATGTGGAAAAAGTTTTATAAAAATAATTATTTGTTTTTATTGCAACCGCAGCCCGTTTTTGAATTATCGGACTTGGTTGATTGAGTCTCGTTTTCGTTATTGTTAGAAGGCGCAGACTTTGTAGTCGTTTTGTTAGACATTAAATTACTCCTTGTATTCGTGTGTTATTACAGCGTCAGAAATGATTTATCTGACAATGCTGTATTTATGCTTTCAAACATCTTTTACAAGTCAGCCTTAACTTAAAGATTTATATATTTTGGGATTACAGACTTTGGTTCAAATTTAAATACAGTGTTCTACATTTCCGCATTGCGCGATTTAAATACACCGTTCTCATAACCCTGTATCTCTTTGTGGTGCTCCGCTTGTTCCAAACGGTATTCGCTATATGCCACATATTCCTTTTCTTGCTCTATACCGATAAAATTCCGCCCCAGCTTTTTGGCTACAACTGCCGTTGTTCCCGAACCTAAAAACGGATCAAAAACCACATCTCCCTCATTGCTTGAGGCCAAAACCAACTTTGCTATCAATTTTTCCGGCTTTTGGGTCGGGTGCGGCGTGTTCTCCGGCATTGACCAAAATGGAATCGAAATATCCGTCCAGATATTTGACGGATAAGTCAAACGACAACGCTTGCCTTTTTCTTCATTCCAGTCTTTGGGCGTGCCTTCTTTATCCCGATACGGTGCAACTACCGGACGCAATATTTTTACCGAATCCAGATTAAAAGTATAGTCCTTGCTTTTCGTAAAAAACCATATGTCTTCTAAACAATTTTTCCAATTGTCCTTTGCTCCGCGCCCCTTTTCTCGCTCCCACGAAATACGATTTTGCAAAATAAAATATTTACCGGCAATCTCGGGAATCGCTATTGATGTTTTCCAGTCCGAGCAGATATATATGCTGCCATTGTCTTTTAATATTCGCGGCAGTTTTTTCAGCCACTTATCCAACCATTTGCGATACTCTACAAAATCTCGCTCCTTGAAAACCGAAGAACCAAATATCTTGGTCAGATTGTACGGCGGGTCGGCTATGATTAAATCAACACTGTTATCCGGCAGAAAATCAAGCGTCTTAAGTGTATCTTGATGGATAACTTGATTTTCTACATAATCCAGCGATGCTTTGAAATTAAGCTTAATTGCTCTTTTGGCATAAGCATTTATTTCTTTGGCACTCAATTCTAAGGTTTTGTTTCGAGGGGCTTTTTCGGTCATTTCAAACTTTTATTCTTCGCCAAATTTTGAATTAACCAGTTCACTTAATTTATCTATCGCTTCTTGCGCTTGTTTGCCTGCCGCGCTTACTTTGATTGTGGTACCCTTGGAGGCAGCCAACATCATCAGTCCCATAATCGAACATCCGCTGACCGTCTGCCCTATTCGTTCTACCGTTACCTCAACATCCATATCTTCAATTGTTTTGACAAATGCTGCGGCGGCTCGGGCATGCAGACCTTTGCGATTTTGAATTTCCAAATCTACCGATATTGTATCACTCATCTTACATTCCCAGCAACTTTGAAGCGACATTGATATACTTTTTGCCGGCTTCCTGTGCTCCTTCAACTGCCTCTTTCAGGCTCTTGTCTTTTCTTAATGATGCTAATTTTATCAGCATCGGCAAATTTATACCTGCGATAATCTCTACTTTGGCTTTATCCATAATCGAAATTGCCAGATTTGACGGGGTGCCGCCAAACATGTCGGTTAAGACTATTGCTCCGCTACCGTTATCTACTTCGCCGACTTTGGTCAAAATCTCATTACGACGGATTTCCATGTCATCTTCCGGACCAATACACACAGCTTGAATCTGTTCCTGAGGGCCGACGACATGGCGCATTGCCGCAATAAACTCTTCGGCCAAACGGCCATGCGTTACCAATACCAAACCTATCATTACGACCTCTTATTTCTTTCCACAACTCCAAATCTTGACCGCGCCAAACTTCTTGATTAATTCTTCGCGGCTTTGTGCTTTGATAATTTCATCGGCACGGGTGCGGCGGCCTTTGAGGTTTACGTCTTCAACATTATCAACCGGTACACCATAGGTTCTGTTTACAACAGCTCCTTCTAACTCAACTATCAAAACAAATTCGGCTTCAGCCAACGGCCCCTTGGTTTCCTCATCAATATTTTCAAGTAATACCGACAATCGTTCATCTCGGCGCAAAATTGCCGTCTTTTTGCCATCAAATTCCAGAACAGGCTCCTTTGGTGCACCATCGCGCGCATCAATAAATATTGCCAATTCTCCGTATTTATTTTCGATGATTTCATAAAAATCTTGTTTTTCCATCAGGGTATAATATTGGTTTTCCATCTTTTTGCCTTTTCTTAAACTTATTACTTCATCTATAGTATATTATTATCCTTCAACTGTCAATTTTGAGTTAATAAAAAGCAAAAAAAATTGTTAAGTCATGCTATGTTTTTTTAACTTGTCAATTCTTGCTTTTTTGTTAAAATGGTTATGTTCTCTTTTATTTTGAGGTGCTCATGCTTACTCTGAAACATTTGCCGGTTTCTTCTTTTTGTGAAAATATCGCTTATCTTAACCGGTTTTGCAATGCTTATAAAACCGATGATATTCATTCTTTGGTTAAAATTGAAATTCACGGCGGTGTTAAAACAATTTATGCCTTTTTGCAAGTGGTTGATGATGAAAGTATTGTTGCGCCCGACGAACTTGCGTTAAATAACGAGGCTTTTAAGCTGATTAATCTTCCCGAAGGGGCTAAGGTTTCCATTTCATTATCTCCAGCACCGCAAAGTATTCGCTCCATCGCGCGTAAAATTGCCGGAAATATTTTAACATCTGCCGAATACAGTGCTATTGTTAATGATATTGTATCTAAAAGATATTCCAACATGGATATTGCATCCTTTTTGGTGGCCAGCGGTTCGTTTATGCTTGCTCCCGAGGTCTTGTCTTTGACCGAGGCTATGGTCGGCGACAGAATTATTCGTTGGAATAATGAAGATATTGTTGTGGATTGTCATTGTTTGGGCGGCGTTCCAGGGAATAAAACCGATATTATCGTTGCGGCAATCGTCGCTGCTTACGGATTACCCATGCCCAAAACTGCCTCTCATTCTTTAACTTCTTGTGCAGGGGTGGCCGATACAATGTCCGTATTGGCGAATGTTGATGTCGATGAAAAAGAACTACATCGCTTGGTTGAAGAAAATCGAGGTGCCATTGTCAGCTATAATAATTTAGATATTTGCCCTGCCAATAAACTTATCGGGCAGGTTGAACGCCAAATCGGAATTACGCAACAAGAACATATTGCCGCCTCTATTCTAGCCATTAAAATGGCCGCCGGCGTTTCTCATTTGTTAATTGATATTCCGGTCGGCGAAAAATCGCGAATCCGTAACACCAATGAAGCTATGCGTTTACGCAAGCTTATGGAATATGTCGGCGATATGCTCTCCATTCAGATTGATGTTGTCATTACGGATGGCAGCGAGCCTATCGGAAACGGTATCGGGGCTGCTTTTGAGGCGCGCGATATCATTAAGGTTCTTAAAAATGCTCACGATGCTCCTCAAGACTTGTTGGAAAAGTCTTTGTTCCTTGCTGGAAGAGTGTTGGAATTTGACCCAAAATTACGCGGCGGGCAAGGTTATCATACGGCTAAAGATATTCTCGAATCCGGTCAGGCTTTGGAAGCGATGAATAAAATCATTAAAGCCCAAGGAAAAGCTCCTCAACCTAAAATCGGCAAATTTACTCGTGATATTTGCGCAAATATGAGCGGCGTGGTTGAGGCTATTGATAATACTCAAATTAATAAAATCGGCGTTTTGGCCGGTGCAAGTCAATATAACGGTGCAGGAATAGACTTGTTTAAGAAAGTCGGCGATAGTGTGGAACAAGGCGAGCCTCTTTATCGGATTTATGCCTGCAACTCTACGGATTTTGCTTTTGCAAACTCCATTGTCGATGCCGATTGCGGTTATGAAATCAGAAGTGAAGAAAATAATGATATTGGTTAGTTACTCGGCATCTGTTAAATAGAGCAATAACGCAAGAAAAAAATCAAAAAAAATTCAAAAAAACTTTGCCGCCCTCTTGCATAGAGCTTTTTGCTTTCCTATATATCCGTTTAGAAATGATGCTAAACTTTTAAGGATGTAAAATTATGAGTAAAGTTCTTGGTATTGACTTGGGTACAACAAACTCTTGCTTCGCCGTTATGGAAGGCAAGGACCCTAAAGTTTTGGAAAACTCCGAAGGTGCTCGTACGACACCGTCTATGGTCGCTTTTACGGATAATGAACGTTTGGTCGGCGCCGCCGCTAAACGTCAGGCAGTTACTAACCCTGAAAACACTTTGTTCGCCATTAAACGCTTAATCGGTCGTCGCTTTGATTCGCCGGAAGTGGCTAAAGACAAAAAACTTGTTCCGTTTAAGATTATTTCCGGCGAAAACGGTGATGCTTGGGTTGAAGTTAAAGACCAGAAATATGCACCGTCTCAGATTTCGGCAATCGTCTTACAAAAAATTAAAGAATATGCCGAAAGCTATCTCGGTGAAAAAATCGAACAGGCGGTTATTACTGTTCCGGCTTATTTTAACGACTCTCAACGTCAAGCTACTAAAGATGCAGGAAAAATCGCCGGTTTGGATGTGCTCCGCATTATTAATGAACCGACTGCGGCTGCTTTGGCTTATGGTATGGATAAAAAAGCTTCCGGTACTATTGCCGTTTATGACCTTGGCGGCGGTACGTTCGATATTTCTATTTTGGAAATCGGCGACGGTGTGTTTGAGGTTAAGTCTACGAACGGTGATACTTTCCTCGGCGGTGAAGACTTTGACCAACGCTTGGTTAATTATCTTACCGAAGAATTTAAAAAAGATACCGGAATCGACCTTAAAGGCGACAGATTGGCTCTGCAACGTCTTAAAGAAGCGGCTGAAAAAGCTAAAATCGAGCTTTCTTCCGCTACTCAAACAGAAATCAACTTGCCGTTTATTACGGCCGATGCAACCGGACCGAAACATTTGAACATGAAACTCACTAGAGCTAAGTTCGAATCTTTGGTCGATGATTTGATTGAGAAAACAGCTGAACCTTGCCGCAAAGCCTTGGCTGATGCACAGCTGAGTGCTAATGATATCAGCGAAGTTATTTTGGTTGGCGGTATGACCCGTATGCCGAAAGTTCAAGAAAAAGTTAAAGAAATCTTCGGCAAAGAGCCTCACAAAGGTGTTAACCCTGATGAAGTCGTGGCTATGGGGGCGGCTATTCAAGGCGGCGTTTTGGTCGGTGATGTTAAAGATGTTTTGCTTTTGGATGTTACCCCGTTGTCTTTGGGTATTGAGACCTTGGGCGGTGTATTTACACGCTTAATTGAACGCAACACAACCATTCCGACCCGCAAGTCTCAAGTATTTTCTACCGCTGATGATGGTCAGACTGCCGTTACCATTCGCGTGTTCCAAGGTGAGCGTCAAATGGCTGCAGATAACAAACTTCTCGGTCAGTTTGATTTGGTCGGTATTCCTCCTGCTCCGCGCGGTATGCCGCAAATTGAGGTTACTTTCGATATTGATGCCAACGGTATTGTTAATGTTTCAGCTAAAGATAAAGCGACCAACAAAGAGCAAGCCATTCGCATTCAAGCCAGCGGCGGATTGTCTGATTCAGATATTGAAAAAATGGTTAAAGACGCTGAAGCCAATGCCGAGGCTGATAAAAAACGCAGAGAATTGGTCGATGCCAAAAACCAAGCTGAAGCTTTGATTAACTCTGCCGAAAAAACACTCAAAGAGCATGGCGACAAAGTCAGCGCCGCTGAAAAAACGGCAATTGAAAACGCTATTTCTTCTTTGAAATCGGCCGCTGAAACTGATGATGTTAACTCAATTAAAGAAAAGACTGATGCTTTGATGCAGGCTTCCATGAAACTCGGTGAGGCTATGTATCGGGCTCAGCAATCTCAGGCTCAGGCCGGTGCGGCTCAAGGTCCGGACGCAGGCACAACCGGCGAACAGCCTAAAGATGATAAGGTTGTTGATGCCGACTTTGAAGAAGTTAAGTAATTATTCACTTCATGAAAAACACCGCTTAGATTTCCTAAGCGGTGTTTTTTTGGGTTTGAGCCAGATTGTTAACGGCCGTCGTTTTGGTTGTTTCTTCCCATTTGATTAGCTTGTTGATTGCTTTTGCCTGCATTGTTTTTGGTTTCATTTCCAAATAAGGCGGTGTTCAAGTCAATCACATGTTTCGGGTCGTTATAATCCGAACGGCTATGCTTTTGCATATTGCCTTTACGCCAGAAGTCTTCAGTGTAGGTCGTAAACTGACTTAAGGTCATTTTTTCGTTATAGTTTTCCGCGGTCAAGTTACTTTTCATTAAGCCTTCTCTTGCTTCCATAACGGCGTGGCTCTTATCTCTTTCACCCATGAGTGATTTAAGGTGATAATCTCGACGCACATCAACTCCGGTTTTGCTGGTATTATTTGACTGCGTTGATACCTCAATCGTTTTATCCAGTTCTTCTCGACGTTGAATTAAGAAGTCTTTCATTGTCATATCCGGATTTTTGGCGTTTTTCTCAGCGGCAACACGGGCGGCATATTTTTTCATCGATTCTTCATCCGGTGCTATGCCATAGACAACTTTGTATTCTTCTAAAAGCATATTATCAACAGATGCTTTTGTTTTATCTATCAGTCTCGGAATCGGTTTTCTTTCCGTTGCGGTTGGTTGTTTTTGTTTAGGTGTTTTGTTTTCAAGTCCGAGCGGGGTTTGAACTTTGTTTTCGAGTCCCAGAGGTTCTTTCTTCTTATTCTCGATACCTTTTGGGGTTTGAACTTTGTTCTCAAGCCCTAAAGGTTCTTTCTTCTTATTCTCGATACCTTTTGGGGTTTGAACTTTGTTCTCAAGCCCTAAAGGTTCTTTCTTCTTGTTTTCAAGAGCCGGCGGCAGGACTTTGTCTTGCGGTTTTCGTCTCAAAATCCTATCTTTCAAACTACCTAATCTTTCTCTTAGGGTTTTCTTTTTATGCGGCTTGAGCGGATTTGTGCCGACCATGCCATAACCGTCAAATTTGTCGTTCTCTACGGTTTGGGTATGTTCAACCCAGCCGTATTCATCAACCTCTTTGGTCGGCATCATTCCATTGTGATCATAGCTTGATTCCCTGTCTCCGTACAACTCTCTGATTACCGGACGGTCTTCAATACGGGTTACAAAGTTATTTTCGCCAACGTGAAGTTTCATCTTTTCATATGCCGCCAGAGCATCGGTGTTTACACTGCCATCGCTGTTGAATATGTGTTTCATGGCATTGACATCATCCATTGAAACACCGTTTTCCTGCGCCCAGCCTGCACCAAAGACCGTGTGGCGGCCTTCACTCATTGTTCCGTCATACATTACTTGATTATCCGGTGCCAGCATACCTGAGTCATGGGCTATCAACAATGCGTGGTGCGGATTTTCGAATCCGGCCGCTTGCAGGGCATCTATGCGCTGCTGCAACAAATCCGGATTGTCTTTATACCAATTTCCTTCCAAAAATCCTTGCGAATTTTGGTCAAGTTTGGCGTAGTCAATTTCTGTACTTTGACCAACAACTTCCCAATTTCGGGTGGTTTCATCATGTTGGAAAATATGGTTATCTTGATAATGGTCGTTTATGTAATCTATTCCGGCTTGCGCACCAGCTCGTCCGAGGTAGGCCGCGCCGATGTTAATACCGGCATGCAATGTTCCCCAACTAATGGCTTCCAATGAACTCATACCGGCCGCTTTACAATCTTTATAATCGGTGGCGACACCGTGTGCCGTGCCAATTGTCAATGCGCCAACACCCAAGGCTGTTGCTACTCCGGGGTTGCCGGTGGCGGCAAAACCCAGAGCCGCTGCACCCAAGGCTGTGGTGGTTAAGGATGCAACCATGCGCGGCTCTTTGAAAAATTCTTTCCAACCTGCTTTTTGCCCTGCTTTTTTGCGGTCTTTGCGCCACTTATAAATACTACGTGAAATTGCCGCAACACCTAAGGCCGTACCGATTGCAGCACCGGCAAGTTTGTTCATACCTCCGGTTAATGCGGTTAATGAGGCATCACTTGCTGCGACTGTTCCGACAGCTGTTATTGCACCGCCCACTAAAAGTACCGACGCACCGCTTTTAACTATGCGTTTTGCCATCTCTTTACGCATTTGTTGTTTGTTCGGGCCGGTCTCGGTTATGCGTCCGCCTGCTCGCGGGTCATATTGGGCTATGTTTTCAGCGGCTTTAACCACGACCGGTTTGTCGCGGCCTATCTTTTGTGCTATACGGTCGTTTACCGCCAAAACATTGTTAACCTGTGTTTGTTGCGCAACTTGATAGCCGGCATGACTCATTTTCATCGGTTGAGCGGTGTTTTGCAAGTCATTCAAAAACTCTTGACACAACTGCGGATTGGTGAACTGATCCGGACGCTCGATACCACCCTGATTAACCCTGTCGGCTATATAATAGCTATAAAGAGTTTCGGTGGTGAGCATTTCTCCCAAATCTTGCTGCATCATATTTGCATCAAGGGTTTGGTTGGAATTCAAATTCCTCATTGCATAGGCTTGTTTGGTTATATTTATGGTGGCTTCAAGTTTGCTGTTCGGAGCTACCTTATCCCCTTGCTGATAGGTATCATGCAAGTTGCCGTTCGCGTCAATAAACTGTGGTTCGATATTGCCGTTTTCATCTAAAAACTTGAAGTTGCTGACCATTTGCATGGTGGCTTGGTCTAGTTCTACGCCGTTTAAGACATTGTTGATGGCATCATAACGCTTATCTAAACTTTCGGCCTGATTTGCGTCCAATCCATTGAGATTCCACAAATTATCATAATCATTTATCACAGGGTCAAGAATTTGGGTCTTGGCCTGATCCATTTTGGCAACTACGGCTTGGTCTTGCGGGGTGTTTTGCGCATATTTTTTACGCGCATCAAACATCACAACATAGCCTTCATAAGTATCACCTATATTGGTGAAATCACTATAGAAAAGTTCTTGTTTGTTAACCGCCATGTCGGTTAATTCATCCATGCGGTTTTGTATTTGGTCTATATCTGCCTGTAAACCGCTGACATTTGCATTCGGGTCGCTCTGTAATGCGGCGGCCATTTGCTGTTGCTTTGATTCATACAACTGTCCCAATAGTTTTGGCGGAACGATGTTAAAATGCTCTTTATCTTGCAACAATTTGTCTGC
>CALXPT010000021.1 GCA_944390355.1 uncultured Alphaproteobacteria bacterium | reverse complement strand
TAAGCACTTTTTTTATCGGCCATCCGCCGAGCTCACCAGTTGTGGAAAGCGTCTTCTCTTTGAGAGGGCGCTTTTTTGTGTTTGAAGTTATAGAGGGCGGGATGGTTCATCGTCAAAGTATGGGGCAGAGTATAAAAATTATAAGAAACTATCATGACTTGTCCATGTTTTAGCAATGTAAAAAATTGGTATATTTTGCTTGGGTTTATGAAGTAAAAAAAGACTCTGTATCTTAAAAATACAGAGCCTAATTGGTTTGATGTTTATTTTTCAAACCACATAAGTGTGTAAGCAAGTAAAAGTAATGTCAGGCAACTGATTAAAGCCGTTAAAGCTTCTTTTTTGCGGTTGGGTTTGTCGGTTGAGGGAAAATGTGCCAAAACCGAGGCGTAACGATATGAATTTATCATTAAATCAGCTACCAATGTTCCCCAGATAATTGCTAAACTTAAATCAAGCCAGTTAGTAAGCTGAAGTTGGTAAAATACCCAGATGGTGAAAATTTTGTCGGCAATAAAATACAGCAACATAAATAATATGAAGCTACGCCAATTTTTTAAAAATAAATAAATTATCGGAAAGAGAATCGCTACCATTTGTACCAGCATACTATATTTTATTTTTAATTCGGGGTTTATGAAAAAATTGGAAATAAGACCCGTGGCCAGACTCAAGACAAAAAGTATGATTGCCCATGTGTTGTATGACTTATACCATGGCAAAGGGGCTTGTTGCGCTAGCTCTTCTAATGTCGTGCGTGATGGAAATAACGCGTTTTTTATTTTGCCGTTGAAGTGATTTGCCGATGTAGTCATCTCTTTAATCCTCTTTTATTATACGATATTTAAAATGTAGGGCATGTTTTGTTAATTGCAAGTAAAAAAGTAACTTTGTTAAGTTATACAATGCTCCGACTTAAAATACTTTAAATAGATTATTTCTTTGATATATTTGTAGCAGGTTGATTATTTATTTGTTTGGAGCAGAGTCGTATGTTTGCCTCAGCTGTGTTGAAAATCGGGTTGTCTGGTTTGTTGGCTGAACTCTTTCAAAAAAACAGAGCCGTTAAGTCTTGGGCCGTTGTGTTGTTTTTGGCCTTGGGGTGGTTGTTGTACCCTGTGGTGGATAGCGGGCAACTGTTTAACCGTTCCATTTGGTTCTTTACATGGATTAAAACTCCCGTTATTCGGGTTGACGTGGCTTTGCGTACCGGAGCTGCTTACGGGCCTTTTATTTTGTCTCAGATTATTGTTTTGGGGTTTGCTCTTTATTATAATATGTTTTTTTCTTTGGAAAAATTACGGTTGCGGCATGGCGGTCTTTATGCGTTGATTTTTATGCTGATGATGTTTGCCGTGTCTGCCGGAAATTCCCTCCAGCTTTTAATTACGATTTGTTTGATTGATGTTTTGAGCTTCTATTTAATCAGTGAAGCCAGCGTGCGCCGCAATTTTGTGTTTTTTAATTTTTTTGCCGATTTTTTGTTGTTGGTTTTTTTTGCGTTGGTTTGGGGGAGTGAAAATGATTTGCATTTTCCGGCTATGCAAAAATTTTTGAAATATAGTGCCCACAGAGAATTTGCCGTGGCGTTGTTCTTGACGGCCGCCCTTATTAAATGCGGCTGTGTCGGTTTTCATAATTATTTATTGGATTTGAAAAAAATCAGTTTTGTGCGCGCGGTCTTTTTGTTTTATGGCGGAACACCTTTCTTGGGGTTAATCCTCTTGTTGCGTTGTTATGGTATTTTTTCTTTATTCCCGTGGGTGGAAAAAGTTGTTGCGGTTGCGGCTTTGTTGTCAATTTTATGGGCTGTCGTTGCGGCGTGTCTTATTGATTCCATTAAAGCGAAAATCCTCTACTTTAATATGATGGTTTGGGGCGGATGTTTGGGAATTTTGTTATCCGATAAGCAATTATTCTTACAACTTATTCCTTATATTACGGCGGTGGCTCTTTTGATTTGTTGTGTGTTGATTTTGCCTTTGGTCGCGGCGGCTAATGAGCCTTTTGTTTCTAAAACCGGCGGGTTTGTTAAATCTATGAAGTTTTCTTTGGTCGTGAGTTTGTCGGCTTTAAGTGTTTTGGTTTATTTTGTGCTCGGTTTACAACTCGAAAATTATAAGTTATACGCTTGTTTGTGGCTCGGTGCCGCGGGGCTGGTGCTCCTTCATTATTTGGCTCAGGTTTATTTTGGCTCCGTAAAGGCGGATGAAAGAGTTTGGGCCATTGTTAAAAATCCGAATCCGATGTATTTCCTTTTTATTTTGGCTGTCGGTTATGGGGTTGTCTCTTCTCAAAAGCCTTTGTTTTCGGCACAATATTTGAATTTGTGTGTGTTCGCTTTGTTTGTCCCCATTCTTTTGGGATGTTGTTCCGCTTGGCGGTTGATGCGAGGTGGAGATAAGGTTTATCAAATCGAATCCGTGCAACAAGCTATGCCGGCTTTGAAATTTTTTCAAATCTTGGTTGTGGCTCCCATTCGCAATTTCGGACGTGTTTTGTGGTTGACCGTCGATTTCTTGTTTGTTGAGCGTTTTTTGATGGCTTTTGTACGCCGGATGATTTATTCTACGCTTAAGGTATCTCGTTTTCTTCATCATAATTTGCTCGTTAGCGGGGTTGTTTTTACGACTATTGGTCTTTTTGTGATTGTTTTGGTTTTTTATTGGCAAGGAGTGCCCGTAAATGAGTGATATTCCTTATTTGTTGATTATGACCGTGTTGCCTCTTTGCGGTGCCGTTATGGTCTTGTTGGCTCAAGATGACGAAAAAACTAACGGACGCAACGTTATCAGCGTTAGTATGCTGACGGTTTGGGGTAGTTTGGTCTTTATCCTTTTAGCTTTGTCTCATGTGGATTCTTCTTATGGTCATATGCAGCTTTTGGAAAAATATGTTTGGCTCGAGAATCCTGAAATTACTTTAACGTTAGGAGTGGATGCTTTTTCTTTATTACTTATACTGGCCGTTAATATGGCGGCTCTTATCGGTATGTGGGGCGGAAGGCACGAAAAAGGGTGTCAAAAGTCTTGTATGGTCTTTGCTTTGTTGTTCTTGAGCTTGATTACGGGATTGTTTGTTGCGGCCGATATTATGGCATTCTTTATCTTTTTTGCTGCTTTGCTCTTCCCGTTGTTTATGCTTATCGGGGTGTTTGGCGAAGTGAAAAGAAGAGCCGCATTGTTTCGGTTTACTTTTTACAGTTTTTGCGGCGTTTTGCTCTTCTTCTGGGTATTGGTCATTTTGTATAATCACGATGGGGCGAATCTTTTAATCAGCAAAATTTCTCAATTAACGCTGTCTTCTAAAACTGAATTTATGGTGTGGCTCGGAATCTTTGCCGCGCTTTTGTCTCGTATTCCGATTTGGCCTTTTCATGGTTGGATTGCTGCCGTATATGTCGGAATTAAGAATCCCCTCATCTTTATTCTTGCTAATATGATGCCTTTAACCGGTATTTATGGCTTGATGCGGTTCGTGCCCGAAAGTGTTCCTGTTTCTATGGTGTTTTTGGCTACCGGCCTCGAAATTATTGCCGTTATTACCATGCTCTTTATTGCCCTTATCGCCTTGATTAATGTGGATTTTAAGTTTAAAATATTTTCTTTTATGATGGTTTATTACATCTTTTATCTTATGGCGGCATTCTTTCCCACAAGTCAGTTTATGATGAATGTCGGGTATTCGTTGTTTGCTTTTATGATTATTTTTGCCGCTTTGGAGGTTTTGGTTTCTTATCAAGAAGATGAATGTGAGGCTCAAAAGTTGCTGCCGGAGGGAATCTTGCGGTTGATGCCTAGATTGTCCGTGGTCTTTACTTTTATGATTATGGCCGGAATCGGCATGCCCTTATCGGCGATGTTTGTTAATAATTTTGTGTTGATTTCGGCTTTGCTGACTTATAATTTTTGGACCGGCGTTTGTGCCGTTTCTTCTCTTGCCGTTGTTTGTGTGGCTTTGCTTCTGGAAATCAGGCGCCGCAAACATGAGGTTAAGTTTTCTGTCGAACAAGTCAGTGCCGTGCGCGATCTTTCGAAAAAAGATGTTTGCTTTATGGCAACCATGATGCTGGTTTTGATTTTGTCTTTGATTAATCCTCTTTGGTTTATCAGGGGGTAGGTATGAAAAATTGGATTGCTCTTGTTCCTGAGTTCATTTTAATTGCTACCGTCGGTGTGTCGGTTCTGGTTTGGATGTTTCGTGATAAAGCTACTCCCAAGACTTTTTATACCATTGCCAAATATGGGGTTCTTCTTGTTTTGCTCTCGAGTGTTGTTTTGTACGACCAAAGTTTTTATCCCAAAATTTATGAAAATAATCCTTATACAACTTTGTTTAAATCCTTTATCTATTTGGGGGCTTTGGCTAATATGAGTTTGGCCGTTCGTTTCTTTTTAAGTACAGATACGGCAAGTTTCAGATTCTATGTTTTGCAGGAAATTTCGCTATTGTTTTTGTGTGCGGCCATCTCTTTTGTTGATGTGCGATGGTTGTTTTGTTGTTTGGAAGTCGGTTTCTTGTTCAATTATCATTTGATTATGACTGAAAATGATGAGGAGGATAATATGGCACCGGCAAAAACTTTGGTTCGTTATTCGGTGTTGTTTTCCTTAGCAACTTTGGTTTGTGCTTTTGTTTTGAGTTATCTGGCTGGTGGCGGAGATTTTCAAAATGTTGCCGCTCTTTTACAAAAAAATCCTGTGCCGTTTCATGTGTATATTTGCGGTGCATTCTTGATTGTTTCCGTTTTGTTTAAACTCGGAGCGGCACCGTTTCATTTTTGTTTGCCGACAATTCTCGGACGAACGATTTTGCCCGTCAGCGGTTATTTGGCTCTTGTGCCGGTTTTGGCTTATTATGCCGTGTTGATTATTTTACTTGCTCATGTTGTTAACGGTATTTATGATGTTTTGCGGCCGGCTATGTTCGTTTTTGCCGTTGCTTCTATTTTGGTCGGGGCTGTCGGGGCTAATACCGAAACAAATTTGCGGAAGATGTTTGCTTATGTGCGTATCTTTGCCGTAGGGGTGGTCTTGGCTCTGCTTATTAAGTTTGAGCAAAACAGCGTCTTTTCCAGCTTTATTTATTTATCGGTTTGTGTTTTAACCATGCTGGGTGTTTATGCCGTTTTTTACGGATTCAAAAGCAGAGGCGAGTATTTGGACAGTATGGTTGATGTTGCCGGAGTTTCTTCTTCTAAGCCTTTTTTAGCGGCCGCTTTGTTGATTTTTTTATTCTCATTACTCGGGCTTCCTCCTTTCCTTGGTTTTTTGGGGTTGTTGAGTGTGGTTAATACTCTGGTCGCTCAGCAGAATTATTGGTTGATTTTTGTGGTGTTATCCGGTTTGGTGGTCTTGGGGGCTGCTTTCTTGCGGATTATTAAAATTATTTATTTTGACCGCAAAAATTTGCATTTTGACCGTGTTGATAAAGGTATTTATTTGACTTTGGCTATTAATTTGTTCATTATTGCCGTATTGATGATTAATCCCAAGTATCTGATGAATGATATTGAGGTGGCTTTATGGACTCTGATACAATAAAATTAGACGGTTGGTTGTGGTTTGATTCTTTGGTTGCCGAAAGTACAAACTCTTTGGCTTTGGCTTGGGCTGAAAATGCGTCGTCTCGGCAACAAGCCGTGTTTACGGCCGTTAATCAAACAAACGGGCGTGGGCGAAACGGTCGTCATTGGTTCGGCGGTGAGGGAAATTTGTTCATGTCGTTGTGTTTTGAGGCGGATATTCATGATTTGACTAAGTTTGTTTTTATTTCTTCTTTGAGTTTGTTTGAAACGGTTGTTATGTTTGTTGACCCTGCTTCTTATGATATTAAATTAAAGTGGCCGAATGATGTTTTGATTAACGGGGCTAAAATTTCGGGTATCTTATTGGAAAAAGCCGCCGGAAATTATTTGGTTTCCGGTATCGGAGTTAATCTTCTTCATGCGCCCGTTTCTTCGGAACTGTTTTATCCCGCTACGACCTTAAAAGACTGTGGGGCTGACGTTAATCGTATTGTTTTTTTGAAAAAATTTCTTGCGCTTTGGAATAAAAATATTACTCTGTGGAGAAATAACGGTTTTCAGGCGGTTTTGCAGAAGTGGTTGAAATTTACGTTCCCGTTGGGAACCGAAATTCATTTTTCGCAAAATAATGTTATTGAAAGCGGTGTGTTTGCCGGTATGGATGAAAACGGGGCTCTTTTGCTTCAGAAGGAAAACGGCGTTGTTGAAAAAAAATTGGCCGGTGATGTTTTTTTATAAGTTAGGATAGTTCATGAGTATTCTTGATAAAGACGGATTGTATTTTTTGCCTTTGGGCGGTTCCGATAAAATCGGAATGAATATGTATGTCTATGCTTGCAACGGTAAGCTTATTGTAGTGGATTGCGGTTATGCTTTTTTGAATGATGATTTTCCGGGGATGGATTTGTCTTTTGCCGATCCGGCTTTTATTGAAAATTTTGCCGATGATATTGAGGCTTTGTTTATTACGCATGCTCATGAAGATCATTTCGGTGCTATTGCTCAGGTGTGGCCAAGGTTGAAATGTCCGGTTTATGCCATGCGATTTACGGCCGGTTTGATGCGGGAACGTTTGAAAGAATATGATTTAGATAAAGAAGTTGTGATTCATGAGGTGAATGAAAATCCGGACATTAAGTTGGATAATTTCAATGTTCGTTTTATTCCGATGACGCATTCGGTGCCGGAAACTTGTGCCTTGTTTATTCAAACGCCGATGGGCAACGTATTTCATGCGACTGACTGGCGTTTTGATGACGGACATACAGATATTATTCGCTGTGATTACGGGGCTCTTCAAAAAACGGCTGGTGAGGGGGTTGATGTTTTGGTGTGCGATTCAACCAATGTTCTGGTCGATAAGCCTCAGTTTAGCGAATATAATGTTCGTGAGAGCCTTATGAAGCTTGTTCCTCTTTATAAAAACGGGTTGATTGCAACTTGTTTTGCTTCTAATTTGATGCGGTTGGAAAGCTTGGTTTTGGCGGCTGATGCTGCCGGTCGGACGCCGATTTTGGTCGGACGTACATTAATTAAAAATATGAAAATTGCTAAAGAATGCGGATATTTTGCCAATCTGCCGCAGGTGTTTGATGTTAAAGAGGCTAAAGATATTCCTTCAGATAAAGCGATGTATATTTGTACCGGTTCGCAAGGAAACTATCGCAGTGCTCTCAGCTCCATTGTTAAAGGTGAGCATAAAGATGTTAAGTTGGCCAAAGGTGATGCCATTATTTTTTCTTCCAAGATTATCCCCGGTAATGAGGATAAAATTGAACGTATGCAAGAAAATTTGATGGATCAAGGCGTGGAAGTCGTTCGAGAAGAAGAGTTTTTGGTTCATACATCCGGTCATGCAAACCGCGATGATTTGAAAAAAATGTATGATATTTTGAAACCAAAAATTGTTATGCCCGTGCATGGTGATAAGCGTTTTGTGCGGGAGCACCAACGTTTTGCTTATGCTTGCGGAATTAAACAGGTGCAGACTTCTCGTGATGGGGAACTCTATCGTTTGAAAAACGGCGTGATTGAGTATGTGGAGACTATTCCGGTCGATGTGTTGGCGGTTGACCGTAAACAGGTGGTATCTCTTAATTCTCAAGTGATTAAAAACCGTAAACGTATTGCTTTTAACTGTTCTCTCTTTATTTCCGTGGTGTTTGATAAACAGTGGAATTTGAAAGATTTGCAAATTTCTTCAATTGATATTTTGGATGAGGCGGCTTTTCGTGAGTTGGCGGATAAAATTAAAGAGGAGATTGCTGCTCAGATTCCTCAGGCAGTTATTGATTATAATTATCGCGAACAACCGATTGCCGAATTTGTGCGCGGAAAAATCAGAAAAAAAGTTCAGCATGCTACGGATATTAAACCGGTTACTTTTTTTCATATGTATATTATTGACGGAAATGAAATCGGTAAAGTGGAGAAATCCGAAGAAGGGGAGAGTATTCAAATCTTGGCCGATAACTAAATTGAGAGGCACTGCTTGGGTGCCTCTTTTTTCGTGGGGTGATTATTGAAACGGCTAAAGCCTGATTATTTGATTTTTTGAACGTAATTTTTCATGAGCTTTTTATAACCGGCTTTATCAAAGATGATTTCAAGTTTGTTGCCTTCAATGTTTTTAACGCGTCCGTAACCAAAGCTTTCATGAAAAACGCGCGCACCGATTAAAATGTCCGAGGTGGCATTTTTGGCGGCTTGTTTGGCTTTATTTATATGTGCCCATGAATCGTATCCTGCGTAAGAGTTTTGGTATTCTTTGGTATAAGTATAGCCGCCGCCGTCCGAATATTCAATTTCGCCAAAATCATTACGATTGTTTGTGCGCGATGAACTCCACGGTGCCGAACTGCTGCCGCCGTAGGTGTCCTGCCGTTGGAAGTAATTGGCCGTTTTGTTTATCAGTTCAATATTTTGCGGCGGTAGCTCATTGATAAATCTGGAGGGGATGTTGTTTTGCCACTGTCCGTATACGCGGCGGTTTAGGGCGGTGGTGATGTAGAGTTCTTTTTTTGCGCGGGTGATGGCGACATAGGCCAGTCGGCGTTCTTCCTCCAATGAATTGGAGCCACCTTCGTCAAGAGAGCGTTGGTGCGGGAAAAGTCCTTCTTCCCAGCCGGGGAGAAATACGAGTTCAAACTCCAGTCCTTTGGCAGAATGGAGAGTCATTAAGGTTACTTTATTGGTATCTTGGTTGTCATCATTGTCCATAACCAGACTGACGTGTTCCATAAAATCCGATAAAGTCGGGAATTTTTCGTGATTGCTCATCACGTTGATTAATTCTTTGAGGTTTTCTATGCGGGCGGGAGCATCCGGCGACTTGTCGTTTTTGAGGCTTTCAAGATAGCCCGAATCATCTAAAATCAGTTGGGCAAGTTCATCGGGGGTGATGGATTGGTTGGCTAAACGCCAGTCTTTGAAGTGTTCCGTCAGTTCTGCTAATGATGTTTTGGCTTTGCCGCTGACGCCGCCTTCTGCCAAAAGTTTTTCGATTGCCATGTAGAGTGAAATATGTTCACTGCGGGCTGTTTGATAGAATTTTTCTACCGATTTTGCGCCTATCCCTCGAGCCGGCTTATTGATTATTCTTTCCAGAGCCAAATCGTCATGGGGTTGCAAAACTACTCTGAAATAGGCGATGGCGTCGCGGATTTCGGCTCGTTCATAGAATTTCGGACCGCCGATAACCTGATAGGGAATTGATTCTGAGATAAAGCGTTCTTCAAATTCGCGGGTTTGAAAGGCCGTGCGTACCAGAACCGCCATGTCGGCGTAGTTCATACCGCTTTTATGATGAAGTTCAATTTCGTTTGCGATAAGTGCGGCCTCATCCTCTCCGCTATAAGTACTGATAACTTTGATTTTGCTATTTTCTGCCGCTAAGGCCGGACTGTTTTCGGCTACTTTTAAGGTTTTGCCCAAGCGGCCTTCGTTATGTTTGATAAGTGCGGAGGCGGCGGATAATATGTTGGCGGTTGAGCGGTAGTTGCGTTCCAAGCGAATGGTTTGTGCATCTGCAAAGTCTTTGCTAAAACGCAATATATTTTCTATTTCGGCTCCGCGCCATGAATATATTGATTGGTCGTCATCACCCACACAGCACAGGTTGCGGTGCTTTTGTGAGAGCAGGCGCAACAGAAGGTATTGGCTGACGTTAGTGTCTTGGTATTCGTCGACCATAATGTATTTGAATTGGTTTTGATAGCGCGACAAAATGTCCGGATATGACATCAGAATTGTTAAGGTATGCAAAATTATATCGCCGAAGTCTACGCAATCTAACTCAATCAGGCGTTTTTGATATTTTTCAAACACAAGCGTTAGGATGTTTGATTTGTATTCTTGTTTGATCTTTTCTATGGTTAATCCCTTATCTTTCCACCGCGAAATCGAATCGACTATGCTTTGCGGCGGGTATTTTTTATCATCTATTCCTTCGGCCTCGCAAATTTGCTTTACCAAACGCTTTTGGTCGTCTTCGTTTAAAATCGTGAAGTTTGAATTTAGACCGACAAGTTCGGCGTGGCGGCGCAATATTTTAACGCATATTGCGTGAAATGTTCCGAGCCAGACCGAGGTCGATAATTCGCCTATCAAATTATAAACCCGTTCTTTCATCTCTTTGGCCGCGCGGTTGGTGAAGGTTACTACCAGACATTCCCAAGGATTGGCTTTTCTTGATGCTAATATATATGCCAGTCTTGAGGTCAGAACTTTGGTTTTGCCCGTGCCGGCTCCCGATAAAACCAATACGGGACCTTCGGTTGTGGTTGTGGCTTGCTTTTGCTCCGGATTGAGTTGCTCTAACCACGGAAATGACTGCATCGTTAAGGCCGCCGTGTTGTTATAAACAGCCGCCGATGATGAATTATTGCTCAAATTCGACGCTGACGCGCCTTCCTCGTTTAAACTTAAATCAAAGATGTCTTCCATTTTTTTAATACTTCTTGTCTTTTTAATTCGGGGATAATATATATTATATTATGAACTTTGCAAAGGAGAATTTGTGATGGCTGTTACAAATCAGGAAAAATATGTCAATCAAGGCGAAAAAATCGCTCAACAAGGCGATGATGCTTGGAAAACGGGTGCGTATGATACGGCAAAAAATCGTTATGGCGAGGCCGTGGATTTTTTTCATGCCCAAGGCGATGTTTGGGGCGAGGCTCAGGTGCTTGTGCGCTGGGGTGAATTGGCTCTCAGCCTCGAGGATTTTGATTTGGCTCATAAATTGTTTTCTTCCGCTATCGAACTGGTTGAAAACGAACCTGATGCCGAAACCGTGCTTGCCGATGCTTGTATTAAAACAGCTAAAGTTTATATCGCTCAATATGAATTAGATAAAGCTTTAGCCTATGTCAAAAAAGCCGAAAATGTTTTGGATAGAGGCGGAAGCCCGATTTTGCTCGGCGATGCTTATGACCAAGAAGCTTATATTTACTTGCTAAACGGCGAAGATGATAAGGCCTTATCGGCTTATAAAAAAGCCGCAGATGTTTTTGCCAAAGACAGAATCGGCTTAAAAGAGGCTTCCGTTCTGCGCGCCATGGCTCGTTTGGCCATGAAAGAAAAAGATTATGACAAGGCTCATGATTGGCTCGAAAATTGTCGTGCGCTCTATCGTGAAAACGGTGATATTTTGGGTGAGGCCAGTGCTTTGTCTGCTATCGGCAGTTTGCGCTTTATTATCGGGGATATTGAAAATGCCCGCAAAGCGTTGATGAAGTCGGTTTATCTTTACGGAAAAGTCGAACATCATTTTGCCGAGGCCGAGGCTTTGCTCTATTTGGCTCGCGTTGAGGCCTCCGATGCCCAGCAAGGTGATTTTGCCCGTGCAAAAACACATTACAAAAAATCTATCGAACTTTATGACTTTTTGCAAAATAATGTTATGAAAAATGCCGTGTTGGATGAATATAACAGCTTTTTAAAACGTGAAAATATTGCTTAATGAGGTGCTAACATGTCTGAAATCAGAGAAAAAATCGTTGCTCTTAAAAAATTTATGGAAACTCAAATCATCGGTCAGGAAGATTTGGTTAAAAAATTGATTATTACTTTGTTGGCCGATGGACATGCTTTGGTGGAAGGTGCTCCGGGGTTGGCTAAAACCAAGGCAATAAAAACTCTGGCTCAATGCATTAATACCTCTTATAATCGTATTCAATTTACGCCGGATTTGCTGCCGTCGGATATTACCGGCAGTGAAATTTATTTGGCTCAAAACGGTGAATTTGAATTTCGTAAAGGTCCGGTGTTTGCCAATTTGATTTTGGCCGATGAAATTAACCGTGCGCCGGCAAAAGTACAATCCGCTTTGCTCGAGGCTATGGCCGAAAGGCAGGTTACAAACGGCGGAAAACGTTATAAACTTCCGGAACTCTTTATGGTTATGGCTACCCAAAACCCGATTGAACAGGAAGGGACTTATAATTTGCCCGAAGCTCAACTCGACAGATTCCTAATGTATATCAAAATTTCGCAACCGGATGCTGCTGTCGAACACAAGATTTTGTCTTTGGTCAGAGGCGAGGCTAAAAATCATGTTGCTCAGATTCCTGCAAAAATTAGTGTTGAAGATGTTTTGGCTGCACGAAAAGAAGTTTTGGATGTTCATATGAGCGAGGCTGTGGAAGATTATTTGGTGCATTTGGTGGTGGCGACCAGACATCCCGAAACCTATGATGCCAAATTAACCAAGCAGGTTCTTTACGGTGCCAGTCCGCGTGCAACAATCGCGCTTGATAAAGCAACCAGAATTAATGCTTGGATTGAAGGTCGCGATTTTGTTTCTCCCGAAGATGTGCAAGCCGTGGTTTATGACATCTTGCGGCACAGAATTATTTTGAGTTTTGAAGCTCAGGCCGAGGGTGTATCTACCGATGATATTATTCAAAGTTTATTAAAGGCTGTACCGCTGCCTTAAGCTTAACGGAGGCTGTTATGGTATTATCAACACTTAAACGAAGGTTGTCTAACCGTCATGAACTGAAACACAGCGGCAGCGGACTTTATGCCTCTTTGGCCGAACTGGTGGCTCAGCGGCAGAATATTGCTTATTTACAAAATATGCATCAGCGTTTGGCGGTTTCTAATCAAGCAGGTGATGTTAAATCCGCCATTAAGGGCAGGGGAATTGAGTTGGAAGAAATCCGCGCCTATTCTTTGGGGGATGATATTCGTGATATTGATTGGCGGGTTACCGCTCGCAAACAAACGCCTTATACAAAAGTTTATGCCGAAGAAAAAGATCGGGAAATTTATTTGTTGCTCGATTTGTCTCCGTATATGGCTTTTGGCTCAAAATTCGAGCTTAAATCCGTAACCGCGGCTAAAGCGGCCGCTCTTATCGGGTGGCTCGGCGTGGAAAATAAAGACCGAGTCGGTGCATTGATTTTTGACGGAGAAAAAATCTTTTTTTATCAATCATCCAATAATCGGTCGGTTATGTCGGTGATTTTGAAAAAAATTTCCGAAGTTACACAGCAGGTGCTTAAAGATAAAACAAATACTTTAAGTAACTTGTCTATCGCTTTGAAAATGATGAATAATTATCTTAAGGGGCAGGCAAGCGTTTTCGTCGTGAGTTCCATGAATGCTTGGGGCGAAGATGAGCGTAAGGCTCTTTCGCAGCTCTCTAAAAAATCTCGAGTCTTTTGTGTAAACGTTTTTGACCGTTTGGAAAAAACCGCACCGTTGAACGGTACTTATATGGCTGCCGACGGTATGGGGAAAAAGTTAATCTTTAACAGTAGCTCAAAAGATTTTCGCTTTGAATATCAAGAATATTTTTCTCAAAAGAGACTCGAAAATCAGAACTTTTGCCGCCGATTTAAAATCGCTTATGCCGAAGTCATGCCCGCGCTTAATGTTTATACTCAACTGTCGTTCGTGTAATTTTTTTTTGCGGTTGTGGTTGACTTTTGGTTTAAAAAGTGTTAACTTCCATGGTGAATTATTCTGTAACTATAATTTGAAAAGAGAGTTATCATGGTAAAATCAAATGACAATAGCGCCTATAAAAGAGGGCAGGAATTATTGGATCAGGGGATGTTTCAAGAAGCTATTCAACAATTCGATGAGGCTTTGAAAGAACAACCCGATTCTTGGAAAACTATGAACAGTAAAGGCTTTGCTTATCAGAAAATGAGCAAATATACCGAAGCTGTCGAATGTTTTGATAAGGCTTTGAGTCTCAATCCTCAATCTGTTGAGGTGTTGAACAATAAAGGCGTTACTCTTAGTATGCGCGGTTTGTATAAAGATGCTATTACTTGCTTCGATATGGCCGTTGCCGTCGATCCGACCTCTTTGGAGGCTTTGAACGGAAAGGCGATTGCTTTGCAACATATGTTTTCTTATAAAGAGGCTTTGGATGTGTTGGAACAGGCTATGAAAATCGATCCGAAGCATATGCAAACACTGCTTAGTATTGCCGTTACGCTGCAAAAATTAAAGCAATATGATAGGGCTATTTCTTTTTTCAAAAAAGTTCTTTCGGTCGATCATTCTAATATTAAGGCTTGGAACGGAGTCGGCGTTACTTATCAATTAATGGGCGATAATAATTCCGCTTTGAAATGTTTTACCAAAATTTTGAATATTAACAGTCATGAGATTCAGGCTTGGATTAGTATCGGTTTTGTTTATCAGAAAATCGGAAAGTTCAGCGATGCGCTTAAGTGCTATAAAAAAGCGCAGATGGTGATTAACAATCGTTATCACCACAAGCTCTATGATGGTTTGGCCAGTTGCTTGACCAAGCTTTCTGAATTTGACCAAGCTATTGAAATTTATAAACAAATCTTTCAACGTGAAGAGGGCAAGAAAAAATGGGATGCCCAACGTTCGATTAAGTTTGTCAACAAATTAAAACGTAAGAAAGCTATCGGTACATTGAATCCGCCGACAACTTCGGGTGGGGATCCTTTGGCGGAAACGCTGAACAGCTAATTGAGTTCAAATTATAGTTACGAAGACTTCTCTGTTAACGGAGAAGTCTTTTTTTGTGTGAGTTTTATGGAAAATGCTCGGATTGTTTGGTTTGAAAAACGGGAGTTAGGGGGTTATTATACTGCCCCAAGTTTCGGGAAAGCAAAAAAATGAGAGACGAAACAAGATTTAGGTGTAAACTAAGCTAACTGAAAAGAGGGGTAGAAATGAAAGCTAAAAAATTATCAAACAAAGAAAAATTTGCCATAGTTTTAGAAGGCTTAAAAGGAGCCGGAGTTGCGGATATTTGCGCACGCTACGGAATATCACAAAGCCACTATTATCGGCTTCGCGACCAATTTTTATCGAATGCAGAAGGGGTTTTTGATTGTGGCAAAGTCACCCAAAACGAACAAAGACTTATGGTTGAAAATCAACAACTTAAAGAATGCGTTGCCGAGCTGACTTTGGAGCTTAAAAAAAATGAAAGCTGGTAAATTGCGTGGAGCGTATAAGGCTTGTGAGGAGCGTAACCGTCAAGTAGTGAAGCTTATCACAAGCCTGAAATCCGAACATCCATATTGGGGATATCGTCGGATTTGGGCAAATTTGAAGCATTTTTACGAGGTAAACATTTCGCCCAATACGGTTTATGCGTTAATGAGTAAGCACGGACTGTTGTCAAAGAAATATAGTAAAAACAAAGCATTGCGAGTAATAAAATCCAAGCCACAGGCGGACAGACCGAATCAGTATTGGGGAATAGATATGACCAAGGTTTTAACGCCGACGGGCTGGGTTTATGTTACGGTCGTGCTGGATTGGTTCAGCAAGAAAGTGGTGGGCTATCATATCGGATTGCAAAGTAAAGCTTGTGATTGGTTGAGTGCTTTGGATATGGCTTTGAATCGGCAATTTCCGGATGGAGCGCGGGGAAAAGGTTTGAGTTTGGTGAGTTGGTTCATTCGCCCAAAGAAAAATTTGACGCTAAAGAGTTTGAAGATTTTTATCAAAACAAAGTCAAGAACGCCTTTGATATGGAAGAAGCTTATCAAAACATAGCACAAAGGCAAAATGAAAATTTGTTTGCCTTATATCAGCAATATGACAAAGACTGTCATGCCATGGATGACTCCGATGGGGCTAAGGTGATGATTGAGGCCAGAAAAGAGCGGGCAGGGTCAGGCAACACGCTCAAATCTTTGCAAAATATGACTCTCTATAAAGAACCGTCAACCAAAATCGGTATGCGAGAAAAGCAAGAGCGAGAAAACAGAAATCCTTATCGTTCTGTTATGCTCAAAGAATTTTATAAGGGACGTTAATAAAAAGGCTTATGTCCTTGTTATATAAGCCTTTTATGGTTTGCTAAATAATCGTCGGCCAAGGGTAGTCCTCTTTTTTGAAGTCGCCGAACATTACTTCACTCACATATTTGGCTACCAATTTTTCATTAAAAAGTTCGTGGTACTTCTTCCAGCCGTTTCGAGCAATTCTTTGCCGCTCTGCTGGATGTTCGTGAAAATATCTGATTTTATCCCACAATTCTTCTTCACTTTGATAAAAAGCTATTTCTTCATCACTAAACAAATCATTAAATCCGGTCGCTTTATCAACAAATGCTAAAACGCCGTTGCCCATTAAATGTGCCATGCGATCCGAACTGTATAAATAATCCTCGTTTATGGCTGATAAATTAATACCCATGGCGCTGGTTTCAATCGTGGCTTGGTAGTTGGCTCCGTCTAACTTGTCGCCGATAACTTGGGGAAATAAAACTTTTAATCCTTGTGTGTTATGTGCTATTTTTTCAATAATTTCGGTGGTTTTTGCAAACTTGCCGCAGAATTGGCGGATTGCTTTGGGGTTGACCGCACAAATTAAGTCATAGTCAAGTGAAGATTTTTCAAATACCTTGGCTGTTTCAAGCGATTTATCAACGGCATTGGGGATGAAACCAACTTTGTGCTTTTGGGGAGAAAAAACATCAAAACGTTTGATGTCTGCCGTTGTTATTAATGTAGCGTCTACTATATCTATTTTCGATAGTATTTTGGAGATATTCCCATTATCATGTTCCGGATGTATGGTGTCAATGTTGTATTGCAGAATTTTAACGTTTGGCAGTTGATGCTTTATTTCGGCTATCGTTTCCGGAAATATCGTATCCGCGTGGGCAAAAATAATTCCGTCTGGCCTTGTGGTTATACAATATTTTAAAAATGCCGCGTTGGCTTTTTTGAGCGCAAATTTGCTCATGTGTCCGAACATGGAATACATCCTTAACGCATCCCTGTCTGGATAGCAAAATACGCTATGCCCGTTGCGAATCAAGCCGTTGGTTAGCTTGAACTGCAATGAATTCATGAAACAGCCCTTTAATCGTTGTAAATTAAAGTTGGCGCAATGCACTATTCGTTTGCTTTCCATTCTCATCTCCCGATGTTGTTTATTCTTTGAGTATAGTTTGTTGTTTGTTTTAAGCAAGTTTTACTTTTATTTTATCCGAAAATGTTTGGGGTGTTTACTTTAATTTAATAATAAAGCGAGATAATAATTTCTAATTAATGATTATTGGTTCGAGTGGGGAAATGGGGTTCTTGTTTGAGTTGCGAAATCGGCTGAGAAAGTCAGAAATTTTGATGTTCTTTGTCGTGCTGTTTGTTTATTTTTCTTATTATACCATTAATGGTGAACGCGGGCTTAGGCGTTATCTTCATCTTAAACAAGAGATTTCTTATGCTAACCAAATCGCTGATAATTACAGCAAAGAGAAAAAGGCTTTGGAAGAAAAAATAAGACTTCTTTCTCCGTCCAGTTTGG
Source organism: uncultured Alphaproteobacteria bacterium (assembly GCA_944390355.1). Classification (GTDB taxonomy): domain Bacteria; phylum Pseudomonadota; class Alphaproteobacteria; order RF32; family CAG-239; genus HGM16780. The sequence continues at coordinate 11,423 of CALXPT010000021.1, read as the reverse complement.
ATTTGGATATGCTCGATGAGCGGGCGCGTGCCGTCTTGAATATGGCTAAAGAAGATGAATTTGTTATCTTGGATCAGGATATTGAGTGATCCTCCTTTCATAAATATTTGATAAGTTGAAAAAAATACTGTTATTTTTAGAAAATATCTGTTATAAAGTTTTTCGAATTTGTGTATGTAATCAGATTTGAGATATCGTTATGCGCGTACAAAAGAAAATTGATGCCTTGCCGGCAAAGCCTTTTTATAGCAAGAAAAAAACGCTTTTTTCTCAAAAAGAGGTTATTTTGCGCGGTGAAAAAAAGGCTATGGTGTTTAAGCTCTCTTCTAATTTTCAGGTCTTTGCTCTTTGTTCTTTGCTCGCTCTCGGCCTGTGGAGCGCTTATTCTTCTCATATGTATCACCGCTCTGATACCATTATCAGCAAAAAAGACGAACAACTCGGAAAAACCCGCGTCGCTTATGAAAATTTGCTCACCGAGTTTACTGCGCTTAATAAAAGTCTTGAAAATATTATGACCGGTCTGGGCTCTGAGTCTAAACTTGATGAAAAAAAAGTCAGCGATTATAAAAATCAGGCGCAAATGATTGAGGAACGTGTTAATAAAATTACGGCTGAAAATTCTTGGTTGTCCGAGGATATGGTGCGTGATCGTACCAGTCTTTATGAAGCTCAGTTGCAACGCGATTTGGTTACTTCCGAACGTGATGAGCTAAAGGAAAAATTGGCAGAACTCTCTCTTCAATATGAAAAGTTGCGGAATTATCAAAAAGATGCTTATGATAAAGTTATCGCTACTTCTTCTAAAGAAATCAGCAAAATGAAAAGTGTTTTATCTTCCGTTAATGATGCGTTGAAAAGTAAGGGGCTCTATTTTAATGCTTTATCCAACAAACGTAATATGGGCGGACCGTATATTCCCAGCAGCAAAGAACTCCAAGATGATGATGTGTTGGGTGATAAGCTAACTACAATTTATAAAAATATGGAAGATATTGATTATTACCGACAAGTCCTTGATGCTACGCCTTTGGGCAAACCGGTGTGGAGCTATTGGGTTACTTCTAAATTCGGTTCTCGCTTGGATCCTTTCAAAAAAAGTAAAGCTACTCACAAAGGTGTGGATTTGGCAAGTATGAGCGGTAATAAAATCAGAGTGCAGGCTCCGGGGAAAGTTACACGCGCTACATATAGCAGCGGTTACGGCAATTTGGTGGAAGTTGATCATGGAAATGGTTTTAAAACTCGCTATGCTCATATGAAAAAAATGTATGTTAAAAAAGGTGATGAATTGGTTAAAAATGATGCCGTCGGTGAGGTCGGGTCTACCGGACGATCGACCGGTCCTCATCTTCATTATGAGGTCATTTATAAAGGTACCAGAGTTGACCCCATGCCGTTTATTCAGGCTAAAATTTAATATTCGGAGTTAGTCCTATGAAAATCAGAAAGCTTTTGTATTTTAAGTTTGCTCGTCATTTAAATACCGGAAATTCCGCGCAAGGAGCTTCCGTTCCAAGTATTATTGCGGAAAGTACCAAAATTAAAGGCAATATCCTAAGTACGGGTATCGTTCATATTGACGGAGGCTTTGATGGCGATATTGTTTGTAATGAATTGGTTATCGGTGTTAAAGGCAAGGTCAAAGGAAATATTAAGTCTCAGAAATTGCTTGTTTATGGCGTTTTTGAAGGTACGGCCGAGGTCGAAAGTTTGTTTATTGCTACTAATGCTAAGTTAAAAGGTGATGTTACGCATAGTTCTATTGCTATTGAGCCAGGTGCTTATATTGAGGGACGCTGTGTAAGAAAAGAAAACGGTACTTCTAATGTTCCGGATACACCCTCTAAGGGAAAAAAGGCATAATCTCTAATGGTTAATAAGAAAAATAATTCTGATTTTATTGCTCATGGAATTATTGCTCAGAATCGGCGTGCTAATTTTGATTATCTGATTGAAAAAACTTATACTGCCGGTCTGGCTCTTACCGGTACGGAAGTCAAGTCTTTGCGCTTGGGGCATGCTAATATTAATGATGCTTACGGTATTGAGAAAAACGGTGAGATTTTTATCAGCAATATGTTTATTGCCGAGTATACTTATAAGGGCTATGAATCTCATGCCGAAAAAAGAGACCGCAAGCTTTTGTTGAACCGCAAAGAAATTAATGAAATTTTGGGGGCTTTAGCAAAAAAAGGAGCAACTTTGGTTGCTATGAAGCTGTTGTTTAACGAACGCGGGCGTGCTAAATTGGTGGTCGGGTTAGGGCGTGGCAAAAGGCTCTATGATAAACGAGATGCCATTAAAGACCGTGATTGGGCGCGTGATAAGCAGCGAATCTTGGCTCATGCCAATCATTAAATTGTGGTTGGTGAAAAATCTAAATTTTGATAATTGTGTTTAATGTCGGTTGCTTGTTGATTGTATTTTAAAAAGAAAAAAGCTTATATTCGTAGAGAATATAAGCTTTTTTTATTGCTTGTTTAACCTATCTAGGCAGTTTGTACCGCGTAGACGGTATTACGGAAAGTAAGCGGATAAGCCATGTACATACCGGCTTCGCGGATTTTTTCCATGGCTGTGTCCAACAGGGCTTTTTCCGGCGATTTTTGCCACTTTTCGCTGGTTGCCGTGAGTGTGTTTTTGACAAAGGCAATTTTGCCTTTGACTTTGTCGGTAGCAGGTTGCTGTCTTAAGCTTTGCAAGCACTTGCTGAGCAGGTGCGAGAAATCATCTTTGTTTTTTGTTTTGAATGCGATGATTTCAACGTTGTTTGTTGTTCCCAAAGATACAAAATCGCACTGACCTTTTAAATTTTCTACCGCAATCAATAAAGTCTTTCTTTCCATAATTTTTTTGTTTTTTTGAGGTTAATAATTTATTAAATATATGTCATTGAGGCGATTCTATACATCATTTGGGAAATTTTGTCAATAGCTATTTTGATGTTTTTTGTGATTTTTTTTGTTTTGAAAAGGATTTTTTGTCTTTTCGGCGTTAAAACACCTTAAAAAAATCCGATTGTCGTGCTGTGACAACCGGATTCTTCTGTTCGGTCTAACAAATAAATTTATTTCTTTTCGTCCGGATCACGCAGTACATAACCACGTCCCCAAACCGTTTCAATATAATTTTTGCCGCCGGAGGCTTTTTCAAGCTTCTTTCTTAATTTGCAGATGAACACGTCTATAATCTTTAATTCCGGCTCATCAATGCCACCGTATAGGTGATTCAAAAACTGGTCTTTATTCAAAGTAGAGCCTTTTCTTAATGACAGCAACTCCATAATGCCATATTCTTTGCCGGTCAAATGAAGCGTTTTATTGCCAACAGTTACCGTCTGCGTGTCCAAATTAACCTCAACTTCTCCAGTGCGGATAATTGAGTTTGAATGCCCTTTCGAACGGCGGACAACTGCTTGTATACGCGCCAATAATTCTGACTTATCAAACGGTTTGGTTAAGTAATCGTCTGCGCCGTAGCCTAAGCCTTTAACCTTTTTGTCCGGTCCGGTTAAGCCTGACAATATCAAAACCGGCGTATTTATCTTTGCGGCTCTCAAGTTCTTCAAAACCTCATAACCGTTCATGTCCGGCAACATCAAATCCAAAATGATGATGTCATAATCATAAAGCTTGCCAATCTCAAGTCCATCTTCACCCAAGTCGGTGGTATCAACTATCATACCTTCTTTCTTTAACATGGTTTCAATGCTTTGTGAGACCGCGTAATCGTCATCAACCAGTAATACTCTCATGCAACTTGCTCCCTTAAATTTAAAATCTTAATTCTTTTGATGCTGCTATGTTATTCGCTATTTATTAATTTGTTAACCCTTTTATACATCTTGTTAACAATTATTAATGTGGGGAAAAGTTTGCTTATTTTTGCGCTTTTGATTTTTGTTGTGATACACTTGAGCAAATTTGGTTGGTATCTTTAAATTTAGGAGAGCGTTTCTGGTTACGGATTTTGAAAATATTGCCGGTTGTATCAAAAACTTGTCCGCTGTGTCTTATTTCGGACGCGTTACCGCCGTGCAAGGCTTGTTTGTTGAAGTTACCGGTATTCGCTCCGCTTTGACAATCGGCGATCGTTGCCATGTTACAACCGTTCAAGGCAAAAAAGTTCCTTGTGAACTGGTTAGTTTCAGAAAAGATAAACTGCTCCTCATGCCCTATGGTTCTCTTGAAGGAATCGGACCGGGGTGTCGGGTGGATGTCGAAAATGCCAAGCCGGTTATTTATCCTCATCCTTCATGGTGCGGACGAATTATTAATGCTTTCGGTGAAGCTATTGATGGAAAAGGTCCTTTGGTGCTCGGCGACAAGCCTTATTATATCAAATCTTCGCCGCCGCCGGCTCAAAAACGCGCCAGAGTAAAAGGCAAAGTCGACCTCGGTGTGCGTGCCGTCAATACTTTTCTTACTGTTTGCAAAGGGCAACGTATGGGTATTTTTGCCGGCTCCGGCGTCGGAAAGTCTACGCTTATGTCCATGATGGCTAAAAATACCGACTCCGATATTGCCGTTATCGGTCTTATCGGTGAACGCGGGCGTGAGGCTAATGAATTTGTCGAAGATGTTTTGGGAGCCGCGGGACTTGAAAAATCCGTGCTCGTTCTCGCTACTTCCGATGAAAGTCCTCTTATGCGTCGTCAGGCCGCTTATACCGCTATGGCTGTCGCCGAGTATTTTCGCGACCAGAAAAAAAATGTGCTTTGCATGATGGACTCTATTACTCGTTTTGCCATGGCTCAACGCGAAATTTCTCTCAGCGTCGGAGAGCCTCCCGCATCTAAAGGCTACACCCCCAGTGTGTTTGCCGAACTGCCAAAACTTCTTGAACGCGCCGGCCCCGGTGAAAAAGGCAGTGGCACAATTACCGGTTTGTTTACCGTGCTTGTTGACGGTGATGACCACAATGAGCCGATTTCGGATGCCGTGCGCGGTATTTTGGATGGGCACATCGTCTTAGATCGCTCAATTGCCGAGCGTAACCGTTTTCCGGCCATTAATATTCTGCGCTCCATTTCTCGTACCATGCCTGACTGTGATACCCCCGAAGAGGCCGCTATGGTTGCTAAAGCCCGTAAATATATTGCCTCTTATGAAGATATGGCCGAGCTTATTCGTCTCGGTGCTTACAAAAAAGGCTCTAATTCCGAAGTCGATGAGGCCATCTTCTATTATCCCAAATTGGAAGAATTTTTGAGCCAGAAGAAAAACGAATGTATTACTTTAAGTGAAGGCTATAAACAACTCTCCGATATTCTTAATACGCCTTTCCAGCCGTAGAAGTAAATTTGTGTGATGAAAAGCTCTTTGAAAACACTTTCCAGAATTCAAAAAGTTGCCATTGATGAGCAGCGCAAGCTCTTAGTCGAACAACTCGAAATTGAAGAAAAGCTCAACAATGCCATTAAACAACTGGAACAAGAGCTTGAAAATGAAAAAAAGTTTAGTGCGGAGAATCCTGAAGTCGGTGATTTCGGGGCTTATTTCAAACGCTACCAAAAAATGCGGCAGCAGCTCGATGATGCTTTAGCTCAAACCGAAAAACGTATTGAAGAGCTCAGAGATATTATTTCCGATATGTTTAAAACCCAAAAGACTTATGATATTGTCGATGAACGCCGTATTCAACGTCTTCAAAAAGAAGAAGCAGATAAAGAACAGAAGATGCTTGATGAAATCGGAACCAATAACTATATTACAACTCACAAAGGCAAATCTTAACACTTAACCTAAAGGAGAAAAGTTATGGCTTTTGAATTACCCGAACTGCCTTTTGCTCCGAATGCTTTGGAGCCTTATATGTCTGAACAGACAATCTCTTTTCATTACGGAAAACACCATCGTACTTATGTGGAAAATTTGAATAAGCTTATCAAGGGGACTGATTTTGAGAAAATGTCTCTGGAAGAAATTGTTCAAAAGTCTCAAGGAAAGTCAGAGTATGCGGCAATATTTAATAATGCGGCGCAGGCTTTTAATCATGCTTTCTTTTGGAAATGCTTGTGCTTGGAAGGAAAGCTTCCTTCCGGTGATATGAAAGAGAAAATCGACCGCTATTTCGGCTCATATGATAATTTTTGTGAGGAATTTCAAAATGCGGCCGTTTCTCAATTCGGCAGCGGATGGGCTTGGCTCGTTGAAGATAAATCGGGCAAGCTTTCCGTTATCAAAACATCTAATGCCGATACGCCGATTGCACATGGTCTGAAACCGATTGTTTGTGTTGATGTTTGGGAGCATGCTTATTATCTTGATTATCAAAACAGACGGGCCGATTTTGTGAATACTTTTATCAACCATTTGATGAAATTTTAGTACGAAACCTAAAAAAACGAAGGGAGCTTGTCGATAAGTTCCCTTTTTTGCTGTTAAGTGTTATTTAATCAGATTATGTTATTTTTAGTTTGATTATAAGATTCTGTTTGACTAAATTTGTCTAACATGTTATCCTATGTCTGATATCAAAAGGAGTTTAATTATGGAAAAAGTTACTTTGGATGTTCTTAACAAAAAAATCATGGTCTATGGTTGCGGTGAAAAACACATTGATTCTCAGCCAAAGGAATTTGCTTCCATTAAACAAATGCTCTCTCATTACAATCCTCAAAAATTAAATATCTCTCTTCAGATGATGGGAAATTCTAATGGCAAATAATGTGCGTGTCGCTCATAAGTTTTTTGTGGCCGAAGGCGAGGAAGGGGAAATCTATATTTTTTTAGATGCTTCTAAGGATAAGCCAGAAAATCCTCGCATCGTGTATGACGGAAAAGATCATGCCGTTTTCTTTAGAACACCCGATGATAAGGTGGTGTTGGATTATATTCATCCTGAAGTACGCGATAAATTGCGTCATGCATCCGATGTGGTTATTGTTGAAACCATTTTGGAAAATATTAAGGACAGTTATATTGCCAGTATGCAGCTGGTGGATGATATTCCCGTCGATTGGTCTCGCTTGGGCTTAACTTCGTGGGAAAATGCCGCTCTTATTAAAAGACATCATTAGTCCTTTTATATTACGCATAAAGAGCTCTCCTGAGAGGGCTCTTTATACGTGAGAAAGAAACTTTTTTATGCTTTTTGTTTCTTTAAGGTGATTTTTTTCTTTTTACATTGTTCGTCAGTTGATTTGGGGATAATCACACTTAAAATTCCGTTATGAAATTCCGCTTCGGCGTTGTTAAATTTTAAATCCCAAGGCAAGGGGATTGTTCTTGAAAATGCACCATAGCTTAATTCGGAAAAATATGAGTTTTTGTTGTCTTGTTTTTGTTCGTGTTTCTTTTCTCCCGAAATTGTTAGGTATCCGTCGGCAGAAATTTCCATATCCAAATCTTCTTCTTTTACTCCGGGGATTTCAGCTAAAACCATAATGTTTTTGGCGTTTTCGCAAACCTCAATTTTAGGGTCTAGTGATTTTAGGGTACTGTTTGTTTCCGAATAATCTGCCCAGTTATTAAAAAAGTTTGAAATGATGTCGCCAAAGTCTTTGGCATAGGCATAACGGCGCGGGATGTTATGACTCTGGTCTTTGCGGGTGATTAGTTCTGACATTGTAAACCTCCATTTTTTATAATGATTTATTTTACTTGCTATTAGAAATAATATGTTCTTTGTTAAAATCAACAGTTGTGTGAAAATTTTTTTTGTTTTGAAAAAAGTGAGGGTTCTGTTGAATAATTATGCTCTTGTTTAGGCCATAAAAAATATTGCGTAGGGATAAAAATAGCATATTTTTAGAAAAAGTGCTTGCAAGAAAAGAAAAATTGTTTTATTAAATTTCTATCCTTGGTCTGTGGTCCCATCGTCTAGTGGCCTAGGACGCGGCCCTCTCAAGGCTGCAACACGAGTTCGAATCTCGTTGGGATCACCATTTCAAACGGCAGGTATAAAAACTGCCGTTTTTCTTTTATAATTCAAGCACTTAACCGAGTTCGAATGTTGTAAATTTAAAAATGTCATTTTGGGAGAATTTTCCGAACTCGTTTGATGATAATCCTTTATTTTTCAATTGTTTGTCTGAGTTGAAATCAGATTATATTCACATCCATTACAATTTTACTCTTGACAAATACACATACCCTGTATATGTATATTAAACATACTAATTGTGGGTATGTGTTAACTTGTTTAGGAGAAAACGAATGAGCGAGAATAAAAACTGCTGCTGTTCATCTGACTGCCATTGTGGCGAAAATTGCCAATGCACGGAAGAAAACAAATGTTGCCCGGAGTGCACTTGCTACGTGCGTAAAAATAAAGAGCTTGTTCGCAAATTTTATGAGTTGATTGCGGCACGCCGCTATGATGAAGCCGCCACCTTGTGCAGTGATGATTTTGTTTATTATCCCGAAGTTCATACCAAACTTGAGGGTGTTCAGGCATTTATTGATTTGGAACGCAGCAATATGGATCCGTTCGGCGACTTTAAGATGACTAATCAATTTATGCTGGCTGATGAAGACCGTGTCGCGGTTTATCTGACCTTTGAGGGAACTTTACAACAAGACGAATGGCACGGTGTTCCGGTAAAAAACAAAGATGTTTATATGGATTTTATGTGCATGTTAAAGGTTAAACATGGCAAAATTGTGGAAAAACGTGCCAAATATGACCGTTATGACATTTTCAAACAGCTCGGTGTTACCAATTTGCCGCTTAAATAGTGTACTCAGCCGGGGCAACATATATGTTCCGGCTGTACTTTTTTGATTTAAGAATGTATTGTTTTAAGGCTGGTTTTTGATTTTATGCAGAAAGGGTTGAAATGGAAAAGCATCCGAGCCATATAGAAAATATCCCCCGTTTGAACCGTATCGCTGGACAAATTGAGGGAATTAAGAAAATGATTGAAGACGGTCGTTACTGTCCCGAGATTATCAGCCAGTTGCGTGCTGTTCGCGCGGCAGTGAAAGCCGTGGAATCCAACATTTTGCAGAAACATTTGCAGCATTGTGTCGCACAGTCTTTTGCCTCTGCTGAAGACAAAGATAAAAAAATTGAAGAACTTAAAATGCTGTTTGATAAGTTTAACGATTAACAGAAAGGAATTTACAATGAAATTTCAACAAATCCGTGGAGCTACCGTCAAAATCACCTATGGAAGCGGGATTTTTCTTGTTGATCCATTTTTTGCCGCCAAAGATAAATATCCGCCATTAGAAGCCGGTCCGTTTCCAGACAAAAGATGGCCGACAGTTAATTTGCCGATGAGTATTGAAGAAATAATTTCCGGAATTGGTGCTATCATTGTTACCCATCTGCACCCGGATCATCTTGATGAATTTGCCGTTAAAGCGCTGCCAAAGGATATTCCGCTGTTTGTGCAGGATGAAACCGATGCGACGGTTATTCGGCAATATGGTTTTGAAGATGTAAGAATTTTGAGCTATAGCGGTACAAAATTTGGAAATATTACCATGTACCGCATTGACGGACTACACGGACATCCCGAAACAACACAGAAATATTATGATGCCGGAAATTTGAGAGAAACCGCCAGCGGCGTTGTTTTTGAAGCCGATAATGAAAAGACGTTTTATCTGGTCGGCGATACTATTTGGTATGAGAAAGTAGACGAGGCGATAAAAAAATACCGACCGGAAATCATTGCGGTTAACGGCGCGGATGCCCAGTTTGCGGACAGTGGTTCCATTATCATGGGGCTGGACGACATTTTACAGGTCTGCAAAGCCGCTCCTGAAGCTAAAATCATTGTGACGCATTTAGATGCTGTTCCTCATGCTCTGGTCGGCCGTAAGGAAGTTAACGAACTTATTGCGCAGCATAAATTATTTGAACAGATTGTTGTTCCCGATGATGGGGAAGTATGCCATTTTGAAGGAAAAGAATGATAAGATTTTATGGCTTTTAGTTTTTGAACTGATATTCTTACTTACACATCTTTTGATAAGTTTTTGTATTGTTTTTTATTTATCTGAAACAAATTATATGAAGTAAATTTTTTGCAAAAATCAGCTCGGAAACTGTGAGGTAAGCATCACCAATCGCAACACCCTCGAAAATCGTGGGTGTTTTTTGTTTAAAGAACTTATGTAATCGAACGGTTTTCTAAGGTTATACGAGATTTGTTTGTCTTTAATTTGCAAGTTCGAGAGTAAAATATTTAAAATCGCTCTTTTGGTTTCGACTCTCGAACTTTTGAATATTTGGTAGGCATTTTGCGCCAATGACATTATGGTTGTTATTGCAATTGAAAAATTTTCATCAGCTTTTGTTAACAACTCTGATTTTCCTTCAAGTTCATATTGCTCTTTTTTTAGGTCTTCATTCATATCTCGGTATTCTTCCGGTGTAATATGTCCTTCAAGAAGCAAAGAGCGTAGAGGCCTAAATTTTGGTGATTTATATTTGAAGTTAAAACGAATCGACTCAACTTCAAATATAATATATTATAACATATTCTAATATAAATTGCAAGTTTAAAATCGATAAAAATCAAGGAAAATCAATAAATTAAACAATAATTTTGACATATAAACCAAGTTTATTTTAGGAGCAAAAAAATGAATGAATTAACGACAATTCGAAAAATATTGGAGCGTCTTACAAAATACATCACAAAAAAGAAGGGATAATCCTGTCGGAGATATTATAGGAAAAACTACTTTAAGCCGACTTAAAAATATGGATTACAATGAATTCCTTCATAAATATAAAGAACTTGTAAAGGAACAAGATAAGCAACGAGGTGGATACGGAAGATTTGGCACAGGCTGGGATAATAGAACCGAAGGATACCATATATCAAATTAAAAAAAATATATTACAGAAGGGGGATAAATTTCCCCCTTTTCTTTATTTATAATCCTTAATAAAACTAAATACACTAATTTGCTTTTCAATTTGTGATAATAATGTATCAATATACTGTTTTATAACTTCACGAACCTGAGCATTTTTTTCTTGTTCGCAAACAGTACCTGCTGGAATATTGTATTTATTTAAACAATAAGCAACTCCATAAACTGTCAATGTTAATTTAACGTAATTTTGGTAATCATTAATATTATTTTCATAGTTATAACGGTAAAAATGCAGCATGATATTTTGTGTAAGATTATTCATACATTCAAATTGATTGCTATTTTCATGGCATTTATTTAAATCTTCTTTGAATTGAAGTAGTAACTTATAATCATCAATAATCTCTTTTATTTTATCTTTGCTGCTCCAATCGCTTTGAGAATAAACTTTGTCTATATCAATTCCATGATATGTTTCAGCACAAACATTAAAACTAAACAATAATGTAAAAGTAAAGATAAACATAAATCTTTTCATTCTCAAACTCCTAAAGATAAATCATAATAATCATAATCTCAAAAGTTGAAAATAAGGTTAAAGCCTATCTTGGCCGCAAAGTTATGGTTTAGGAAGTGAAA
>CALXPT010000020.1 GCA_944390355.1 uncultured Alphaproteobacteria bacterium | reverse complement strand
CGTTCCAACTGGTCAATGGCAGCTTGCCAATCGCTGGCACTTGAATTGTTTGGGCAGCCGTTGTTCTTCCAAATATAGTATGCGGCTTCTTGTATCATTTTGTTATCAAAGTTTGTCATTTTATTTCTCCTCTTATTATCAGTTTATTGTGTTTTTATCACACAAATATTTATTAAATGATTAAAGTTCTTGAAATTTTTTGTTTTTCTTTTATCTTTTTTGTGTGTGAATATTTTTTGAGGAACAAAAAATGACTAATCGTGTGGCTGTTCTTGCTATTGTGGTGGAAAATAAAGAATCTGTTTTTGCTTTGAACCAGATCTTACATGAATTTGCTGATTATATTATCGGACGAATGGGAATTCCTTATCGTGAGAAAAAAATTAATGTCATCAGCATTGCTTTGGACGCCCCCGAAGAAGTTATTAATGCTGTTTGCGGCAAAATCGGCCGCTTGGATGGCGTTTCTTCCAAAACGGCTTATTCTAATTTTGTTTCTTAAAAAATATTTGTTTGTTAACCTGACGGGAAAGATGTTTTTTTTATTCTGACCCATAAGATGAAAGTTGTATTTTGATGTATAATCCAAGCTCGTTAAAGGCAGAGGAATTTATCTGTCATGAAGAAATTATGTCAACGCTTGATTTTGCTCATCAACATAAAAATGATGCCGCGTTGATTGATGAAATTATTTCTAAGGCAAAAGAATGCAAGGGGCTCTCCCATCGGGAGGCGCTTGTTTTGTTGGACTGCGATATTCCTGAAAAAAATCAAGAAATTTTTAAGCTCGCCGAAGATATAAAAAAACAATTTTATGGTAACAGGATTGTTTTATTTGCACCGTTGTATTTGTCAAATTACTGTGTGAACGGATGTTTGTATTGTCCTTATCACGCTAAAAATAAACATATTTTACGCAAAAAACTCACTCAAGATGAAATCAGGCAAGAGGTGATTGCTCTGCAAGATATGGGACATAAACGTCTTGCTATCGAGGCAGGTGAAGATCCCGTGAATAACCCGATTGAATATATTTTGGAATCCATTAAAACGATTTATTCCATTAAGCATAAAAATGGGGCTATTCGTCGAGTTAATGTGAATATTGCCGCAACCAGTGTGGAAAATTATCGGAAACTTAAAGAAGCGGGAATCGGTACTTATATTTTGTTTCAGGAAACTTATCATAAAGAAAGTTATGAAAAGTTGCATCCGAGCGGGCCAAAACATAATTATGCTTATCATACGGAAGCTATGGATAGAGCTATGGATGGCGGTATTGATGATGTGGGGCTTGGTGTGTTGTTCGGGTTGGAAACTTATCGCTATGAATTGGCCGGTTTGCTTATGCATGCCGAACATCTTGAAGCTGTTCACGGCGTGGGGCCACATACAATTTCTGTTCCGCGCGTTAAACATGCCGACGATATTGATCCGAGCGCTTTTGATAATGGTATTGATGATGATGTTTTTGCTAAAATTATTGCCGTTATTCGATTGTCGGTTCCTTATACGGGAATGATTATTTCTACCCGTGAAACGCCGCAATGCCGCGAAAAGGTTATTCATTATGGTATCTCTCAAATCAGCGGTGGGTCTAAAACAAGCGTTGGCGGTTATGCTGTGCCTGAGGATGAAGAACTTAAATCGGAGCAATTTGATGTGAGTGATCATCGGACGTTGGATGAAGTGGTTAATTGGCTTATGAAACTGGGCTATGTTCCGAGTTTTTGCACCGCTTGCTATCGTGAAGGACGTACCGGTGATAGATTTATGGCTCTTTGCAAAAATAAGCAAATTCATAATTGTTGTTTGCCGAATGCTTTGATGACGCTCAAAGAGTATTTGATGGATTATGCTAGTCCTGACATAAAAAAGGTCGGCGAATCCTTGATTCAATCAGAGCTTAATCATATCTCCAAAGATAAAGTGCGCGATATTGTTAAAGATAATTTGGTGAAAATCGAAAACGGGCAAAGAGATTTTCGGTTTTGATTTTATCTTATAAGCTTGATTAATTGCTTGCGTTATCTGAAAAGGTTGTTTATAGTACCCTCTGGGTATTTATAATCAACCTTTGTTGATTTTATAGAGGTTATGTTTTTTTATGTTTGCTTATTTGAAAAATAAAATTTGCTCAACTTATACGGTGGCTAATTATCGCCGGATGATGAAATATGTGAAACCTTATTGGTTTCGGGCAATCGTGGCGGTGCTTATTACAATTCCGGTCGGTGCTATGGACGCCGTTATCGCTTGGGCTCTCAAACCGTATATGGATGTCGTTTTGGTTGAAAAAAGTATGCAGGCCACAACTTATATTCCGTTTTTGATTATTCTGTTTGCCGTGTTGCAAAGCGGCTTTAACTACACAGCGACTTATCTTAATACTTGGGTCGGGCGTAAAATTGCTAATGACGTGAAAATCGATTTGTTTGACAAACTTATGCATATGGATGCCGCCTTTTTTGATAAAACCAATTCCGGCGATGTTTTAATGCGCTTTAATAATGATGTCGATTTAGCTTGTAACGGCTTGCTTTCAAACTTAAAACTTTTTACTACTCGCTTGTTCTCGTCGATTTCGTTAGTGTTTGTGCTGTTTTATAATTCTTGGCAACTCGCTATTATTGCCGTGGTTGTGCTCTTTGGGGCTCTCTATCCTTTGACTACTGTACGCCGTAGAATTAAAGGTATTATGGATAAGACTATCTTTTCCGGCGGGGCGGTCATGAAGCATTTTAATGAAACTTACAGCGGTAACAGAATTATTGCATCTTATAATCTTTATGATTATCAGAATAAGCGTTTTTATGATACTCTGCGGACGGTCTTTCATCTCGGTATTAAGATGATTCAGCGAACGGGGATGATGTCGCCTTTGATGCACTTTATCGTCTCTTTGGGAATCGCTTCGGTTATTTGGTATGGCAGCTATTTGATTGTTCATCATACCATTACTGCCGGCAGTTTTGTGTCATTTATTGCCGCTCTTATCATGCTTTATAATCCCATTAAATCTATCGGTAATAACTATAATAATGTGCAAATGGCTTTGATGGCTATGGAACGTGTCTTTGGGTTGCTTGATTCAAAGCCTTCTATTGAAAGCAAAAAAAACGCCTTTAAAATGAATGGTTTGAAAAAAAACATTGTTTATCAAAATGTGAATTTTGCTTATGAAAAAGATCATCCGGTGTTGAAAAATGTTAACCTCAAAATTAAGAAAGGAGAAACTGTTGCTTTTGTCGGTAATTCCGGCGGCGGAAAAAGTACTATTGCAAGCATTCTTCCCAGATTTTATGATTTAGAGCCAAAAAACGGCGGAAAAATTTTAATTGACGGTGTGGATATTAAAGATATTGAGTTGAATTCTTTACGCGATAATATTTCGGTTGTATTTCAGGACAATTTTTTGTTTGATGGTTCAATTAAAGAAAATATTTTGCTCGGTAATGAAAACGCAACTGATGAACAAGTGCAAAGGGCTGTTAAAATGGCTTGTTTGGATGAGTTTGTCTCTACTCTTGATAAAGGTTTGGATACACAAATCGGCGAAAGAGGTGTTTTGCTTTCCGGCGGGCAGAAACAGCGAATCGCCATTGCCAGAGCCTTTTTGAAAAATGCTCCGATTGTGATACTTGATGAGGCGACTTCTGCTTTGGATAATAAGTCGGAGGCAGTGGTACAGCAGGCGATTGATAATTTGATGCAGGACAGAACCGTGTTGGTTATTGCACACCGTTTGTCGACCGTGCGTAATGCTGACCAGATTGTGGTGGTTAATTACGGCGAAATTGTTGAATCCGGTACACATGAAGAGTTGCTTAAAAAAGAAAACGGTATTTATGCTGCACTTTATAAGGCTCAGCTTAAATAGTTTTGTTGTTTTAGGGTAAGTATTGTTGGCCGCTTGTGTAAGCGGCTTTTTTTATGCAAAAGAGTTCGTGCAAACCCGCGGAAAACCTCGAAAATTTCTATTGAAAGGAATTTTCTTTTGTGTTATAATACGAGTCGTGGAGACAAATGTAATTAGAACTTTTTACGAGGTGTATTATGATGAAAGCAAATTGCCTTTTGCTGTGTGCTACAGCATTAAGCTTGGCTTGTTTGGATAATCAAGTTCAGGCATCAATTAATTTTAATCTAAAAGCACCTCCCGTTCCGAGCTATGCTAAATTACACACATCGCATACTTCACACCTCATAGCTCGACATTTGTCTCCCGAGAGTTTTAGGGAGCGGCAAGAGATTAAAGTTGCACAGGTGTGCTGGATAACTGATACGGAAGATTGCGGCGGGGCGGACTTTGTCGGTACGGATTTGGAAGGCGGTACGCCGGAAGTTGTTCCCCCTGGGGGCGGTGGCGGTGATAACAGTTGTATTGAAATGGGTTTTACCAAAACCTCATGTCCGAGCGGCTATAAAGGCAACAAATATTGTCCGCTGAATAATGCCTATTTTGCCGAATGTATTCCGGATTGTCCGAGCAGTTACGTAACTTGTGAAGCACCGTTAAAAGGCGTCGGTGAGGTTTGCGGCAATGGTTTATACAAAGACTGCTGCACGCCGACTTGTCCGGCAGAATACAAACACACACTCGGTTCAATTCCCGACGGTTATGAAGCAGACGGTGAACCCTGCGAAGAATGTGATGAAGGTGGCTTCAAAATCAAGGAAAAATATAAAATCAAAGAGAAAGACTGTTCGGGATATTTGGATTGCGGCGACATGGGCTGTGCGGATGGCGCAACCGCTTGTCAAAGCGGCAATACAACCCTGTGTTCGGAGTGCAAAAAATGCCCGAACTTAGGTACGGAGAGTGAATGCCCGCCGTGTACGGTCTGCACGTTTGAAGAATGTTCGAATTTATACATTGTAACCGGCTGTAAGTCTGGTTGTACCGACTGGTGCGACTTCTGCGCTTTTGAACAATAACTTAGAACTGAAATTATTATCAAGGAGAAAGAAAATGAAACAATACTTATTTTTAACATCGGCTTTGGTGGTGAGTGGTTTGTTGAGCGGCGCGGCGGAGGCAGCGTGTATTCAAACTCCGACTTGTTCAAGCTTGGGTTATACCTCAAGTTCATCCTGCGACGGCGGTATCAAATGTCCGTTCGGCAATGCTTGGAACTGTACAATCATAAACAAAATCACGGAAATCACCAACAAGATTACAACGATAGAAGAAAAAATCACCGAGATAGAACAAAACGGCGGTGGTGGAACAACAACTCCAGATTATACTAATTGTACTGTCGGGGCTATCTTGTATTCGGATAAGAGCTGTAATGCTAATGTTGTTGCTTCCAAAACACCAATCGGTGTGGTGTTTGATACGACTAACCATTTGGCGATAGCGTTGGATACAGAGCTGAAACTATGGTCGGATGAATATTTTGATGTACCGACATTATCAAATTATAGTTCACCATCAGAGGTAATAGCAGATTGGCAAGGTAAAAATAATACGCGTTTAGTGTTGGAGTATTGTAAGGCGAATGGGAAAAGTTGTCCTGCATTTGAATATGTGAATAGCTATAAAACGGAAGGAACGTTAGCCGGAGATTGGTATTTGCCAGCTATGGGAGAGTTGAATGCCATATATGGTAATATGGGTGTTTTGAACACGGCTTTAGGGAAAATCGGCGGAACAAAACTACCGACAAATTATCATTGGTCTTCTTCCGAGAGCTCTAGTCATTACGCTTGGATACAGTACTTCGGTAATGGTGATGTCGACGGCTACGGTAAGAACCCCGATAACTGGTACGTTCGTCCAGTCCTAGCTTTTTAGGTTCTTAAACAAAAAAAGCGGAGGGTCTCTCCGCTTTTTTGTGTGCCTTGTCGGATTATTCCACCGTGACGGATTTGGCGAGATTGCGCGGTTGGTCGATTTCTCGGCCGAGTTTGTTTGCTGCAAAATAGGCCAGCAGTTGCAAGGGCAAGCTCATTAATAACGGCGACTAATTTTTTGTAGTTTTGAAAGCGTTTTTTGTCTTTTTTTAATCAAATGTAAAATATATTTTTGTATCATCATAAAAAGAATCTGGGCTTATTTAGGGTTTGTTTTGATGAAGAAAGTTGTTGTTTTGCTTTTGGTGCTATTGGTTGGCGGATTGTGGTGGGTTAACCAAAAAAGCGAAAAGCCGCAAGATGAGATTAAACTCTTCGGCAATGTTGATATCAGGCAAGTGGATATGAGCTTTAAGGTTTCGGGTATCCTCAAAGAAATGTTGTTTGAAGAAGGCGACAAGGTTCAAAAAGGCGACCTTTTGGCCGCTTTGGAAGACAGAGATTACCGCGATAATTATCAAAAGGCTTTAAGTGAACTCAAGCGTTATGAAGCCAAAATGAAAGAGGCTATCTCGGTGCTGGAAACACATGCGCCGTTGTGTGATAAAAATATTACCTCTCAACGGGACTGCACTTCTTATACCAATGCCAAAGACGAGGCCGTGGCCGCTTATGAAACCGCGTTGGTTAATTCTCAATATGAAAAAAATCTGCTCGAAGATACCAAGATTTATGCCCCGAGCGACGGTGTTATCAGCTCCCGTGTGCAAGAACCGGGGGCGGTGGTGGCGGCCGGACAAATTGTTTATACCCTAACCAAAGATGAGCCTTTGTGGGTGAGAGCCTATATTCCGCAAAAGTATTTGGGCAACATCACCTATGGTACGAAGGTTTTGATTGCAACAGACAGCATGGATTTTAACGCTCAGCAAAAGAAAACTTATCATGGGCATGTCGGGTATATCTCTTCGGTGGCGGAATTTTCGCCCAAAACCGTGCAGACGGAGGATTTGAGAGCTGATTTGGTTTATCGAATCCATGTGTATTTTGATGACGGGGATGAATTTGTTCGGCAGGGGATGCCGGTTACGTTGCTTATTGACCTAAAACAAAAAGAAAACTGACCCAATGGATGATGTTTGCATTGACATAGTTAAACTCACAAAAGTTTTTGCCAACCTCAAGCAGAAAGCTATTGATAATTTGTCGGTACAGATAAAGCGCGGCAGAATGGTCGGGGTTATCGGTGCGGACGGCGCGGGAAAAACTACACTCCTGCGCCTTATCTGCGGTTTGCTTAAAGCGGATGCGGGGCGTATCAATGTTTTGGAAAAAAATCCTCTTGTCGATAAAACTCAACTTATGCAAAAAATTGGTTATATGCCGCAAAAATTCGGCCTTTATGAAGACTTGACCGTGCTTGAAAATTTGAAGTTTTTTGCCGCGCTTAAAAATGTGGCGGAAAAATTTGATTTTTTGCCCCTTCTTCGGTTTGCCGATTTGGATAAATTTCAAAATCGCTTGGCAGGCAAACTTTCCGGCGGTATGAAGCAAAAACTCGGCTTAATCTGCGCTATGCTTGGGGTACCCGAACTTATTGTTTTGGATGAACCATCGGTTGGGGTTGATCCTGTTTCCAGACAAGAACTAATGAAAATGGTTAAACAATCTGTTCAAGCTCATACAACCGTTTTGTGGTCGACAGCCTATATGGACGAGGCGATGGCTTTTGATGAGGTGATTGTACTTGACAAGGGCAAAGTCATTTTTCAAGGAAAACCTTTAGATTTAGGCAAGGATGCCGTTGAATTTGAAGAAAAAATCGTATCCTTAATGGGAGGTGCCCACATACGCCCATCGGTGTTGGCAAGAAATTATCCTATTTTTAATCTGGATGCGAAATATGGTGTCGAAGCGATTGATTTATCTAAAAAATATGGCGGATTTTGGGCGGTTGAAAACAACTCTTTTCAGATTAAAAAAGGTGAAATTTTCGGACTTTTGGGGCCAAACGGTGCCGGAAAGTCAACCTCTTTTAAGATGATGTGCGGATTGGCCAAGCCAACATCCGGTACAGCCAAAATTATGGGAATAGATATTATCAAATTTCCGGAAAAAGCACGCGCCCATTTGGGATATATGTCGCAAAAATTCTCACTCTATCCGAATTTGAGCGTGATTGAAAATTTGCGCTTTTTTGCCGGAGCATACGGAATGCAGGGAAAAGTTGCCGACAAGGCCATAAAGCGGATGTGCGCGATTTTTGGGTTTCGAAAATTTTTAAATGTCAACGCTTATGAACTGCCCCTAGGATATAAGCAGCGGTTGGCTTTTGCCTGCGCCGTGATGCATGAACCACCGGTGTTGTTTTTGGATGAACCTACTTCCGGTGTGGATGTTTTGACCCGCAAAGAATTTTGGAATCATCTGAATGCTCTTTCTAAAATCGGGGTTACGATTTTGATTACAACGCATTTTATGGATGAGGCGGAATATTGCCATAGAATTAGCTTGTTTTATCAGGGAAAGGCAATTGCAATCGGTTCTCCTGTCGAACTCAAAAAACGTGCGAATGCCGCCACACTCAATGAGGCTTTTATTAATCTTGTTCATGGTAGCGAAGGTGTGGGGAATGTCGATTAAAACCGCTTTTATCAAAAAAGAGTTTTTGCAGATTTGGCGCGACCCGTCAAGTTTGATTATCGCGTTTATTTTGCCGACTATCTTGTTGTTTATTTATGCTTTTGCCATCAATATGGACTCGCTTAAAGTCAACTTGGGGATTAAAAATGATGATAAGTCCGCCGAGGTGGTTAATCTGGTGAAATCATTCAGCCAAAATCCTTATATCAAGGTGCAGGATTTTTATTCTCAGCAAGAAATGGAACAAGCCCTCGTACAAGGCAAAATTAACGCCGCGCTGTTCATCCCGCAGAATTTTTCGCAAAAGCTGGCGGCTCAGAGTTCAACGCAGCTCTTGCTCCTTTGCGACGGGGCTTTTTATAATCAAGTCGGGTTTGCTCAGCAATATGTGTCTGCCATTGTTGAAAATTGGTTCAAAGACAGCAAGTTTTATCCAAATATTCAAACGGTATCGGTGGAGATTGTCCCCAGAGTTTGGTTTAACCAAAACAATGTCGGACAATGGGCGGTGGTGCCTGCGTCTTTGGCCATTACTATGACGCTTATCGGAATTTTGCTCACGGCGTTGGTTATCTCGCGCGAGTGGGAGAGAGGGACGTTGGAAGCCTTGCTTGCCACAAATATTTCTACCTTTGATATTTTGGTCGGGAAGTATGTGCCTTATTTTGTGGTGGGTATGGCCTCGCTGTTGTTTAATGTCGGGTGGATGATTTTTGTCTTTCAGGTGCCGTTTCGTGGTTCGCTTTTAATCTTGATTTTGGTTAGTTCTTTGTTTTTGTTTGCCTGTCTCGGCGTGGGGTTGATTATTTCAAGCTTGTGTCGGAATCAGTTCTTGGCGAGCATTACGTCTTTGATTGTCGGGTTTTTGCCGGCGTTGATGTTGGCGGGCGTGGTGTTTCCCGTTTCTTCCATGCCGAAAGGGTTTCAATGGGTTACTTGGCTGCTGCCGCCCAAGCATTATGTTGATTTTATTCGGAGTGAGTTTTTGGTTGGAACCGTGATGGTGAATGTGGTTAAAAGCTCAATGTTCCTTTTGGCTTTGGGTATGGTGTTTGCTTTTATTGTCTATAGAAAAATTCCGAGGAGGCTCGATGATTAGGGCTTTGGGACATTTGTGGGCTTTGATTGTCAAAGAGTTTTTGGCGATACTTCGTGACCCGAAAAGCAGGATTATTATTTTTGCGCCGCCGCTCATCCAGCTGATTATCTTTGCCAATACCCTGACGATGGAAACGCAAAATATTAAAATTCTGGCGGTGGATTATTCAAATACGCTTTCTTCAAGAAATTTTATCTCTCAGATAAAGGCGTCGGATTGGTTTGATGAGGTTGATGTTACCCAAGACAAGTCCTTGATGGAGGAATTGCTCTTGCAACAAAAAATTCACGGTGCGGTGATTATTTTTGATGATTTTGAGGCTAAACTCAAAAAGGGTGAAAAGGCACAGGTCGGGCTTGTGTTGGATGGACGTGTGCCGAGCGTGGCGACTTCTTTGCAGGCGTATTTTTCACAAATCGCGCAGGCTTTTACGCATCAATATTATCCGAAGTCGGTTTCTCCGATTGAGGTGGAGTGGCGGAGCTGGTTTAATCCGAACAATATTTATCAATGGTATTTGGTGATTTCTCTTAATGTGATTATCTCTTTGGTGGTGGCGTTGATTTTGACCTCGCTTTCGGTAGCAAGAGAGCGCGAACTCGGGACTTTTGAGCAGTTGATTGTCAGTCCGTACAGCGCGAGGGAAATTCTTGTCGGTAAAACGTTGCCCCCTCTGTGCATTGCGTTTGTGATGTTGATGATTATGACGCTGATTGCGGTTGGGTGGTTCGGTATTCCGTTTCAGGGGAAAATTTGGTATCTTATGCTGGTGGCTTTTGTCGGGTTGTTGTCTTTTATTGCGGTGGGAATTTTTATTTCCTCCATTTGCAGAAACCAACAACAGGCGATTTTGGGCGCTTTTTCTTTTATGATGCCGGCGATTTTGCTTTCGGGGTTTGTTTCACCGATTGCGGATATGCCAAAAGTTTTTCAAGTGATTAATTATGTGAACCCGATTAGGTATTTTTTAGAATTGGCTTTGGGGGTGTTTCTTAAAGGGTTTGGCTGGGTGGAAATTTGGCCGAACTTATGGCCGCTTTTGTTGATTATATGCGGGACGTTGTTTTTTGCGGCGTTGACATTTAAGCGCAATTTGGAATGATTGGGCGAAAAGAAAATTCTTCAAAAAAGGGGCTTGACTATTCATTGAAAACAGAGTATATATACCGCAGTTGATTGCTTCATCGTCTAATGGTAGGACAGCGGACTCTGACTCCGTTAATCGTGGTTCGAATCCATGTGAAGCAGCCAAAAAACAAGAGCCGAAAGGCTCTTTTTTTTATGCTTGTTTTTGCTCTAAGGTTTGTTTTTTTCTTTCCGCCTTTATCTTATCAATTTGATTTTGACGGCGGATTTTGTGATAGGTTTCATAACTTATCAAAACAATACCCGAAATGATGAGCGGGAGCAGATAATAGATAATACGATAAGCTATCAATGCGCCGAACAGCAAAGCGGCGTTGTGCTCCCCAGGGATGATGAGCAAGAACAGTCCTTCAAATACGCCCAGTCCTCCGGGGACTTGAGAAAATACGCCCAATACCGCGGCGATGATAAACACGCCCATAAAGGTTACAAACGGAATCGGCACAAAGGCTGTCAGCGTAGAATAAAGTACCAGCGAGGCCATTAAAATATCCGCGCCGCCGATAAATACTTGCTCAAGTGCCAGACGCAATGAGGGAATGTCAAACTTAATATCTTTTATGGTTATCGGCTCTTTATAAAATGCACATATACCGAAATAAATTGCTAAACCAATTGCCGAAAGTATGGTTACGACCAAGGTGGTTACATGAGATACCGAACCGCCGCCAAAGGCGTGCGACGGGGTTAAAAAGTAACCGACGATGATTAAGAAAAAGCAGGCAACCAAATAGGTGAACCCCGAAAATGTTACCATTCTTACAATTTCTGAACCGTGGAAACGCCAACGTGTGTATAAGCGATAGCGAATCGCTCCGCCGGATACTATCGCATGGCCGGCGTTGTTGCTGACCGAAAAGCCGATGAAACCAGCAAAAATCCATTTCCATGCCGCCAAAGGACGCTTGATATAACGCAAGGCCAACCAATCATAAGATGATAATGCAACGTAGCCCAAAAATGAGGCTAAGCATGCTAACCACAGGTTGCGCGGCGGAATGCTTAATAGTGCTTCCTTAATGTCTGAGAGGTGGTATTTGGAGAGTTGAACATAAATCATGTAGGCTGCAAGTGCAAAGAAAAACAGTCCTGACCATGACAAGATTTTTTTGAATATTCTCTTAAATTGCATTAACTTATTTTCCTTTAATCTTCATCTTTTGCTTAAAAATATATATACTCATTTCAAAAATAGCAAGAGTTTACGCTTGTTTGTTAGACTTATATTTTTTTGCAGGCAGTTTTTAACCAGCTTTGGTCTTTGCTATCCAACAGCGGGGATATGGTTTGATAAACGCGCTCATGATATGTGTTTATCCATGCTATTTCTTCCGGATTTAGCAATGCGGGATTTATCAACTTTTTATCAAAGGGGACTAATGTTAAAGGGATAAAGCACAGCATGTTACTTTGTCCACAAGTGCTTATTTCCGCCAGATTTTCAATGCGGATGCCAAATCGGTCTTCTTTATAATATCCGGGTTCTATGGAAGTTATCATGCCTGATTGCAAAGGGTATGATGAATAGGAGGTCGAGATTCCTAACGGACCTTCATGAACATTCAAAAAACAGCCAACGCCGTGACCCGTGCCGTGTTTGTAATCCAGTCCTTTTTGCCAGAGAGGAAAGCGTGCCAATGAATCTAGGTGTTGTCCCGTGGTTTTGTTCGGGAAAATGGCGCGGCTTAAATTGATGTGGCCTTTAAGAACGTAAGTGGCGATATCTATCATCTCTTGGGTGGGGGTGCCTAAGGCTATGGTACGGGTGATGTCGGTGGTGCCGTCGTAATATTGCGCGCCGCTGTCTAACAACAAAAGCGAGCCCGATTTTAAGATTTTGTTGGTCGACGGTGCGGGTTGATAGTGCACTATGGCACCGTTTGAGGCGTAGGCGGCTATCGTTTCAAAACTTTCGGAAAAATAGTTGTCTCCTTGGGCGCGAAATTCATGGAGCTTTTCGACAATGTCCAATTCCGTTTGGTTGTCAAAATTTTTATCCAGCCAATGCAAAAATTTTATCAAGGCAACGGCATCTCTCTCATGAGCCTTCCTTATTCCCTGAAGTTCTATCGGGTTTTTTAGGGCTTTGTATTCTCCGCAGATGTCGCTATGATGATATAGGGTGATTTTGTGCTTTCGGCATATTGTAGATATAGCGGAAGGGGTGGAGATTTCATCTATATATATTTGTTCTTTTTTGTGCTTTTTTAAAAAATCGGGCAGGGCATTAATCGGGTAGAATTTAAGGGTGGGATATTGTTTTTCGTTTAGTTCTAAATTTGCTCCGAAAACAGATACTTCTCCCGTGGATGAAACATAAGCGTAAGCTCTTAGTATCGGTGTGTCGGGAAGGCATTTGGAGCGCAGGTTTAACAGCCATGAGACGCTGTCTGCCGCGCAAAAAAGCCAAGCGTCTTTTTGGTGCTTGGTTAAAAATTCGCTGATGTGCGCAATCTTTTCTTCTCTTGATATACCCGAAAATTCCAATGCGTGTTCAAATACACGACCGGCTACATGGTTTTGGCTTGTTGTTATAAAGTTTTCAATCGCAATGAATTTAATCTGCGGAAGTTTGCTTTGCATGCGGCTTAAATCCGCTATTGATATGGTTAACGGATTATAACCCATACGAAAGCCGTTTGAAAGATTTTGAGACAGCCATTCCAGCAAAGCGGTATGTGCGGTGCAAATAACTTCTATTTTGTCGGGATCGGTTTCTTTCGGGGCTTGGAGTTCATAGCGGCCGTCAACAAAGAGACGGGAAAGTCCTTCTTTCATGATTAGCAGTGTACCTGCCGAGCCCGTAAAGCCGCTTATGTGCATGATTTGATTTTCGGCCGGATGAATGTCTTCGGTAATGAACATATTGTTGCGCGGTAAAAAGTAACCGTCAATTTGAAGTTCGTGCAATTTTGATATCAGCGAATCGAGTTTATTCATGTGTTTTCTCCAAAAGTGCCGTGCACCAGCCATCTATTACATCACATTTTATGAGTTTCAGACCTTCGTTTGTATGGGCATTGATGACCCAGTCTTGTTGTTCTTCGACAAAGCCCGATAAAATACAATAACCGCCAATGCTTAAAGCTTTATAAAGTTTGGGTGCCATTTCTATTAACGGTCGTGCCAGTATGTTGGAAAAAATCAGTTCAAACGGGGCGGTTTGCCAAATTTCGGGGGTCTCATAGCCGTTGCTTTGAAAGGCGCGGATGTTGCCATCACTATGGTTGGTTTCTGCGTTTTGCATGGTTACAATGACGGCTTCTTCATCTATGTCGACCGCGGTTATTGCACAAGATGTTCCGAAGAGTTTGGCTGCGCCTAATGCCAAAATTCCCGAGCCAGTGCCCATGTCTAAAACTTTTTTCGGGCGAAAATTATTTTGGTGATAGAGTTCGCTTAAGGCCGTCAAGCAGCCGCGGGTGGTCGGATGTTCAGAGCCGAAAGCCGTTGCCGCATATATTTGCAGCGGTATCTTGTTTGTTTTTGGTGTTTCTTTTTCGTGGATGCCGTAAATTAAAAAATCAGCTACCTCAACGGGGGCAAATTCTATGACATAGTCTTTTAACCAGTTTTTGCTTTCCAATAATGTTTTGCTATATTCGGGGAGAAGAATGTTATTGTTTTTTGCGGCTTTTTGCAGGTCTTGTTCGTTGAAATTTATGTCGGCATAGGCACTTAAAACTTCTTGCCCGTTATCCTCATAATCCAAAGCCGAGGTGGTGAAATATTCATCAATAAAATCCAGCAATGATTGAGGATAGTTTTCGCAAGGTGTGAATGTTAGCTGCCAGCATGCGCCGCCTTTGTTTTCTTTATTCATGTTTTTGCTCTGATAAAAAATTTTTATGCTAAAGATTTATTTACTTTATTATGATAATAATTGTTTATCGAAAAATAATCAAAGGGTTTTTAAAGAGTTTGGATATGAAAAAAGTATTTGTTTTATTAAGTGCCGCTTTGTTATCCTCTTGTGCTATTCATGCCGGTGAAAATTCTTGGGGCGAATGGCGTCGTGAGTGGGTCGAAACAAGGGAATCTTTCCCTATTCGATATTTTCCTTCCGAACCTACTTTGCTTAAAACGGAATATATTTCTGAGGTTAGTCGTTTGAGCGGGGTGATTTATACGGCTTATGTTGGTGGGAGCGTTGTGTCTGACAGAATGTTTAATAAAGATTATTATGTTACTGACTGTGTTAAAGCGGTTATGGATGGCGGCTTTGGTACTGATTCAATCTTTGTTGAGTTTAAAAAAGGCGATGTGGTGCCGATTTTGGGACAAGCTACGATTACCGGTGGTATTGATGTGGTCTTAATTCAAGATAAAAATGATCCTGATTCTGTTCTTCTTATTAAGCGCGACGGGTCTATTTATGAACACAGCGGTGTGTTGAAATATAAAAAATTGGTGCTTGTTCCCGATGAAGTTACGCCGAGACCTTTTGATTTTCATTTCTCGCCGGTCGTTCAATCTCATGTCGAGCAGACAAAACCTGTTAAAGGTTTTGATTTGCGCTATGACGGTATTCAAAAAGGCGAAATGATTTTTACTTATATGGTCTATACCCCTCAAGGTGAGGCTACCGGTGAATTTGAAACCTTTGCTTTTCCTAAAAAAGCCGGATTGTACCGTATTAATGATATTGAGCTTAAAATCTTGAATGTCAGCAGTGAGAAAATTGAGTTTATGATTTTAAACGATCTTCAAAAGTAATTGTGCCTTCTTTATGTATCCTCTCGCAAAATTTATGAAAAAAAATTTTTGCGGGGGGTTGATTTTATGAAAAAACTAGAGTAAAAATGCAGGGAATTTATTGTATTTTTTTCGGAGATTTGTGTTATGTCTGGACATTCCCAGTTTAAGAATATTATGTACCGTAAAGGTGCTCAAGATGCTAAAAAGGCTAAAGTTTTTGCTAAACTTGCTCGCGATATTACCATTGCCGCGAAAAGCGGATTGCCCGAGCCGGATAAAAACCCGAGATTACGTTTGGCTATTCAAGCCGCGCGTGCGGAGAGCATGCCTAAAGATAATATTGAGCGTGCTATTGCCAAAGCTACGCAGACGGCCGGCGGAGCGGATTATGTTTCGGTTCGTTATGAAGGCTTTGGCCCAGGGAAAGTCGCTATTATTGTTGAAGCTATGACCGATAATAAAAATAGAACGGCCGGAAATGTTCGCACTATTTTTGGAAAACGCGGCGGCGTGATGGGTGAGTCAGGCTCGGTGGCTTTTAATTTTGAGAGAATCGGCTATATCAAATATCCGGCCAGTACCGCGGATGCCGATAAGATGTTTGAAACTGCTCTTGAGGCCGGTGCAAATGATGTTTCTTCCGATGAGGAAGTTCATGAGATTGAGACCTTGCCCGATGATTTGAATACCGTTACCGAAGCTCTGGAAAAGGTTTTCGGAACACCTTCCGCCTCTCGCTTGGACTGGAAGCCTACCGTTAAAACCGATGTGAATGATTTGGAAACTGCTCAGAAGTTTTTGGAATTTGTTGATGCTTTGGAAGATGATGATGACGTGCAAAAAGTTTATCATAATGCCGAGTTTTCCGAGGAGGTTCTTAAAGCTTTGGAAAGCAGCGAGGATTAGTTTTTAGTATATTTGGGGGCGGGGATTCCCGCCCTTTGTTTTTTATTGCGGGAGCTTTTTATTTATGCGGATTTTGGGACTTGATCCAAGCTTGTCTTCTACCGGTTGGGGCGTGATTGAGGTTGAGGGAAATCGTATGCGTTATGTGGCGGACGGGTTTATTAAAACTGACCCAAAATTGCCTTTGGCCGAAAGATTGGCTCTGATTTATGATACTTTGCGACAGGTTATTGAAACTTATCATCCCGATGAAGCGTCCATTGAACAGGTTTTTCTTAATGATAATCCGAAATCAACCATCAAACTCGGTATGGCGCGCGGCGTGGTTATGATGATGCCTGCACTCTATCATATTCCGGTGGTGGAGTATGAACCCAATAAAATTAAAAAGGCCGTTGTCGGGGTCGGACATGCCCAAAAATCTCAGGTCGAGGCGATGGTTAAAATTCTGCTCCCGAACTGCCAGCCCAAAAATGCCGACTCTTCCGATGCTTTGGCTATGGCGATTACGCATAATACTTATCGCAAAGCGCGGGCTTTGGGGTTTTAGTTCCTTTCTTTTTTATAATTGACAAAAATTTTGTTCGTGCTACTCTGTGCAGAGTTTATTGTATTTTTGTGTAACTTTATAATTCTTTTTATTATGAAAAATGATGAAACCAAAAAAGTATCAACGAATGAAAACCCCAAAAGAACTCAAGATATTGAGGCTCTTTTGTTGGCTCAGCGTTTTGAGTTTATGTTTGATGCTATTCTTGCCAAGATAGAATGTGCTTATCTTCGCGCGGGCGGGCTTGCCAATGGACCTGTCATTAAGGATATTTTATCTCCGGATGAATTTGAGATGTTGTTTAAAATCAGCTGTTTGAGTCAGGCTATGGTTCGTGTCGAAGAGCTGGCTTTTAACATGAAGTATGGTTTTGGCGGTGATTGGAGTCCTCAGTATTGCTATATTTGCAAGAGAGATGTTTATTTTGATTCTAATCGTGAAGAAAGTATTGATTTTTTGCAGTATGTGCGGGATGATGGAACCATTGTGGTTTTGATGCCCGAGCTGGAGCTCTCTCTTTCTCGCGGAAAAAGGGATGTTCCTTGTTGGCATAAGCGTTACGGAATGGAATTTGTTGCTAAAATTTACGGTAACAGGCGTTTTGTTATTCAATCAAGTGATTTGTTTTTTGAAAAGCTAAAGCTTGAGGTTAGTGAACTCGATTTGTTTCCGATGACGGAAAGTCAATATATCGACTTGAAACTTTGTGAAACGCATTTCCTTAAGAAAACCGTGTTAACTTCCGAAATGTATGGGGCTTCTTTGATTGCTTATGACGTTCAGCAACTCAGCTTGATGCGGGTAATGGAATTGCAAAGAAATATTTCGCCTCAAATGTGGTGTGAGATTTTTTGCTGGTTGAACCATAAGCAAGAATTTTCGCTTGAGTTGCAAAACGTTTTGAGCAATTTGCCGATTGAGTTCCTTATGAATGTGTTTTCCGGTTTTACCGAAAAAGCTATTGCCGATATTGAGCGTTCTATTCAACAAGCTGCTGAAAATGATGACGGGGATGGTGATGCAGATGAAGTTGGCTATCCGAGTTTGATGTATCCTTTCATTTTGTTGGAGAGTGCTCAACACAGCAATTATGCCATGAAGCTCTTTTATCGCGATGGGTGGTTCGTTGAGGTTTTTATTAACTGCGCCATTGAGTTTGAGATGCCGACAATCTTGAATAATCGGTGTTATTGGGTTAGCTTTGTTCAAGATGTTTTTGAACATCCGTTACTTAAACCTTTTTTGCCGCAAAAAAATAAAAACTAATTTTGATTTACGCCGCGCCTTCGGGGCGGCGTTTTTTTTGTTTGAAAATTGGAAAATTTTTTGTATCCCTAAAATTGCGCGGCGGAGCTGCTAATCTGCTCATTGAGACAGTTTTGATAAAGTATGATTGCGCTTTGTGTATACGAATCGTTAAAAGTTTGTCCGATGTCGCTAAGCTTGAGCCTCTTTTAAGTATGAAAGGAAATAGAGATTTCTTTTTGATGTATGAAAAAAAATGGAGATTATTTCTTTTTGATGTATGAAAAATGGAAATTTCTATTTGTGTGGAAAATCTGAAACGGGATTCTTGGAAATTCCGTTTTTATTTTGTTCTTGATTTGTTGTAAAAAATGCTTGCGTCTTAAAGGGAAGTTTTATATCTTGTCTGTAGGTTGTAAAATGTGTTTTTTATGGTGAATTGATTATGATTGCTAAATTGCGCGGGGTAGTCGACACTATCGGCGAGGATTATTGCATTATTGATGTGAACGGTGTGGGATATTTGGTGTCCGCTTCTTCCAAGACTTTGGCCAAACTGGTTCGCGGCGGGGCGGCTACGCTGCTTATTGAGACAGTGGTCAGGGAAGATAGTATCTCGCTGTTTGGTTTTGCCAATGCTTGGGAAAAAGAATGGTTTACAACTCTTACCAAAGTGCAAGGGGTTGGAGCTAAGGTTTGCTTGGCGATTTTATCCGTGCTTTCTCCAAGCCAACTGGCTCAGGCCGTTTCCGCCCAAGATAAAGCCGCGTTTAGCCGCGCGTCAGGCGTCGGCCCTAAGCTTGCGGCAAGAATTGTAACGGAACTTAAAGACAAAATCGTAACCATTCCTTTGGAGGCTACCATGAAATCTGATTTGGGGACTAGTCTTGACGGAGAGGCCGCTCAAGAAACCGAAAGTTATGAAGACGGTTTGGTTGAACTACAGGCCGAGGAAAGTGCCGGTGCTAATATGGATGATGCCATTTCGGCGTTGGTTAATTTGGGCTATCAGCGGACAGAGGCTTATCGCGCCGTGAACGCCGCCTTGAAAAACTCACCCGATGCAAATGTGCCGACTTTGATTCGGTTGGCCTTAAAAGAATTTGCTCAAAAAGATTTTTAGTAAGGGGAAATTTGGATGAATATGGTTGGTGAGGATAGAATTGTCAGCCCACAGAAACAAGTTGGTGATGAGGTGCAGAATAGTGCGAATCCGGTGAGCCTGCGTCCGAACTCTTTGGATGAATTTGTCGGGCAAAGGCAGGTTTGCGAAAATCTTAAAGTTTTTATTGAGGCGGCCAAAACGCGCGGCGAAGCAATGGACCATGTGTTGCTTTTTGGCCCTCCGGGGTTGGGAAAAACTACGCTGGCCTCTATTGTGGCAAAGGAACTTAATGTCGGGTTTCGGGCGACTTCCGCGCCGATGATTTCTAAATCAGGCGATTTGGCCGCCATTCTTACCAATCTTGAACGAAACGATGTGTTGTTTATTGATGAAATTCACCGTTTGAACCCTGCGATTGAAGAAGTTTTGTATTCGGCGATGGAGGATTTTCAGCTTGATTTGATTATCGGAGAAGGGCCTTCCGCCCGTTCGGTGCGTATTGACTTACAGCCGTTTACTTTAGTCGGGGCGACAACACGTTCGGGCTTACTTTCTAATCCGCTCAGAGAGCGTTTCGGTATTCCTCTCAGGCTTGATTTTTATTCTCCCGAAGAACTTAAACTCATCGTTCTTAGAGGGGCGAAACTTTTGGGAATGCCGATTTCGGAAAACGGGGCGATGGAAATTGCCAAGCGTTCGCGCGGAACACCCCGTGTCGCCGGTCGTTTGTTGCGTCGAGTGCGTGATTTCGGGGCGGTTGCTCAAGCCAAAGAAGTGGATAATCATATTGCCGATACGGCTCTTAAACGTTTGGATGTGGACAATTATGGGCTTGATGCTTTTGATAGGCGTTATTTGAATTGTATCTTAAATAATTATGGTGGCGGGCCGGTTGGTGCTGATACTTTGGCTGCGGCTTTGTCTGAAGAAAGGGACACCATTGAAGAGGTGATTGAGCCGTTTTTGCTCAAACTCGGTTTTTTGCAACGCACACCCAGAGGTCGTGTGATTTCGGATTTGGGATGTGAATATTTGGGCGCGCCCAGAATCAAAAAAGGTATGAAGCCTATGCCGGAGCAGTTTGATTTGCTCAAAGTTATTGAAGAAGAAGGAGCTTAAAAATATGGCTGAAGTTGTGGCACCTCATGGTGTTTTTCAAGGAAAAGTTTTTGAATTTCCGGTACGCGTTTATTATGAAGATACCGATGCCGGCGGTGTCGTCTATTATGCAAATTATCTTAAATTTGCCGAACGTGCCCGCACCGAGTTTGTGCGTGCTTTGGGGGTGAACCAGCAGGCAGATTTGGAAAGTGAGGAAAAGTCGGCATTCATGGTGCGTTCTTTGACTATTGATTATAAAGCTCCTGCCGTTCTTGATGACTTGCTTATTGTTACTTGTGAAATGGTTGAGGCCAAAGGTGCCGGCTGCGTGATGAAACAAGAAATTCGTCGTGGTGAGCAGATTTTGGTTTCTCTTGAAGTTAAACTCGCTCATGTCAGCTTATCTCGCAGGCGTCCGACGCGTATTCCCGAATCTTTGTTGCAAAAAATTGAGGCTTTATAAGGCTAGAAAATCTTGCATTTTTGTTTAATGTGTGTTAAAGCTTTGCTTGCAAACTTTATTATTAACTTTAAACAATTATGGTTATGAAAAATATTATTAGTCGGATTGTCCTTTGGGCTGATAAGGGCAGGGTTTTTGTTTTTGTGTCCTGCGTTATTGCCTTTTTTATCGGATTGATTTCGTGGAATGCCACTTGGGGCTTGTTTGCTTTTGTGCTTCAATGTGCTCTTAAATCTTGGTATGAAGCGTTTATGTGCTTTAATACTATTGATTATGCCGATGGTTGGAAATTGCTTTCAGTCTGTTGTTCTTTGTTGCTTTGTGGGTTAAGTTATTATTTTCTGATTACCTATTGGGGCGGAAAGCTTTTGAATGAAACACCGGAGCTGCAGCTGAAAGTTGCGGGAGGTATCTTTGGTATCGCCTTGCTTTTTTATGTCATTGTTCGTTTGTGGATATATGCCGTGAAGTGTGCGAAAGGGGACACTCGTTCTTAGCTTGTTTTGTGAAAATATCCTGCTGAATGCGGGATATTTTTTTGCTGTTGAAACTGATATATTTAATTGAAAATTTAGAAATTTGTGATAACTTCCTAAAAAATATTGTTTAATTTGTAAAGGGTTTTGATATGGATACACAAACTTTAGCTGATGTAACAACTCAGGCGGCCGCTCAAATGTCTATGTGGGATATGGTTTGGGCCTCTGATATGGTTACAAAAGTGGTGATGATTGGTTTAATCGCTACTTCGGTTTGGTCGTGGGCCATTATTATTGAAAAAGTTGGTACGCTGCGTCAGGTGAAACGCCTCTCTAAAGCTTTTGAGGAAAAATTTTGGTCCGGCGGGTCGCTTGACAGACTTTATGATGCTATTGGAAATCGCCCGAGAGATCCAATGTCGGCTATGTTTATTTCCGCTATGAAAGAGTGGAAACGCACCAATATTTTGAAATCTAAAACTGATCGCGGCTTGAGAGGTGTTTCTTTGCAGCAGCGTATTGAAAAAGCTATGGAAGTTTCTATGGACAAAGAACTTGAGGCTCTTGATACCCGTATGGGCTTTTTGGCTTCTACCGGTTCCGTG
Organism: uncultured Alphaproteobacteria bacterium; assembly: GCA_944390355.1. Classification (GTDB taxonomy): domain Bacteria; phylum Pseudomonadota; class Alphaproteobacteria; order RF32; family CAG-239; genus HGM16780. Next base: position 9,513 of record CALXPT010000020.1, on the reverse strand, counting down.
GCTCCGCTTGTGGGGCTGTTTGGCACAGTATGGGGGATTATTAACAGTTTTAATGCCGTGGCGGCCATGCAGACCAATTCTTTGTCCGCTATCGCCCCAGGTATTGCCGAGGCTTTGTTTACAACCGCTTTCGGCCTTATCGCCGCTATTCCGGCCGTGGTCGCTTATAACAAAATTTCTTCCGATATTGACCGTTATGCCGGCGGATTGGAAAACTTTATGGCTGAATTTTCAAGCATCCTTTCGCGCGAGATTGATGATACGGCAATTAAAGCCGAAATGGCAGGAGAATAATTCATGGCCTTTATTGTGAAAAAAGAAAGCCGCCGCCATTACCGCGTCAGTCGTCGAAATGCCGAAATTAACATGACCAATCTTATGGATGTGATGATGGTTCTCTTGGTGGTGTTTATGGTGGCCGCTCCTTTGATGACGTCGGGTATTGCCGTTAATCTGCCGAAAGTCGGAGGAAAGTCTTTGGAAGGAAAAGATACTTCTATTACCGTTAGTGTTGATAAAGAAGGGTATTACTATATCGGCGAGAGTGAAATTCCTCAGGATAAAATTGTGGAAAAACTCCAAGCCATTCGCGGTGAAAATGAGGATATTACCGTTACCATTTCCGGAGACCAGGCGGCTAATTACGGTCGGGTCATCGGGCTTATGGCTCTTTTGAAAGAGGCCGGATTTGAGAAAGTCGGCTTGCAGACGCAGAGTAAACCTCTTATGAAAAAATCTAAATAAGGGTGCGGGTTGGCGATGGTTGAAAAGTCAATGAAAGAATCTTTATACAAGTCAATTGCTTTGCATTTGGTCGTCTTAATTATCTTTTTGATTGATATGCCGAAGTTTTGGCATGATAATGAACCCATGCGCCAGGTGCCGATTATTGTTGATTTGAACAAAGTTAAAATTTCGGAGATGACAAACCTGCCGCCTAAAGCCGAACGCGGAAAAGAAGAGAAAAAGGCCAGCACAACTAAACGTAAAATCGAAAAATATACAACGCCAGAACCCGAACAAAAAGAGCAGCCTAAAAAAGTTGAGCCTAAAGCTCCCGAAAAAGCACCTAAGCCCGTTCCGGTTGAAGAAAAGGTTGAAAAACCTAAAAGTGATTATTTGGTTGCCGAAGAAAAGAAAAAACAGGTTGCGCCCAAGCGGCAAGAAAAAGTTGTGCCCGTGCCGCAACGCAAGCCTAAAGTCAAACAGCCAACTAAGCCTAAAACTCAGCCTAAAAAAGTTCCCGAGCTGGCTAATCCTTTGAAAAGTTTGCTCGCGTCGGTTGACGATTTGGAAAAAACTTTAGGTGAAGAAAACGAAACCGCCGTGATTAAGGAAGATGCCGAAGTTAATAATATGGGGGTTGAAGGCGGAACCGGCGGGTCGTATTTCAGCGAGTTGTCAATTTCCGAATTGGATGCCATTGCCGGAAGGTTGCGCGCTTGTTGGAATCTTGACCCAGGGGCTAAAGGGGCGCAAAATATGATTATTGAGATTAAGGCTACGCTTAAGCCGAACGGTGATGTGGCGGAAGTGGATATTGTTGATAAGTCGCGCTATAATTCTGACGGGTTCTATCGTTCCGTAGCGGAAAGTGCTCGAAGAGCCGTGTATATTTGTGCGCCGTATAAGATATTTGCCGAAAAATATGCCGACCATTATGAAATGTGGCAGACGTTGTTGTTGCGCTTTAATCCCTTGGATGCATCGATTAATTGATATCGGAGGCAAGCGTTAAGTATGAATTTTATGCGGTGGGCGTTTGGGGCAATCGTAAATTACTTTGAGGGTGATAATGGCTGAAGAAGTTAAAAATATTGGTTTTAAAAAGCTTTTTGATGAAGCGGTTTTGGCTTGGAATCAAAATCTGAAAAGTATGGTTGTAGCTTCCGTTATCGTTTGTATGTTCTTGGAAGTTGGGTTTTGTTTGCTTGGCGGATGGGCAAATCCGTTGTTCTTGCCTTGGGGAATTTTGTTGTATTTGTTTTGGTATGGGTTCTTTCGGTTTGTATTCGGGCGTAAACCCTATTTGAAAAACAGGCGGTTTTGGGAAAGCTTGATTCCGGCGACTAAAATTGTGATGCTGGCTTTTATTTTTGCGACTTTTTTGCTTTTGTTGCCCTATGCGCCTTATGCCATGAATGTGCCGGTTGAGGTGAAAGAAAATTATGAGCTGTTTCAAAAGCGATATATGCAGGATGGTGATGCTTATGATGTGGTGTTAAATGTTATTTGCATATTAATGGCTCCACAAGTTATTTTACGGCCGTTTATGGCTTGGTTGAATGCAATTATCGGGCGTAGTTGGTCGATTATGACCGCTTGGAACAGAACTCAGGGAAGTTATTTTGTGTTTTTTGTGTTGGCAATGCTGATTGATATTTTTTATTTTAGTTTTGTGTTTTTGGTGGGGGGCGGAGTGCCACTGTGGTTGGTTTGGATTTTGGCTGCACCGTTGATTGTGTTTGTTAATCTTTTAATTTCACGAATTTATATTTTTTATTTTTTAGTTTAATGTTTGTTGATTTAAAACGAAAAGAGATGTTGTCAGGATAAATGTAAGTTAAAGAAAAAAAGCAGAAAAGAAGCAAGGGGGCGGAGAACCGCCTCATTTTTTTTGCAACAAATTAAAAAACAACTTTGATTTTTTTATGCAAAAATAAATCGTGCAAACCCGCGGAAAATATAGAAAATTTCTATTGAAAGGATTTTTCTTTTGTGCTATAATACGAGTCGTGAAGACAAGTGTAATTTAGAAATTTTGAGGTGTATTATGATGAAAAATGGTTACCTTTTGCTGTGCGCTACAGCATTAAGCTTGGCTTGTGTATCTAATCAAGCTCAAGCATCAATTAATTTTAATCTCAAAGCACCTCCGATTCTAAATGTGGTTGACAGACACACACAACACACACCGAATTTATCAGCCCAAAGCTTGTCTTCGCCCATTTTTGGGGCAAGAGAACTCAGGGTTGCACAGGTGTGCTGGATAACTGATACGGAAGATTGCGGCGGGGCGGACTTTGTCGGCACCGATGGGACGACAGGGACGCCGCCGGACGATGATCTTCCTCCGGGGGGTGATGATTATAAAGAAAGCTGTACCGAAATGGGGTATGATAAAACCTCATGTCCGACAGGGTATAAACCAGACAAATTCTGCCCGTTAGATAACAAATATTTTGCCGAATGTATTCCGGATTGTCCGAGCAGTTACGTAACTTGTCAATCACCACAGCAAGGAGTCGGAGAGGTTTGTGGTGACGGCTTGTATCAAGATTGCTGTACCCCGACGTGTCCGGCGGAATACAAGTACACATTGGGTTCTATTCCCGATGGTTATGAAGCGGACGGCGAGCCTTGTATGGAATGCGACGAAGGCGGATTGAAAATCAAGGAAAAATACAAAATTAAAGAGATAGACTGTTCGGGATATTTGGATTGCGGCGACATGGGCTGTGCGGATGGCGCAACCGCTTGTCAAAGCGGCAATACAACCCTGTGTTCGGAGTGCAAAAAATGCCCGAACTTAGGTACGGAGAGCGAATGTCCGCCGTGTACGGTCTGCACTTATGAAGAATGTTCGAATTTATACGTTGTAACCGGTTGTGCAACCGGATGTACCGACTGGTGCGACTTCTGCGCTTTTGAACAATAACCAAGAACTGAAATTATTATCAAGGAGAAAGAAAATGAAACAATATTTATTTTTAACATCGGCTTTGGTGGTGAGTGGTTTGTTGAGTGGTGCGGCAAATGCAGCGTGCATTCAAACTCCGAGTTGTTCAAGTTTGGGGTATACTTCCAGTCAATCATGTAACGGCGGCGTCAAATGCCCGTTTGGCAACGCTTGGAACTGTACGGTGGTTGATTTAACCAACAAAATCACGGAACTTGAAAAACAAATTACGGAAATTATCAATAACGGCGGCGGCAGCGGAACAACAACACCGGATTATACTAACTGCACTGTCGGGGCTATCTTGTATTCGGATAAGAGCTGTAATGCTAATGTTGTTGCTTCCAAAACACCAATCGGTGTGGTGTTTGATACGACTAACCATTTGGCGATAGGATTGGAGGAATCTCGACAATATTGGTCATATCCAGATTATTTTGATGTTCCGGGGTTGAGTAATATAACATCGCAATCAGCGGTTACAGCGGATTGGCAAGGTAAAAACAATACGAGGGTAGTGTTGGAGTATTGTAAGGCGAATGGGAAGAGTTGTCCTGCATTTGAATATGTGAATAGCTATAAAACAGAAGGAACAAAAGCCGGAGATTGGTACTTGCCTGCTTATGGAGAATTAAATGCGATATCTGGTAATAAGAATGTATTGAATATAGCGTTAGGAAAAATCGGCGGAACAAAATTGGCGACAACTTGGTATTGGTCTTCTTCCGAGGCTTCTAATGGCAATGCTTGGTTTTTGTACTTCAATTATGGTAATGAGCACTACAACGCTGCGATTAACAGTATCCATTCCGTTCGCCCGGTCCTAGCTTTTTAGGGAAGGGTGATAAAAATGCGGAAGAGTTTGAGATAAAAAATCTTCCGCATTGTTTTGTTTCAATCAAGATGATTTATTTTATCAGTTCCAAAAACTCGGTTTCGGATAGTATCTTGATGCCGAGTTCTTGGGCTTTGGAGGCCTTAGAGCCTGCGTCTGCGCCGATAATGACGTAATCGGTTTTGGCGGAGACTGACCCCGCAACCTTAGCTCCTAGTTTTTGCGCTTTGGCTTTAGCCTCGGAGCGGGTCATTTGCTCCAAAGTTCCGGTAAAGACGACCGTTTTGCCCGATAAGGGCGAATCGCTTATTGTGTCATCAATATAATCTTCAACTTTAACATATTGCAAAAGTTCGTTGATGATGTTTAAGTTATGCGCCTCTTGGAAAAACTCAACAATGTCGGTGGCCATATTCGCACCAATCCCGTCTATTGAAACCAGCAATTCGGTTTGTTTGTTTTGCATTTCAGCCATAAAGTGATTAAAGTTATTATAGTTCTTGGCTAACAGCAATGCCGTGGCCGCGCCGACTTGGGGAATGCCCAAAGCATAAATAAACCGCGGCATGGAAATTGTGCGCTTAGCTTGAATCGCTTTGAACAAATTATCAACCGATTTTTTGCCCCAGCCGTTCCGTTGCTCCAAATGCAAAACACTGCCTTTTTGTTCGGCAAACAAGCTTGCGTCATCGTTTCGCTCTTCCAATGTGAAAATATCGGCCGGTGTATGCAAAATACCTTCATTAAAAAAGTCTTCTACAATCGAATCGCCTAAGCCCGTAATGTCAAATGCTTCTTTGGATACAAAGTGAATAATTCGCTCCTTTGCTTGTGCGGGGCAACTCAAACCGCCCGTGCAACGGCGAATCGCCTCATCTTCTTCCCTGATGGCGTGGGCACCGCAAATCGGGCAGGTGGTCGGAAATGCAAACTCTTTGGTTCCCTCAGGGCGTTTGTCTTTCAAAACACCGACAATTTGCGGTATGACATCGCCCGCTCTTTGCACAATGACATAATCACCCTCTCTAATGTCTTTGCGTTTTATCTCGTCTTCATTATGCAGAGTGGCGTGTGCCACAATCACGCCGCCGACGTTTATCGGTTCAAGATTAGCCACCGGTGTTAAGGCTCCCGTGCGGCCGACCTGAATGCGAATCTCGTTCAACCTCGTTATTGCTTGTTCGGCCGGAAATTTATGCGCCACAGCCCAACGCGGCGTGCGGGTTAAAAAGCCCAGTCTTTCCTGCAAGGCAATATCATTCACCTTATAAACCACGCCGTCTATATCATAATCTAAATCAGCTCTTATCTCCATTAGATGTTGGAAATTTTCATCTATCTCTTTAACGCTGCGGCACAAGTGATTGTGCTCGTTTATCGGAAAGCCCCAGGCCTTTAAGTGATTGAAAAAGTCAGCCTGCGAATCCCACACGCGCTTGGAAACCTCGCCCCAAGTATAAGCAAATATACTCAAATTTCGTTCCGCCGTTATCTTTGGGTCTAGTTGCCTTAATGAACCGGCGGCGGCGTTGCGCGGATTGGCAAAGGTTTTTTTGCCCTCGGCCTCGTATTTTTCATTCAATGCGAAAAAGTCTGACTTTTTCATATAAACTTCACCGCGCACCTCAAGAATATCAGGAAAATCTCCCGATAAGGTTTGCGGCAGTTCTTTTATGGTTTTCAAATTTTCGGTTATGTCCTCTCCTAAAACACCGTCGCCTCGGGTTGCCCCCTGAACGAATCGGCCTTTTTCATAACGCGCCGAAAAAGACAAGCCGTCTATCTTGGGTTCGGCCATAAAATCCAGTTCTTTAGCACTATTCAAAAAGCGTTTCACACTTTGCACAAAGTCTTCAACCTCTTCAATGGAAAAAACATCGCCCAATGACAACATCGGAAAACGGTGCGGAACTTTCTTAAAGCCGCTTTGCAAAGGTGCGCCGACTTTTTTTGAAGGCGAATCGCTGCGGACTAATTCCGGAAAGCGTGCCTCTATCTCCTCATTCCGTCTTTTTAACGAATCGTATTGGGCATCAGTTAGGTACGGATTATCTTTTTGATAATAGGCAATGTCCGATTTGGCCATTTCTTTAGCTATGTATTCAAGCTCTCTTTCGGCTTCTTCCTTGCTTAAGTCTTTTATCTCTTTCATGTTTTTCCTTAAAAAAATTGGGGTTGTTGTTTAATTTAGGTCGGGGATTTAATTTAAATTAAAATTTTGCTTGCGTTCTTGGTTTATCATATTATATTTAGCCTCAGTTTCTTATTATTAAACTTATATATTATGAAAAAGTATCAAGAATTGCATTTGCAATCAATTTCGTTTGAAAAGTATGCACAGTGTAAAGCTGTGAGTTATGGTGAAGCTTCCCAAATTTTGGGTGTATGTTCGTTAACCGGTGTTATGTTGAAAAATGAAAATGGTGTTATTGTCGAAAAAGAACGTGTGTGGATGTCGGCCGGCGGTAATGCTTGGATGCGGACTTCTTCTTTCGGTAATGTTGCTACAACCAAAGGTATTTTTCAAAATTTGCCGGTTATCCGTCAATCCAGATTGAAAAAAATGGATGCTATGGGACTCGATGAAGCTAAAACGCTTTTGGGAGCCTGTTCCGTCGCTAAAGTTTATCTCTGCGATGATCAGGACAATATGGTGATGGATGAAAACGGAGCTTTGGCCTCTGAATTTGTTTGGCTGAGTTTGTCCGGTACTTATTGGGGGGCAAAAAAACGTTTTGTCGACCCTAATGTGGGACTTGTTTTGTAAATCTGATTCTTAAAAGCGGCTTTAAAGTCGCTTTTTTTGTAATTTTATTGTTGACAAAAATGAAAAATTGTGTCATAAAAACGTCGTTTTATTTATTTTTGTTATATAATTTTAAATTTTTTTTTCTTATGGAAAATGTATTAGTTTATGTAATTGCCGCCTTGGTTTTGGTGGCATTAGTGTTTGGTATTTTGTTTTGGAAGTTGTCCAAGAAAATTTCTGCACAAGAGAAAGCTCAGGCAGAAAAGCAGAATGAGCTGAAAAATGATTTGAAAGATCTTGCTACAGGGCTCGGACAACAAAGTGAGAAAATTGATAACCTTGATGGGTATGCCGCTCAGCAAAAAGCGTATCATGCTCAAGAGGCTCAAAGAATGTTCCAAAAACAAAAACGCTCTGTTCGGAACTTTATCGAAGAGTTTGAGGAAACAACGCGAGAAGGTCTGGAACATGCAAAATGCGCCGGTTTGCCTGAAGCTGATATTCAGAAATGCGCATTGCAGCTGAATATTGTTAAAGACGGGTTATTAAATTTTGTTAAGTACCTGCCGACTGAAAAGGTGGATGCCGTACAAGAAAAAGCTTTGCAAGAAACTGAAAAATCTAACATCTAAATCTTTTGCCGTATGAAAAACAAGACGATTATTATTGCGGTGGTTGCCGTTTTGTTCCTGCTTATCTTACTTGGTAACTGGGGATTTGTATTTGGTTTTGCTTTGGCCATAGCCGTTTGCTGGTTCTTTGGCTTTGAAAAAGTTAAGGAATTTGCGTTGGCCGTTTGGGAAGGATGTCAGAATTTGTGGGGCAGCGTTTCGGAAAATCTCGGTGATAAAGAAGAAACAATAGATGCGGTTATTTCGGACTCTGTTGTTATTCCCTACACCTCATCTGAAAATAAGTTTCAGATTATGGTTACGGCGGGAGGAAAATGCTATATGCTTAAACCAACAGAATCGGGTGTTCTTCCGTCTTGCTTGACGAAAGGTAAACCCGTGCAGATTAAAACCAAGTTCGTTCGCCAAGGGTTGAAAACCGTTAAAGAGGTTTCTCTTATTGCCGACGGACAGGTGTTTGAGACTTTGTAAGGTATTAAAAATAAAGACGTTGTGTCGTTTGGCACAGCGTCTTTTTTTGTATTCAAAAATAAAAGGAATCCAAATTGCGGATTCCTTTGGTCTTGTTCTGTAATCTGATTATTTTTCCGGCGAGATAATCATCATCATCTGCTTGCCTTCAAGCTTGGGGGCTGAATCGAGCTTGCACAAACCTTCCAAATCTTCTAATAAGCGGTCAAGAACATTGCGCCCCATGTCGTTGGCACTCAGCTCTCTTCCTTTGAAACGCATTGTAAACTTAACCTTGTTGCCGTCTTTCAAAAACTTTTTGGCTTGTTTGACTTTGACTTCATAATCATGTGTGTCAATCATCGGACGAAGCTTTAATTCCTTTATCTCTACGACTTTTTGATTCTTCTTGGCTTCGTTCTTCCTCTTTTGAACTTCGTATTTATATTTGCCGTAATCTAATACTTTACAAACCGGCGGGGTTGCTTGGGGCGAAATCTCTATTAAGTCAAGTCCGGCCTCATCTGCTATCTCCAGAGCCTCTTTTATGCTGACTATCCCTCTGTTCTCGCCTTCGGCATCAATTAAACGTACTTCTTTTGCTTTGATATCTTCATTAATGCGTGGTCCGTCGCTCTCTCGTACTGGCGCATTGGTGTTCTCTTTTATTATTTTAGCCTCCTAAAATTTGTTACTAACTTTTCTATAATATTAAATTATATTAATCTTGCAAGAAGAATCGATGATATAATCTATATCTTTATATTATGGGGATAAAAGAGTTAAAATTTAGTTGTCGGAGCATATAGAATCAGGCAAAAAGAGAGAATCTGAAAAATTTAGAGAATCTTGGAACGGAAAAGAATCGAATTTGCAGTTTGAATGATGATAGGATGAATAAAAATGGATAATAAATGTTCTTAAAATCAATTATTTAGCAAAAATGTAAAAAAAAAGTGAATTTTTTTGAAAAAAGTTGTTGACTTTCAGTTTAGGGTGTCATATAAACCATTTCGCCGACAGGTTGAAACCTTAACGAAAAGTTAAGAATGAGATAAGGCTGAGACCGAGAGAATAAAAAGAAAATTCGGTGAGTTATAAAGACAAGATAAATAGGAAGGAAAAAGGGGATACGCAGACGGTATATTAGAAGAATGATATAAAGTCT
>CALXPT010000019.1 GCA_944390355.1 uncultured Alphaproteobacteria bacterium | reverse complement strand
GAAGACTCGAACTTCCACTGGCTGAGCCAACATGCACCTGAAGCATGCGCGTCTACCAATTTCGCCATCAGGGCTTTCTCTTATTCCGTTTCTTCTTTTATTATATTTATTCTTAAATTGCAAGTACTATTGTGCTATTTTATCTAAATATCCATATGATTCTAACAATAAGTATCCGCCTAATGCTATTCTATATAATACAAACGGCAAAAATGTAAAATTCTTTAACCACCACATCATGATATAAATCGCTAAGATTGAGGCTATAAAGGAATATGTTATCCCGTCAAAGGCTTCTATTATTGTGCCCATGTCTCCCGCTTGAAATAACTCATAACCGACCAGACATCCTGCTCCGAAAATTGTCGGTATCGACAGCAACATCGAAAATTTGGCGGCCTCTTTTCTCTCCATGCCTAAAAATCGTCCCGTCGTTATGGTTATGCCTGAACGGCTCGTCCCAGGGATTAATGCTAAACACTGGGCGCAACCAATCAATATGGCATCCAGAAATCCCAGATGTTCAACCTTGCGAATCGTCATTCCCAGTTTGTCTGCTATGTATAGCAATATTCCAAAGCTTAGTATGGTCCAACCTATCAATTTGGTTGAGCGAAATTCTTCCATCCCATGTTCTTTTAACAATAATCCTACTACAATGGCCGGTAGCGTCGCTACAAAAATTAACCAAAATAATCGGTTGCCTTGGTTTTTCATGTCGGGCAAAAATTTGCTCTTTATCATCCCTCTGATGACTTGCCATATTGTTTCGGAAAAATATATCATAACCGCGATAATTGAACCGACATGAACAGCAACATCCAATGCTAAGCCCTGGTCCGGAAATGAGGTGAATTTTGAAAACAAAATTAAATGCCCCGATGAGCTAACCGGCAAAAACTCGGTTATTCCCTGTAATATTGATAGTAGTAAAATGTGTATGTTTTCCATAGTGGTCTCGTTTTTTTGTTCTAGATTTTATAACATAAACTGTTGTCGTTGAGTTTTAATAAACTGCTTGGATTAAAGCGGGTATCATTTAATGATGCTCCCCAATGCAGGTGCGCCCCCGTGGCTCGTCCGGTTTGTCCGACCGTTCCGATTATTTGCCCTTGCTTGACTTCGTCTCCTACTTTTACGCTGGTATCTTTCATATGAGCGTACATTGTATGCAGACCTTGTCCGTGGTCAATTATAACCATATTGCCGCTGTAAAAAAAGTTGCCCCCGCTGAGTTTGACTACGCCGTCTGCCGCGGCTTTTATCGGTGTGCCTAATGGTGCGGCCATGTCAAGTCCGCGATGCGGGCTCTTGGGAATCGTATTGATAATTCTCTGCCCCCCGAATTCTCCGCTGATGCGATATTTTTCCAACGGTTCTATGAAGCCTTGTTTCCAGTATGATTTTGTGGTGTTGTTTTCACTTAAGGCTTTGCGGACGCTTTGATTTTCTCGCAAAATTTCATCGCGGTGGCTTTCCCCCGGAGTTACCTTTGATTGGGCGACCCCGTTTATCTTTTGAATATCCCATTTGGTCGGCGTGATGCTGAATGTGTAGGAATCGCTCGGATAATCTTCTTCGGGAATATTATAGGAAATTCTCACCGACTGCTGATAGGCTTCGTCTCGTCCAAAGGCTAATAAGAAATCTCCTGCTTCCGATACAGAAATTTCTTTTTCGTTCTGATATATCTTATATGCGTTATCGATGTGTCCTCTCATGATACCGCCTTGGGCTTTGTTGCCACAAATTTCAAGCGGAGGATAATCATTTTGTGCCTGTGCCGCAGTGATATTCAGACCTAATACGGCCACACTAAATGTCAAACAAATCGCCTTGTAAGTCATTTTTCTTTCCTATCGGTTTGGTTTTTATGATACCGTCGGCAAAACGAATCTCAAGATTTGTTGCACGGCGGGCTTCTTCTACTGAATAAAGGGTTTGTCCTCGTGAGTCGCGAATCCATGCGAACCCTCTTTTTAACACCGAATCTATCGAGACATTTTCAAGTCTGGCGGCGAGGTTTTGCAGGTTTTCGCAGTTTCTTTGTAAAATCGTTTGAATGTAAAACGGGCGTATGGTGTTGCGCTCTATCAGGTTCTTTTTTTGTGTTAGCAAGTTTTGGAATGATAGATTTAGTCGTTCCGCTCGGTCATCCAGCCTCTGGCGGTATTCTCCCAGAATCTGATTTAAATTCGGTATGCCGCGGTTCAAACCTTCTAGCAATGTTTTATAATTATTCAGATATCTATATACGGCGTTGGCCAGTCTGGCTCGGGTCGTTTTTAATCCTACTTCCAGTTCGGCTTTTACCGGTACGGCAAATTCGGCGGCTCCCGTCGGGGTCGGGGCGCGGAGGTCTGATACATAATCTATCAACATTGTATCTGTTTCATGTCCGACTGCCGAGATTATCGGTATTTCCGAATCGTAAACCGCGCGAATTACTATCTCTTCGTTGAACGGCCACAAATCTTCCAGACTGCCGCCACCGCGCGCAACAATTATGACGTCCGGACGTGTTATTTTTCCGGCTTTGGACAAGCTATTAAAGCCTTTGACAGCGGCTGCTATTTTCTCTGCTGCTCCTTCGCCTTGTACAGGTGTGGGCCAGAGTAATATGTGGCTCGGAAAGCGGTCTCTTACGCGGTGGATGATGTCTCTGATTACTGCGCCGCTGGCCGAAGTTACCACGCCTATCGTTTGCGGCAAAAAGGGAATCGGTTTTTTGTGGGCGGCATCAAAAAGACCTTCCGCGGCGAATTGCTTTTTTCTTTCTTCCAAGAGTTTGAGCAATGCGCCCGTGCCGGAAATTTCCATTTCTTCTATCACTAGCTGATAAGATGATTTGCCGGCAAAAGTGGTGATTTTTCCGGTGGCGATAACTTCCAACCCGTCTTCGGGTTTGAATTTTAGTCCAGCGGCAATTCCCCGCCAGCAGACAGCGGCAATAATTGCGTTTTCATCTTTTAGGGACAGATAATAATGTCCCGAATCGGCGCGCTTACAGCCAAATATTTCGCCTTTTATCCGAACATGGCTAAAGCGTGTTTCGACACACTTTTTGATTTCGGCCGAAATTTCGCTGACCGTATATTCTTTTTGTGCCTGAGGTGTTTGTGTTTCTTCGCCTTTGGGCGTTACGTTTAACATCAGGCTTGATAGTAAGTCTTCCATTTATTTCCTGTTTTTTTGTTTTCAACTTATATGTTTTTGTTTGGTTTGTTAAGTGTTTTGTCGGGGGTGTGGACGATATTTTATTGACTCTAAAATTTTTTGTTTGTATTGTTTTGTCCAGTTATTAATTATTAAATTTATTTATTATGGGGGCTAAAGTTAAACTAGAAGTCGTATTGCGGCCTTTCGAACTTGAAAATGGGCGGAAGTTGTGGCATGATTTTAACAAAAAACATTCTGACAAACGTAAAAAATATGCGAGTAAAACGGCGCATTTTCATAAGTATGTCAAATCTCTTTCTTTAGAAGAGAAAGATGATTTGAAAGCTTGGTTGGAATACAAATTGCAGGCTCTGGATGATTATTATTTGGGGTATTCAACCACGGAAAAAGAAGAGAGTATTTATGAACTTAAAGCGCAATTTTATAAGGCTTGTTTGGGTGAGCTTTGATTGAAAAAAGAGCGGTTTTTTTATGACCGCTCTTTTGTTGTTTAATTGTTTTTTTCTTGGCAGACATTAAGTCCCAAAATACTTTGATACAATTCTTCATCAACCGAGAGCGGAATGTTTTGATAAGATTTGGTTTGTTCTTTGATATAATTTATGGCACTTTCGGGAACATCACATTCTTGAACAAACTCTTGTGTTTCTCCTTCAATTTTAACAATGTTGGTTAATGTTATGCGACAGCCGTTCGGCGTTTTTTGGGCTGATTGGCTGCGGGTGATTTCGATATTATTTACGGAGCTGGTTTCGGTGGCGTTGTTCGTACTGTTATCTTGTAATGCGGAACAATTTTTGAGGTTTTCGACCAGTCCTTGAATCTTATATGTCGGTCGATAGTATGCGATGTCTTTGTTTTGACTTAATTCTTGAAAGTCGGTTATTTTGTTTAAGGCGGCTAATTTGTCTTGGGGTACGTAATAATCAAAGTCATTTGATTGCAGGTGGCAGACATCTCCTTCTTGTCCTAAAACTTTATAGGTTTCGGAAAAGAACATCATGGATTTTTTTTCTTCCGCCGGTGTGCAGTTTTTCAGGTTGGCGATAAATTCGGGCGAGAAGGAAAGTATGTTGTCGGCGAGGTCTTGTTTTTCTTCTTCAGTCGGTTCCTGTTCTTGCGTGTTGCATGATGAGGCGATGACTTTGGCTAGGGTTATGCTGAATTTGCTGCCGGTTTGTGTGGTTTGGGTCGGAATTTGGGTTGCGGTGCCGTCCGGTTGCGTCATTGTTGAATAGGTGGTATAGGTTTCGGTTACGGGTGTGGTTGAGCGGTCTTTCATTGCTGAAACGAGTTCTTGTCTGGTTTGGTCGTCAACGGCGCATTCGTGAATGACGTTGCTCATGCCTTTGACTTTTTGTTGAATGGAAAAAGTGCATTTGTCATCAGCATTTTTGCCTTTGATTTTTACGATAATCGAAAAATCGGCATTGCCTAAAAACGCTCCTATCTTTGCCAGCTCGGGATTGTTGTCTATGAAATTTTCTTCATAAGCATTGCAGGTTTCGGCGGCAAGCAAAAGATTGGGGCTGAAATTGTAGAGATTGACATCGGAGCTTGACGAGGCTTTAATTTTGCCGTTTTCTATTGATACTTGAATGTTTTGAGCCTGAGCAGAAAAGGTTGTTAAACATAGTATGCTTAAAAGAAATATTTTTTTCATCATAATCCTCACTCGTTAATAATTAAGTTTGCCGCATAATCATGCGCAGAAAACGAATCCAAATCTTCTATGCTTTCGCCGACACCTATGAAGTAAACCGGAAGCGGCGAATCGTTGGCAAGTGCGACTAAAATCCCTCCTTTGGCCGAGCCGTCAAGTTTGGTGATTATGAGCCCGTCTATCGGTGTGATTTGGGCAAAAGTCTTGACTTGATCAAGGGCATTTTGGCCGGTTGTGGCATCTAGGGTCAGCAAGGTTTGGTGCGGGGCATCCGGAATGATTTTTTGCATGACGCGGATGATTTTTTTGAGTTCATCCATTAATGAGGATTTGTTTTGCAGGCGGCCGGCGGTGTCAATAAAAACAATGTCATCGCCTTGTTTTAAGGCCTCCTGCAAGCCGTCGTAGCACAGACCTGCGGCATCACATCCTTGTGCTCCTTTGAATATGCGGACATGATTCCTTTCTGCCCAGACGCTTAGTTGTTCGACCGCGGCGGCGCGAAAGGTGTCTCCGGCAATGAAGCTGATTTTTTGGCCTTGCGCTTTGAATTTGGCGGCCAATTTGCCGATGGTGGTCGTTTTTCCCGCGCCGTTGACGCCTATCATCAAAATGACAAACGGCTTTTTATTTTCTTGGATGATAAACGGTTTTTCGCAAGGGGTGAGAATCTGTTCAATTTCTTCGGCTAAGGCAGTTTTTATTTCGGAGAGCGTAATTTCTTTATCCATGCGTTTTTTTGCAAAAGAATCGATTATTTTTTGTGTGGCCGATGTTCCCATGTCGGCCGTGATTAAAAGCTCATAGAGATTGTCTAATGTTTCTTCCGAGAGTTTTTGCTTGTTGAAAATACTGCTTAGGCCGGTGCTGATTTTGTGGGAACTTTTTTTTAGTCCCGTTGTTAGGCGTGCGAAAAAATTAGCCATGTTTATTGGTCTCCTTGCGATTGAAGTTCTCTTAAACGTTGGGCACGGGCTCGTCTGATTTCCATCGGAATTTGCGGCATTTTGGCGGCCGGCGTTCCCTCTCTCTCCGAATAGGGAAAAACGTGCAGCTTGTCTATTCTTGCTTCTTGAACCAGAGCAAGCGTATTTTGAAAATTTTCTTCCGTTTCGGTCGGAAAACCGCAAATGAAATCAGCTCCGAATCTGGCTTCGGGGCGGACGCGGCGTATCTTTTGGCAAAGAGCAATAACATCTTCGCGGCTGTGGCGGCGTCCCATGCGTTTTAATATCAAGTTATCCCCTGATTGTATCGATAAATGAAAATAGGGATGTATGTTTTGGTATTGTCCGACTAAGGCGATGAATTTATCATCAACCGCCGCAGGGTCAAGCGAGCCAAACTGCAATGAGGGAATCGTTGGAAATGTTTGTAAAATATCTTCTACCAAGTTGCTGAATGATGGTTGGTATGAACAGGCGTCTACGCCGGTCAGGCATATTTCTTTAAATCCTTCATCAAGCAGGGTTTTGATTTGCTTTTTGATAATTTCTGCTTTGAGTGAGCGGTTGGCTCCCCGCGCATAGGGTATAATACAGTATGTACAGCGGTGGTCGCAGCCTTGTTGGATTTGCACAAAGGCTCTTTCACGTCCTTCGAATCCGGTTATTATATATGAATCGTAATCTTTGAATTCCGAAATATCGGAGACTAGTTGTTTGGGTGTGTTTTCGTTTAGGTATTTTTCTATTTCGGTCTTTTCTTTGTTGCCCAAAACGAGGTCAACTTCTTCCATGGCAGCGTATTTTTCCGGTGAAATTTGAGCCGCACAGCCGGTTACAATGATTTTGGCTTGAGGATTTTCTTTACGCAATTTGCGAATCGTTTGGCGGCACTGGCGTTCGGCTTCGCCCGTTACGGCGCAGGTGTTTACGATTATCAGATTGTTCTCACTTTTTAATTTTTCTTTGAAAATTTCGGATTCAAATGAATTTAGACGACATCCGAATGTTATGACTTGTACCATTGTTTTTCCTTATATTTATTCTTGGTTGTATCATAATTATAAATTCGGTTTTGTGCAAGAGTCATAATTTGTTTTATTTTGTGATTGGGGAGAATGTATCTTTTTTATTGATTTATTAACTTTTGGGTGTTAATATCCCCGTATTCGCATAGAGAAGATTTGCGAATGTATTAAACATATAGGGAGATCTCTAATGAAGTTAAAATCTGTTTTATTAGCCTCTGCGGCTGTTTTATTTGCTGGTTCTGCATCAGCAGCTGACTTGACTAGCCCATTCTTTGTTCCTAGCCAAGGCAAAATTACATCTGATACTAAAGTTGAACATTCTCGTACTCACTGGAGTGAAAGATATGGCAATTTCTACGAATCTGGTGTAGAAGATGCTACTGTTGCTCGTGAAGAGTTGGCTTATGGTATTACCAATAACTTGGCTGTCTTTGGTGTAATCGGCAACTATTTCGACAATGAAGGCGAATATAACAATAGCCACAACTTTGACTATGAAATCGGTGCCAGATATAATAAGGATTTCGGCAGAATTAAGACTCAGGTTGCCGGTTCTTACTATACTTATGATCCGAAATCTTTTGAAGGTCATATTAAAACTGATGAGCGTTGGCAGAAATATTTCAACGGTGAAATTAAAGTCGGCGTTGATATGTGCAACGGTTTGATTCCTTATGCTTCTTATAAATTCTCCGGTCAGGTTGACAGTTCTGATCGTGAATTCTATCAGAGTGCTTTCCTCGGTGTTCACAAATATGCCGGAAAATGGGCTGCTGATGCCGGTATCCGCTATGACTTCAATACCGATAGCCGTAACAACAACCTTGTTTATGCTCAGGCTGAAGTTGACTACTATGCTATGGACAACTTGGCTCTCGGCGTTTATGGCGACTATAAACTCGGTGGTTCTAATGTTAGTTCAGATAATTATGAAGATAATATCGGTTCTGACTACACCGTTGGTCTCAGAGCTAAAGTTATGTTCTAATTTTAAGAACAGACAAGAATTTAAAAAGGGCTTCTTTCGAGAAGCTCTTTTTTTATGTCGGCGGGGAAGAGGGATGATAGAGGAGAAGGGTGCTGGATGTTGAGAGGGGGGCTGTTGTGTGGGGTGGCGTTTTGAGTGAGCCAGCTTGGGTGCTGAGTGGGAAGAGGGGCAGGTTGTGCGAATGTTGGGCGAGGTGTTGTGTGTTGGGGAGGGGGCTGAGTGAAGCGTTGTGGCGTTTTGAGCGATGTTGAAATAACTTCATTCTATTTGGGGCGATGTTATTTTTTTTTAGTTGAAATTTAAGAAAGTTCGGGTATATTCGTTGCTAGGTATCGGCAGATAGCCGGTACTTAGTGCCGAATAAAATGGCACGGGAACTTTCGAAAGTTCTTAACATAGTTCAACGAATGTTTCCATTCGTTGTAAAAAAGTCGCCCATAATTTTTATGGGCGATGTTGACTATCTTTCGATTTCGGTCGGGAGGCTTGTGGTGTATGTCCAAGGGAAACCCAAAGGCCACAAGAGTCATTTAACTATGTATGATTTTCGAACTTCCCGACCGCTTTTGCGGTCTTTCTTTTTTAGGACAATTCACAAAACGGGGAGTTGATTAATATGATTTCACAACGCAAAAAATCACGCGGGGTTTTGGCCGACGGTTCGGCTAATCCCGTTGATGTTTATGTCGGCAACCGTATCCGTATGCGTAGGCTCATGCTTAGAATATCACAAGAAAAATTAGCCCAAACACTCGGCATTACTTTCCAACAAGTGCAAAAATATGAACAAGGTCATAACCGCGTCAGTGCCAGCCGCTTGTGGGATTTTGCAAAAATCCTGCGCGTTCCGGTAACTTTTTTCTTTGATGATATGGATGAACAAACCGCCAGTCAAAGCCCTTGCCAACTCTATAGTTCATCCGCGCCGCTTCCTTTTGACAAAGGCGACCCGCTCTATGACCAACAAAATATTGCAATGCTCAAATCTATCGCCAAAATCAAAAATCCTAATCTAAAACAAGCTCTCTACACCCTTGTAGACACCCTCACGGAATAAAAGAAAAACAGCTCTCCCAGACCTCGTATCCTCTTTGGGTAATTATCCCTAAATAAGCCGAAAGCGGAAAGAAAATCTCTCCGCTTTCAAGGGCTTTCATCGGAATTTTATTTTATTTCGCAATAAGTTCCAAAGCTTTATCCGAATATTCTTTCATAGCTTGGGCACTCTTTTTGAGTTCGGCTCTTTCCTCGGCATCCAAATTCGGATAAATTACTTTTAATACACCGCGTTTTCCCAAAACCGTCGGCAAGGATAAGCAAACACCTTTAACGCCTTCAACATCGTCTTGATGCGAAGAAACCGTTAAAATGGCATATTCATTATTGCTTATAGCGGCGCAAATACGCGTTAATGCACCGGCTATACCATAAAATGTTGCGCCCTTGCCGTCAATAATCTTATATGCGGCATTGCGAACGCCGTCGTCAATCTTGGCTTTTGCTTCGGCATCAAAGGGTTTGTTAACATCTTTGGCAATTTGCTCCAAAGACACGGTTCCGGCATCCCCTGCAGACCATACCAAAACTTCAGAATCGCCATGTTCACCAATAACATTGGCGTGTATTGACTGCGGCGAAATACCTAAATGATAACCCAGCAAGGTTCTGAAACGCGCCGTATCCAACACCGTGCCTGAACCAATTACGCGCTCTCTCGGAAAACCGGAAAGCTTTATGGCAACTTCGGTCATGATGTCGGCCGGATTTGCCGTTATCAGCAAAATACAATCCGGTGCGGCTTTGGCTATTTGCGGAATTATAGACTCGAAGATTTTAACATTGCGTCCCAACAGGTCAATCCGCGTTTCTCCGGGTTTTTGGTTCGCGCCTGCCGTTACAATTACAATTTCGCAACCTTTTAAATCTTCATATGTGCCGGCTTTTACTTTATTGGCGTATGCAAACGGTGTTGCATGCGCGATGTCTTCTGCCTCAGCCTCAGCTTTTTTTTGATTGGCATCTATCAAAACGACTTTGCGGGCAACCCCCTTCATTACAAGTGCAAACGCCGTGGCCGCTCCGACCGAACCCGCACCGATAATTCCTACTTTCATTTTATTTTCTCCTCCAAATATTATTTTTCTTATTGTTGGTTTTATATATAGTGTTTTTATTATTAAAAGCAATAAAAAAAGGTTGGAAAAACCAACCTTTCAAATAACAAAATTTTGCAAAATGTTACTTTAATATTATTCGGCAACGATGGTTTCTTCTTCTCCGCCGGTATCTTCAGGCATGTTTTCTTCAACGTCTTCAACCGCTTCACCGTCAACCGTAACATTACCATGTTCGTCTTCTTCAACAACAGGTTGTTTGTTGATGCCCGTCGTTACTGTTTCTGTGCTCTCAGTTGTTGCTGCAGTCGGTGCAAAGTGTGATTTAAGAACTCGTCCGGCTACCATTAAAACGATTAATACGAGAACGATATAGAATAATTTTTTCATGCTTTTAAGACTCCTTTTTTGTGTTTATTAGTCATAATCTATATTATAAATTATATCTTTTCAACTACCAAATTGAGTTGTTAATATTATTTGTGCGGTATTATAGTGTTTAACCCAACGCTTTTATCCACCAGTTTTTGTGCCTTGAAACCCTAGAAAAACCGCCGTTGTCAAGAAATTAATACTATTTATTGTGCCTTGTTTGTGAAAATAATGCTTGTCAAAAGATATAAAATTGTGCTAACAAATTCTCACAGGCCGGTGAGGTCTGAAAATTTTGTTTTAATTTTTTTGAGGTTTATCATAATGACTGATATAGCTAATCGCGTTAAGAAAATCGTTGCTGAACACCTTGGCGTTGAAGAATCTAAGGTTACCGAAAATGCCAGCTTCATTGATGATTTGGGCGCTGACAGTTTGGATACAGTGGAATTGGTTATGGCTTTTGAAGAAGAATTCGGTTGTGAAATTCCTGATGAGGCTGCCGAGAAAATTCTTACTGTTAAAGATGCTATCGACTATCTTTCTAAGAATGCGTAAGTCTTGCATTATGGATTTAAGTTTGATGAAACTCGCCCTCGTTTTATAGGCGAGTTTTATCTTTAAATTCAGGATGTTTCGTTTGTTGTTTTAGAGGTTATTGTATGAGAAGAGTTGTTGTTACCGGTTTGGGAATTGTTTCTCCGTTAGGCAGAGGTGTTGAGTATAACTGGAAATCTATTTTGGACGGAAAGTCAGGTATTCGCAAAATCGAAAATATTGATTTGAAAGATATTCCCGTTCATATCGCCGGACAGGTGCCGACCGGAAAAGGCGAACATGAATTTGATCCTGACAGTGTTATGGCACCCAAAGACCAGAAGAAAAACGACCGCTTTATTCTCTATGGTATGGCCGCCGGCGGAGATGCGTTGGAAGATGCCGGTTGGAACCCAGAAACGGCAACTGAGGATGAAAAATATCGCTTTGGCGTTATGATGGGGTCTGGTATCGGCGGTCTTGATGTGATTTACGAAAACTCGGTGTCTTTTCATGAAAACGGTATGAAACGAATTTCACCGTTCTTTATTCCCTCTTGTTTGATTAACCTTGTTTCGGGAAATCTTTCAATCAAATATCAACTTAAAGGGCCGAACCATGCTTGTGTTACCGCTTGTTCTACCGGTACACATGCTATCGGTGATGCCGCCAACATTATTGCCAGAGGTGATGCCGATATTATGTTGGCCGGCGGTGCCGAATCGGCGGTTAATGTTCTTGGGTTGTCCGGTTTCGCCAGAATGAAGGCGGTTACATCCTCCTTTAACGATACTCCGGAGAAGGCTTCTCGCCCATGGGATCAAGACCGCAGCGGTTTTGTTATGGGTGAAGGCTCCGGTGCCGTTGTTTTGGAAGAGTTAGAACACGCAAAAGCCAGAGGAGCTAAAATTTATGCCGAAGTTGTCGGTTATGGTATGAGCGGCGATGCTTATCATATTACCGCACCTTCGGGCGACGGGGCTTATCGCGCGATGAAAATGGCGGCCGACCATGCCAAAGAACATGGCGTTGAGCTCAAAGATATCAATTACATTAATGCGCATGGTACATCTACACCGGCCGGCGATGTCGGTGAGGCTTTGGCGGTTAAACGCTTGTTTGGCGATGATATGAAATATGTTTCTATGTCTTCTACCAAATCTGCCATCGGACATTTGCTCGGTGCGGCCGGTGCGGTTGAGGCTGTCTTTACCGTTAAGGCTTTGCAAGATCAAATTTGCCCGCCGACACTCAATCTTGAAAATCCGGCAGAGGAAGTCAAGGACATGGATTTAGTGCCGCTTAAAGCTAAAAAGAAAGCCATTAAAGCTGCTATGTCAAACTCTTTTGGCTTTGGCGGAACAAACTCTTCTTTAATCTTTAAGGTTTATGAAGAGTAGCTTAGAGCTTTGGTTTTATTGAGAATGCGGTTCGGAAGTTGGAAAGACTTTCGAGCCGTGTTTTTTTGTGTGCATGAGGGATAATCAACAGCCTGTTTTATGCAGATTGACAGGTTATAGGTCTTTGGTTAAAAATAAAGTACTAAAGGTTATATCCTTTGGTGTTATAAAGAAATGTTAATAATATTACTTCCAACCTTAATAGTCGGAGGATTTTGATGTGCCTATATGGGCTTATTATTCTTAATTCAAAAGCAGGTAGTTTTTTACTATCTGCTTTTTTTGTTGCTTTTGCGCAAAAAAATTTGTACGCTGCTTGATGTTATTAGTATTATTTTGTTTTACTTTAAAAATAAATCATTATGAAAAGAAAATTTTTAATTTATCTAAGAAAGGGTTTCTCGTTTTTGCTGCTATCATCGTGATTATTAACTACTTTTGCGAAAGTGATGATGATGCTTAATGATAATATTTAATTCTATAATTATGAAACAGGAAAATTTGTTAAATTGCCCGTTGGGAATTTTGTATTCCGACGGTTCGTTTTCTCAAGTGTCGGAAGAGGGAAAAACACCTTGGGGAATTGTTTGCTGCGGCAAAGGAATAAGCTTGAAGGCTTCGGATGTTATTTCTTGGGATAATGCACAATCTTATTGCCAAAGCATCTATGTCGGAGGCAAGCCTTGCACTTGCGGAGACAATGAGTTTTGGGCAAAAATTGTTTCTCAACAAGAAACGCTAAAAGCCTTAAATGAGCTTATCATCTCGCTTAAAGGAGAACCTTTGGACGGGCGAATTTGGACAGCTTCTCCTTATCATGGGGATTATGCTTGGGTTGCTTTTTGTAATCAAAACAGCGGAATGACTTATACCCACAAAAACAGTTACAATATTAAGGCTCGTCCCGTTGTTGATTGCACTATGTAACAGTAGCGTTGTTTTTAGAAAAGGAGTAATTGTGATTACTCCTTTTATTTTTTTGTTATTCAGCAAAAGCGGATACGAGGTCTGGGAGAGCTGTTTTTCTTTTATTCCGTGAGGGTGTCTACAAGGGTGTAGAGAGCTTGTTTTAGATTAGGATTTTTGATTTTGGCGATAGATTTGAGCATTGCAATATTTTGTTGGTCATAGAGCGGGTCGCCTTTGTCAAAAGGAAGCGGCGCGGATGAACTATAGAGTTGGCAAGGGCTTTGACTGGCGGTTTGTTCATCCATATCATCAAAGAAAAAAGTTACCGGAACGCGCAGGATTTTTGCAAAATCCCACAAGCGGCTGGCACTGACGCGGTTATGACCTTGTTCATATTTTTGCACTTGTTGGAAAGTAATGCCGAGTGTTTGGGCTAATTTTTCTTGTGATATTCTAAGCATGAGCCTACGCATACGGATACGGTTGCCGACATAAACATCAACGGGATTAGCCGAACCGTCGGCCAAAACCCCGCGTGATTTTTTGCGTTGTGAAATCATATAGAACTCCTTATTAAATTAATGAAAAAATCCACCTTTTAGAAAAAGGTGGAGGAGTCCATAAGTGCCGTCATAACTCGGCAGTAACATTTTAGGCGTAGCCAAAATGACTTAAGCCTCTTTTCATTCTGTTACACTCCCCCGTTGGTTTGTGTACAGAATTTCGACTTAAGTTTCTGAATTACTTAGTTATGAAGAGTCTTATGGTACCCTCAGTCAGATTAATAATAGAGATAAAAGGATTATGAGTTCTTTTACCCACATATAATAATAGAATGCTTCATACTGCCAAACGTAAGCTTTCGACTTACGCTTAGTTGTGAGTATATAGAATATCTCTTAAATTTCAACTAAAAAAATAAAATCGCTGGCGGATGAGGCGGAGAAATGGTTGGGGTGGAGAGCATTGCGGTGGGAAGCGGTGAGGCAGGTTTGGTGCGGAGCGCGGCGAGCGGGGTGAGACAGGCGGCGGAGGGGTGCAGGTGGAGGAGATAGGGGAGAGAGTTGTGAGAGAGCAAAGCTGCGGAAGTCGTGTGTGTGAAGAGAGTTGCGGGGGCAGGTGCGCGTTTGTTGTTTGGGTATAATTTACTTGTGATTTGACTCTTGAGATGTTTGATTCTAAATTACGGCTGGTTATTTCGTTTTTTTGGGGAGGTGTGGGCTTATGAAAAAAATATTTGTTTTATCGGTCGTTTTGCTTCTCTTGGGGGGAATCGCCACCCTATTGGCTTTTAAAAAATTTGAAAACAAAGGTTCTTTGTCGAACGATGTTTATTTGGTCGTCCCCAAAGGGGCAAGTTTTCGGCAGGTCGCTTTTTTGCTCGGTCAAGAAAATGTTATTGACAGCCCGTTTTTATTTCGAGTGATGGCTCGTGTTAAAGGGCTTGATAAAAATATTAAAGCCGGTGAATATTATTTTCCTCCGCATATTTCTATGCAGGAGGTTTTACAAAAAATTGCCACAGGTGATGTCTTTTATCGCAAAATTACTTTTGCCGAGGGAATTACAAATGCCGAAATAGCTCGTTTGCTCCTTGCTTCCGATATGTTGGAAGGGGAGCTTGAACTCGCTGAAAGTGAAGGGGTTTATTTGCCAGAAACTTATAAATTTGAGTATGGTGCCAGTCGGCAAAGTATTCTTAATCATGCTCGAAGTGCTATGGATAAAGTTTTAGACCAAGCGTGGAATAATCGTGATGAGAGCGTGCCGGTGAAAAATAAATATGAACTCTTGATTTTGGCCTCAATTATTGAAAAAGAAACTTCTTTGCCCGAAGAACGCGCCCTTGTTGCTTCTGTCTTTGCGAATCGTTTGAAAATCGGTATGCGCTTGCAGACCGACCCAACCGTGATTTATGCTCTTACGCTAGGTAAGTCTGACTTGGGACGCTCTTTGACGCGTAAAGATTTGCAAATCGACAGTCCTTATAATACTTATCAAAATCTTGGGCTGCCTCCGACCCCGATTTGTAATCCTGGGGCGGAATCTATTTGGGCAGCCGCTCATCCCGCCGATACCGATTTTATTTTCTTTGTGGCGGATGGAAACGGCGGGCATAATTTTGCACGGACCTTGGGCGAGCATAACCGTAACGTTAAAAACTGGGTGAAGAAAATTTCAAAATAAAATGCGACTTTTTCTGTAGTTTCGGAGAGGTGGTCGGGGCATTTTTTTGCTAATTAAAAAGTGCGTTTCCATTATGGAAAACGCACTTTTTGGGTCGTCCGTGTGTGTTATTTTTTTTAGGCTTGTCCGTAAGTCAGAGACATCGGAACCAATGCATATTTGGGGTCCAATCCCTTGGTTAAAACAGCGTTAAACGCCGGATACATCCGCTCGCATTCTTTAATCGCAATTTCTATGATTTGGGCAATTTTGTTTTCCAGCACAAACTCGTCATCGGCAGAGAGCAAAATGGCATGCTTGAATACCGGCATATGTTCTTCTGCCCAATATGAAAAATGTCCGAGCCAGAGTTCCTCGTTGGCTAAGGCCATCAGTTCAAAAATTTTGCTGCGGTCTTCTATCGTGGTTTCTATATTCATTAAGCAAGACATATGCAGGCAGTGCATGTTTTCTTCCCAATTGAAAAACAAAAGCATGTTGTTCCATTTGCCTTCTATCTCAACTACTATTTCGTGTTCCGAGCGGCGTTCGAGTTCGTAGGACTTTGCGGTGAAGATTTCTTCTACAACATCTATCGGGTTATAATGCAGGGCATAGTTCTTTGCCAAATTCACGAGATTTCTCCATTCATAAAAAAACGACAACGAAGCGATGTTGATAGATTGCAATAGCGAGTCGTGGAATACAATAAACTTTGCCGAGTTTTCCACCATGTGCAATTAAAAACTTGTGGATTATTTTTTTTATCTTTATTTTTCAATGCGTTATAAATTAAGAATCGTGGGCTTTTTTTATTAGGTGTGGATATATTTTTTTAGATTAATATAATATTAAGCAAATTCAATTTATGAGGCTCGTGCCTTAAAGGTTAATCTTAAGCGGAGGAGTTGTTATGGGGTTGGCTTATCCCGAAATTTCACCTATTTTAGTGCAAATCGGACCGTTGGCTATTCGCTGGTATGCTTTGGCTTATCTCTTGGGAATTGTTTTGGGATGGGGCTTGATTAAGCATATTTGCCGCAAGTATGGTTTTAAGCTCGAAAAAAATCAGCTCGAGGATTTGGTGTTTTATATTACGCTTGGGATTATTCTCGGCGGACGCTTTGGCTATGTGGCTTTTTATGGCGAAAAAATTATTCAGCATTGGTATGAGGTATTTGAAATTTGGAAAGGCGGTATGTCTTTTCACGGCGGGGCTATCGGAGTGATTGTCGCTTTATTTTGCTTTGCTCGACGTTATAAAATGTCTTTTTTTGCTATCAGCGATATTGTCGTTTTGGTTGTGCCTATCGGACTTTTTTTGGGACGGTTGGCTAATTTTGTTAATGACGAATTATGGGGGAGGGTTTCCGATGTGCCGTGGGCGGTGCGCTTTCCTAACGGCGGTTTTCTACCCAGACATCCGTCGCAGCTGTATGAGGCCTTCTTTGAAGGGATTGTGATGTTTGTCGTGCTTAACTGCTTGTGGCGCTATTCTTGGGTTCGAGACCACCGCGGGCTTGTTTCCGGTTTGTTTGCCGTTTTATATGGCGTGTTTCGAATCTTGATGGAGCAATTCAGAGAGCCCGATGCTCATATGGGCTTTTTCTTTGGAAGTTTTACCATGGGGCAGCTTTTATCCGTGCCGTTTATTTTGCTTGGACTTTATGGGCTTTTTGTGGCCTTGCGTCCTCAAAATCAGGCCTGAGAGGTGATGTTTTGCGTAAAGCGGTAGGCTTTTTGCAAGGCTTTGTCCGCGCGGAGTAATACATCTGCGGCATGTACGTCGCTACGTTTCTTTTCCGCTACCGAACCCGAGATTGTTAAGTTTATCGGTTTGGTGTAGCCTCTTAAATTAAACTTAGTACAAGCTATCGCGCGGCGGATTTTTTCGGTGTGGTTAAAGGCATCTTTTAACCCAAGGCCTCGGTACAAAACTATAAACTCATCCGGTGCAAAACGATAAATCTGTGCTTCCGTTTCAACGGTTTCCATTTGTTCCTTTATCATTAAAACCAAAGCATTTATGCTGCCTTTGCCAAATATTTTACTCAAACGTTCGTAGTCGTCTATCAGAATTATTGCCAGAGAGTATTTGAGCGGAAAGGTGTTTTCTTGTTTTAAAAATGTGTTGCGATTGGATAAGCCGGTCAATAAATCATGGTATTTTATGTTGTGGAGATGCTCCCCGATACCTA
Organism: uncultured Alphaproteobacteria bacterium; assembly: GCA_944390355.1. GTDB lineage: Bacteria > Pseudomonadota > Alphaproteobacteria > RF32 > CAG-239 > HGM16780. Next base: position 15,733 of record CALXPT010000019.1, on the reverse strand, counting down.
AGAGTATGGTGATTGCGGCGGATGTGTTGAATATTATTAATCCGCTGTATGTCGGTGCGTAGATAATGCCTAAGGCTATTTCAAAACTATAAAAAAACAGTGATGTTTCTAAAATATAACCGTTGATGCTTATGGTGATAAAAAGGCTTATCAGGCATAGGGCGTATAATAAGCAACTCAACAACGGAAGGCCGTGTGAAATTTCGTTGAGGGCTGAAAACGGGTCTAGTATGATTCCCAGACGGCTGAGGTTTTCTATTAGGGAAAACTCCGCTAAGACTATCAGTAAAATATAAACATTATAGCGGTGAAAGATTTTGCGTTCCGGAAGGTAGAAAAATATCAACATGTTTAGGGGCAGTATGATGCTTAAATTTATAAACAGCGGTTGTTGGGTTAAATCTGCGGTTGTTTCTTTTTTTAGGTAAGAAATTATCAGGTAACCAAGCGTGTTTATCAGCAACAGAAATACAGGTTTGTTATTATTGAAATAAAACAAAAGCAAAAATGAGGTAATCGTGGCAATCAGGAATATTTGGTGCAGGTTTTTCAATGTGTCGGAATCGAACGGGTCAAACGCATAAAACGAAAGTAACGATACCGCGAAGATTAAGGCCGGCATGGTCGTGTTCTTTAGTAACGGAAAAAACTTTTCCAGTATTAGAAGAAGCTTGCGCAAGGTAGACTCCGTTTGTGTAATCAGCTTTTGTTTGCGCGAGAGTCTAGCAAAAGATTATTTAAATTTTATTTACGCATTTGAGAATTGAGCTATCACCATAGGAGTAGAAACGATATTTTTCATCCATGGCATGTTTATATGCTTTTTTCATGGTATCTATTCCGGCAATCGCGCATATCAACATAAATAAAGTTGATTTCGGCAAGTGGAAATTGGTGATTATCATGTCTATAATCTTGAATTTATACCCAGGGGTGATGAATATATCGGTTTCACCGGTGAACGGACGGAGTATTCCTTGTTCGTCGGCAGCCGATTCAAGCAGACGTAATGATGTGGTGCCGACGGCTATGATGCGGCGTCCTTCTTGTTTGGCTTGATTGATTTTATTGCAGGTTTCCGGCGTGATGAGACCGTATTCGGCGTGCATATGGTGGTCTTTGGTGTCGGCAACCTTAACCGGCAGAAATGTTCCGGCTCCGACGTGTAGGGTTAAAAAGACTTTCTCAATGCCTTTTTTTTCTAAAGCCTCAAAAACTCGGTCGGTGAAGTGCAGGCCGGCGGTCGGGGCGGCAACTGCGCCTTCGTGTTTGGCATAAATGGTTTGGTAGTCTTCTTTGTCGTTATATTTGTTCCATAAACCCGAAGTCGGTTTGTCGCGTTTAATATATGGCGGAAGCGGCATGGAGCCGTATTGTTCCAAATATGTCCCTAAATCTTTGGCGTCGCAGTTAAAGCGGAGTTCAACCCCGTCTTCTCCGTGTTTGGCAATCACTTCGGCCGTGAAACTTGAATCTTGCGGCGAAATTTCATCGGTGTAAAATGCGATGGTGTCTCCTTGGTGCAGGCGTTTGGCGTTTTTGATAAAGGACATCCAACTTAAACCATCTATCGGGTGATACAAGGTTACCTCAACTTTGGCCTCATTATGGGCACCGTACAAGCGCGCCGGAATGACTTTGGTGTCGTTAAATACCAAAATGTCGCCCTTTTGCAAAATATCCGGCAGGTCATAAAAATGGCGGTCTTTAATGTGTTCGCCGTCCGATAAGTCCAGCAGGCGTGAGGTGTCCCTCGGTGAGGCCGGTTTGTCGGCAATCAGGGAACGGTCTAATTCAAAATCAAAAATATCTACTTGCATTGTTGTTTTTGTCCTTTATTTTTGTGTTGTTATAGTATATACACGTTTTGTTCGCAAGTATTTTTTTTATGAGGAAAATGATGAAACTGAAAATTGCTTATCAAGGCGTGGCCGGTGCTTATTCTAATATTGCCGCTCAAAATGTTTATCCCGACAGTGTGTATGTGGCGTGTGAAACATTTGAAGAGGCTTTTGAAAAGGTGCAGAGCGGCGCGGCTGATTTTGCCATGATTCCGGTTGAAAATTCTACCGCGGGGCGTGTCTCCGATGTGCATTTTTTGCTGCCTAAAACCGGCTTGTTTATTGTCGGGGAATATTTACAGCCTATTCATCATCAACTCTTGGGTCTTAAAGGAACTAAGCTTGAAGATATTAAAATTGCCATGTCGCATCCGCAGGCTTTGGCGCAAAGTGCCGAGTTTTTGAAAAAAAATCATATTGTGGCTGAGGCTCGGATTGATACGGCTAAGTCTTGCGAATTTGTGTTAGAATATCAAGATAAGTCAAGAGCTGCAATTGCCTCAAGCTTGGCCGGTCAGATTTATGGTTTGGAGGTGTTGGCCTCGGATATTGAAACCATGGATAACAATACGACACGTTTTTTGATTATGTCGCGTGAAAAAATTGTGCCCGAGGATGACGGTGGGGTGTTTGTTACATCTTTTATCTTTAAGGCAAGGCATATTCCGGCTGCACTTTATAAAGCTTTGGGCGGCTTTGCCACCAATGGTATCAATATGACGAAAATTGAGAGTTATTTGGAGGGTGGGTCTTTTGTGTCGGCTAAGTTTTATGTTGAGGTCGAATCGCATCCGGCGCGAAAAGCTTTTCAAAATGCGATGGAAGAATTGCACTTCTTTTCCGAAAATGTTCATATTTTGGGAACTTATGCCAAAGTCGGCTAGGGAACTTGGTTGATGGTTATTCAAATAAAGCCCGCTCAGTAACGAGCGGGCTTTGGTCGATTTGAGTGGTTAGTATTTTATAACCGGTAGAATGAATCCAGAGAATGTTTTTCTGTGGGGACGACTATTTCCACTTGCAAACATTTCTGCCCAAACACTTCCGTTATAACTTTCTGTGGAAGACCAATGATAGTAGTTATCTGTTGGAATTTCTCTATTGTAAATTTTAGATAGTCCGTAATTTAATATAAGCATATTTTCATATATAGCTTGTAATTCTCCCAATGCCGGTATATACCAATCGCCGGCAGACGTTCCTACTGTTTTGTAGCTGCTAATGTATTCAACTGCTGGGCAACTGTAACTTTTAGATTTACAATATTCGGCTATTGCTTTAGTGTTTTCTTTGCCATTCCAATCTGATAGGGCAGATGTTGAATCTTCTATGTTTGGCAATGTCGGCGCATCCGCGTATACTGTTGACCATGTGCTGAATTTTTCTTTCTCTATTGACATAGCTAGTCTTTTATCGGAATCAAAAATTAGACCAATTGGTGTTTTACTGTAATCATAATCGGTGCTGCATGTTTTATCCGAGTACAATATATCACCGATTTTACAAGTTCCGGTATCTGTGTCAGAATCATCACCACCGCTTGAAACAGGAAATTTTAACACAGGACGAACAGGTCGAATAGTTGTTTTGGTTGCAATCATAATATTACCAAATATATCTGGAGCTAAAGCGGCTTCTTTATATGCTTCGGTAGAAGACCAATAATCGTTGTTTAGTTGAGCTGCTGATATTTTGGCTAAGGTCCCATCTAATATAGTTTTATTTGTTAACATTAATGCTAGCTCATTTTTGGATGGTAAATACCAATCGCCGGCAGATGTTCCTTTCGTTTTGTAGTTGTTGACATATTCAGCAGCTGGGCAACTTTTCATGTTATTGCTACAGTATTTAACGATTGTTTGGGTGTTTTCTTTTCCTTCCCAATCTTCTTTTCCTGTAATTTCAACATTGGTCAAATTTGGTACATCGAAAAGAGTTGTTGACCAAGATTTGTTTTCTTCTTCTAATGCGAATGCTAGAGAGTTTGTTGTATCAGACACCACAGCAATTGGTGTTTTACTCGTAATAACATCAGAGCTGCAAGTCATATCTGAGTACAATATATCACCTACATTGCAATTACTACCAGATGAATCTTCCGGACATGACGTATCGGCCTTTAGGCATGCCCATTGGTTTCCGAAGGGACATTTGAGGCAGTTGCCCTCATCTTTGCTTGATGTATATCCCAAGGTTGTGCAGTTGGTTTCGACCTGACAGTTTATTGCCCAAACAGGGGGTGAGGCTAATAAAGCGGCACTCAAACTTAAAATTATCTTTCTCATGTTCTTTCTCCTTTAATTTCCTAAACAATAAACATAACTGGTATCAATTGGGCATTTGACGTAAGTGTTAGCGCATGTCTGTTGCTTGTAGCCCATGTTTGCGCAATTAAAAGCACACCAATCGGTACATCCGGTTGCACAGCCGGTTACGATGTATAAATTCGAGCATTCTTCATAAGTGCAGACCGTGCACGGTGGGCAATCTGTTTCCGTTCCGAGGTTCGGGCATTTTTTGCACTCTGAACACAAGATTGTCTCGCCTGATTGACAAGTCGTAGCCCCGTCTTCACAGCCCATATCCCCACAATCAAGATAGCCGGTACAGTCTATTTCGATGATATCTTTGTATTTGGGTTTAATTTTTGAACCGCCTTCATCACACTCCATACATGGCTCACCGGATAGTTCATAACCGTCAGGAACATTGTCTTCATCATATTTATATTCCGGAGGACAAGTGGGATTGCAGCAGTCTTTGTATAAATCATCACCGCAAGGATCGCCTACACCTTGTAAAGGAGGTTCACATTTGTTATAATCACTTGGGCAATCTTGCACACATTCAGCAAAATATTTTTCATCTAACGGGCAGAATTTATCTGGCGAATAACCTTCAGGGCATGAAGTTTTGTCATAACCCATTTGAGCACAGCTTTCTTTGTAGTCACCACCATCATCACCACCATCACCCCCCGGAGGAAGAATCTCAGGCGGTGTCCCTGTCATCCCATCCGTACCGACAAAATCCGCCCCGCCACAATCATCAGTATCGGTTATCCAACAAACCTGCGCAACCTTGATTTCTTGCCGCTCACTAAAACTCGGCGGAGACAAGTAAACTTCAGAAAAGAGGTGTGTGTGAAGTGTGTGAACAAATGTAATTTTTTCTGAAGGAAGGGAAATATCGGCTCTCACATCCGGCGCAAAAATCGCAACCGAAGATAATAGCCCAAACAACAAATAAACCTTGTTCATGATAAAAGTCCTTTCGATATTACTTATCTCCACGACTCGTATTATAACACAAAAGAAAAATCCTTTCAATAGAAATTTTCGAGGCTGGACAAGGCTTTGCACGAACTCTTTTGCATAAAAAAAACCTGTTTTTAACTTTAAAAAAACAGGTTTTGGAATGTTGCTATTTTAGGATTATATTTCTATTTTTTTACTTTTTTAAATTGGAAATCGTTTTTATCGATTCATCAATTAGTTTTATTTGCGCTTGTGATGTCAAGTTGTCATTTATGGCCTGCTTGACTAGCTTTATGGTTAAATCCGAAGTGCGTTCGGAGAGCTCTTTCGAGGCACTTTCCTGCGAGGCTTTTATCCTCTCTGCAGCTTCCTTCTCTTTTATTTTGATGCTTTGCTCCAAAGCACTCATCTTTTCGGTCTTGATGTAGTTAATTTGCTTTTCTGCTTTGGCTAAAATGCTTTGTGCTTCTTTTTTGGCATTCTTATATTTCTTTTCATAATCACTTAAAAGTTTTTGCGCATCTTCCAAAAGTTCTTCCGAATCGCTTATGCTCTTTTTTATGTTTTCTATCCGCTTATGTATCATGTTTCCACATGCTTTGCTTATTGGACGGAATAAAAATATGATTACGGCAACAAATGCCACTGCGACCCAAAATTCGGCGTCCATATACAGCGGTACTTGTTCGTGTCCGGCATCTGCTCCTTGAGCCAGAGCGTTGCTGACATTTTCTGCTGCTCCCATCATTGCATTTTGAGCTGCATCTATTAATTCTTTCCCGCTTGTTATGGTGGTTTGCGATATGCTCATTTATTTTTCCTCGATTTTTTTCAATGCACTTTTGATTTGTTGTGGGGATATTTCTTTAAGCCCGATTTTTTTGACAACGTCCAGTGCCAGCTTTTCGGAAAGGGTCTTGACTTCTTTTAACGCCGCTTCTTTGCTCTTGCGAATCTCGGCTTCGCCCGCGGCTATCTTCTCTTTTAATGATTCTTCAAGCTCTGTTTGCTTGTTTTCTATCAACTTGTTTAATTCGTCCTGCGTTTTGTTTAGTGATTTGTCTGCCTCTGCCGTGGCCGCTGCTAAGGCTGCCTGATATTTTTCCAATGATATTTCCGCTTTCTTCTTTAACTCATTGGCTTTATCTATGGCGTCGTTTATTTTTTTACGACGTTGCTCGATAATGTCGGCTATGCGCGGTATTATCATGTTTGCCATTACAATGTATAGTGTAAAAAAGCATACTATCAACCAAAATATTTGCGACGGATAAGTGTGAATTTCTAACTGAGGCATGGGGAAATCCTTAACTCGTTTTGTTTTAACGGGGGGATAGTCTTTCCTATCCCCCGAAGTTTGTTTCTTTCTATTTGCCGGTTAACATAACTAGTGCAATAACCAACGCATATAATGCAATAGCTTCAACGGCGGCAAAACCTGCCCAGCCGTAGATATCTACTTCTTTTTTTACTTGCGGGTTGCGACCGACTGTTGAAATTATGGTGGTCCAGACTTGAGACACACCCCATGCTGCTGCCGTCATTGATAATGCACACATACCAGCACCGATAAATGCCATAGAATCCATGTTTTTTTTCCTCTTATTTAAGTTTATATCAAAATTTATAATAATTTGGGTCTATACGGTTTAAGTTTTTTGTTTAGTGTTCGTGTATCGCGTCTCCTAAATAAATGCAGCTTAAGACCGTGTAGATAAATGCCTGCAGCATTGCTATGAATATTTCAAAGACAATAATGCATGCGTCAAATAAAAACGGTATGGCTCCTAATATTCCCAATGCCGCTATAAATCCGGCAATGATTTTCAGCATGATGTGACCAACGGTCATGTTGGCGACAAGACGTACCGTTAAACTGAAGGGTTTGGATAAATATGATATTGTTTCTATCGGAACAATCAATGGTGCTAAGGCAAACGGTATGCCGCGCGGCAGAAATGTCCTTAAAAACTTTATCTTCTTTTTCTTTATGCCGATACATATGTTAAACAGCAACGCTATAATCGATAATCCTCCTACCGCGGCCAAGTGCGATGTGTAGGTAAATGCGTATGGAAATAATCCTATTAGGTTGCCGAATAAGACAAATAAAAATACCGAAAAGATGAATGAAAAATATTTTAAGCCTTCGGGGCCGACATTTTCTTCCAGCAAATTATGTATAAATAAATATATTGATTCCGGTATGGATTGCGCAACTCCGGGGACAATACTTCTTTTCCTTAGGCACAGCGCAAACAGAAGTGTTGAGGCTAATACGGCAATAACCATACATAATGCAGAATTGGTGAATGAAATATCAATCCCTCCCAGTTCAAGATTTAGCAGAGGTTTGACTTCAAATTGTTCCATTGGATTTGCCACGGTCTACTCCTTTTGCTTTTGCTGCTCAAGCTGTTTTGTAAAACGATATACGTTCAAAAAACCTGCTGCGCCGCCAAATAATAAAAATACAACTAACAAGTAAGGTTTGGTGTGTAGAAAATCATCTAAAAACCAACCGATACCTCCGCCGATGATAATGCCCGACAGCAACTCCGTTGCTATTCTTAACCCGAGTGAGGCCGCCGTTGTATATTGGTTGTGCGGTGCCTTTGCTCCAAGAGTTTTTTCTTTTTGCAAAGTATTTATCTTCTTTTCGAGTTGGGCAATATCTTCAGGTTTCTGTTTCATTGCTTTTTCTGCTACTCTTATATTAGTGTTGCGATTTATTAATTTTCCGTTTATCGTCCAAGCAAATTTTCAATTTTGCTTTTAAGTTCATTATAATTCATAAAACCAAAAACCACTTCTCGGGATTTTTTGGTGGCAATCACAAAGGTTGGCGTGCCTTCAATGCCTATCACGCTTGTGGCTTCTTGGCGGTCGTTTAATATTTCTTGGGCTTGATCCAAGTCTTTCATACAGGCTTCGGCGCGGCTTGCGCTTATGCCAAACGGTTCAGCCAATTTTGCTAGTGACTTTTCGGTGTTTAAGGACATTCCCCAAGAAAATTGTTTTTCAAAAAGCGTGTTTATGAAATCAAAATAGCGGGTCTTTGAAACGCATTCGGCTAAAACCGCGGCTTTGAGCGAGGCTTTGTCTAAAGGATAAGGTGTGAAAACCAGTCTTACCTTGCCGGTGTTAATTTCGTTTTTCATTAATTGCGGCAGTGTATCTCTGTGGAAATCCGCACAGTGGGAGCAACCGAAAGATGAGTATTCGTATATTGTTATCGGTGCTGAGCTTGAACCGATGGAGTGTCCCCACGGTAAATTGGCATTGAGCGGAATTGTCTTGGGGGATTCCGCAGCTATGGCCTCCGGTGCTTTTAGAACTATATTGTGATTAGAATCTATGTAAAATCCTTTCGCTCCCAGATAAAAGCTTAAAGCGACGATATATATAACCAATACGGCGGCTATCGAACTAATTTTGTTAATCAGTTTTTCCAGTTTCATTTTTTTCTCTCTATTTGTGTTTTTTGTTTTTTTTGATTGAAGACATTTTTACCTAATTTGATTAAAATATTCTTTAAATCGGGGTTTGAAATGTCTTTTGTTAGCTCTTTTATTTCTTTTTCTTGCTCTGCGGTGAGGTTTATTGTCGGTGGGGGCGGGGTGAAAGATGCAGGTTGTTCGGGAATCAGCCCTTGATTTTGAATGATTTTTATTTTTGATACCGCATTATAGCCGAAATAGGTGTTGATTTTATCTATTATGAGTTTGCTTTTGTGTTGCAATTCAAGGGCAAATGCCCCCGAGGGTACGCAGAGATGCAATATGCCGTTGTTTTTTTCGCGGCCGAATTCTATTTTTTGCGGAAAGCTGTATCGGGCAAGTTCCGTCCCTACAATTTTTTCCCATTGCGTTAAAATGTCTACTTCAACGAATCCTTTGTTTCCCAAAAGCTTTTGGGCAAACGGAAGCAATGTGCCCGATAGCGACAAAAGGCCATCCGTGGTTTTGTCGGTGGTTCTGTTTGTGTTTATTTTATCAACTTTATTCATAGGCTGAGCTATAGCATATTGAAAAATTTTTCGCAACATGCTAAAACGGCTGTGTATGATTTTTTTAGGTTATTGGCGGTTTGATTATGGATGCTCTTGGTATTTTGCAATCTGTTCTCGCGTTTGTTTTTGTTTTGGGACTCTTATTTATTTGCTTGTGGGGAATTAAGTTCTTGCAAGTGAAAATTCCTTGTTGCAAGGCTTTCCAAAAACTAAATGTCGGGCAGAAGGTGGAGGTCGTTTGGGTTAAGAGAATCGACGCGCGTCATATGGTGTTTGTTTTGCAAAAAGATAATAAAGAATTTTTTATTTTGAGCGGAAACGGGCAGAGTTTGCTCCTTGATGTTTCCGAGGTTAAAAAATGAGGCTTGCAGATGTTAAAAGGTAGAAAAATTTGGTTGGCTCTGTGCGTGGGTATTGTTTTTTGCTTATGGGGCGAATCGTCCTGGGCACAAAGCGTTACGCTCGCCGTGCAGGATGAACCTACCGGTTCTGCCGTGGCTCGTATCTTTAATGTTATTTTGCTTATTACGCTGTTGTCTCTTGCTCCGAGCATCTTGGTGATGATGACTTCTTTTACCAGAATTATCGTTGTCCTTTCAATCACGCGCAGTGCTCTGGCTACTCAATCAACTCCCCCTAATATGGTTTTGATTTCTTTGGCTTTGTTTATGACCCTTTTTATTATGTCTCCCGTGTTGGAAAAGTCTTGGGAGCAAGGGGTTAAGCCTATGTATGAAGAAAAAATCGAAATTTCCGAAGGGTTGGATAAAGCCGTACAGCCCCTGAAGGAATTTATGGTTAAAAATACCAGAGAGAAAGATTTGTTGCTCTTTCGTGATTTGGCTAAGGAAAAAACTGTCGAAAAAATTGAAGATACGCCTCTCAAAGTTGTTGTGCCTGCTTTTATGATCAGCGAATTGCGTCGTGCCTTTGAAATCGGCTTCTTAATCTTTATTCCGTTTTTAATCATTGATATGGTGATTGCTTCCGTTTTAATGTCTATGGGTATGATGATGCTGCCTCCGACCGTGTTGGCACTGCCTTTTAAGGTGATATTTTTTGTGTTGATTGACGGTTGGTATATGTTGGCCGGTTCTTTGGTTAACTCTTTTTCTTCTTGAAAAAACAAATTTTTTTGACGTTAATTACATTTTAATATTTGTTTGCTAAGGTTAAATTGAAATTTTAGAAAATTTTGGCTTGATTTTTTTGAAATTTTGTCGTATATTGTCTCACAGTTTTGAAAAAATTGATTTTGGATTCTAAAATATAAGGGAGACTTTAGTGTTATGAAAAAGTTTTTAACTGTTGTTTCTGCCGCGGCTTTGTCTTTGGGAATGGCTAATTCTGCTCAAGCCGGTTGCGATGGTTTGTATATGGGTGTTCGCGGCGGTATTATTAACCATAATATCGGTGATAATGATGAGACTTTAGGTAAACGTTTTGAAGTGGATGATAACAGCCTTATTGCTGCAATTGCTCTCGGTTATCGTTATGGATATTTCCGTACCGAGTTAGAGTATACTTGGAGAGATAAATCTTCTCATAAAGAATCTTTGGGTACTAAGGCTGATTTTGAGTCTGATTCTTATATGTGGAATGTTTATGTTGATTTGTCTCCCTATACGATGTTTACGCCTTATTTAATGGCCGGTATCGGTATCAGTAATTTGGAGGCTAGTACGACAAGTAAGTTTGGTTCGAATGTTATTAAGACGTCATATGATGAAAGTAACTTTACTTGGGCTGTCGGCGGTGGTGTTTCCGCTCAGGTTACAACGCGTATCAATGCAGATATCGGTTATCGCTTCTTGCATATGGGGGATATTGATCACGCCTCTGTTCGTGCTCATGAATTTTATATCGGCGGACGTTACGTTTTTTAGTCATAGCAAAAAGTCTTTTAAGTGCTTTGGTTTCCAAAGCACTTTTTTTGTATTAAGCGAGCTATAAATATTATTGAAGGTTTTTTATGTTATGGTAGTAAAGTTTTATGCGACTAATTTTGTCTAATGACGTAGAAAAAGGAGAGGAAAAGAGATTAGGGAGAGGGATGAGGGGTAGAAGAAGGAGAGAGGGAGAAGATGTGAGGGTGGGTGAGGGGTAGAAGGGGATGAGGAATGAAAAAGGTGAGACCAAAGATAAGGCGCGAGGGGAAAGGGACGTGGAAAGAAATTGAGTGGGGTTATTGCGGTGTCCTGATTGGGGGGGATGCAGAAAATTTGGGGAGCTTTGGGGAAAAAATTGTGGTTTAGAATTTATGTTGACAAAAAGGGGAATGTTTAATAAGGTTTGGGCAAGTGTTTATTATTTTAGTGTATAATTTTAAATCATATAATTATGGAAAAACAGGAAAAGAAATCAAAAAAGGAAATTTGGAAGGAAATTTCTCGAGATTTTTGGGCTTTATGTCATGAGTTGAGGCTTTTGTGGTTCTCGAGGAGAGAGAGTTCTGAGCTAGAAAAGAAAATTCAGAAAAAGAAAATCGGGATGTTTTATTATGCTCAAGACAAGTCTTTTTCCGAAGAGCTTATTCCAAACAAAACTGTTTCCGGTGTGGTCTATCATGTAGATAAAACCGGTGAGCATGGTTTGGTTGTTTTGTTGCACCAAGTGCAATTGCCGTGGTCTAGCGATGAGTTATATGTGTTTAAGACTAATAAGCTTAATGGCAAAAAAAATACCCGTTACATTTTAAAAACTGCAAAAAGGCTAGGGCAAAAGGCGGAGGCAGCGGAATATTGCGCCAATTATGCGTATGATAGTGTCAACGCCGGAGAAGCCTTTTTGCCGAGTATTGATGAGCTGGAATATCTTTATAAAAATAAAAGGCTTGTTAATGAGAAGTTAGCTTTGATTGATGGGGCAGATTTGCTTGATGGCTGGTATTATTGGTCTTCTTCCGATAATTCTAACTTCAATATTGCATTGAGCCAGAGTTTTCATAGTGGTAGGGTCTATTGTTGTTGCAATTTGAAGTATTGTAGTCACTATTACGTTCGCCCAGTTGTGGCTTTTTGATTATTTATTTCATTTTGTATCCGGTTGGTGAAGAGCCGCCGGATTTTTTTGTGTTGACAAAAACGGATAAATTTAATAAGGTTTGGGCAAGTGTTTATTATTTTAGTGTATAATTTTAAATCATATAATTATGGAAAAACGTGATGCTTTGATTAAATTGTTTGATATTGCTAAACAGTTTAATTTGAATCCTGAAGATATTGTTAATGGTCTGTTGGATGAAAAACTTATTGATCGTAAAAAATTAATTGCAATTGCAAAGGAAAAAGTCAGTTTTTTTTCTGCGATGAAAGTTAATGGTGGTTCTGAAAGATATCAGAAAAAGAAAGTCGGAATGTTTTATTATGCTGAAGACAAGTCTTTTTCTGATGAACTTATTCCAAACAAAACTGTTTCCGGAGTTGTTGGCTATGTTGGTAAATCCAGTTTGCACGGGTTGGTTGTTCTGCTTCATCAGTGCAAGTTGCCTTGGTCTAGTGATGGTTTGGTTGTTGGAATGTATGATCTTTGCGGTTATTCAAATACCAGAGTGATTTTACAGACTGCAAAAGGTAAAAACAAAAAAGCTGAGGCCGCTCAGTATTGTGCGGAATATGTTTTTGATAATGTTAAATCGGGAGATGCTTTTTTGGCTAGTCAGAATGAAATGAACTTAATTTTTAGTTATCAAGCTCAGATTAATAAGAGTTTAGCTTTGATAAAAGGAGCTGATTTGCTTAATAAACCATTTTATTGGACATCTTCGGAGCATTCTTCTGAAACTGCTTGTTATCAAAATTTTTCTTATGGAGGGCGGGGGTATTATAGTAAATATAATGTGAATTATTTTGCTCTTCCTGCCATAGAGTTTTGATGTTTTTATCCGGTTGGCTTTAAGCTGCCGGATTTTTTGTGTCTGCATTTTTATTGACTCTTTTTTTTAAAATGGTATTTTCCGAGTAGTTATTTTTATTATTCATTTAAAATTATTTTGCTTATGAAACAGTATTTGGATTTGCTCCGTGATATTTTGGATAACGGTGTTGATAAAATGGATAGAACCGGTGTCGGGACACGTTCGGTTTTTGGGCGACAAATGCGCTTTGACCTCAATGAAGGTTTTCCTCTGCTTACGACCAAAAAAATGCACCTCAAAAGTATTATCTATGAGCTTTTGTGGTTTATTAAAGGCGACACAAATGTTAAGTATCTGCAAGAGCATGGTGTGAGAATTTGGAATGAATGGGCGGATGAAAACGGCGACCTTGGTCCTATTTACGGTGCGCAATGGCGAAACTGGAACGGCGATGGTATTGACCAGCTGGCTGAGGTGATTGCAACTTTAAAACGCAATCCTAATGACCGACGGATGATTGTTTCTGCTTGGAACCCTTCTCAGCTTGCCGCAATGCACTTGCCACCATGCCATATGATGTTTCAGTTTTATGTGGCGAATGGTAAGCTCTCTTGTATGCTGTATCAGAGAAGTTGTGATATGTTTCTCGGAGTGCCGTTTAATATTGCGTCTTATGCCTTGCTTACGATGATGATTGCGCAAGTTTGCGAGCTTAAACTCGGAGACTTTGTGCATGTTTTGGGTGATACGCATATTTATCACAACCATTTTGAGCAAGTCAAAGAACAGCTTTCCCGTGTACCGCTCGAGCTGCCGCAGATGAAAATTAATCCTGACATTAAGGATATTAATGATTTTAAGTTTGAGGATTTTGAGCTGCAAAACTATCAATCTTATCCGCCGATTAAGGCGACGGTTGCCGTGTGATTATTTTGTGTAATAAAAAAGGCTTGCATTGTTTGTGCAAGCCTTTTTTTGAGTGTTAATTTGCTTTGGCATAAGTGTAAGTTTTCAATACTTCTGCATTTTTGCGCTCTTTTTGCAATTCAGCTAAAAGCTGTTCATCCAGAGAATAGCGATGGATATAGCCCCAGAATAGGTTGCTAAATTTGAGGATATATGAATTGTCAGAATATGATTCCACTTCACATATCTTGCGTTGAAATTTTATGTCTGGCGTGATTTTGTTCTTTTCTAGAACTTTGTAAAATGTTTCTTCAAGCCAACCATAGGTGCTTAGATATTTGAATGGTTGGTCGTATTCGCACGTCAGCAGATAAGGAATTAGTCGTTCAAAGCACTTATCCGCAAAACTTTGCGATCTTGAGAATGGATTTGCCAGAGGAACTAATTCAAGCAGTGTCATTATCTCTTCTTCAGAAAGAAGGCACTCAAGCTGATTGTTCTTTTTTACCAGTGTTTTGTTCAACAAACGATTAATGCGAAAGTTACTACCTAAGCCAAACCAATGGAATGCTAAAGCTTGTTTAACACGATTTTTTTGCATAATTGTAAAATTTTAAGAGTGACACAATAGTAATTTTAATCTTGTATGTTAGGCAATTTGTTTCATTCCGATGAGGTTGGAATAAGAGGGCATGCCTTTTTCTATTAAAATCGGCAGGGTTTCTGCCACTAATTCTATGATATGATTTATGGTTTCTTTGTCGGTTTTGGAAAAGCCCCCTAAAACGTAATTTACAACTTCTTCTCCGTGACCTTGCGGGTGACCGACGCCGATGCGTATGCGATTGTAATTCGGTGTGATGGCGGCGTCTATGGATTTTAGACCATTGTGTCCGCCGGCTCCGCCCCCGATTTTGGCTTTGAGCTTGCCAACTGGTAAATCCATGTCATCATGAATAACAATTACATTTTGTGGTAAAATTTTATAAAAATTTGCGGCTTTGACAACCGAATTTCCTGACAAATTCATAAAAGTTTGGGGTTTGAGCAGTAAAACTTTTTCGTTATTGATTTTTCCCTCAGCAATTAAGCCGTCAAACTTGCTTTTAAATGGCGAAAAGTTGTATTTTTCATGCAGATAATCTGCCGTCATAAAGCCAATGTTGTGGCGTGTGGCGGCGTATTCTGTTCCGGGGTTGCCCAAACCTACGATTAAAAACATTTTTATCTTCTCTTGTTAAAAAAAAGCGGCTATGGTTTTTTCAGAATATTTCTGATGCACCCCAGCCGCTACAAACTTTTATTTTGTTAAATTACTTTCTGAGAAAGTCTACGTGGATAGCTTTGTCAGAAACAGGGTGGAATTGAACATCCTGACATTTAACAGAATATTTTTTGCCCTCGACGTCAACTTCGATATTCATAGAATAAAGGTTTGTTAAATCCAAAGCCTTTTCAACTTGAACGGGGTCTAAGCTAACCATAACAGGTTCTTGTTTTCCACCATAAATTACGGCAGGAATGCGGCCCTCACGACGACATGCGCGCGCTGCCCCCTTACCTGCTGTTTCACGCTTTTGAGCATTAAAAATATAATCAGCCATTTTTATATGTCCTAAAAAATTGTTATATAAAATGATTTATTGGCCTCCAGGGGTGTCAATAAACAGGTTTTTTATACAACAGATTTTAGAAAATTCAAGCTTTATTTTGTTGGAAGGTGATTTTTTTTATGAATTTTATTTTATATATGGCTAATTTTGTCTAGAGAGGTAAAAGGGGAAGAGAAGGTGAAAGATGGTGAGGAAGACGAGATGAATGAAAGATGTGTGCGATGGGTAAAATAGAGAGTGGAGAGGAC
>CALXPT010000018.1 GCA_944390355.1 uncultured Alphaproteobacteria bacterium | reverse complement strand
TGCTAGTTGGTGAGCGTTAGATAGAACGCGAACCTTACGAAACGAGGAGGACCCGCTTGCGGGAGTACCCAATCCCCTTCACCTTTAAATCACCTGCAGAGATTTGAGGCTGTTGTAGTTGTTTTTGCCGATAATAATATGGTCGACTAAAGTAATGCCGATACTCTCCAGCGCGATTTTAATCTGCTTGGTCATATCAATATCCGCCCGCGAAGGTTTGACATCGCCTGACGGATGATTATGGACCAAGATAACGGCGGAAGCTTTCTTTTCCATTGCCATTTTCACAACTTCTCTGGGATGAATGGCAACCTGATTGATAGTGCCGCGTTGCATAATCTCCTCACCTACGACTTGCCATTTGACATTCAGAAAGATTGCTCTAAATTCTTCCACATCAAGCAAAGCCATTTCGGAGCGACAATAATCAATCATGGCGTCCCAATTACTGATAACGGGTTTATTGCCATCCGAAAGTTCTGACCAAGCCAAACGATGCGCCGCCTCTTTAATTGCCTTAAAGAGAACGACGGAACTTTCTTTAACGCCGTCAATCTCTTGCAAATCGCTTGGTTTGGCCATAAGAACAGCCGACAAAGAGCCAAATCTGCGAATTAAATTTTTGGCAATCGGCTTAACATCACGCCTCGGAATAACATAAGTCAGCAAAAGCTCAATGAGTTCATAATCGGGCATGCTTTTGCCCTCATCATTCATAAAACGCTGTTTCAGTCTGGCTCTGTGTCCGAGATAATCAGGTTCTTTAGTCGCGGTATCAGTCATAAAAATTTAATCACCAATATTATAAGGAGGTTTATCCAAGCCTTTGGGAGAATAGGTAAAGACTTCATAACCGTCTTTCGTAACCCCCAAAGAATGTTCAAATTGCATAGACAAGCTTTTATCGCGGGTTACGGCTGTCCAACCGTCTTTAAGGATAAGAGCGTCTTTTTTGCCTTCATTAATCATCGGCTCAATGGTAAAGAACATCCCCTCTTCCATAATCGGCCCCGTGCCTTTTTTGCCGCAGTGCATAACATTAGGCGCATCATGAAAGACTTTGCCCAAACCGTGCCCGCAAAAAACATCAACCACGGAATAACCGTATTTGTGCGCCCATTCTTCAATCACCGCGCCAATGTCGCCAAAGCGCGCCCCAGGCTTAACCACGTCGATTCCGCGCATCATACATTCATAGGTCACCTCACAAAGGCGTTTAGCTTTTATTTTTGGTTTTCCGGCAAAATACATACGGCTTGTGTCGCCATACCATCCATCGACAATAGCCGTAACATCAATATTCAAGCTGTCGCCTTCCAAAAGCTTGCGATTATAGTCCGGAATACCGTGGCAAATCACATGGTTGATAGAAATGCACACGGATTTTGGATAACCGTGGTACCCCAAACAAGCCGGCACGGCACCTTTGGCAATCATAAATTCACGGCACAAATCATCCAATTCACCGGTAGAAACCCCAGGCTTAACAAACGGGGTAATATAATCCAAACATTCGGCCGCCACTTTTCCGGCCACGCGCATTTTTTCAAATTCTTCGGTAGAATGAAGCACAATTCCGTCTCTTCTCTTGGTTGACAATTTTTCCTCCTAATAGCAAATATTCATCTTTTGAGCTATTGATACACTTTTTTGATTAACATTGCAAGAATAACAGCAAAATTTTAGCCCGCTATGCACTTCGTCATAAATTTTAGCGGCAGCGATAGGGTCTTGGCTCCAAACAAATTTAGCCTGTTTACAGTCTTCTCTGGGAACGATAAGAAAGACATAAGTATCGGCGCCTTTGGCACGCATTCGCTTGAGCTCCTCAAACATTTCGAGTTCAAAAAAGTTAATAGAAGAAGGAAAGACCACATCATCACCGATTTTATTAAAAATATCAACGACATAAACAAAGGCCCGTTCACCATTATCGGAAAGGAGCTCAAAATTAACCATTTTAAGCAAATCATCGGCCTCAATTTCCCGAACACGAACAAAACGCCCGAAATCAGCATCCAAAATACCTTTATGAAAAGCCTCCAGAAACAATTTATTTTTGTACTTGTAATTAACAAATACCAAAGAAGAGCCGACATCGCACATTTGGCAAATATAAGGGATTTTGCGCCTTTTATCGGCACTTTTGGTTAGATAAACCACTCTGTCGACCGAATAGAGCTGATGATTAAAATCGACCTCGGGACAAAAGGCATGAGACACAGAACCGTCATCCAAAACCACATCAACAATCATATTATTAAAGATACGGCAGATTTTAGCTTTAACTAACGGCTCTTTATAGTTCATGGAACAACCTCTCAGTTAATCGCATATACGGTTCGAACAATGTCTTTAATGTCCGAATACTTAGGAGACCAGCCGAGTAATTTTCGAGCTTTGTTAGCAGAAGCAACCAAAACAGCGGGGTCTCCGGCGCGCCGTGGAGCAAATTCGACCGGAATTTCATGCCCGACCACGGAAGAACAAGCCGCAACCATTTCCAAAACGGAAGTTCCCTTTTCCGTACCGAGATTCAAAGATTGGGATTCCATTCCCTGAGCGAGTTTTTCCAAAGCAAGAACGTGGGCAGACGCCAAATCGGAAACATGAATATAATCACGAATACACGTTCCGTCCGGCGTTGAATAGTCATTACCGAAAATTTTGAGCTTATCGCGCTTGCCGGAAACAACTTCCATAATAATCGGCAACAGGTTTTGGGAGTTAAGCTCTTTGCCGCGAATATCACCGTCCGCATCATAACCGACAGCGTTAAAATAGCGTAAGGCGACAAATTTTATACCTTTGAGACGGTCATACCACCCCATAAATTTTTCAATTTCAAGCTTGGTGAAACCATAATAGTTGATAGGATTAAGCGGAACATTTTCATCAATCACAGACTTATCGGGCATACCGTAAACCGCGGCGGAAGAAGAAAACACAATATACTTTGTCCCGCATTCAACCATGGCATTGAGAATGTTGAGCGAACCGGAAATATTGTTAACGGAATAAAGCATCGGGTTTTCCATTGACTCACCGACAGCTTTTTTGGCGGCCAAATGAACGACGGCATCCTGCCCGCGCATAGCCGAGAGCAAAGCCGGATAATCCAGAATATCTCCATTAACAAAGCAGTTTTGCTTAAAGAGGTTAATTTCTTGTCCGGTAGAAAGATTATCATAAACCGTAACGTCATGACCTTTAAGCATTAAAGCTTTCACCACATGAGAGCCGATATAACCGGCACCGCCGACGACTAAAATTTTCATATCTGCAACCTCCCCAAACAACAAACTTGGTTTATATTATAAAGTTCTTATATAAATAAATACAAGACATAATCAATTATTCACAATAAAAGCGGCCGCGCGCACCCCGTCGGCACCGGCAGAAGAAATACCGCCGGCATAGCCAGCCCCCTCTCCGATAGGGAAAAGCCCTTGGCAGGAAACGGATTGCAGGTTTTCGCCGCGAACAATACGCACGGGAGAAGAGCTGCGTGTTTCCACACCGGTCAAAAGCGCATCGGAAACCGCAAAACCTCGGAGCTTTTTATCCATATCGGAAATAGCGCGGCGCATGGTAGAAACAATTGCGGGAGGCAAAACTTCCGCTAAGTTGGTTAACGTAACCCCAGGGGTATAGGAAGGCTGAACGGCTCCAAGCTTTCGAGAAGGAACATTTTTCAAAAAATCACCCACGAGCTGTGCCGGCGCACGGTAGTTTTTACCGCCATGGATAAAAGCCGCTTCTTCAAGCTTGCGTTGAAAATACATTCCGGAAAGCGGGGATTCCGAGCCAAAATCTTTGGCATCGACCCCGACCAGCAAAGCCGCATTGGCATTTTGCCCATTGCGTGCATGACGGCTCATTCCGTTGGTTACCACACGGTTGACCTCTGAGGCGGCGGCCACCACCTCACCCCCTGGGCACATACAAAACGTATAAGCCGAACGCCCATCGGGATAATGCACCGCAAGCTTATAGTCCGCCGCACCCAAAGCCGGATGAGAAGCAAATTTTCCATATTGCGATTTGTTGATGAGGGCTTGCGAATGTTCAATCCGCGCCCCGACGGAAAAAGGCTTGGCTTCAAGATGAATACCGCTTTGATGAAGCATTTCAAACGTGTCCCGCGCTGAATGCCCGATTGCTAAAAGCAACTGATTGCAAGCCAAATCATAAATCTCACCTGCCGCAGTCAGAACTTCAATTCCTTGCAAAACTCCGTCTTTGATTTTTAGTCCGCAAAGCTTGTGCGAAAAACGATATTCTCCACCCAAAGAAATTATCTTTTTTCGAATATTGGGGAGCATACGTGCTAAATTATCCGTTCCAACATGAGGCTTTGCCAAATAGAGAATATCTTGCGGTGCGCCGGCTTCAACAAATTCTTCCAAAACTTTGCGAGTATAGGCGTCTTTCTTAATGCCGGTCATTAACTTTCCGTCCGAAAAAGTCCCTGCACCGCCTTCACCAAATTGCACATTGGATTCGGGATTGAGATGTCCGGTTTTCCAAAACACATCAACATCTTTAAGCCTGACATCAACTTTTTTGCCGCGCTCAAGAACAATCGGCTCAAGACCGGCTTCGGCCAAAACCAAAGCCGCCATCATACCGGCCGGCCCGCTGCCGACCACCACGGGACGCAAAGCAGATTTTCCGCTTACCTGAGGCAAATTCAAAACCTCTTGTTTCACCGGCTCGGCTTGCGGGCAGTTTACGCAGATTTTAGCTTCATCGCCGTCAATTTCCACATCAACACAATACACAAAGTGCACATGAGACTTGTTGCGGGCATCAACTGCTTTTTTTGCAATTTGCAAAGAAGAAACACAGATCAACGGAACACCCAAAATCTCAGCCGCTTTAAGCCGCAAAGAATAACAATCATCATCCAATTCCGCGGCAATATTATTTACTCTAATCATGTCAGTCTCAAACAATCATTAAACTCGGCTAAGAGTTTAGCCTATTTTTCCGCAAAAAACAAACGCTTTTTTCCAACCAAAAAAGGACGGTTTGAAAAAACCGCCCTCTAGAGAATAACAAATAGAACAACCGCCAAAATAGCGATTGCCCACCAGTATTCTCCTATAGCATCCTCGATGCGAGACCGAATAATCCCGCATAAGGAGCAAATCCACTCGGCTACCACTATAATGAGCAGTATACCGAAAAAACCTGGTACTATTACATCCATGGCTTTATTTTTTTAAAGTTTAACATCTAGATCATGCAGCAGTATCTACGTCCGTTTAAGACACATCAACCGCCGCCTCAAGACATACCACAGGAAAAAAGAATCAAATCAAAAATCAACAACGTCGAACTACCAACATCGTATCATTTCAATAAGAAACAAAAACCACATAATAATGGAACATCCTCAGTATATCTCAATAATATTTTTTATGTCTATATAATAACATAAATTTATTACCAAATCAATAACAACTAGCGATAATCTTTGCCCTGCACCGCAACCGGCCATTGTCCGCTTTTGAGCTGTTCCAAACTATCGGGAAATTCTCCCATTCTGAGACTATACAGCCAAAAATTAGCCATCACGCGTTCAACATAAATTCTGGTCTGTCTGGCCGGAATCAACTCAATAAACAGCAACGGGTCATTGTTATATTTCATTTTTTTCCGCCATTTCTGCAAATTCCCCGGACCTGCATTATAGGCAGTCATCATCAAAAACAAATCACCGTTAATATAATCTTTGTTCAGCAGATAATTAACATATTTCTGTCCGGCATACAGATTATAATCCGTCTCAAACAGCTTAGACTTGCTTGACTTCAAATTATCTTTGGTAATATAAGCGGCCGTGCTGGGCAATAATTGCATCAAACCGCACGCTCCCGACGGACTGACCGCTTCGGGATCAAACGAAGATTCTTGGCGCATCAAAGCATAAAGCAAAGCCTTGTTAGCCTGCCACCCGTCAGCAGGAGCCAATTCCGGCAGCGGATAAGCCAACCCGTCATAAAACACGTTTTTATCATAATTTCGCAAATCTTGCGAAATCCGAATAGCCAACGCATGGCGATTATTCTCCTCTGCCAAAAACAAGATAGACTCTTTTTGCGCCAGCGTCAGTTGAGAATAAATTCGCATCAACTCGTCTTCAGCCAAATCCGGCCTCTTGGCATGAAACAACGCCACCGCACGCACCACCGCCGGCGAAGACACCAAATCTTGTACATAAGCATTGGTAGAAAAATCATTCAAATAAGCAACCTTATCCCAAGTACAATCAATCTTTTCTCCTAGCGTATAAGCCGCTAACATACCATAAAACGTGCGTTTATACTTAGCGGCCAACTTCAAATATTTTTCGGCTTGCTTAGGCTTGTTTAAGCGCATTGCCGCACGATAAGCCCAGTATCCGCCGGCCGAGACCAACCACTCATCATTGTTCTTAACTTGAGAAAGTTTTGCAAAATAATTTTCGGCATTTCGATAATTTTTCATGCGCCACGCCGCCAAACCGGCCACCCAATAAGCCATAACCAAATGACTGCGCCTTGCCGGTTTCAACGACCATTCATAAGCTAACTTGTTATAATTGTCGAGCAAATAAACCAAGGCCAACTTTTGTGCCAACTCATCCCAATACCCATCGGGAATAATCATACGAAATTTTTTAGTTTCCAAAACGGCACGAGCAGTTCGGGTTTTTCCACGATTAAGTGAAGTAAAAAAACGTTTTAATTGCAGTTGCAGATATTTTTTATTCGCCTGAGAGAGTTTGGCATAAGCCGCATAGTTTAGGAGCGGACGTTCATAAGCCCCGACCTCGGGCACGGAAGACGGCGCAACATTTTTGGCTTTTCGTTCAGCCAAACGAAAGATTCGTCCGGCCTGAGGCAAATCATAATACGATTCGAGCCAAGCATTAAGCTCTTCATAAGTTGATTTATAAGATTTTGAAAGATATTTTTCCGCCAGCACATGCCCTTTAAGCAAATCATTGTCGATATCATCCAAAATATCATCGACCTCACCGAAATTTTGCTTTTCCAAGGCCTCAAAAGCATGTTTGTAAACTTTGATATCATCTTTAGAAATAAAATCTTTATCAATAATTTCTTGATAAACGGCTTCATCAACGGATGGCAAAGAAGACGCAGCAGCCGTATTCATACCAACCACAGACAAAGCTACACCGACAACAACCCAAAACCTCTGAAAAAACACGCCACACCCCGAAAAAAAACGACAACAAAACAGCACCTGCAAAGAAAGCCCCTCAAAAAGAAGCCCCCCAAACGCCCAAAGCCAACGCCAAAAGGGCTAACGCTTTCTAAGCCACCTGATTTTATCCGCACAACTCTGAGAACTCAAACCGGCCACCCGACAACGATTAACAATAATATTAGGAATTTTATCCATGGAATAACAACCATCACCGATTAAAGTATAAACTTGATAGGCATCGACATTCGGCGGCACATTTTGGAAATTAAGCGGCGTTTCCATATCGGGCCACTTAAGACGGACGCTCAAACTGTTAAGCTTGCGGTCAAGAGTAGTCATCACGACGAAGCGAACATTACAGCGCACATCCCCCATCATAGATTTATTAACGGAAAAATTATCATAATAAATAAAGATGTAAGAATTATCGGCCGTACCGTCGGAATTAAGCTTCTGCATAGAAACATTACCGCGCGGAGAACCATCCCTGGTTTCGCTCCACGGATTCCACGAGCTCCCGCGTACATTAGAAGAAGATGCTTTGTTCTGAGGAGCTGCACTTTTCTGAGAGGTCTCAACCGACTGAGCCTTAGCCTCCCAAGCGGGCTGATTACCGACATAAGACACGGAACCGCCCAATTGCTGAGCGTTGGCTTTTTCAATCAAAGCCGCCGCAAGCAACAATGCAGTTCCGACAAATTTAACCCAAAGCTTTTGCACCGCCACCACCTGCATTAAATAGCATTTGGCGAATTATATTCCATTTTAGAAGTCGTCTCAGCGGCAGGTTTTTCACCACTGGCAGGGCGCTCAAAAGTTCTCCCCTCATAACCTTGATTTTCAACATCAATAACGACATCATCATTAAAGACGCCATTACCGATAATCCCTTTAACATCAACCGAAATATCGGCAGAACCGTTCGCAGAAGGAGCTTTTGCACCGGAAGACATACCGGAATTCGCACTATTGGCAGAAGACGCATTGTTGCTCTGCTGCAAAGCCCCGAGCAAATTTACGGGACCATTAGGCGAAGAAGGAGCAGCCCCGGAAGTTGCGTTATTAGAGGGCTGTTTTAAAGAAGAATCTTGCGAAGCCTGACCAGCAACAGGATTGCCCTGATTATTCAAAGCGGGCAAAAGCGTATCTAATGAAGAAGGAGCAGCCCCGGAAGTTGCGTTATTAGAGGGCTGTTTTAAAGAAGAATCTTGCGAAGCCTGACCAGCAACAGGATTGCCCTGATTATTCAAAGCGGGCAAAAGCGTATCTAATTTGGCAGACAAATTTGAATCCGCATTTTCAGCACCACCAACAACGACACCGTTATCAGACAAACTTGCAGGAGCAATATCATCTGGATTAACATTACCCTTTATTTCCGCCAGAGTAGATTTAACTTTATTGAACTCGCTTAAAGTCTCTTCATAAAGCTTATTTATTTCAGAGCGATCTTTGGTGCGTTCCTCAGCTGCATTAGTTTTTTCCTGAGTATAAGAGATAGGACCGAAGTCGCGATAATATTCAGGATTCTCAGGAGAAACAAATTGGAAAAAACTTGAGCACTGATCGCCGCTGTAAGGATTTTCAGAATTTTCTCCGGAAGAAGCAACCGAGCAATCCCCTGCCGTAAAATTCACATTTCCCATCAACAAAAAACATCTGTCAGAATTTAAGGTTTGTTGAAAACTCTTTTGTTGTTTAGGTCCAAGATTAGAAATAGTAATGGCAGAAACAACCGTATTCGGAGTAACAGCCTCAGTTTCAGACTTTTTACTGCGGCTATTTCGGTTATTTTTAGTATCTTGCTTTTCTTCTTCGATAACCTTAGATATCCCCTCATCTTGCCAACTCAAAGACAAGCGAGCATTTTTCAATGTATAAGAGGAACGATTGTAGAAAGTAATTCCATATTTGCAAGACGCCGTCAAACCATCGGCATTTTCAACGGGTGTTACATCATGGATTTTAAATAAGACGACATCATCGGCAGCCCAAGAGGCAGGAGCACAGATACAACCGGCCATAGCGAAGGCCAAAGCAGAAAGAAAAGTATTTTTATTTCCAATCATGACAAAATCCTACGAATAAAGTTATAACTCGAAGACATAATAAGTTAATTTTAATTAAAATTCCATTAAAGAAACAAATAAATAAACATCGGTGGATAAATTCTAAAAAATTTTCTTTTTCAAGCGCAAGAAATCGCTCCACACCTTAGCTTTTTGAGCGGAGTTACGGAGGAGATAGGCAGGATGGAAAGTAGCGATTGCAGGAATAATACGTTCATCAGGCAAAACATACTCCAGCCACTTTCCTCTTAATTTAGAAATAGATTCCTGATTATCAAAGAGAGCATTAGCGGCCGCTCCGCCGAGCAAGACGATAACATCGGGAGAAACGAGTTCGATATGCCTTTTTAAGAACGGCAAACAAACAGCCACTTCGGCCTCGGTAGGAGTTCTGTTCCCCGGAGGACGCCACGGCAAAACATTTGTGATATACACATCATCCCTGCTCAAAGCAATGGATTGAATAATTTTATCAAGCAGATGCCCGCTTCTTCCGACAAACGGCTCTCCGATTCTATCTTCATCGGCCCCCGGAGCTTCACCGACAAACATAATTTTGGCATGAGCTTTACCGGCACCGAACACAGTTTTATTAGCAGTAAGTTTCAAAGCACAACCATCAAAATGCTCAACCAGATTTTTCAATTCCTCCAAATTTGCCGCTTTTTTGCACAATTCGCGTGCATTATGCTTAGCATCCAGAGTCGCCTGAGCCAAATCGGTTGTAGCCTTACGAACATCAACATTATCAGCAACAACTTTCTGAGCAGAAAGTTCAACTTTGGGCAAAGCCCTCTTAAGGACATCTTGTGTTTTTTTAGGATTTAAAGACAAAGGCTCATCACCGACGGTCTCATCAACACCGGCCCAATTATACCAATCCAAAATATATCTTAAACTCAAACCTTCATCATTCATAATGTCAAGCTAGACTCAAAACAAAGATTTTGCAAGCATAAATATATAGAACATGTACAAAACTTCAAAAATCATATTGTATGATGAAAAAAAAGTAAGTAAACTATAGCAACAAAAAATCAAGCATAAATAATTTGCATTAAAATTATGGGATAAACAACAAATGACCAAATATGTCAGCAGCGTTATCGTAATAATCAGCCTGCTTATTTTCAATTCTTGCGCCAATAAGAGCATTATTGCCGAGAAGGATACGATAATTACCATAAACAACACCCTTCCCGAAGGCAAGAACTACGGAGCCTATCTGGCCGGTAGAGTCGCCCATTTAAGGAAAGACTTTAATTCTGCGGCAAATTATTACATGAAAACATTGCAAAACGACCCGAACAATGCCGAACTTTTGGGTCGGGTTTATGTTATTCTGGCCTCTCAGGGCCGGATAGAAGAAGCGGCAAAATTCGCCCTTACCGCTCAAAAGAACGGAGACAACAACAATTTCACGCATATAATCATTGCAATAGACAACATGAAAAAAGGCTTTTATCCCGAAGCGTTAAGCTCTCTGGAACGTATGGGAGGCAACCCGATATACAAAGAGTTTATTACCCCCTTGTTATCATCATGGGTTTATGCCGGCATGGGCAAACCGGATAAAGCCTTGCAGGCTCTTTCACCGTTAGCCAAAGATCCGGCCTTTAAGGGACTTTATAACATCGAAGCCGGCATGATTAATGACTACTTCGGGCGCAACCAAGCGGCACAAAAGCACTATGAAGTCATAATTAATGACGAAACAACCGAAATGTCTTTCCGTGCGCTCCAAATCATCACCAATTTTTATATCCGCACCAATCAAAAAGACAAAGCCTTGGCTTTATCGCAAAAATTCAATGATGAAAGATTGCTGATTGACATGCTCAAACAGCTTGAAGAACAAAACAAAGAAGCCACCCCGGAGCAAACCGCCGCAATTATTGACAGCGCAGATGTCGGTATGTCAGACGCATTGTTCAACATTGCCGCCAACATGCGTCAAGTTACCGCCGGCACGGACATAGCCCACATATTCATTTGTCTTTCGGTCTACGCAAACCCGCAAAATGATTTAGCCAAATTGATGTTGGCCGACATACTGGAAAGCCGCGAGATGTATGCCGACGCAATAAAAATCTATGACGAAATTCCGCAAACATCCCTAACCTACAATTCAATACAAATCAAAAAAGCAACCGATTATGTTGCGCTTGAAGATTACGAAGCCGCGGAAATTCTGCTACGTTCACTGCTGGAGGAAAACCCCGACAATTTTCAAATTAACTTGGATTTGGGTGATGTTCTGCGCTTAAGAGAAAAATATTCGGAAGCCATTCCGTATTATAAAAAGGCTCTGTCTTTAATGAAAAAAGTAGATGCAAACACATGGGTTATCTACTACGCATTAGGAATTTCATACGAACAAAGCGGCGACTGGAAACAAGCCGAAAAAACCTTCAAACAAGCCTTAAAGATAAGTGATAATCATTACTACGTCCAAAACTATCTGGCATATAGTTGGATAAAACAGGGAACCAACATTGAAGAAGCATTGGAATTGATTGTCGATGCCTATAATCAGGCTCCCTCGGACGGACACATTGCCGACAGTCTGGGCTGGGCTTTATACAAACTTGGTCGCTATGATGACGCCGTCAGTTATCTGGAAAAAGCCTCGGAACTTGAACCGGCCAATGCGCTCATCTGCGCGCATTTAGGCGATGCTTATTGGCAAGCCGGCCGAAAAGAAGAAGCTACATTTCAATGGAAACATACGCTCAAGATGAAGGACGATTCCAAAGAAGTTGACATGGATGAGATAAAAGATAAAATCAATGAAGGGATGAAGAAAGCCAAGGTTCTGCCGCATGACGAAGAAAAAATCCATACGATTTTGCAAAATCTTTCTTCTGAAGATAAAAAATCTGCGCAGAAATAAAGAAAAATACGCCTTGAAAAGTGAATCAAGGCGTTTTTTAAAACGAGGAAAAAACAGAAAAATATTATTTCGAAAAAAACAAATATAAGATAATTAAATTTGCCCGCGTTGCAAATTGCCATGCATATCAGAAAGAACGGACTTCCCGCAACGAAGATTTTTCCAAATCAGCAAAGCCTCATCGCAATCATATTTTTTATATATAAAATCAACTTGATAAAAATCAGGCTTCAAATTCAAATAAGCGTCATTAAAAACAAACGGTTTATTGTCAAATACATAAGTTTGGCAATTTCGAGACAAGACATTATATAACCGCCCGTCTCTCTGCAAAGACATCCACTTTTCACCCTTCAGACATTGCGAACACGGATTAGAGCGAATACAAACCGCGCTGGTAAACAAAGGCACATCTTCATACAAAATCAAAGCCACCGGCACGGAGGACTTTTCAATAAGGTTTTGAACATTAGGAAACGTATCTTCAACAGACAAACAAACTCTCTTCGCCCCCATTTCCTTGGCCGCGGCAATACCGTAAGAATTGAGCATATAGATTTCCCGCCCGAAGCTCAAATCAATTCCTTGGGACGGAAGCGCATGGATTCCCCAATAATTGGCAATTTCCCACTTTTTGAAACCGGCATTAAGAAACGATTCTATTTTTTTGTGCCACAAATTTTCCTGACGACAAACCGCCGGCAAAGCAAGACGAATTTTGTTTCTAGGCAAAGATACCACATCATCGGGCTGAGAACCTTCATATAAGAGATAGATAATCTCATCGGCATCATCAAATTTGCCCGAACAAAGCAGCTGTGCATCATCACTTTTCACCACCCATTGAGGCACAGACATTTTGCGAACATCAAATTTCGGCAAATCAACTTTTTTGCCGGATTCGACCGGAAGCAAAGCATAAAGCCGCCGCCTTAAATCATTTAAGTATGAAACCGGAACAAACAATTCTTCGGGATTATGAATATGAATATGCCCGAGTCCAAACGGCGTATCACCAACTTTGGCAAAAGCCGCTTCAATAGCTTGCGTAATTTTGGCAGCATCTTTGGCTTTCTCAAAAACACCTTGAGTTTCAACACAAACTCCTTTGGAAACCGCCGAGATTTTGTTTGAAGAAACAACAACATCCACATCAACCGACTGCCGTTGCAAATACTCATTTGGTTTGGGTTTCATGTAAGGATATGCCCCTTTAACCATCGTAGCCGACGCCAAATAAACATTATCCCCCACATTCAGAACCGGACTTTGAGTCGGCAAAAAAATTTCGACCTCATCGCCCTTTTGTGCCTCGAACACAAATTTTCCCTTAACCTTCATTTTTTGAAGCGAAAATCCGAAAGGCTTTTCTTCACCGGAAACATCAATCTGTATACCGTCATGGCGAGCCACATAATGATTTGAGATAAAAGTAAAACTCTTAGGAGAACACTTTTTGATTTGCCCGATATTCAAACCTCTGTGCCCGATATAATCACGGTCGACAACATTTTTATCACGTCCGTTGAAATGGAATTGACACCACGGACGAGAAAAAATCTGCTTAATATTCTCGGCTCGATTATAATCTTCACCTTTACCGTCGAGCAACCGCCGATAAAAATCGGTTACGGCCGCAACATAAAGAGCCGTTTTTTTACGCCCTTCAATTTTCAAAGAATAAGCCGGCATTTTAAGCACATCACGAGCCAAAGCCATGTCTTTCATGGAGAAATAATGTTTTTCGCCCTCCTCACCCTTAAAAAGAGCCCGACAAGGATACAAACATTTGCCGCGGTTAGCGCTGCGACCTGTTTCCATGGAAGAAAACAAACACAACCCGCTGTAAGAATAGCATAACGCCCCGTGAACAAAAGCTTCGACCTCCAAATTTGGAATGGCAGCAATTTCGGCAATTTCATTTTGAGAAAGTTCGCGCGCCGCGACTACCCGTTTAAAACCAAATTTTTGCAAAGCCAAAGCCCCGTCTTTATTATGAACGGCCATCTGAGTACTTGCATGCAGTTCAAGCTCGGGATAAAAATCCCGCACGATTTTTGCCACACCCAAATCTTGAACAATCACACCATCGACACAGCAACGAGAACAAATAGCCAAAGTCTCAAGCAAATCATCAAGTTCGCTTTCTTGCACCACGGTATTAATCGCAACAAACACCTTACGTTTAGGATTTAAAGAATGGGCATAACCGACAAACTCATTCAAATTGTCGGGACTAAAATTGGTTGCGGTGGCACGAGCCGAAAATTTTTGCAACCCCAAATAAACGGCATCTGCACCATAATAAAGGGCGGCATAACCGGCTTCAATATCTCCGGCGGGGGCTAAAAGTTCTTTAATCATATTTTTTAATTTCAAAACAATTACTCAATTTTGTTCAAAATAAGACATTGTCTTAATAAAGTCAACACATCAATCACTCGAAAAATCCGCAAAAAAAACCGAGTTCACAAAGAACTCGGTATTTTTCAATCAGAGATGTTTAATCATCATCCTTGTCGTGTTTTCTCTTCTTCATTTTATCATGCTTTTTCTTTTCTTGATGTTTTTTAAACTTTTCGCCCCGTTCTTTTTTGAGCTTATCGAATTGAGCCTTTTGTTCAGGTGTTAAGATTTCTTCAAACTCTTCCATATTTTCCTTGCGTACCTCATCCATTTCTTTTCTGAGTTCGCGCATTTCCTTCATCAAAGGCTTCATTTTTTTCTTGCCTTGTTCGCGGATTTTTTCGGCCTGTTTTTGTTGCTCTTCGGTTAAGCCCAAATCCTGAGCCAATTTTTCATTCATTTTCTCCTGCATTTTTTCAAAGTCTTTTTTATCAAACTTTTTATGTTCGGGGGCTTTGCCTTCATAAGTAAGGTTCATTTCATCTTGAGGAGGCGGCGGAGGCAGCATATCGGCTTTATCTTTTGCCTGTACGACGGCAATTCCGCTTAACATGGAAGTAGCACAAAGTAAAGTTAACAAAGTTTTTTTCATAATTAATCTCCTTGTAAAAATTTAAGTTTTTCCGCCAAAATTTTTCTGGCATTAAACAATCGTGATTTAACAGTCCCGACAGGTTCTTTAAGCTTTTGAGCAATACACTCATAAGAGAGTTCCTCAAATTCATAAAATTCAACCACCTGCCTCATTTTTTTAGGCAAAGAATCAATTGCCTTCAAAATAATTTTTTGCCTTTCTTTTTGAGTGAGCACCTCCTCGGGCAAGGGTTTAGCTTCAGCCAAATTTTCAAAGATTTCATCTTCTGCACTATCAGCATTTTGATGATAAAATTTGGACTTAAAATAATCCTTGCACACATTAACGGTTAAAGCCGAAACCCAACTGGAAAATTTCCCCTCATCAGGTTTATATTTATCCATATTGCGCCAAGTTTTAATATAAACATCCTGTTCCAAATCTTCATTATAAGAACCGGTAATTTTTTTAATAATAGCGCGAATACGGCT
The DNA here is from genome assembly GCA_944390355.1 of uncultured Alphaproteobacteria bacterium. Lineage (GTDB taxonomy): Bacteria > Pseudomonadota > Alphaproteobacteria > RF32 > CAG-239 > HGM16780. The sequence continues at coordinate 18,193 of CALXPT010000018.1, read as the reverse complement.
TTTATTTTGTTGAATAACATCTTTCATGAACTTAAACAACCATCAGCAACCCATATTCATCGACCGGCAGCCCCATATCGGAAACCACGGAGCCATTTTCAATATAAGCAATTTCGCTTGTCCAATAATCATACTCATTATAAGAATTGTAAGAATACGGATTAAACCAAGTAAAAGCCAGTAAACAAACAATGGTAGCCAAACCGGCTTTAATTGCTTTACGGCGGCGTTTGCGCGAAAAATACATCGGCTTAGCCTCTTTAATTAAATCAGAAATATCATTCATAAATTTCTCCTTACGTTTCTTATAACGAAAATCTAAAACAAAATGTTCAAAAATTTTTTAATAAGAAACGATACAGTGCTGAGTAGTTCCGCCGACAGCCGAAACATAAGTTGTACAATTTTGCTGCGTCGGCACGGAATAAACAATGGTATTGTTAATAGTTTTTTCGGGAACAACATAATTAACCGGCTGTGAATAGATCTGGGCAGATTGACCGGAATTAAGAACCGAACTGACGACCCCTCCGACAACACCGGCCACAACCCCGCCCAACACAAAATCGCCGCGATTATAATGAACTTTTATATTGCGCTTCGGGAAACCATAATGCGGATGATGAAACACAACTGCAGGAGCCCCGTGAGGTTTAGGGGGCTTATGCCCGTGTTCTCCGGCATAGACCAAAGACGGTGATGTCATTAACATTAATAAAGTTGTCATAACTGTAATTTTCTTTAACATTCTCTCTCCGTAAAAGATTTTACACAAGCTATAACGACACAAGATTTATAAAAGTTCATTATTTTATAAAAAAATATCACACATATACTTTTAACAAAGCATTAAATAAATACAACCTATTGAATAAACATAAAAAAAAGATTCAAAAAAAATAAAAAAAATATAATATTAGTAATATTTTTTTAACACATTACCGATATACTTATCTTGTTTTTGATATAAACCTAATTTTGGAGATTTTAGAAATGAAAAATTACAATTTGAATGAAGATGCAATCAGAGAAGCTGCTTACTACATTTGGAAAAATGCCGGCTGTCCGGCCAATAGCTCTCTCCAAGATTGGAACGCTGCTATTGAACAGCTCTCTTCTTGCAACTGCAGCAAAAAGAATACGACCAGCAAAACTACAAGCATTAAAACATCTACCCTGAAAGCAGCTGCATTGAAAAAAAGTTCAACCAAAACAACTGCAAATAAATCTAAAAATGCCAAAAAATCTAAATAATTTTTAGATGCAATCACAACAAAAAAAGTTCCTTAAAAAAGGAACTTTTTTTATACTTAAAATCATACCAACAAATCGACAACGGCATCTATCAAATTTTGCGCACCGCGTGCTACTTCTTTAATTGATTTGGCAAGCATATAAGCCGGCACGCTGACAATTCGATGTTCATCATCCACACAAACTTCATCTGCGGCACAATTTTGATGAATGGCCCCCATTTTTTGGATTCCCAAAGCCATATCTTTATCATTTCCGATAGTAAGTTTGATATGAGAAGCCCCCAAAACACGGGCAAGGACCACGGGTGCGATACACATGGCTCCGATAATAATTCCTTCTTTATAAGCATCTTTTAAGGCGCGTTCAACCTCAACATTAACATCACAAGCAGGCCCTTTAACGGCAAAATCAGACAAGTTCAAAGCCGCGCCAAATCCCCCCGGCAAAATCAAACCATCAAATTCACGAGCATCAAATTCCTTCAAATCTTTGATATCCCCGCGAGCAATACGAGCCGATTCCGCCAACACATTACGATTATCGGCATCACCGGCCACAGCCGTAGCCTCACCGGTAAAATGATCCATTGTCCGAGCCTGCCATGTATTAGGCGCAAAACATTGATATTCAAAGCCTCTTTCATCAAGAGCCAACAACAAAGAAACGGCCTCATGAATTTCCGAGCCGTCATAAACACCGCAACCGGAAAGAAGAACCGCAATTTTAGGAGCATTATTCATTTTTTTCATCCTTTATCAAAACAAAACCTTGAGTTCTCGTTCAAAATGAATATAATCGTGAATAATCAAAATTTAAATAAAAAAACAAAAGACATTGGGATAAAATAAATGCAAGCAAACATAACCACCTTGGACAACGGCCTCCGCATAGCCACCTCAAATCGCTCCGGCACACAAACGGTATCGCTGGGAATTTGGGTAAAAACCGGTTCAGCCTATGAAGTTGAGGAAGAAAACGGTATATCACACTTTTTAGAGCACATGGTTTTCAAAGGCACGCCGAAACGCACATCATTTCAAATTGATGCCGAGATAGAAGACGCGGGCGGCCAAACCAACGCCTATACATCACGGGAATTTACAGCCTTTTATGCCAAAATGCTCAAAGACGATGCCGAACTTGCACTTGATGTTTTGTCTGATATTGTCTTAAACGCCAACTTTCCGGAAGCTGAATTACAAAAAGAAAGAGACGTTGTCGTACAAGAAATCAAACAAACAATAGATACGCCCGATGACATCATTTTTGACTACTTCCAAGCCAAAGCCTTTGAGAATCAAGCTATCGGACGCAACATTCTGGGACCGGCAGAAAAAGTATTAAACTACGAAGCAACCGAGCTAAAAAACTATCGCCAAAGCCATTATGGAACAAACAACATGATTGTCTGCGCGGTAGGAAACATAAACCACCAAAAATTCGTTGATATGGTCAACGCAAGGTTTAATGATTTTAAAAATAAGACCAATTTCAAGATAGAAGAGCAAAATTACACCGGAGGCTTTTATGCCGAGAACAGAGACATTGAACAAGCACATATATTGCTAGGTTTCAAAGGTTTTGACTACAACAGCGATAACTACTATCCGGCAACGATTTTCTCAACCATTTTAGGCGGAGGCTCCACCTCAAGATTGTTTCAGGAAATCCGCGAAAAAAGAGGCTTAGCCTATACAACATATAGTTTCAATAATGCACATACCCGCTCCGGCCTGTTTGGAATATACGCAGGCACCACCAACAACGAACTCAAAGAATTGATGCCGGTCATCACTGACGAAATCAAAAAAATCTGCAATGAAAAAGTATCGGAAAAAGAGCTAAGCAGAGCAAAAGTACAGTTAAAAGCAAGCATGCTGATGGGACTTGAAAGCTCTTCATCCTCAGCCGAAATCATGGCGCGGCAGTTATTGATATTCGACCGCGTTATTCCGGTAAAAGAAATGGTTTCGCGAATAGAAAACGTAACTCTGGAAGACATTCAAAACACCGCCCGAAATATTTTTGCAAGCACACCGACATACGCACTTGTCGGCGACATAAAAGCGCATCCGACTTATGACCAAATTTGCAATATGTTAGGCCGATAATCCATGACAAGGACTAAAGAAATTAAATTATTGTTGGCCGAACCGAGAGGTTTTTGCGCCGGTGTCAGACGGGCAATAAATATTGTCGAAAATGCCTTGCAAAAATACGGCCCCCCGATATATGTCCGCCACGAGATTGTCCATAACAAACATGTTATTGAAGAATTAAAAAACAAAGGAGCTGTTTTTGTAGAAGGCATCGAAGAGATTCCGGAGTCATCCGTAGTTATTTTGTCAGCCCACGGCGTCGGTTTGGATGTTATAAAGCAAGCCAAAGAAAAACATTTAACCATAATAGATGCGACCTGCCCGTTAGTTGAAAAAGTCCATCGGCAGATTCAAAAATATGCCGCACAAAATTTTGAAATTATCGTGATAGGCAAATCATCGCATCCCGAAATTATCGGTACATTAGGACAAATTCCCGACTATAAACGCATACACGTCATAAACAGCATTCAGGAAGCCGAAAAAATCCAAATTTCCGCTAATGTTCCTGTCGGATTTGTAACTCAAACCACCTTGTCGGTTGATGACACGCAAGAAATCATAAATGTACTAAAAACACGCTTTCCCGAAATCGAAGGTTTGCAAACCAAAGATATTTGCTATGCCACCACTAATCGGCAAAATGCCATAAAAAAAATCGCACCCTTGTCGGATTGCGTATTTGTATTGGGTTCAAAAAATTCATCAAATTCGAAACAACTGCGGGATGTTGCGCTTAAAAACAACGCCCCTCAGGCCTACTTAATTGACGACGTAACGGAAATAGATTGGAATACCCTCGACACATGCCACACCTTTGGCATATCGGCAGGTGCCTCTGCACCGGAATATTTGGTAGAAGAATTAATTGATGAATTTAAATCCCGTTATCACAAAATTAATATCCAAGATGTTATCATAGCAAAAGAAAATATAAATTTTAGATTATAAGGAAAATAAAAAGATGTCTCGCGCGGAAGATATATTTCAAAAACTCATCTACTTTGGAGAAGATGCTTTAGATGATTATATCATAAACCGCCAAACCGAAGAGCTTTTTTTAGACTTCAAACAAGCAACCCCCGGAATTGGCAAAAACGTAACCTCTCTCCCGCGCGATGATCGCAAAAATCTGGCGAAATGTATTTCGGGGTTTGGTAATTCGGAAGGCGGCGTCATCATCTGGGGCGTAGAATGTGCCCGAGATTATGATATAGGAGATGTCGCCAAAGCCAAAGTAAAAGTCAAAAACGTGCACCGCTTTTTAAGCTGGCTTGAAAATGCCATTTCGGGTTGCACCATTCCGAGCCACAACAAAGTCCGCAACCACATTATCAGCATTGATGACAACGGGGACGGTTATATAGCTACCTATATCCCGAAATCAGAAGTTGCCCCGCTTATGTCAACGGTCGGCAACAGCATTTACATACGTTCAGGTTCCAACAACGTTCCGGCACCATATTCGGTCATAGCCGGCATGTTTGGCCGCCGCCCGCAACCCAATATAGAAATGACGATTAACGAACGCAAGATTGAGATATTAGAAAACACCGATGAAAATCAACTTGGAACACTAAAAAACAAAGACCCCAAACATCCGGAAAAATATGTTCGCATAAGCTTTGGAATACAAGCGCAAAATGCAAGCGGCGTGATTGCCCGCGAACTTTATCTATCCTGCACCACCGAACACATCGGCAGCGAACATAACAAGGTTCGCTTTTCAAACTATTCACAGGTAGATTCCATTACGGGAAGCAGCAATCAACTAAACCTAATTACACGTCCGGAACTCCGTTTGCCGCCGCGTAGTACATTCAAGCTGGCCAATATAGAAATCACCCTCACCCAACACACCACGGATGATTTTCTTTTTGACGGCGTAATAGGTGCCGCCGAAGCTGCCCCGCGCGATTTCAGAATTTACATTAATAAAAACACCCTCCGCGCCTATGTCGCCAAAATTCTGCGTAAAGAAGGCGATGAAGCACAGTGGCAAAATGAATTTTTCAACGAATTTTTCAGAGGTGATTTTTAAGATGTACCGCGTAGAAATATTCACGGACGGAGCCTGCTCGGGCAACCCCGGCCCTGGAGGATGGGGCGTTATTCTGCGCCATAAGAATACAGAAAAAGAATTAAGCGGCGGAGAAAACCCGACAACGAATAACCGCATGGAACTAACGGCCGTCATTGAGGCACTGAAAGCCTTGAAAGCACCATGTGATATAACACTCTATACCGACAGCAAATATGTGATGGACGGTATCAACCAGTGGCTTCCGAAATGGAAAGCAAACGGCTGGAAAACAGCCAATAAAAAATCAGCCGTTAAGAATATAGACCTCTGGCAAGAACTGGACACTCTGCAAACACGCCACCAAATTCATTGGATTTGGGTCAAAGGCCATGCCGGCCACCCCGAGAATGAACGGGTCGATAAACTTGCACGCAACCAGTCCCTCTCATTTGCGGATAACTTAACAGAAAAAGAAATCTAACTCAGTTAACATAGCTGTCTAAGAAAGAGCGAAAATCTTTTTCGGTTAATATTTCGGGCAACACCATACCTTCCGGCACTCTTCTGCTGAACAATACATAAAACGGTACACCGCTGCGCCCATACTTAGCCATAAAGCGGATAATATCCGGATTATATGAAGTCCAGTCTACACGAATAAGTTCAATATTTTTAGCCGCCATTTTCTGAACCAGCAAAGGCATATTTAAGACCGTCAAATCATTAAACCTGCAAGTCAAACACCATTTGGCGTCCACACTGACAATAACCGTTTTTCCCTCACTGATTTTTTGCTTGATATCATCCATATCAATAAAACTTTTTTTCACCTGAGTAATTTCTTGCGTTTTAGCATCAAAATCGGTTTTAACATCCCAAAGCGAAACGACGAACAGCCCCAAAAACGACAAAGAAAAAATCACTTGCCAAATCAACTTTATTTTTGCCTTTAAGTTTTTATCCATCCTTTCCTTAGATAAAGATACAATAAAACCATGACGGTATAGAAGTAAAACCATAAACAGAATTAAATAAAAGACTATGCGCACCATACACCAAGAGCTAACCTGCCCATATAAAATCGAAAGAAGCCAAATCATAGTCAAGAAGAGCATTAAGACCATAAAGTTTTCAACTTTGCGCATCCACCTCCCCGGCTTAGGTAAAAGCCGAACGCATACGGGAAATAAAGCCACTAAAATATAAGGCAAAGCCACCCCCAGCGCAATAGCGGAAAATATAGAAATAATATCAAGATAAGTTCCGGTCAAAGCAAACCCGACCGCTGTTGCAAGATAAGGAGCACTACATGGCGTAGACATAAGAACAACCACGACACCGGCAACAAACGCAGCAAAATTCTCGTTTTTCCCGAAAGCATATTGCCGCAAGAAACGAGGCGTCTCAAATTGGTAGATTCCCCAAATATATGCCAAAAACAAACAAAGAGCCAAAAGCATCGACATCAAAAAAATCCCGCTTTGGAATTGTATCCCCCACCCTAAAGACACATCGGCTTTTTTCAACAAGCATAAACAGATGACTAAAAGAGCAAAGGCGGCAAAAATCCCGACCGTACTATAAGCAAACCCTAATCTTACTTTTTTTTGCTGTACGCCGCCGAATTTTGTTACGGACAGTAACTTAAGTGCCAAGACCGGAAAAACGCAAGGCATAAAGTTCAGGATAAGCCCCCCGAAAAATGCCGCCAGTAGCAAGGCAAAACTCAAATGAGTTTCAACAATTTCCGACCAAGACATTTTTTCTGCCGCAAGCAAACGACGCAAAGATTCACCTTGAGCCGATTTAACACTCACCCAAAATTTTTTGCCGACAAGAGAGTTTTGAGAATTCTGAGCTTGCAAAAAGACATCAACATAATCATCATAAACACCAAATCTAGGTTCAGAGAATAAGATTCCTTCGTCATTTTCAACCAAAACATCCAATAAAGATAAACTGACATCGGTTTGCAAACGTAACCTCAGTTCATGTTTATCATCATCCGCAGATAAGGATAAAATTCTAAAATTTTCACTTTCATCTTTAGGCAAGTTCAAATGCGACTGAGCGATGTAATTATAAGCACCGGAGGCAAACCCGACACCTGCCTCAACATTCATTTGAGGCGTAAAGATATAAGACAAACAGTCTTTTTCATCACAAATTTGAGCTTTAATTTGAGCTTTAAGAACAAAAGGTTTGCGGTTATCTTTAACAACAATTTCGAAAGGAAGAGCAACGCCTCCGTTCCGACCGATAAATTGTTTATCTTGAGAATTGATACGTTCAAAAACCGGTAAAAAGACTTTATAACTTTGTAGATTATCTCCGCTTAAAGCAACTTCAGGCTTATCTTGAAGATTAAGTAACAAGACCTTATCAAAGGGAACATAAAAATGAATAACCCCCTTGAGTTGAGGCAAATCATCCAGAGCCGAACGCTCCAATTCAAGTCGGGCAATAATTCCGTTAATTTTATCCCAATCACCATAACCGTCATAGCCTGGTAAAGGCGAATAATCTCTGCCGCCCATAAACCACTTTCCCCAATCGAACTTGGAAAACATGGCTAATAAGCGTTGTTCAGGTGTATAAATATTGCCATTATCGGCTTTATTTTTTTGGCGGAGTTCACGGAGATACTTTTCTTCATAAGCCTTAAAATCTTTGGGAACATAGCTGTAAGAAACAACTTTTTTAAAATCAGGAACCACCACGACCTCATCCGATTCGATATAATCACGCCGTTGAGGTTTTTCATAATCATCTTCATCATAGACCGGAGCGGGATTATCGGGAACAAGCATCAACGCTTTGATTTTATCATACCAGCCTTTTCCCCAACGAAAAATTTTAATACCGTCGCGAAACCAATTCGTACGTTCGGCAACATCATCGGCCGACCAATCGGGATAAAAATATTTAATATCGGAGCTAAAGTCTTTTGTAATATCATCTCCCGAATAAGTCTCATCAAGATACTTCCCGACTTCAATGGTATAAGAGGCATAGTCAGGCAAAGAAAAATCATCATTTTTTTGAGATGTTTCAGCGTTATCCGCCTCATTCTCAAGATTAAGAATAACCTTCCCCGGAGAAAGATTAGAAGGTTTAGGCTCTTTGGCATAAAGATTTTCCCCCGCCCCCAAGCAGAATAACCATAGTGAAATATATAAAATTTTTTTCAAATAAATCATTTTTCACACAAAATCTATTTTAAATTCGATAATTTTATGTTATACTACAAGAGTTGGATAAGTAAAAAGTATTTTTTTGCCAGAGAATAAAAATGTTCAAAATTGAAAATGGAAATCTAACGGGAAAATGCTTAATATCATCACCATACATGGAAGATGACCATTTTGCACGCTCGGTTGTGTATATCTGTTCTCATAGCAAAGAGGGAGCCATGGGCTTCATCATCAATAAAAAGATAGAAGAATTCACCTTCTCCGATTTAGCCGGCCAACTGCCGCTTCAAGGTTTTAATCCGAACATGAACATATACCTTCACCAGGGAGGCCCTTTGGAACGCATCCGTGGATTCGTAATACATTCAACGGATTATATCAAAGAAGACACGGTCATAATCAACTCAGACATAGCCATATCATCCTCGATAGATATCATTAATGACATAGCCTTTGGCACGGGACCGAAAAACAATATAATAGCCTTAGGCTACTCAAGCTGGAAACCGGAACAACTGGAACGGGAAATCATCCGAAATGATTGGATACTAACCGATTCCAAACCGGAATTAGTCTTTAACACCAAAGACGAAGAAAAGTGGGAAAAAGCCCTAACCCAAGCCGGAATTGAAGCCGTAAACTTATCACATAACGTTGGCAGAGCTTGATAAACATCAAGAAGAAATATTTCAACAAAAGGCAAAAGTTAAAAAACCTTTGCCTTAACATTATTGATAAGAAAAGCCACATTATTCCGGCATCATCTCCACTTGCTCTTCAACGATTTCGGTAACAACTTCGGGAGACACATAAGCATCATAAGCATACCAAATAACGGCGACAACGACCACAATTCCGATAATTGCAAAAAAAGTTTTCATATTTTTTCTCCTGCTAAAACAAAGATAAATACATAGATAGAAATAATCACCAAGCAAGCATTTTCAATAGTAATAAAATAATAAAAAAACCGCTCGGAATTTATATCTGAGCGGAAGTACATTTTGCATCCCAAGGAGATAAGTTCCTTGAGAAATGAGCTGGCTAAATTACTTAAACGAAATTTCTACTTCATTCCCCGGCATATCTTTAACCACCACACCTTTGGCTAAAAGCAAATCGCGAATTTCATCGGATTTTGCCCAGTTTTTAGCCAAACGAGCCACTTTACGCTCTTCAATCAGCTTAAGAATTTCATCATCAAGCGCCCGTTCGCAATTTTTTTCAACGGCAGGAACATTCATATCCAGAGCAAAAATCATATCAACATTATCTAAGAATTTAAGCTTAAGAGAAGCCGGAAAATCTTTGTCTTTCACGACTTTCCAAACCAAAGCCATAGCCTGAGGCGTGTGCAAATCATTAAAAAGATGAGCATCAAATTCTTGGAGATAATTTTGCAGTTTTGCCTCATCATCAGTAGAATAAACTGCATCTTTATCATTCGAAAGTTCAGCATATTTAGCCTTAAGATTGTTCAAAGCCTGAGCCGCAGCATCCAAATTTTCATAAGAAAAGATAAGAGGAGAACGATAATGAGAGGTTAATATCAAATAACGATAAGCCAAAGGATTATAACCTTTTTCAATTAACGTATCTAAAGTGATGAAGTTTCCTTTGGATTTAGACATTTTAACATCGTTTTTCATCTGCAAAAACTCACCGTGCAGCCACATCTGACACCATTTATGAGAAAGATAAGCCTCACTCTGAGCAATTTCATTTTCATGATGAACGGCAATATGGTCAACCCCGCCGCAGTGAATATCAAGATGTTCGCCCAAATATTTCATAGACATGGCCGAGCATTCGATATGCCACCCAGGATAACCTCTGCCCCACTTAGAATCCCATTGCAAGATTTGGTCTTTGAATTTAGAAGAAGTAAACCACAACACAAAGTCCGAAGGATTACGCTTGTTAGCATCGGTTTCCACCCTCGCCCCATGCATCAAATCCTTGCGGTTTTGCCCCGAGAGGTTTCCGTAAGCCGGAAATTTAGCCGTATCAAAATAAACATTCCCGTTAGAAAAATAAGCAAAACCTTTTTCTTCAAGCTTTTCAACGAACTTAATCATATCTTGAACATGGTCGGTTGCACGACAAACAATATCCGGACGTTCAATATTCAAGGCTTTTTCGTGTTGAAAGAAAATATCTTCATACTTACGAGCAATATCCAAAACACTTTTTTTTTCGCGTTCTGCAGCAAGCAGCATTTTATCATCACCCTCATCGGCATCGCTGGTCAAATGTCCGACATCGGTAACATTCATAACATGGGTTAAGGGAAAACCTGCACGCTTAATTGTGCGTCTTAAAACATCCTCAAAAACATAAGTACGCAAATTTCCGATATGGGCATAATTATAAACAGTCGGACCGCAACAATACATTCTGATAACCCCGTCTGAGTTAGAAGGTTTCAGCTCCTCAATTTTATGAGAATAAGTATTGTGCAATTTTAACGACATAAATTTTCTCCTTAAATTAAAAAAATGAACTTAACACTGGTAGCACAAAACACCCACTTTGTCAATGTAATAGAAAAAAGATGTCATAGAAAATAAAAATTTTCAACACAAAAAAATCCTCATATCAATAACATATGAGGATTTTTCAAAGAATAAAACTTATTTTTTAAACATATCGTAAGCCGTATAAAGAGCAGACACGCCTACCAGCAAATAGACAATACGTTCAAGGATAGGTACAAAGCCGAGGATAAGATTAACCAAATTAAAATCGGCCAAGCCGACCAACCCCCAGTTAATACCGCCGACGATTGTTAAAATCAGTGCAATTTTTCCTAACATATCAATTCTCCCAATAAGAAAAAACAAACACTCAAGATATAAACATGGAAAATAAGAAGCAAAGGAAAGCTAGAACTAATTAATATAATAAGGATTATTGATAAGTTTTAATTAAGCTGCGATACACAAGATAACGGCTGAATTTATGCCCCCGCCAAGAGATTAAACCTCTATTGTCTAAATCGATCAACTCTTTGGCAAATTCCTGAAGCATCAAAGGCTTGGTTTCATCATCAGCTTTTAAACAACGACCTAATTGTTGTTTAAGAATATTAGGCAAAAACTTTCGTTTTAAATGGATTAGCTCTTTTTTAAGAGACGGACTTTTATAAATATCAAAAACATAATTCATTCCGACATGATAATCACTAATTTGCTTAGGATCAACCTTCATATGAGTAATTGAAAGAAGATTATTAGCATAATAATAAAGCTTAGTAGGGATAACAACGGTTTTAGGCTGTTTTGCAAAAACCGCCAAGGTATAGGGATAATCTTCGAAACGAATATTTGGAATAAAATCCACATCGTCGAGCAATTCCCTTTTATAAATTCTGCACCAAACATTCACATACGTCCGAAATCTTTTGCCGGAAGAAACCAAGAGAGTCGGCTTATCCGAAAATTTCACCTTTATATTATCTGGATTAATCTTATGAACAAGAAATTTATCCTTAGCTTCATCATAAAAATCAAAACAAACAACATCCGCCGAATGTTTCTGGGCCAAATTCAAGGTAATCTCTAACAATTGCGAATGAAAAAAATCATCGGCATCAAGAAAACAAATATATTCTCCTGTAGCCATTTTCAATCCTGAATTACGCGCCTCCGAAAGTCCTTTATTAACCTGAGAAAAAACCTTAATACGATTATCCGCATGAGTATACTCATTCAGAATGTCTGCACTACAATCCGTACTTCCGTCATTGATAACAATAACCTCAAAATCCTCAAAAGTTTGTTTTAAAACAGAATCCAAACATCTCCGAATATAATTTTCAGCATTAAAGCAAGGAACGATAACTGAAATTTTAGTCATAACAAACCTGTATTAAGTTCAACATAAATTTAAACTTAATATATATAAATTATGAACAAAATCAACTAAAAGTAAAAGATTTCAACAACTTTTACTAAATATACTCAAAAATACACTCCAATAAGTGCAACAAATTTATCTCAATCTATGCTCCCAAAGTTCGTCAAAGAGTTTGCTACCGGATTTATCCATCCACTCAAACAGAACCATTTCACGGGATACGACATCAATTCCATGTTGAATAAGGCGTTGTATACCCATAGAATTTTGGAAACTGCTACGAGAAGAACAACTATCAGCCACAACAAAAACTTCATATCCGGCATCATGAAAATCAATCGCCGTCTGCAAAACACACAGATGTGTTTCTAATCCGGCAATTACAATTTGCTTTTTATTTATTTTCTTAACCGCTTCGCGTATTTTTTGATTTTTAAAACAGGAAAAAGTATCTTTTTCATAATAGCAAGTATCTTTTTTCATAACATTACGCAAGTCAATCATTGTTGAGCCAAAAACTTTGTGATCCTGCTCGGCAATAACATAGGGAATATCGAGTTCACCGGCAACTTCAAGAAGCGTCATGCAACCATTAATCACCCCGCGCGGACTTTCTTGAACGGGAGTCAAATTTTCTTGGACATCAATAATCAACAGCAAGGAATTATCTTTATTAATCAGCATAGTACTCTCCATAGGATATTAGACATATGAACATATAATAATAAGAAAATCTAAAAACAATATTAAGATTTTGCAATTTCGCCCGCAATGATAGGGCAAAATTCCCGCCCCAGCCTAGAATTTCATATTGACACAATGCAAAATATTTTATATAATAAAATTGTTTATTAGTTTTATGTTTTATTATTTTGTTGTTTTCATATTTTAAGATTAGAGAAATCTATTTTTAAGATGAATACGCGAATAATCATATATTCTAACAAACAAAATGTTTCACTAAAAACTTAAAAATATGACAACAAAAGAATTATTACAAACAGTAAACAACAATGGTCGCAATGCAAACCTGATTTATGTCGGAACATCTCTGCCAACCGTCGGACTGGCTCCCAAATGTGATATTGGTGAGTTGATGTCTCTAAACTTGAACATAACCATACCATAAGTTTGAGCTTTTGTCAGGATAAAGTTGGATAAGTATCGTTGACAAACAAGCACACGCCAAACATTCACGGTAGAGTTCAATATACCCCTTGTTAAGCGACTTCAAAATCACGCTATGAATACCGTCACGGAAAATTAAAGATGGAATGTTAAGCTCCCGACACACCTGCCCGAGTTTAGAATTTTGATACATCCCCATGACATGGTATTTATCACCCTGTTTGAAACAACCGGAAAGTTTGATAACAACTTCACTAATGAGATTTCTAACAATCGTTATAAAATCACCTCAATAGATGGTGGAACTTATAATATTAAATATGAAAACTCAGCTTCTGATGTGGTTAATGATGCAGGAGGTACATCAAGTAATGCTTCTACAGCCGAAGCTTGGGATAGTATGAAAACATCAGCCGGAGCAAACACACAAGCTAAAACCGCGGCCAATGTTTTGAATAATTTGTCTCAAAATGACAAGAAAGCTTATGTTGATGCGTTAACCGCGGTTGCGCCGGAAGTAGCACCGATGGTTCAAAAGACACAAACCGAAACGGCTAACCAAGTGTTTGGTGCTGTTAGCACACGTTTGACTGGTGGTTCCGTTTCAACCGGTGGGGAAGGTATGGCCTCTGGTGATAATATTTTTGAACGTGCAGCCATGTGGGTTCAAGGTTTGTTCAATCACTCAAAATTGGATGACACTTCAAAAGCTTATGGTTTTGATGCTGATAGTTCAGGTGTTGCAATGGGTGCTGAAAAATATGTTACCGAAGACACCAAAATCGGTTTGGGTTATGCTTATACCAATACCGACATTGACGGCTTTATGAGAAGCACCGATGTTGACACGCATACAGCCTTTGTTTACGGCGAATATAAACCCAGCAACTGGTATGTGAACGGTATCGCATCTTATGGTTGGTCTGATTATTCCGAAGACAAGAACGTATCCGGTGTTGGGGTAAAGGCTGACTATGATGCAGAAACCTTTGGTTTGCAAGCCATGACAGGTTATGATATGCAAGTTAAAGGCTTTGGATTAACCCCTGAGATTGGTTTGCGTTATGTTCATATCAGTCAAGACGGCTATACAGATTCAGCCGACCAAAAGGTATCAAGCAGTGATTCCGATATCTTAACCGGTGTTATCGGGGCTAAAGTCAGCAAAACTTGGACACTTGAAAACGGTATGAACATCAAACCGGAAGCCAGAATTGCAGCCACTTATGACTTGATGAACGATGACGTTAATTCAGTTGTAACTTTGGCTAACGGTTCGGCTTATGCGGTTGAAGGTGATGCATTAGACCGTTTCGGTATGGAGTTTGGTGCCGGCGTAACCGCAGAAGTCAACGATAATGTTGAATTTGCCTTGGGTTATGAAGGTAAATTCCGTGAGGATTACCAAGACCACACCGGCTTGATTAACTTAAAATATAAATTTTAGGGCTTAATCTGCAGCATGAAATACCTTGTAACTTATTGGTTGCAGGGTATTTTTTTAGATTTTTACAAAATTCTTCTATCCACGGGGTGTTTATGGAGATATGGGATAGGCTTTAACCTTATTTTCAACTTTTGAGATTATGATTACTATAACTTATCCTTAGGAGTTTGAGAATGAAAAAGGTTGCCTTGATATGTGGTTTAATTGCTTTAATGACGGCATCTTGTGTTTTGTTTAATCAAAATAAAGAAGAAAAATTTGTAAATCCACTGTTCTATGAAAAAATGATATCTATTGAATATCCTGAATTTGAAGCACAAATAACACCGACACATATCCACATTAAAGAAAATGAACTTATTTCACGCGATTATAATTGCCAACTAGACACCAATCAAAAAGATAAAATTGTGCTGAAATGTCCAGTTTATTATAAAGATTATGATAAAAATATAATGACAACATTTACCTATATAATAAAGCCCGGTGCTAAAAAAGATGAGTGGTTGATTACTCAAAATATGGAGCCTCATGATAATTACTACGAAGACGTTATTTATAAAACATCTTCTGGAAAAGCCGATAAAACAACTGCGGAAAAATTTGTAAATCCATTGTTTTATAAAACCTTATTACCTATTTCTAAAATTGCATGGGAAACAAAATTAACACCTAATTTGCAAGTTATTAGCAATGATGGTAAAACTGATATATCTACATGTAAAATGTTACAAAACAATATGGATTATATAATATTGCAATGTACTTATTTTAATATTTTGCAAAAAAGTTATGTTACTGATTGTTATCAATATAAAATTTGGAAATGCAATCCCGAAAAAGAGTATTGTTATGGTTTGACATGGAAAGTTGCCGAAAAAGGCTTAAATTGTAAAACATTGACCGAAGATGGATACATGGCCTTTTTTATGGTGGATGAGGAAGAGTAATTAGCTCTTCCTCTCTGGATTATTTCTTTAATTCCCTTGCAGACGTTTTTGTGAATCTTGCAAGCGTTTGGGGGATATTTTACCTTGATACAACTTCGTTTTAAGTAATTTTTTCTTTTCCTCCAATGTCAGTTTAGGGTCATTTAATATTGGAAGAACATCTAATTTTTTAAAATTTCCCCAGCCAACATTATAAAGACGATTTTCAATTTCATTGACTATTTCAGGTGGATAACTATAAAGATTATCCACATGCCGCTCCAAACGTTTCAAATCATCTTCTATATGGTCATTTTTTAGACGTTCTATTTCCTGTGGACTTATTTTCAAATCACAAACATCTTAAAAAAACGAATGTTTGTAATTAATTATTTTACCATCTACAACCGGTTTCCCATCACATAATTCATGTGTTTTTTGTTCAAATTTATTAAAACAATCAAGTTTTTCCGTCTCATTTGCCGGTGTTCCATCGGATGTGATATAGTTTCCTTGTCTAAAAATATCCCATTTATTTACATTCTTTCCTTTTCCTACTGTTTTTTTACACATAGTATCAAGATAAACATGTGGCACAATTCCTTCATCGGACGTAATTCCTTTTGAAACATTTTGAATTGTTTGTTGCCGTAATTTTTCCACATCAATCCTCGAATTCGGTAAAGAATTTTGAGCTAATTGATATGGTTGAGAATAAGTGCTGAACGAATTTTGTTGAGGATAGAGAGCCGAACTTGCATTCAAATTCAAACTTTGCATATTGTTCGGACTAAAAATCGAACTGTTGTTTAAGCCTGAATTTAAACTGCTGTTACTATTCCCCAAAGCATTATTCTGATATTGTTGCAACCTGTCTGTCAAATCCTTCAAATTATATCTTGAAGGTGTTTGCGTTTGATATTGGTTTTTATTCCAAACACTTTGATTTTGATTAAACAGATTGTTGTTTCCGAACAAATTCCCCGAAAGCGTATTATTATTGTTTTGCGCTAAAGGATTGTTGTTCAGTCCCCATTGGGTTGAGTTATTGTTTTCTTGCCCAAAGGTTTGATTTTCACTTCCTAACCCATAACTCTGTTCGGTTTGGTTCCGCCCAAAGGTATTCACCGTATTTTCAAACGGATTATTATTCCTGTTCTCAATATTGTCGTGAATGTTTGAGCTACCGAAACCGTAGTTATTATCAGAATTGCCCCAAAAGTTAGTGCCATATTGCGGATAATTTTTTGTTATCCCTTGATTGTTGTAGTTCTGGATGAGTTGGTTTTCCTTGTTTTGTCTTGCAAATTGGTATTCCAATTCATCTCGCGTAGAAAAGCCGCTGTGGTCAACACCGTATGTATCAATCTGACTTTCACCAGTCTGATAACCAAGCGGCGATTTAAAATTACCATATAAATTCATAAACAAATCTCCATACAATTAAAAATTAAACCAATGTAATTTTCATTACGGAAATAAGATATCATAATTTATTACGTAGAATCAATCCGCTATAGACCACAACATATCAACTTTATCATTCAAAAGCTTTTTTAAACTCCCGATTATTGGCCTGAGCTAGTTGATTTAACTTGCTTTCCCAGTTGCTTTGACGATACGGAATTGAAATTTTCGCCGCTTTAGTTTTTAAGAACCATAAAACAAAGCCGTTAGCCGTTAATTTTTTACCTAATTTCATATACTTATTAAATCTTTGTCTTTGGATTTTTTTGAAATATTCACGAAACGGAGCGTATTTTTTATCTCGCGACTTTGCTCTTTTTGTGCTTCTTGAGAGCGATTTATTTTACAAAGAACCTCAGCTGAATCAGCTCCAAAGATGAATTCTCCATCATCTCCAAGGTTTTAAGAGGAATTTTAGTCTTTGCCGCGAGAGTTTTTAAGGCTATCTTCTTAAACTTGCGGAAAAAGGCAATCTTGTTACCGGTATTTAAAATATATTCTTCCCAAAGTCCATGGTTTTGAGGCATCAACTCTCTCCTTACAAATATTATTTTTATCTTATATAGGGAATAAATATCGCAGATGCAACTTTTTGTCATTAATGGAACATAAGTTATTTAATACTCTCACCACGGTGTTTCAGGATTTTTGTTGCAGGGTATTTTATTTTTTAGATTTTTACCAAATCCAACTATCCACGTGGTGTTTATGGAAATATGGGATAGGCTTTAACCTTATTTTCAACTTTTGAGGTTTAACTCGTTTACTATATACATTTCATTAATGATTTA
>CALXPT010000017.1 GCA_944390355.1 uncultured Alphaproteobacteria bacterium | reverse complement strand
TATTGGCTTAAGGTTGAAACCACTGTTTCGTGATGAAAAGATAGTACGAACAATGAAATGAATATACATAAATTGAGGTGACTTAAGAAAACTTCTTTGAATTTTTGTTCCATGGGTGTATCTTCCTTTTATGTTATTCGTTTGATATAAATGTTTTTTTGGAAAATTAAAGTGTATTAAGACACTTTCAAGAGTTCTGCCCATGAAGAGGTGTAGGAGGGTGATTTCAGCCCTCGTTTGATGAAGTGATTGACTCCTTGGCTTTGCGCGCCAAAGTAAATGCTTTTTGCTCCGAGTTTTTGGTTAATGGCGTCAAAGGCGGCCATAAGTTTAGTATCTTTTAGGTTATTGGTTTGGGGGCAAAACAGGTCATGTTGGCAATGCGCCTCGCCCGTGATGTCAATTAAGGTTATGCCGGCGCGTTTGTAACCGATTTTTTCTCTATATATTCGCTTTAACCCCTCATTCATTGCCTCAATAAAACGAGCGGTGTTGGCGGAGCTTTCATTAAGACTTACCAGATGAGAATTTTGGTAAAAATTTTCTTTGAAGCGGTTGCTTTCTATGCCGACGATTAAACCGCAAGCCAAGCTCTTTTGTTCCCGCAATCTTTTGCAAGCCATATTTACAAAATCTGCCAAAATGGTTTTCAGCTCATCAAAGCTATAAATTTCGTGTTCGAATGAGCGAGAGCAGATGATAGTTTTTTGCGCCTCGTGTTTGTCTTCTTCCAGACAGGAATATCCCCTTAATTCCAGAATGGTGCGTTCCAGATTTATGCCGAATTTTTTGCGCGCCAAGCTCAGCGGCATATTATAAAGTTCAAGTGCGGTGAAAATCCCCAGAAAGTTGAGCTTGGCATTTAAATTTTTGCCAATACCCCAAATATCCGTCGCGTCCAGTTTGGACAGAACTTGTTTGATTTCTTCTTCCGTTTGCAAGTGCAAGACTTTGTCTGTGGCAAAGCTTTTGGCTTGTTCTCCGGCGACTTTGCACAAGGTTTTGCTCGGGGCTATGCCGACCGATACCGATATACCGGTTTGGCGCAAAATGTCGTTGCGAATCTTAAGGCCTTTTGCGGTTAAGTCAGATATATCTTCCGTGTGGGTGAAAGCCTCGTCTATGGAATAAACTTCAAGTGTGTTGAAATATGTTCTTAATAAGCTCATCACGCGATTGGACATATCGGCGTATAACTCATAATTTGATGACAGAGCCTTGCCGCCCATTGCTTTAAGAGTATCGGCGATTTTGAAATAAGGGGCGCACATTTTTATACCGGCCTTTTTGGCTTCATTAGAGCGTGAAACAACACAACCGTCATTGTTGGATAAGACGACAACCGGTATGTTTTTGAGTTTGGGCTGAAATGCTCGTTCGCAGGAAACAAAAAAATTATCACAGTCAAAGAGGAGGTAGGTGCCTTTCATCGGTTGATAAAACTCCGAATCGTGTATGTTACGACGCCCCAAAGGCTGAAGCTGTCTTTGTCGGTAATTTGAATTTGCTCTGTTGATGATTTGAGGTAGGTTAAATTGTCTTGAACAATAAACTCTCGGATTATCAATTCTGTATTTAATTCTCCGATGATGATTTTGTGGTTTGCGGCCTCTAGCGCGCGGTCGACAATCAAAATATCATTATCAAAAATGCCGTATGTTTCCATAGAATTTCCTTCCATCCGCAAGAAATAAGTACCGGCCGGATGGTTAATCAGTCGTTGGTTTAGGTCTAGTTTGGAACGGCTGAAATTTTCGCTCACGGAGCCAAAAGACATTATTTATTTCCTTGTTAAAACGTTCTTGTTTTGTTCTTTATTGTAAGGGCTTTTTTATCTTTTGCAACATTTTTTTGTTGGCAAGGGGATTTTTTTGTTTCATTATACTTTGAGTTTTGTATTTTTAGGAGGTTTGGCTATGGAAAAAATTGTTCCCGCATTGTTGAAAAAAGGTGATGAAGTTCGGATTATTGCTCCTTCCCGCGGGGTGAAGATTATCGGTCAAGATGTTCGCGCATTGGCGGAAAAACGTCTTAATGAGCTGGGACTTAAAGTCAGCTATGCCGAAAATGCCGTTGATGAAAACTGGGATGAACTCGGTACAACCTCTGTTCAAAAACGCGTTGATGATATTATGAATGCCTTTAAAGATTCAAATGTTAAGGCGATTATGACAATGATTGGCGGGTTTAACTCTAATCAGATTTTGCCGTATTTGGATTATGCAGTGATTAAAGCCAACCCCAAAATTTTGTGCGGGTTTTCGGATATTACTGCTCTATTGGATGCGATTTATGCCAGGACCGGTTTAATTACTTTTTCGGGGCCGCATTTCAGCTCGCTCGGTATGCTCAAAGGTTGCGATTATACCATTACAAATATGGTTAAAATGCTTATGGAAAAAGGTGAAAATGAGGTCGAACCTTCCAAAGAATGGAGTGATGACTTGTGGTTTATTGACCAAGAAAAACGCGACTTTATTCCAAATGAGGGCTATTGGGTGCTTAACAATGGGCAAGCGAAAGGAACGTTGCTTGGCGGAAATTTGGGTACGTTTAATCTTTTGCTCGGTACGACTTTTCGCCCAAAATTTGAACCTAACACAATTTTGTTTGTGGAAGATACTTCCGAATCCTCTATTTTCTCTTTTATGCGCAATCTAACTGCCTTAACTTATCAGGAAGATTTCAAAAATGTTAAAGGTGTCCTTATCGGGCGTTTTCAGAAAGAATCCAAAGTTTCACGCGAGCAACTTGCATATATCGTGAAAAACGTTGAGCCTTTGTCGCATTTGCCGGTTGTTGCTAATGTGGATTTCGGACACTCGACGCCGCTTTTGACTTTGCCTGTCGGCGGGGTTGCCGAAATTAACGGGGCTGAGATTTTACTTAAAACTGCGTAATTTTTATATCTATTCGCTCGGGCGGAGGACTAACAGCCGCTCTAAATTAAAACTGCGTTGTGCACCGCGCTCTATGCAGAAAGCCAGCAGATTTTCGCCTTTGATTTGTAATGGAATAAACAGGCGGCGGCTTTGGCTGCCGTCGGCTTTTTGATAAACGGCCTCCAGCTTTTGGCGGCGGGTTATGGCCGCTTGGATAATCGCAATCTTGTTGTCTTTGGGAAGCGGAGCTTCTTCCTTAAGCGGTTTGTAGCGGTTGATAAACGCTTGGATGCGAAAGTCGGTGAATATATCTTTGGCATGTATGGGGCGGGTGAGATAAACGCCATCCAATGATGTGCAGCGGCTGAGGGCAACATAAAGTTGTCCGGCGGAAAACGCACCTCTGCCGATGTCTATTTCCACATTTTCAAAAGTTTTGCCCTGACTCTTGTGAATCGTTATTGCCCAAGCCAAGCGAAATGGAAATTGGGTGAAAGAGCCAACCGATTCCGAGGTGATATGTTCACCGTCTTTTTGATATTTGAAAATCTCCCAACTGTAAGGCTGTACGCGGACGACTTTTCCCGTGTCATGCAGGCGTACTTTGAGGTAAGAAATGCCCAGCGAATCTGTTTTGATGTCTTCTATATGTCCGACCGAGCCATTAACCCAGCGGTTTTTGGAATCGTTGTTTAAAAACATTATCTGCGCGCCGGTTTTGAACTCTAATTCCAAAGATGTAGGGTAATATTCTTTGCCAAACGCTCCTTCAACAACGGCTTTGGCCGTATAGAGCGGGTCGGGCAGGGCAGTGAGCATTTTCTCATTAATATTATCCGCCTGCGCGTTGGTCGGGGTTAAATGTATGCAAAACGAATCTTTATCTCTGGGAACGTTTATTCTCTCGTTCAAAGTGCTAATATCTTCTTGTGTGGCAAAGTTATCTCTTATGCGGTTCAGTAAAGCGATAAAATTATTGTCCTTTTGGCGGTAGATACGTTGCAGTTCCACAATTTTGATATTTATTTTTTCAAAGACTTTGGCGTCAAAAAAATAAGGCGAGGGGTATTGCTGATAAAATAACTCTTCCTCATCTTTGTTGATTACCGGTGGCAGTTGGTACATATCGCCGACAAAAACCATTTGCACGCCGCCGAAAGTGCTCTCCGGCTTGGGACCGTAAATTTGCAAAAATGCGTCTATGCAATCCAGCAAGTCAGCCCTTAACATCGAAACTTCGTCAATGAAAATCGTGTCCAAATTACGAAAAATCCCTAAGCTTCTCGGTTTGACTTCCAGATTTTTTATCTTTTCAACGCTCACATTTATCGGAAAGTTGAAAAAACGGTGGATGGTTTGGCCTTTGATGTTTAAGGCGGCAACACCGGTCGGTGCCAGCAAAACTAAGTCTTTGGGACAATGTTTGTAGCAATATTCCAGCAAGGTGGATTTGCCCGATCCCGCTTTGCCGGTGATAAACAAATGCTCCCCGCTGTTGTTGATGATGTCAACTGCGGTTTGAAACTCGGGGGTTATGTCCAGTTCTTCTTTCATTGTCTATTGCCAAATCTTAAAAAAAGGCTTATATCTGTTTAGTGGTCTAATTATAACAGGATTTTTTGATGTTAAAAGAGGATTTAGAGCAGCGTTTGATAAATATTGAAACGGCTTTGGCTTGTCAGGAAAAAATGCTTGATGAAATCAACCAAGTGGTGATTGAACAAGCTAAAATGATTGATAGGCTTAAGCTTGAAAATCAATATCTGTTGGATAATCTTCAACGTGAGGTGGTCAAGCCTTTGAGTGAAGAAACACCGCCGCCGCATTATTAGAAAGGATGAAAATTATGGATGAAGCCGCTTTGTTTAAACTCACTCACGGAATTTATGTTTTGGGGGCTTGGGATGAGGCTAACAACCGTTTTGCAGGAAGCGTGGTTGATGCGGTGATGCAGGTTGCTAACAAGCCTTTTATGATTGCGTTGTCTTGCCATAATAACAGCTACACTAAATTGTGTATTGAGAAAGCTAGGTGTTTTTCGCTTTCGGTCGTGGGGGCGGATGTTGAGCCTTTTGTTATTGCTAATTTTGGTTTTCAGACCTCACGTAATGTTGATAAATGGGCAAAGGTTGATTATATAACTGTCAACAATTTGCCTTATCTTAAAGATACGATGGCCAGAATTGAAGCTAAAGTTACCGAGATTATTGCTTATGACAGCAATACGCTCTTTTTGGCAGAAGTTGTGGATAGTTGGGACTGTAAATGCGGTGATGCGTTGACTTATAATCAATATCGTGCATACTTCAAAGATAAGGTGATTGAAAGTTTTAACAAATATCGTCAACAACTCTTGAAGGAGAAATCAAATGTCTAATGATGGAAAAAAGTGGGTTTGCACGGTGTGCGGTTATGTTTATGACGGCGAAGTGCCGTTTGAAGATTTGCCCGAAGATTGGGTTTGTCCGTTGTGCGGCGTCGGCAAAGATATGTTTGAGTTGCAATAAGTTTTTCTGATTAAAAAATAAAGCTTCGGTCAATTACTTGTCCGGAGCTTTTCTTTATAATTTTTTCTTGGGGAGGCTTTCAACCTTGATATAACGCAAGATGTATATCCTTATGGCACTCGATAGATTATTGACTTTTTTTTGGGCGTCAATTTTCGTGATTAACTGGTTTATGCTCAGCCCCTGATTGTCGGCTATGCGTATCAGCTCTTTGTAAAACTCTTCTTCCAGAGATATACTCGTTTGGTGCCGATTGGCTATGATAACCGATTTTTTGAGCATGTTCTTTTTATTTCTTCCTAAAGGCGTCGATTGATACAACCGTTGCCGGACCGTTTGAGGTTTTTTTGCTCTTTTCTTCTTCCAAATCCTCAAGTATTAAATCTAAATCGTCTTGCTCTTTTTCCGTTGCCGGTTGCGCATCAACGTTGAAACTTAATCCGAATTTAGCGTGCGGGTCGGCAAAGTAAGTGATGGCTTCATAAGGTATAACCAATGTTTGCGGTATGCCGCTGAAACTTAATTCTATCGAAAAACTTTTACTGCCTACTTCCAAATCTGCGTACTGGTGTTGGATGACAATGGTCATGTCTTCCGGATATTGGTGTCTGAGTGCAGCTGAGATTTCAACCTTCGGATGATTGGTCTTAAATGTGATATAAAAATGATTTTCCCCCGGCAAACCTTGTCTTTCGGCTATCCTTAACGCCTCGACCACAACGTTTTTCAGGGATTTTTCTATCAATTTATCGTAATTAATTTCTGAGAGGTACTCTTCACTCATCTTTTCCATCCTTAACTAAAGCGGGCCTTCTGTTGCTGGGCGGCCCTGACCCCACTTTCAACTAACCAAAGTTAAAAGAATTTATATTCGTTGCTTTCGCTTAAATTAAGCAGCGATTGCAACTGGTGCTACGTTATTATCGTTAGCATTCATTTTAATTTGAACCGATAACGGTGGTATCTCACCGGACACAGCAAGTATTTTTACTGTATATTGTCAAGGCCTAAATTCACCCCCAAAATAAATAAAAGGTGTATAATGGCCGACTAGTGCGTTGTCTGCGGGTCAAAAGTGTCCTCACGTACTTCTATGTACGCTGTGGTACTTTTGCCCTTGACGCCTACTACTCGACTCATTCTCCACCTTTTCTTGGTGTATGCGGTCATCTAATACAGATTTTGCGGAGAGAAAAAATGCTCATGTACTTCTATGTACACTGCGCTTTTTTCTTCCTTAAATCTTATTATATGACTCATTCTCCCCCTTTTCTTGGAGTAAGCGGTCGACTAGTGCGTTGTCTGCGGGTCAAAAGTTTCCTCACCTACTTCTATGTAGGCTTCGGCACTTTTGCCCTTGACGCCTACTATTCGACTCATTCTCCCCCTTTTCTTGGTGTATGCGGTCATCTAATACAGATTTTGCGGAGAGAAAAAATGCTCATGTACTTCTATGTACACTGCGCTTTTTTCTTCCTTAAATCTTATTATATGACTCATTCTCCACCTTTTCTTGGTGTATGCGGTCATCTAATACAGATTTTGCGGAGAGAAAAAATGCTCATGTACTTTTATGTACACTGCGCTTTTTTCTTCCTTAAATCTTATTATATGACTCATTCTCCCCCTTTTCTTGAAAAGGTGTATAATGGTCGATTAGTGCGTTGTTTGCGGGTCAAAAGTGTCCTCACGTACTTCTATGTAGGCTCTGGTACTTTTGCCCTTGACGCCTACTATTCGACTCATTCTCCCCCTTTTCTTGGAGTAAGCGGTCGACTAGTGCGTTGTCTGCGGGTCAAAAGTTTCCTCACCTACTTCTATGTAGGCTCCATTTTTCCTGCTGCATTAAACGCCCTAATCTCTATAAAATAAACTGGTGGAGGTGCCGGGTTCCGCCCCCGGGTCCAACATACCTATTTTATACAGCCTCTGGTGCCATAGTTGGTTACCCAACACTCCCAATATATCTGATTTTTTATTTTTTTCAAGCTTATTCTTTGTTTGTAACTTTGTGAGTTTGCTTGTTTTCTTTGGTTTTTGTTTTATGCTATCCTCAAAGGAGATAAATAATGACTAAAATTGCCGTTTGGTGTCGCCATCAAGGCGATAATGTTATCGGAATCGGGCCAAATATTCCGTGGCATATTCCTTCCGATTTTAAACGCTTTCGCCGCTTGACCGAGGGACAGACCTTGATTGCCGGACAAACTACTTATGAAAGTTTTCCGAATCGCACGCTGCCTAATCGCAAAATCTTGGTGCTGACCTTTAATCCTGATTATGAACTCTCTGATACAGAGAATCATCAAGTGATTACCGATATTAAATATTTCAAAGAAGCTGAGGGGAATTTTTATATTTCCGGCGGGGCAAGTATCTATAAAGCTTTTTTTGCCGGTGGCTCTAAACTAATGCCTGATATTATCGTTGACAGTATGTATTGCGGCAAAATTAATCCCGATTTGAAAGGCGTGCCGGTTGATATTTCTCCTTGTATCGAATCAATGAATAAAAATTATCGCCAAATCTCTCAAGATTATGAATTGGATAATGTGATTACCACAGTTCATATCCGTAAAGGAGAGTTTGTTGACCAAGATGTGTTGAAACATATTATCGAATCGATTGAAGCAAAGGATTAAGCTATGAAACAATATTTGGATTTACTCCGTGATGTGATGGAAAACGGCGTTGATAAAATGGATAGAACCGGTGTCGGTACTCGTTCGGTTTTCGGACGCCAGATGCGCTTTGACTTAAATAAAGGCTTTCCTCTGCTCACAACAAAAAAAATGCACCTTAAAAGCATTATCTATGAACTTTTGTGGTTTATCAAAGGCGACACGAATGTTAAATATCTGCAAGACCACGGCGTCCGGATTTGGAATGAGTGGGCTGATGAAAACGGCGACCTCGGACCGATTTACGGTTCGCAATGGCGTAACTGGAACGGGGAAGGAATCGACCAGCTCGCACAGGTGATTGAAACTTTAAAACATAATCCGAACGACCGCAGAATGATTGTGAGTGCATGGAATGTGGCTAAAGTTCCCGAAATGAAACTACCGCCGTGCCATATGATGTTTCAGTTTTATGTCGCCAATAACAAATTATCTTGTATGCTCTATCAAAGAAGTTGTGATATGTTTCTCGGCGTGCCGTTTAATATTGCCTCTTATGCGTTGCTTACGATGATGATGGCGCAGGTTTGTGGGCTTGAACTCGGGGAATTTGTGCATACTTTGGGTGATACGCATATTTATCACAACCATTTTGAGCAGGTGAGGGAACAACTCAGCCGTGAACCGCTTGATTTGCCGCAGATGAAGATTAATCCCTGCGTTAAAGACATTAATGATTTTGTGTTTGAGGATTTTACTTTGGAAAATTATAATTCATACGGCAAGCTTGAAGGCAAGGTTGCGGTTTAATTTTTATCAGAAAGTGTGTTTGAATGACTATCAATTTGATCCCGACAGAAGTTAAGTTTGTAAAATTGCCGCATTATGTGGAGAATCCGTCCAATCTGCAATATGGCAGCGATGGGGCGGCGTGTTTTGATATTTGTGCCGCAATTTCTGAGCCGATTGTGCTGAAAGCAGGGGCGCATATGGCTGTGCCGACGGGGATTAAGACTGCGCCGCAAGCTCCTCTATGGTTTCGGGTTAATTCTCGCAGCGGCTTGGCGATTAAGCATGGTATTATCACCATTGCCGGCATTATTGATACGGATTATCGCGGGGAGTGGATGATTGGGCTGTTCAACACTAATCCCCCCGAAAGCGGTGCGGATTATACAATTCACTCAGGCGATAAAATTGCCCAAGTGGAGCTGCCGTTTCCGTATCGGGCAGCGTTTGTTGAAGTGAGTGAGGAAGAATTTGCTCTGACAGCCACCAACCGTGGGGCAAACGGGTTTGGCTCAACCGGACGCTAAGTATTCAAGGCAAACAATAGATACGCAAGCTAAATAAAAAAAGGTCTCGATACACGAGACCTTTTCCATTTTCATTAATCTTCATTTGAGGGGTGATTCTCATCAGCCCAATGTTGTCTTATGAACTTCTCAGTCTTCAGATTGTTCCACCGAGGGAATAACTGTCGGCTTTGGTGTGTGTTTTTTGAAAGCAACATCACCGTTGGGACGACAGCTGGCTTCATCCTTGGAATAGAAGTGAAGTGTCTTGTTTCCTTTTGAGGCCTTATTAGGCGTCGCGAGGTTAACTATCCAGCCTTCTTTGCCGGCGAGAATGGCCGGACAGGCGATATGCGTTGTTTTTCCCTTTGGTGATGCAAAAATTGCAATGTCATGAGGGGTTGGTGCAGCCTGCATGATTATACCGCGCGGGTTGGCATAAGCGGCGAATTTTTCAATGATATGCATCTGAGCTGCGGTTTCATTGCCTACTAATTTAATTCCACACTGTGCCAGATAGTCTTGACATTTCTTGTTCATAATGTTTTTTATTTAGGCATAGAGGAGCTACTTGAATTTGCCCATATGCGCTGGTTAGTAAATTATTTAATAAAAATATATTTTGCGAGTTATATAAAACAATTTATTTCGACAAATGTCAAGCATAAAATGAAAAATTTTGTCAAAATTCTGTATTTGTACGTAGTTTTAAGTCTTTAAGCTATGTTTTGTTAGTTCAACAGCGTTAAAATGATGCCGATTACCAGCGGAACGGATAAATTATCATCAATTTCGAGCTTATCTTCAAACATTTCACACAGAGTCGCCAGAAAAGCCGCGATGATTGAGGCATAAGTTACCGGATATATCGGCGTATAAAGCATTAAAACCAAAAGCGTACAGAGGAAAAATGCGCTTGTTCCTTCCAGAGATTTCTTTTTATAAAGGTTGCGCGTGCCGAAGGCTTTGCCAAACAGGGCTGCGCAAGTGTCTGATGTCAGCATTATGGTCAAGGCTATTGTGGCAACGGTTTGCGAAAACATGAGCGGACACAAAATTGCCGCTGATAAAACATAAAGCGAGCCGGTGGCCTCAAAATGGTCGTGCACCAATTCTTTGCTCCTCAGCGTCCGATAGAATAATACGCCGAAGGTACGGCGCGCCCAACGCCAGCGTTTGTAGTTGCCGTATTCTAAAAGGGCGTCTCCGCTTAAGATAAATGCAAAAAACGTAATCGAAATATTTTGCGGCACAAAATATATAAATGCCGGAATCCAAAGCGAACTTAAGTGTATGAGTTTGCGCGATACTTCTTGTCGGAAAGACTTGTTGGTGCGTTTACGATAACGCTCGGAAAGCTTGTAGAATAAATCCTTACATATGCGATTGTATTCGGCTAATCTTTCTGCTCTCAGTTTCTTTAGGGATTGGCGCAACATCAAATTTTTCCTTATCGTTCTTTGTTGTTTTTGTTATAGATATAATTCCTTATGAATAAATTAACAAGGTGATTAATTTTTGCTTATTTCTTTAAGAGATGTATCCAGAATCATAAAAGTATTTTCACGGGCAATTTTGTCATTTTGGGGGTTGATGCCGGTTGTCATGTCGTCTATGTGCGTATTGTTAAAAATCATGATGCTGATAAGTGCGTACATGCAGCCTTGAAATATGCGGTTAACCAATTGCGGTGATTTTAGCGGTGTTGTCAGACTCTTTCTTAATAAAAACGTTAAAAGAAAACTTACTATGCCGGCGGTTATCATGATTGTCGGTGTTAATGCGGTTTGGAAATTTTGCCATGATGTTAATTCGGCTTGCAGCTTTATTACGCACATTTCTTCCATTATTGATATGCCGCTAAAGCCGAAGAAAAAGAGCGCACTGATTATTTTGTCGCTTTGTGTGTTTTGTAGGTTATGCGGGAGTATCACCAGATAAAACATAAACGGCGACATCAAAATCAAAAATGCCGAGGTGGTCGTGGTTATGGATATGCCTAATGATTTTATGATGGCTAAAGGGGTAAAGCTCAGTTCTGCCGGTGAGATATATATTTCATATGCCGTAAAAATAACTTCAATAAAAACACCAATCGCATAAAACGGCAATAAGCGGCGGATAAAATATGTGTTCATTTGGTTTGACTTTCTTAGTTCGTTCTTTTTCTCAAAAGTAGCTTGTTTCATTTTAATTCGCAATACAATATTTTGTTTCACGCACAAAAAGCCTTTTTTCTATCTGTTGTTTGCCGTATTTTCTTTTTTATACATTAAATGTTGTTGAAATTTTGCTTGATTATCCGTTCTAATCGGCATATATTGATGGGGATTTGTTATTTTTAATTCTATATTACTATGTTGTACGATAAATTATTTTTCTTTCTAAAATGGGGACTTGTCGTTTCCTTTATTTTAGTTTTATTTGCGGTCGGTTGGGTGTTGGCAGAAGGTGCTGGTTGGGAAGTCGGAATTTTTTGCGAATTTCTCATCGGAGCAGGCATCTTTCTTAATGTTTTGATTGCGCTTGCAGCTTTTTGGTTGATTAAAATCGGCTTTAAGACTAATGGCAGAACCGTTTGGGCTTCCGTTATCGTGGCGTTGGTTTTTACCGTTACCTTAGGGGCTTGGCCGATGTTGTTCCTGCCGCTTGTCGTTTTATTATTACTCTTTAATTCTAAATCCCGAGATTAGTTCTTGGGATTTTTTGTTTTTCTTATTTGGGTTGAAAAATTAGCTTTTTTAGTTATAATACCTTTCTGTTTTGTTTTTGAGGAAAATATGAAAGAAAAAATTTTACATGTTATCGGCGGCGGGCTGGCCGGTTCCGAAGCAGCTTGGCAGGCGGCTATCCGTGGGATTAAGGTTATTATTCATGAGATGAAACCATGCAAATTTTCTCCGGCTCATAAGTCTGAAAATCTGGCGGAACTTGTTTGTTCCAACTCTTTGCGTTCCGATGACTTTCAACATAATGCCGTCGGTTTGCTCCATCAGGAAATGCGGCTGGCAAATTCTCTCATCATGCAATGTGCCGATGCGACTAAAGTTCCGGCAGGCGGTGCTTTGGCCGTTGATAGAGGCGGTTTCTCTCAAATGATTACCGATAAAATATCTCATCATCCGAATATTTCTGTCGTGCATGAAGAAATTTCCGCTCTGCCTTCCGCTGATTTCGGCGAAACAATTGTTGCTACCGGTCCGTTGACATCCGAGCCTTTGGCAAAATCCATTCTTGAAACAATTGATAATCAATCCCTTTCTTTTTATGATGCGATTGCTCCCGTGGTTTTCAAAGATTCTATCAACTTTGACAAGGCTTGGTTTCAGTCTCGCTACGATAAAGGCGACAAGTTTGACTATATTAACTGTCCGCTGACAAAGGATGAATATTATCACTTTGTCGAAGAACTCCTCAATGCCGAAAAAACAGAATTTCATGATTGGGAAGTGGTTCATTATTTTGATGGTTGTTTGCCGATTGAGGTTATGGCCGAACGCGGTGTAGATACTTTGCTTTACGGACCGATGAAACCGGTCGGGCTCACCAATCCGCATTCTTCGGTTAAGCCTTATGCCGTGGTGCAACTTCGTCAGGACAATAAAGAAGATACCCTCCGAAATATGGTCGGATTTCAGACCAAACTCAAATATGGTGAACAAAAGCGTATTTTCCGGATGATTGCCGGACTCGAAAATGCCGAGTTTGCCAGACTGGGCGGTATTCATAAAAACACGTTTATCAAAAGTCCCGTTCTTCTTGATAAGTTTTTGCGTCTTAAAAAACAGCCTAATATTCGCTTTGCCGGACAGATTACCGGTTGCGAAGGGTATGTCGAAAGTGCCTCCGTCGGTTTTTTGGCCGGATATTTTGCTGCTTGTCAACTTAATGGGTGTGCTCCCGTTCTGCCGCCGCGCACAACCGCTTTGGGCTCCATGCTCAATCATTTGATTGATGATACAAATATTGAAGATTTTCAGCCGATGAATATTAATTTCGGTATTTTTCCAACTATTCAAGGCGAAGTTACTGTCAATGGAAAATTTAAAAAGCTCAAAGGCAATGATAGAAAGCTTGCTTATTCTGCCCGTGCTCTTCAAGATGTTAAAACTTGGCTTAAGGATGTTTTGCCATGATAAAAGAACGACATAAACAGCAAAAAGATGAGAATTTTCCGGTGGCCTTTTGCCTCTTTCCTCGTGCGTATCGTGATACGGTTAATGCTTATTATAAATTTGCGCGTGAGGTGGATGATGTGGCGGACAATCCTCATCTTTCTTCCCAAAACAAGCTCGATATTCTTAATAATATGGAAAGGGTACTTGGCGGAGCTCATATTCGCGGCAAAAAATTTGCTTTTGCTCGTTGCTTACGCGAAATTTTTGTTAAAGAAAACTTCTCTCTTTCTTTGGCTACCGATTTGCTTAAAGCTTTTCGGCAGGATGCTGCCGGTTTTGAGTATCAAACGTGGAATCAACTTACCGAATACTGTCGTTATTCCGCCGCACCCGTCGGGCGTTTCCTGCTTGCGCTTTATAACGAAAGTCCTTCAACTTATTTGCCGGCCGCTTCCCTTTGTGCCGCGCTGCAAATTGTTAATCATATTCAGGATATCGGCTATGATGCTAAGGTTCTTAAAAGAATTTACATCCCTTCGGAGATGATGCTCAAATATCATGTCAAAAACTCTGATTTAGTTAAAAATGAGGTTACGGACGGACTGCGAAACTGTGTGAACGAAATGATTGAAAAAGTGCAGGGCTTGCTTAAAGAGGCTCGCGTTTTGCCTTGTGTGGTTAATTCAAAAATTTTGAGAATTGAGGTTTTTGTTATCATTTATTTAACCCAATATATGATACATAAGTTACTAACTCGTGATTTTTTGAAAAAGGATTTGAAACTTTCTTCATTCGAAAGAGGCAAAGCCTTGGTTAAGGGCGTGGTAAAAGGATTGTTAACCCGCAAAAAAACTTTATCTCGTAAAGGAATTTAGATGAACGATATTAAAAGAATTGTCAGACGTTCGGGGAGCTCTTTTTTTTGGTGCATGCGTTTCTTGCCTAAAGCGCAACGTATGGCTATGTATACCATCTATGCTTTTTGTCGGCATATTGATGATATTGTTGACGGTGATGATTTGGCTATGGCCGAAAAACTCCAACTCTTGCGTGCTTGGAAAGATGAAATTGATAATATTTATGACCGAAAACTTCCTTCTACGGAAATCGGCCGAAAGATTTATAAAAATTGTATGCGCTTTAAACTTCCTAAAGAAGAATTTACCAAACTTATTGATGCTCTTTCCATGGATGTTCCAAATCCTTTACAAGCTCCCAGTTTAGATGTTCTTCATAAATATTGCCGAGGGGTTGCCGGTGCTCCGGGGAATCTTTCTTTGCGTATATTCGGGTGCAAAGATGAGCTCTTAATTGAAAATTTGTCCGTTTCCATGGGAAATGCTTTGCAGCTTACAAATATTCTGCGTGATGTTAAAGAAGATGCGATGTCTAATCGATTGTATCTTCCTAAAGAATTTTTGGAAAGTGCCGGTATTTCTTCTACCCTGCCCGAAGAAGTTTTGGTGGATAAAAACTTGGCTAAGGCCAGAGGGGCTTTGGCCGAGCTTGTTAAAAAAGAGTTTGTGCGGACGGATGAGCTTTTAACTCAACTTGATAAATCGGCTTTGCGGCCGGTACGCGCCATGAATGCTATCTATCGCAAATATTTTGAAATTATGGATGAACGCGGGTGGGAAGTTATTTCTCCAAAACCACATTTATCTAAACTCCAAAAGTTAACCATAGCTGCGAAAGCTTATTTTGCAAAAGTATAATGTTTACATAATCGGCGGGGGTATCGCCGGATTGAGTGCTGCCAGATATTGCAAAAAATTCTATCCGGCGGCTCGTGTGTGTTTGTTTGAAGCAAGTAATCGTTTGGGCGGACGCTGCGGTTCTTATTTTGACAAGCAACTTAATGTTTGGCTCGATTATAGTGTTCATGCCGTGCTTAAAGCTAACTCGGAAGCTAAAAAGCTTTGGGGAAACAAGGTTTATCATAGCCCTTGTTTTTTGGATTTTGACAGCGGAAAAATTACCGGAGCTTTCAAAAATATTCCTTCTGTCGGGTTGGCTATGTTTAACACGCCTTTCGATTTGATTTCAAAAGATGCCTTAAAAGCAACGCTGTTTCAACTTTTTCCGTTTTGGAATGCGGGGAAAGTATTCTTTTCGCAAAATAATTTGCAACAAACGCTTGTTTCTCCGCAATTTCAATATGTTGATGAAATATATTATAATCATAAATTATGTGCGATTGAGGCAAAGATAGGTAAAGCGCAAAAATTGGTGTTTCAACATCGTGCCATAACTCTTTCGGAGAATGATGTGGTTATTTGTGCGCTGGATAATCTTAATGCCTGCAAAATTTTGGATATTCCGAAACTCAAACATTCTGCCATTATCAATATTCATTATTTGACCAGTACTGAAATTACGCTTCCTCGGCAACTGCCGTTTGTCGGCGTAGTCGGAAATACGCCGGTGCAATGGATTAGTGTTCATGGAAATGTGTTGTCGGTTACAATCAGTCATGCCGATATATGTTTCTCAGATAGTGAAACATTGGCGCGGGATGTTTGGAGAGATGTTTGCAAAATTCGCGGGGTTTGTGCCGCGTTTGTACCGCCGCACCGCGTGTTTAAGTTTCCTCGAGCAACATTGCTGATGGATGATGATAATATTATGCTGCGCCCTCACAATGCGCTTTCGTCTTTTAAGAATGTTTTTCTGGCCGGAGACTGGACAATGCACTATCTTCCGTGTTCTATCGAAACGGCAGCTCTCTCTGGCAAGCGTGCCGCTAAAGTAGCTATGCAATATTTAAAGAAAAAATAAAATTCAGCCTTAAAATCTAGTCCGCTTTTGTGTAAAAAATGTAGGGAAATAAAGGTGGGTTTATTAAAAAAAATTTTTGTGGCCGATTGTTTGGTGGTTTAGTTTCGGCTAAATTAGAACGAATTAATATATTTGATTTTTTTCTTATATCTTGAGTTTCTTATGTTTATGTGTTATATTCTATTTGTGAGGGCTTGAAAGTGTGTGATGATTGTGTGGCCTCGATAAAATCAGAAAAAAATCCTGCAACCTTTCTGTTTGCAGGATTTTGCATCTTGTTTAATTTGTTTTGTTATTCTTTATATGATGCTCGTTTAATTCGGTCGTTGATTGCTAACCCTAAGCCGGCCATCGGAATGGGCGACATCGCTATCCCTTTATAGTTCGTGTGTTTTTCGGCTTCTCTCATGTAGGCAAATAAATTGGCGGCAGCCTCTTCAAGATTGCCGCTCGGACTTAAATTTAACTCCGCATGACGACTTACTTTTCCAAAGGCAATGAAAAATTCATCTTCTTTTACATCTGATTCTTCAACATTTATTCTCATCGGGAGTTTCGGGGCATAGTGCTTCAACAACTGCCCAGGGGCTTTGGGGTGAGATGATGAATTCTCGTTTATCAAGACTTTTTCTCCCAAAAAATCTTCCAATGTTTCTTTGGCTAAGCCGCCGGCTCGCAATATGGTGATGTTTTTTCCGGTTAAGTCTATAATTGTTGTTTCAACCCCAATCCTGCAAGCTCCGCCGTCCAAAATCATGTCAACGCGGTTGCCTAAACTGTCATAAACGTGTTGAGCCGTGGTCGGGCTCACGGTTTTAAACCTATTGGCTGAGGGGGCAACTATCGGTACCCCGCTTTTTTTGATTAAGTTTAATGCTACCGGATGGTTGGGCATGCGAACCGCCATGGATGTTAAACCCGCACAAGCCAAATCTATGGATGGGTTGGTGTCTTTTCTTTTTAATACAAAGGTTAACGGCCCAGGCCAAAAATGATGCGCTAAGGCTAATACTCTTTCATCAGTTTGGGCGTATTCCTGCAAAAAATCTATCTCGGCTATGTGCGAAATCAACGGGTCAAACAGGGGACGTTCTTTGGCTTTGAAAATGCCGGCAACGGCATGCGAGTCATAGACATTTGCTCCTAATCCGTAGACTGTGTCGGTCGGAAAAGCTACCAGACCGCCGTTTTTTATGATTTCGGCTGCTTGGGCGATGTTTTCTTCTGTCGGTTTATATATATTATCTTTATTTGTCATGTTTGTTTTATTTCTTTTTTTTGTTGGATTTTTGTTCTTTTAATCCCGAATGTTTTGTTTGTCAACAATTTGATTATTATAAATTTTTTTATCGATTTGGGCTTCGACGGCTTAAAACCTCCATAATTCGCGTTGTGGCGCGGGCGTTTTGTTCCGGTGTTCGCGTCGGCAAGGCGGCAACTTTTTGCATGGTGCGGTAGAGCTCTTTAATTGCCGCAATTTTGCTTGCGGAAATTTTGTTTTTATATCTGTGTTTGTATTGTTCTATTTCTTGACGTTTTTTCTTTTGCTTTAGTTTTTCAATTATTTTATCCATGTGCGGTGCTGTTTTATGCGTATCTTCTTTAGAAAGAAGTGGTTTGTTCAAGGCTGGTGTGGACGCTTTGTTTTGCTTATCAATTGATGTCGGTGCATTGGGTTTGTTTTGCGGATGTGATGCTGCCTTGGGGGTAAGAGGTGCATCCGGTTTTTGTTTTTTGGGTTTATTCGTTGGACTCATTAATTCTATTTTGTTCGGTTGGGCTTGGAACACTTGTGTTATTGTACTTATTGACGGTGTTATCGAAGAGACTAAATTTTCAATGACTTTTTTCTTGACCTTTTCTTCGTATGAAACAGTTTTTTTCTTCTTTGTTTTTGCATCCTTTGATGTTTGCGTTTCTGCTTTAGGCTTTTGTTCTTGCGCCTTTTGATAGAGCAGGGTTCTTGTTTGTTTCTTTTGTTGTTTTAAATCGTATGTTTCGGCGGCTTTTACTATGCGTTCTTTGCTTTCTGCGGTTTTATCTTCTATACCGGCTACGGCTTGCATAACCCCTAGCAGGTTGCTGAGGGCTGAAGCCTTTTTCTTGCGGTCTTTGTATTTGCCGTCGAATTTTCTTATGTATTCCGGAATTTCTTTTCGGGTATTGTTTTGCGCACTGAAATATAGTGAATCTATTATTGAGGCTATCTTTTGTGCTTTCTTTTGTGCCTGAAGCCCTTTTTCGCCCCTCTCGGCAAATATTTTTACATATGCGGGAAGTATGCCAATTCCCGATTTTGGGGTTTGTTTTATTTTTTTGTTGGGTTCGGCAGTCGGCTGTGTGTTTTTTTTCTTTTCTTTTTTTTGTTTCTCTTTTTCTTTTTGGTCCATTATTTCTTTTTGGCGCGCCTGCAGATAATTTGTTCTTATTTCATGCTGAGTGGGCATGTGGTTCTTTTCTTTCCAGAGAGTGTTGTTCCTCTTTTGGCGTAGTGTGCGAGGGTCGTTGCGGTAGTCGTAGTAAATGTGAAACTTGGGATGAAAACCGCCCCAAAATATTATGTTTTTATCCATATAAATTCGGCTCTTGTATGTTTCTCGCTTGTCTATGGTTTGGGTTATGTCCAGACTATGCAGAAAGCGATGATAAGGATAATCTATCGTTAAACACAGATTTTCAAATTTGTTCACATCAGCCAAATCGGGGATGTTGGCCGCGTCTTTTACCGCCGTTTTATGATGTACGCTGAATTCCGGTCCGCTCAAGGGCTTGCCGTCGTTGCCTAAAACGGCAATTTGCGGGTAGTCGTGTTGGCTCTTTATCAGCTCCATGTATTGTTCATAATTGTCGGGTGAGAATACGGCATCTTTAGCTATTAGCCCTTTTAGTTGATATTTTTTGAACAAAAATTTCCATTTGTTGGGGGAGACAACCCAGATGTCTGAGGTGCATCCCGTCCTTTTCATCTTATCAATAAGCACATCGGCGTAACGTTCGTCTACGTTTATTAACTGCAAATATTTTCGAAATCCTGCCTCGTTATGGCGGATAAAGTCTTTGATAAAACTTTGGCGCGTGCCTAAAAATAAGTAAGCTTTATTGGGACTTTTTCCTTTTCTGAAATATTTGTAAAGTATATCTGAAAAATCGTAAGCATTAAGTTGCGGCAGCATTTCTTGCGGGATGTTCATGCGCTGCATTTGAACTTTTAATTTGGCTTCAATTTTTCGAAACCTTGGAAATTGTCGGAACAAAAGCCATGTCGGCGATGAGGCTAAATCATAATTTTGCGGCGGAAGCGGTTCGTAAACTGCCGTGTTTAGAAATTTTAAGTATAATGAAGATAGGTTACTGCGATGCGGTGCTGTTTCGGGACGGTTGATTGAGCCGTAAAAGTCCATGCGGATGATGTGCTTTTCTTCTCTCGACAGCGGATAGTGCGCTTGGTCGGTGATGTATTTTAATCTCCATGTGTGGGCAAAGGTTTTTAGTTCTTGGCGCGTTTGGTCTCGCTCCTGCCGATTTTGACTGGAATTTATAATTTGGAGATATTTCGAGATTAGTTTGTAATTATGCTTTTCTTGCATTATGGCGGATTCTTCCGAATCGTCTATGCGCATAATCGGGGAATACTTTTCTTGTGATTGTGTTCTTTGTTGGGGGCGGGAATGTTTCGGTGTGGAATATTTTAATGATTCAAAAATTTTATCAATATTATTGTCATTTTCATTTGGGCATGACGCATCGGTATCTTCAAAGATATCGTTCCGGTCGTGCATACTTGCCATGTTTTTTTCCTTAACTCTTATGTTTTTTGTTTATTGTTTTGTCGAAACATTATCCTATGCTTTTTAATTTGTCTATGCAAAATTAGCAAAATTTTTAAATTTTTTTGATAGAATTCTGTGAAAAAAGTTTTTGTTTAGGAATTTCAATATGATAGAGTTTGTTTTGAATGACCCAAATGCGGGGCGGGATGCGACCAAGGTTTTGATTCTGTCTTCTAAGGATGATTTGTCTTTGCGAATCGGAAATTTTTTTAAACCTCAAAAGGCGAAAATTGTTCTTTCTGCTATTAAAAATCGTGAATATTCGCCCGAAAAAGGCAAAAAATTGGTTCTTGATGACGGGGCGGAGAAAATTATTCTGTTCGGAGTCGCTGACAAACTCTCTGATTTGGATATTCAACTGGTCGGGGCCGAAATTTCTAAGTTGATTAAAAAAGATGCTAAAGTTTTGGTTGATGTGCCGCAGAGCTTTTTAGTAAAATGTGCGTCTTTGGCGTTGGGGGTGGAACTGAGTTTATACAGCTTTGATAAATATTTCACAACCAAGAAAAATGATGATTTTTGCCAACTTGAAACGGTTTATTTTTCTTCAACACTCGGTGAGGTGAAAAATGTCGGGTTTGAAAAAATGCGCGCCCTTGCTAATGGGGTGCGTTACGGCAGAGATTTGTGCAACGAGCCGTCTAACAAACTCACGCCGGCAGAATTTTGTGCCGATGTAAAAAGGCTAGAGTATCTTGGCTTGGAGGTGGAAATTATTCCCTCAGAAAAGTTGTGTGAACAAGGTTTTCCGCTGCTTTATGCCGTGGGGCAAGCTTCGGTTAATTCGCCGTGTGCCGTGATTGTTAAATGGAAGGGCGATAAAGCTAAAAAAGATTTTGACCTTGCTTTGGTCGGCAAAGGTATTACTTATGATGCCGGCGGTATTAATCTAAAATCAGCGTCTAATCTGCTCGGTATGCACCGTGATATGAGCGGGGCGGCGGTAGCGGTTTCGGTCTTAAAGGTTTTGGCTATGACCAAGACGAAAGTCAATGCGGCGGCGGTTTTGGTTTTGGCGGAAAATATGCCAAGCGGTAACGCCTACAAGCCGCAAGATGTTTTACTCTCGGGTAAGGGGATTAGTGTGGAAATTATTAATACGGATGCCGAAGGGCGTTTGGCTTTGGCGGATGGGTTGTGGTTTGCATCCGATAAGCTCAAAGCTAAAACCGTTATTGATATTGCAACTTTGACCGGTGCGGTTGCGGTTGCCTTGGGTGAAGAATTTGCCGGACTTTTCAGCAATGATGATGCTTTGGTCTCCAAGCTCCTTAAAGCCGGTGAAAACAGCGGTGAAAATTTGTGGCGGCTGCCGTTATGCGCCGCTTTTGAAAAAATGCTTAAGTCCGACGTGGCGGATGTTAAGCATATCGGTGGAAAGTTTGCCGGTTCTTCCACCGCGGCGGCGTTTTTGCAAAAGTTTGTTAAAGACAAGGTAAAATGGGCGCATTTGGATATTGCAGGTGTTGACGGGCGTGACAGCGGGCGTCCTCTGGAACCCAAAGGGGCGACGGCTTTCGGTATCAGGTTGTTGTGCGAATTTATTTGGAGCTTGAAGTAAAATGAAAATTGATGAGCGTATATTAAAACTGGCGGAAAATGTTTTGAAAAATTCGGTTAAGCTCAAAAAGGGCGAGCGAATTTATATCGAGTCATTCGGGCAATCTACTCTGCCGGCTCTTCAAGCTTTTGCCGCTCAAGCCGCAAAGCTCGGCGGGGTGCCGTTCTATTATTTTAATGATGAAGCTCTTACAAAGGCTTGGGTCGCAAATGCCTCTGAAGCGCAAATCAAAGCGCATGCCGAAATCCATAAAAAATTGATGAAAGAAAGCGACGTTTATGTTGCCATACGCGGCTATGATGATTTGTTTTGTTTGTCGGATTTACCTGCTAAACAAGCCAAGTGGTATAATCAATATTATATGGGCGGGGTGCATACGCAAACCAGAGTGCCCAACACGCGTTGGTGTGTGATGCGCTTTCCCAACAACACCATGGCGGCGATGGCCAAAATGTCGGAAGATGCGTTTGAAGACTTTTATTTTAAGTCTTGCTTATTGGATTATTCCCAAATGGATAGAGCCATGCGCCCGTTGCAAAAGTTGATGATGAAAACCGATAAAGTTCATATTAAAGCCAAAGGCACAGATTTGAATTTTTCAATTAAAAACATTCCGGTTATTCGCTGCAGCGGGGTGGTTAATATTCCCGACGGTGAAGTTTATACCGCGCCGGTTAAAAATTCTATCAACGGTTATATCCAATTTAATACCGATACGGCTTATAACGGAATTTTCTTTTCCAATATTTATTTGGAATTTGAAAACGGGCGAATCGTCAAGGCGCGTTCTTTGGTGAATGATGACAAACTGCAAAAACTCTTAAAGTCAGATGACGGAGCTTGTTATATGGGCGAATTTGCCTTGGGCGTTAATCCCTATATTGCCAAGCCGATGCTCGAC
The DNA here is from genome assembly GCA_944390355.1 of uncultured Alphaproteobacteria bacterium. GTDB lineage: Bacteria > Pseudomonadota > Alphaproteobacteria > RF32 > CAG-239 > HGM16780. The sequence continues at coordinate 13,190 of CALXPT010000017.1, read as the reverse complement.
ATTTTGTTTGATGAAAAAATCAGAGGTTCGTTCCATATGGCTATCGGAAACTCTTATGATGATGCCTTTAACGGCAATAAAAGCTCCATTCACTGGGATTTGGTACAAATTCAAACCCCTGAATGCGGCGGCGGCGAAATTTATTTTGATGATAAGCTCATTCGCAAAGACGGGCGTTTCGTTCTGAAAGAGTTGGATGCTTTGAATCCCGAAAATCTCAAAAAGTAATCAGCCCGATTTATACACATCTTGTTAAGGGCTAAGTTGCAATTTTGTTCATGACCCCTTATAAATCAATAACAGGGGGAATAGGTTATGTTTTCTAAATTTGAGAGAATGACGGCTTGGCGTTATCTTCGTGCCAAGAGAAAAGAGGGGTTTATCTCGGTTATTACGGGGTTTGCCTTTACGGGAATTGCGTTAGGTGTTGCGACCCTTATTATCGTGATGAGCGTGATGAACGGGTTTAGAAGCGAGCTGCTCTCTCGAATCTTGGGGTTGAACGGGCATATCGGAATCGTTTCAACCGTCGGGCTACCGTTTAATAATTATAAAGAGGCCGTTCAAGATATTCGTAAAATCGAGCATGTGGCCGATGTTATTCCGATGGTGGAAAAACAGCTTCTGGTTAGCTCGGGGCGGAGTGCCGAAGGGGCAATGGTGCGGGCTATCAGCAAAGAAGATTTGTTGAAAAAAACGCTGTTGGCCAATAGTGTGGACGGTGCTGCCGTTGAAGATTTTGAGGGGGATGTTGTTTTGGTCGGACGTCGGTTGGCCGCTAAAATGGGGTTGGTTAACGGAAGCTCTCTCACTCTGATTTCTCCTAACGGAAAGGTTACGGCTTTCGGCAGCGTTCCCAGAATGAAAACTTATAAGGTTATCGGCACGTTTGAGGTCGGTATGTATGAGTATGATTCTAATTTTGTGTTTATGCCTCTGGAGGCGGCGCAAAAATATTTTTCTCTCGGTGATGCCGTTACGCAAATTGATGTTCGTTTGGATGATGAAAATGAGTTGCGTTATGTGCGCCGTGCCATTGAGGAAAATGTCGGCGGAAGTGCTTATGTTTATGACTGGAAACAGACTAATGCCGCTTTCTTTAATGCGATTGACGTGGAGCGTAATGTGATGTTTCTTATCTTGACGCTTATTATCTTGGTGGCGGCTTTTAATATTATTACCGGTTTGATTATGCTGGTGAAAGACAAAGGGCGCGACATTGCCGTTCTCAGAACCATGGGGGCTACTAAAGGTATGATTATCAGAATCTTTTGCATGGACGGTGCTTTTATCGGTGTGGTTGGTACGGGAATCGGCTTAGTCTTGGGATTGCTCTTTTGTCGGTATATCGAAAATATTCGCCAGTTCCTGCAACATATTGCCGGAAGAGATTTGTTTTCGGCCGAAATTTATTTCTTGTCTCAGCTGCCTGCAAAGGTCGATACTCTTGAGGTTACGTTTGTGGTGGTAATTTCTTTATTGCTGTCTTTTTTGGCGACGTTGTATCCGGCGTATCGCGCAGCAAAATATGATCCGGTGGAGGCTTTGCGCTATGAGTAATGTTATTCCGACTTTAGAGTTGCGCCGTGTGGTCAAAAAATTTAAACAGGGCAACCAAAATCTTGAAGTTTTGCGCGGGGTCGATTTGAGGGTTATGTCCGGTGAGGTTGTGGCTTTGGTCGGACAAAGCGGTGCCGGAAAGTCAACTCTTCTTCAAATCGCAGGTTTGTTGGAACAGCCAAGCAGCGGTGAGATTTTGTTTGATGATAAAAAATGTTCTAAACTTAAAGATAAAGAGAGGACCGAGTTGCGTCGTGATTTTATCGGCTTTGTGTATCAATATCATAATTTGTTGCCGGATTTTAACGCTGTGGAAAATGTGATGCTGCCTCAGTTGATTGCAGGAATGCCTTATCACACGGCAGAAGAGCGTGCCAAATGGCTGTTGTCTCGGATGAAATTGGATAAAAGGTTTAAACATCGGCCAAGCGAGCTGTCCGGCGGAGAACAGCAGCGTGTGGCGATTGCTCGGGCACTTGCAAATTCTCCAAAATTGTTGTTGGCGGATGAACCAACCGGAAATTTGGACCCGAAAACTTCGGAGATTGTGTTTGGGGAATTGCTCTCCGTTGTAAAGGAAACCGGTTTGGCGGCGTTGATTGCTACGCATAATTTTGAGTTGGCTGCTCAAATGGATCGAAAAGTTTGTTTGAGTGAGGGGAAGTTGTCTGAACAAAATTCCGCTCGTTCTGTGCGGATGTCTCGGAATTCTAGGGTTAAAAATTTTTATTAGTCAAGGAGGAGATGATGTTGAAAGTTTTTTCTGCGTTGTTGGGCGTCATGCTTGTCTTTTCAAATGTTGCGGCGGCAAAATACAAAGCACCTGAGGGCGTTAAATCTCAGGGAACAAAAAAAAGTGCTTATATCTTTTATAATCAAGATAAAGACAAAGACGGAAAGCTTACTCTGGAAGAATATAAAAATCAGGTCATGACCAAAGATGTCGAACAACATATTCGTTATCTTAAGAAAAAGGGGGTTTATAAAACTCCCGAAGAAGAATTCAAAGAAATGGATGAAGACGGTGATGGGCAAATATCTCAAGAAGAGTTAGCCAGATATTATGACCGCCAAAGCCGAGAACTTAAAGAAAAATAATTCCTTGTTTATGGCACTTTTTTTGAAGAAAATGCTTGCAATTTGGGGAAAGGTGTGTTATCAAACCAACCGATGATGGGGCGAATCTGTGCGAAACGGCATGCCAGAACGCCTACCAATGCATCCGTTAATTTATTTTTTGAAAGGAAGCAAAATGCCTAAATTAAAAACGAAAAGCGCTGCTAAAAAGCGTTTCAGCGTTACCGGTACTGGTAAACTGAAGAGAAACTTTGCTAATAAGAGACACTTGCTCTTCAATAAAGATACTAAAGTTAAAAGACAAGCTCGCGGTACGACTTTGGTTAACGAAGCTGACGTTAAACTTGTTAAACACTATCTGCCGTATATTTAAGGAGGAATTTTAGATGTCTCGTATTAAAAGAGGTTTGACCGCTCACGCTCGTCACAAAAAAATTATCTCTATGGCTAAAGGTTATAGAGGTCGCAATAATAATGTTTTTCGCGTCGCTGTCGAAAAGGTTGAAAAAGCACTCCAGTATGCTTATCGCGACAGAAAAGCTAAAAAGAGAAGTTTCCGTGCTCTTTGGATCCAAAGAATTAACGCTGCTGCTCGTTTGAACGATATCACTTATTCTCGATTTATGAGCGGGCTTAACAAAGCCGGCATCGAACTCGACCGAAAAGTCCTTGCTGATATCGCTTTGAAAGAGCCTGCTAATTTTGCTTCTTTGGTTGAGAAGGCAAAAGCTGCTTTGAATAAGTAAAATCTTGAGGTTGGCAAACTGGCGGCTACGGAGACGGAAACCAGAACTGAATGCGGAGTTGCTGAAGACTGTTGAGGTTGAGGCGGTGTCTGGAGGTTGGGGGCTGGAAGCCGGGAGCTGGGAGCCGGGAGAAGTTGTAGAGCTGTTCTGTTTGAGAAAGTTATCTCGGATTTGAAAATATATCAGAGTTTGTAAGTTTATAAAAGAGTTGACCTCGAGTTTCGGGTTGACTCTTTTTGGTTTTAAATTTCGGTACAGCCGTTTGGAACAGGTATCGGCGGCGGTGTTTCGTAAGGTCTGAGGCAGGCGGAGAAACTTGAGGCAGGCGGAGAGGCCTGAGACAGGCGGTGAGGCTTGAGGTAGGCGGAGAGGTCTGAGGCAGGCGGAGAGGCCTGAGGCAGGCGGAGAGGCCTGAGGCAGGTCGGCTGTCGGTAAAAGTGATGCTTGGTTGGTGTTGTCAAACGGCTAAACTTTGAAAGAATATCATTATGGAAAAAATATCGAAATTTAAAATAACTAGAACGTATTATTAATTCTTTTGTTTAATATTTTAGGTGAATGTTATGGAAAATATTGAAAATTTGAAAGCTCAAATGCTCGCTCAAGTGCAAGGTGTTTCCGACATGAAGGCTTGGGATGATTTGCGTGTTGCTTTAATCGGCAAAAAAGGACAAATCACCGAATTGCTGAAAGGAATGAGCTCTTTGCCGCTTGAGCAAAAAATTGAAATGGGCAAAAAACTGAATGTCTTAAAGTCTGATATCGAATCTGCTCTTAATGACAAGAAAAATGAATTGGCGGAAAAAGAGTTAAACGCTAAGTTGGCTTTGGAAACCGTTGATGTTACTTTGCCTGTCAGACCCGAAAAACAGGGCAGAATTCATCCTGTGTCCAAAATTTATGAAGAAGTTGTTGCTATCTTTGGGCAAATGGGATTTGAAGTGGCTGAGGGGCCGGATATTGAAGACCAATTCCATAACTTTAATGCTTTGAATATGCCGGCTAATCATCCCGCACGCCAAATGCAGGATACATTCTATATTCCCAATCCGAAAAGTGAGGATTTTGATGACAGCTTTGTGGTGCGTACCCATACCTCTCCGGTGCAAATCCGCACAATGGAAGCTAAGCGTCCGCCTATCCGAATTATTGCTCCGGGGCGTACTTATCGCTCCGATTATGATGCCACGCATACGCCGATGTTCCATCAAGTCGAGGGGTTGGTGATTGATAAAAATATTACCATGGCTCACCTTAAGGGATGTTTATATGACTTTGTTAAGGCGTTTTTTGAGCTTGATGATATTCCGGTACGTTATCGTCCGTCTTATTTTCCGTTCACCGAACCGTCGGCAGAAATGGATATCGGTTGTTTGAAAACGAAAACTGAGCTTAAAATTGGGGCAGGAACCGATTGGCTCGAAATTTTGGGTTGCGGTATGGTTCATCCCAATGTTTTAAGAGCAGGCGGCATTGACCCTGACGAATATCAAGGTTTTGCTTTCGGTATGGGTATTGATCGCTTGGCTATGCTTAAATATGGTATTCCGGATTTGAGAACATTTTTTGAATCTGATGTCAGGTGGTTGAAGCATTATGGCTTTACGCCGATGGATTTTTCTTCAATGACAGGTGGTTTGAGCGATAACGGAGGGAGCTTAAGATGAAATTTTGTTTGTCATGGTTAAAAGAACATCTGGACACGACGGCCAATCTTGATGAAATTGCCGAGACCTTAACCAAAATCGGTTTGGAGGTGGAGGAAGTTTTAAATCCTTCCAGTGGGTTAGACGGTTTTGTTACAGCAAAAGTTGAAGATGTTGAAATGCATCCAGATTCAGATCATTTGCATATTTTGCGTGTCAACAACGGCAAAGAAATGTTGCAAATCGTGTGCGGTGCGCCCAATGTCCGCAAAGGAATGGTCGGGGTGTTGGCTCCGGTCGGCGTGGTGATTCCCGCTTTTAACGAGGTGTTAAAAGTCGGCAAAATCCGCGGTGTGGAAAGTTTCGGGATGATGTGTTCCGAAAAAGAACTCGGCGTTGGTGAAGACCACAGCGGTATTATCGAACTTGCCGATGATACGCCAATCGGTGTTTCTGCGGCCGAGGTTTTGAACATTGACCCCGTGGTGGAAATTTCAATTACGCCGAACAGGGCAGAATGTTTGGGTGTTCGGGGTATTGCCCGTGATTTGGCAGCGGCCGGACTCGGAAAACTTAAAGAACTTAAAATATCGCACAAAAACGGCACCTTTCAATCTCCGGTTAAAGTAAAAATTGAAGATTTGCACGTTTGTCCAGTTTATGTCGGACGCTATATCAAAGGTGTTAACAACAAAGCCGAAACGCCAAAGTGGATGAAAGACCGCTTGGCGGCTATCGGGTTGCGCTCAATCTCGCCTTTGGTGGATGTGACCAACTATATCAACTTTGATTTGGCTCGTCCGCTGCACGTTTTTGATGCCGACAAGCTCAAGGGCAATATCACCGTCAGAATGGCGAGTGAGGGCGAAAAATTTGTTTCGCTTGAAGACAAAGAATATGCCTTGGATAATAAATCTTTGGGGATTTGTGATGACGAAGGGGTTCAATGCTTGGGCGGTATTATGGGCGGAGCCGAAAAAGGCTGCACACCGGATACTGTCAATGTGTTTGTGGAATGCGCTTTGTTTGACCCGATTGTGATTGCTCGTACCGGACGCAAATTCCAGATTGATTCTGATTCTCGCTATCGTTATGAACGTTGGGTTGACCCGAAATCCAATATTTTGGGATCGGACTATGCCGTTCAACTCATTACCGAAATTTGCGGCGGTGAGGTTTCAGCTATCGAAATTGACGGTTCCGAAGATAATTATCAACCGAAATTTGCTTATATTCGTCCCGAACGTCTTAAAAGCTTTGTCGGTATTGATGTTCCTCAAACAAAAATCGTTGAGATTTTGAATCATCTTGGCTTTGTAACTTCCGAAGAAAACGGCAAAATTAAAGCAATCTCTCCGACATGGCGCGGTGATATTGATTGTGAGCAAGACTTGATTGAAGAAGTTGTGCGTATGATTGGTTTGGATACCATTCCGCCTGAAACTTTGCCTCATGACAAATTCCCGAAACAGGTTCTTAACGCTCATCAGCAACGTGTTGTGGCGGTTAAACATGAATTGGCCGACAGAGGTATGCTCGAAACCGTTACTTGGAGTTTTACGGATTCTAAAACAGCCAAAGACTTTAGAAAATCAGAGGACGCTATTTTACTCTACAACCCGATTACGGCCGAGTTGGATGAGATGAGACCTTCAATTTTGCCAAACCTGCTGATTGCTGTTCGCAACAATATTGTCAGGGGCTACTCAAATCTCTCCTTATTTGAGGTTGGGCCGGAATTTTATGGGCGCGAGCCTGGGCAACAATACATTACGGCCGGCGGTATTCGCACCGGACAAACGGCTAAAAAATCTTGGATCGGTGATGTGCGCGCCTATGACGTGTTTGACGCTAAGGCTGATGCTTTGGCCGCTATTGCCGCCGCTAACGGGCCGTGGGAAAATGCCCAAGTAACAACCGACGCTCCGGCTTATTATCATCCGGGGCGGAGCGGGGCTTTGCGTTTGGGCAAAAACGTGATGGCTTATTTTGGTGAAATTCACCCAAGTATTTTGAAAAAATTCGGTATTAAGCAACGTGTTGTGGCTTTTGAAGTGAATTTAAACAACATTCCTTTACCGCGTGCCGCGCATGACAAAGCCCGCAAAAAGCTCGAACTTTCTCAGTTCCAGCCGGTGGACAAGGATTTGGCCTTTGTGGTGGATAAAAACGTGGCGGCGGTCAATATTATTGCCGCGGCGAAAAATGCCGACCGCAGTCATATTACCGATGTTCGGGTATTTGATGTGTATGAAGGTGAAAATCTGCCAGAGGGCAAAAAGTCTGTCGCCATTGCGTTGACTTTCCAACCCATTGAATCAACTTTTACCGACCAAGATATTGAAAATCTGATGAAAAAGGTTGAAGTGGAAGTCGGCAAAAAGACTGGGGCTTCTTTAAGGCAATAAGTTTTGAACGGCACAAAAAAAACTCTTTCGGCTTTCCCGAAAGAGTTTTTTTGATTTTTGCTTTATATTATTTCTTTAGTTCATTGTATAAAGAAATAACATATTTGTCTGATTCACTCAAAGGCTCATTGGTTGCGAATTTTTTCTCAACCTTTTTGTAGAGTTTTTGTGTCTCAGTTAAAACCAGTTCTTTTAAGCCGAACTTATCGAGGTAATTCAAATTGTGGCTGAACAGCTCATAAGTTTCACGGCTTATCCATCCGCCCCAGAACGGGAACAAAATCAAAGAAGCCGACAAAATGTTGTGCCGCTTAAACACTTCGGCAATGAATTTGTAGCATATTTCCTTGACTTTTTGTGCCATTGCGGGGTCAGAAATCGCTTTGTAAGTACTTAGGAGCAAATCCGTTTGTTTTTGGTACAGGGCAATTTCATCTGAAAAATCGCTGTTAAAAGCGATTGCAAACAAAAATATGTCACGGTAGGTGAGGCTTATTTTGTTTTTTAAGATGAAAGTTACGTGCTTAATGGTTTGCAATAAGTACAAGCGGTCTTCATCATAAACGCGTCCGTCCGTTACTGTTTGAGCAAAAATCTGCTTGATTTGCTCAAAATCGCTTTGTTTGGCGGCCTCGGTGCAACGCTTAAACAAGGTTGCATAAGGCGTAAGCAGGCGGATGAACAAATGCAGGTCAGCAGCTTTTTTCAAAGTGGCAGCGGTTGGCTGTTTTTCAGACTGGGTATCATTGAGTGTATCCAGTTGTTTTTGTGCCTCGGCCAGTAGAGAAGCTGGAGCCGTTTTGCTGATTTTGTCGCACAGTGTTTGTACGGACTTGTGAAACTTGATGTTTCCCAGTCTGTTTTGCAGGTCAGTTATCAAGTTGCTTTCTTGATGATTGAGCTCCAAAACCAGAGCTAAAATCTCGTCTAATGAATATTCTTTAGATAAAAAATCAGAAATTTTTCGTGTTTCAAAGTTTAATGAAGATGCAAATTTTTTTTCTGTTGTTGTATTCATAATTATATCTATTTAATATTTTTCCAGCTTTTATTTATAGCACTTTTGGGCGGTTGTTACAAGAAAAAAAATAATTTGTTTTTTTTGCTTGTAATTGAAAAATTTGCATCTATTATCTAAACGGTATGCAATAATTCATTGAAAAGGAGCTTAAAATGAATATTACGATGATGGGCAATCCGATTTCTCTTTGTGGCAAGCAACTTGAAGTTGGTGATAAATTTCCCGAATTTGTGCTGTGCGATAATGGACTTAATCCGGTTAAAAGCGAGGATTTGAAAGGAATTAGAGTGTTTGCTACCGTTCCGTCTTTGGATACGGGGGTTTGTGATATGGAAATCAGAAACTTTAACAAGAAAACAGCTGAGCTTAACGGGGTGCATATTTATGCTGTGAGTATGGATTTGCCATTTGCTCAGGCCAGATGGTGCGGTGCGGCCGGAGTTAAAAACGTGCAAACTCTTTCTGATTATCAGACCCATGACTTTGGCCGCAAGACCGGAACGTTGATTTTGGGCTTGGAGCTTTTGACCCGTGCCGTGTTTGTGGTTGACGCTAACGGTGTGGTGAAATATGTTGAATATGTCAAGGAAGTTAGCTCTCATCCTGATTATGACAAGCTGTATGCGGAACTTACAAAGCTTTTGTAAACAAAAAAACCTTGAGTTCTTCACTCAAGGTTTTTTTGTTTTTTAGGTGAGGGGTTATTTGGTTTTTCCTTTACCCTCTAATGTTTCGACCAGCTTGGCGATGCGTTCACGTTTTTGTGGGGTGAACGGCGTCATTTTTTCATCAGGCATTTGCATTCCACCTTGGTCGAGGTAATTCTTTAAAACTCGAACCATGATTGGGACTAAGCTACCATTGGCTTTTAAGGCCGGAGCAACTTTTTCCATCACTTGCAGGGTGGTGTTGCTGATGTAGTTCGCTGTTGTTATCAAGAACAGCACAACACCGCTTTCATTGATTTTCAGCTCGTTGAAAACTGAAATCAAGAATTGGCCAGCAATACCTTTGAGCGGATTATCAATCCGTTCATCTTTATTAATTCCGCTTGCTTCACGGAGCTTTGTTGCCTCAAATTGGAAGCAACTCATGATAATCGAGACATATTCATCCCGATATTCTTTGTAGTCTTCCAAGCTTAAATCCGCATAAACGCGGGCAATTAGGTCCGTGTTAATTTGGTTGTAGTCTTTGAGAGCTGCACCTAATGCTTTGTTTACTGATACTAACTCTTCTTTTTTCTGGTCTGTTGTTTTTTTTCTTTCCATAATTATTTTTTTTTTAATAATTTAACAATATAATTAATTCACTCGTTGTAATATAGACAAAAATTAAGTCTAAATCAAGTAAAAAATGCTTGTTTGATTAAAAAATTTTTGTTTTCGATGTTAACTGATTTTGAGAGTGGGTTAGGTCTATGAAAAATATTACGAAATATGCTATTGCCGGTGTTTTGGTAGCGGTGTTGGGTGTTTATGCTTGTACCCCTAAAAAACAAGTCGAATCTTATTTAACCAAAAAGCTTGAAAAAGGTGATATTACCGAAAAAATTACTGCAACCGGTACAATTAATCCTATCTCTACCGTTAATATCGGTACGCAAGTGTCCGGTGCTATCTCTGAAATTTTGGTGGACTATAACACCAAAGTTACCAAGGGACAGCTCTTGGCTCAGATTGATCCGGCTTTGTTTGAAGCTACCGTGGCTCAGAAAAAGGCTGCTCTTGATATCGCAAAAGCCCAAGTTAATGTCGTGGAAAACGATATTGTTTATTATCAAAAACATTTGACGCGAATCAAAAAACTTAACCGTTCTAAATATTCTGCCGACTCTGAACTCGAATCGGCCCAAAGAGATTATGATAATGCCGTTGTGCAAAAAGCTTTGCGCGAGGCCGAAGTCCAACAAGCTCAGGCTGCGCTTGATCAAGCCGAAATTGACTTGAAATATACTAAAATCGTTTCTCCGGTTGATGGAATTGTTGTTTCTAAAGAAGTGGAAGTTGGGCAGACCGTGGCCGCCAGCTTCCAGACGCCAACCCTTTTTAACGTGGCTGAGGACTTGACCAAAATGCAAATCGAAACCTCGGTCGTGGAAGCTGATATTTCTAAAGTTAAAGAAGGGCAAACAGTTGAATTTTCCGTCGACAGTTATCCTGATGAAACTTTTTATGGTGTTGTAACTCAGGTTCGTAACGAAGCTATCACTACTTCTAATGTGGTTACCTATGAAGTTATTATCGAAATCGACAACAAAGACCTTAAACTCAAACCCGGAATGACCGCTAATGTTGAAATTATTACCGCTGAAAAGCAGGGCGTATTCCTTGTGCCTAACAAAGCTCTACGCTTCTTTGTGCAAGACAGCTCCGGCGAAGTTCAACGCTATAAAGATAAAGGTATTTGGGTTTTAGAAAACGGACAGCCCGTCAGACTTTCGATTACGGTCGGTGTGGCTGATGATGACAAGTCTGAAATTTCTTCCGATAAACTCAGCGAAAATATGGATATTATTGTTGAAAAAATGGGTGCTGATGCTGAAAAAGCCGCTCAAATGCGTATGAGGATGCCAAGATAATGCCTTTAATCAAAGTTGAAAATATCAAGAAAAATTATATTGTCGGTGATATGAAACTTAATATCCTTAAAGGGATTAATCTTGAGGTTGAAAAAGGCGAGTTCGTTGCGATTATGGGACCGTCCGGCTCCGGAAAGTCTACCTTTATGAATATTTTGGGCTGCTTGGATATTCCATCTTCAGGAAAATATATTTTGGATGGGGTCGATGTCAGCAAAATGAATCCTGACCAGCTGGCGGAAATTCGTAACAAAAAAATCGGCTTTGTCTTTCAAGGCTTCAATTTGTTATCGCGTACATCCGCTCTTGAAAATGTTGAACTTCCGCTCATTTATGCCGGTGTGTCTGCAGAAGAACGCACAAAAAGAGCCGAAATCGCGCTTGAAAAAGTCGGCCTTAAACAACGTATGGATCATCAACCTAATCAACTCTCAGGCGGACAACAGCAACGCGTCGCCATTGCTCGCGCCATTGTGAACGAGGCTCCGATTATTTTTGCCGATGAGCCGACCGGTAATCTTGATACCAAAATGAGCGTTGAAATTATGAAACTGTTTTGTTCCCTTAATGACGAAGGACGTACGATTATTTTGGTGACGCATGAAGAAGATATTGCGCGCTACAGCAAACGTATTATCAAAATTGTCGACGGTGAAATTCATTCCGATGAAAAGGTTCTTAATCGTGCGATTGAGGAGGTTAACAATGATTAATGTCAGTATGATTTCAAGCATTGCTTTTCGTGCGATTAAGGCTAATAAAATGCGCTCAATCTTGACCAGTTTGGGTATTATTATCGGTGTGGCTGCCGTGATTATTATGCTTGCGGTCGGTAATGGGGCGCAAATCTCTATTAAAAGTGATATGCAGTCTATGGGATCAAACCTTATTATTATTCGTTCCGGTGTGGCAACATCCAGCGGTGCGCGCGGCGGGCATGGTTCTCAGCCTACCATGAAAAAAGCTGACGGCGATGCCATTCAACAGAAAATTGATGCTATTCGTTTGGCTGCTCCCGTCCTTCAGGAAACCGCGCAAATTGTCTATGGCAACGCTAACTGGTCGACGCAAATTACCGGTACGGATAATCGAAATTTTGAAATTAAAGAATGGGATGTTGCTTATGGACGCAATTTTAGCGATGCCGATGTTAAAAATGCTTCTAAAGTAGCCATACTGGGGCAGACCGTGGTCGAAGAACTATTTGGCGATGTTGACCCTCTTAACCACACTATCCGTATCAAAGGACAGCCTTTCCGCGTTATCGGTATTATGGATGAACGCGGGCAGAACTCCATGGGGGCAGACCAAGACGATGAGGTGTTTATTCCTATTACGACCGCTCAGAAAAAAATTATGGGAATCCAATTTCCAGACCAAGTCAAAATGATTATTTTACAGGCGGTTGACTCTCAGAGCACATATACCGCTCAGGAAGAAATCCGTCAGCTCCTTCGTCAGCGGCATAATCTAGGCTCCAACAAAGAAGATGATTTTGTTATTCGCAATATGACTCAAATGATGGAAATGATGGAAAGTTCAACCAAAGTTATGACTATTCTTTTAGGTTCGATTGCTTCTATCTCCCTTTTGGTCGGTGGTATCGGCATTATGAACATTATGCTGGTTTCGGTTACCGAGCGTACGCGTGAAATCGGTATTCGTATGGCTATTGGGGCAAAGTCTTGGGATATTCGTTTTCAATTTTTGACCGAAGCTTTAGTTCTTTCTCTCATCGGAGGGATTGTCGGCATTATCTTTGGGTTTATCGGGGTGGAACTCGTGGCTCATTTCAGCACTTTAACGCCGCAGGTTTCTCTCTTCTATGTGCTTTTGCCGTTTTCCTTTGCCGGTTTTGTCGGGCTTTTCTTCGGGTTTTATCCGGCCTACAAGGCATCAAAGTTGAATCCGATTAATGCGTTGCGTTACGAGTAAAATTATAATCGCCATTCTATGGGAACCTAATACAGAATTTGCGGATATTTTGCTCAGTCATGTACTTCTATGTACACTCCTTCGCAAAATTCCTTAATTCTTATTATCTTCCGCATATAATGGCGATTATGTTTTTTGTATTCTATGGGAACCTAATACAGAATTTGCGGATATTTTGCTCAGTCATGTACTTCTATGTACACTCCTTCGCAAAAT
>CALXPT010000016.1 GCA_944390355.1 uncultured Alphaproteobacteria bacterium | reverse complement strand
CCGGATTGAGAGTAGAGCAGGCATATAGCGGCAACCTCAAAAAACGTATGATGAAAGCCAACAAGATAAATGCCTCAAAGGCGGTTATAATCGGTTCGGATGAACTCAAAGAAAACAAAGTCACGATAAAAGATTTGTCGACCGGCGAACAAAAAAGTGTGATGATAGAAAATATAGTAGAGGAATTAAAATAATGGAATTAGCCGAAAAGCTGTCAAGTGTGGTAGATAGATATGATGAAATCAATGCGCTTATTTCATCACCGGATTGCACGCCGGAAAATATGGTTAAGATGAACAAGGAGCTGGCAGAGTTAACGCCGGTTGTAGAAGCCATAAAACAATATCAACACACCGAGCAAAATTTCCAAGACGCCAAAACCATGATGGAAGATTCTTCTCTGGATAAAGAAATGCGCGATATGGCTGAAGCTGAATATTATGAGCTGAAAGAAAAATTGCCCGAGATGGAAAAGGCAATCAAAATATTGCTCCTGCCCAAAGATGAAGAGGATGAAAAAAACGCGATTCTGGAGGTAAGAGCCGGCACGGGCGGCGATGAGGCGGCTTTGTTTGCGGCAGTATTGTTTGAAATGTATCAAAGATATTCGCAAAAACAAGGCTGGAAGTTTGAGATAATTGATGCGGATGAAAACGGCTTGGGGGGCTATAAAGAGGCCTCAGCCAAAATAACCGGCAAAGATGTTTTCTCGAAATTAAAGTTTGAATCAGGGGCGCATAGGGTTCAACGCGTTCCGGTAACAGAGTCACAGGGCAGAGTGCATACCTCAGCGGCAACAGTCGCTGTTTTGCCGGAGATTGAAGAAGTAGATATGTACATCAATCCGGCAGATTTGAAGATAGATGTATATAGGGCGTCGGGAGCGGGCGGCCAACACGTTAACCGTACGGAATCAGCGGTCAGAATCACGCATATTCCGACCGGCGTGGTCGTGCAGTGTCAAGATGACCGTTCGCAATATAAGAACAAAGAAAAAGCAATGAATCACTTGAGAGCAAAACTTTACGATTTGCAAAAATCGAGTATTGATAAAGAATATTCTGAGCGGAGGAAGTTGCAAGTCGGTTCAGGGGATAGAAGTGAGAGGATTCGCACTTATAACTACCCGCAAGGACGTGTCACCGACCATAGAATAAATTTAACTTTGTATAAGTTAGATGAAGTTGTCTCGGGAGATGCCTTAGGAGAGATAATCGACGCCTTGGTAACGGAAGACCAAGCCCAACGCCTCGCCGAAATGGATTAAAAGAAAAAAGCTCTTGATAAAACAAGAGCTTTTTTCATACTCAAAGCCCTAAATTTGTATTGAGTCTTAACAAGAAAACATATATCATCACAAAAGGTAAGAATTTTTTAATAATTTGAATAAAAGAAAGCACAATGCCGGCACCAAAATTTGTACATCTGCGGGTTCATACCGCTTATTCTTTGTCAGAGGGGGCGATTCAGGTTCCCAAACTCATTCACAAACTTCATGACTTGAAGATTGGTGCGATTGCATTGACCGATACGGCCAATATGTTTGGCGGCAAGGCTATTTCAAAATATGGTAAAGACGAGGGGATTAAGCCGATTCTCGGCTGTCAGTTCTTTTTGCGCAATCCCGACGCTGATGACATGCTCAAGTGCAAAGGCCGCACGGTAGAACCCGATAAAATCGTTCTTCTGTGTATGAATGCACAAGGCTATTCCAATATTATGAAGCTGATGAAACGCTCCTATCTGGATAATCCTAAACCCACTGAACGGGCACAGTTAAAGCTGAGTGATTTGGAAGAATTAAACGCAGGGCTGATTTGCTTGACCGGCGGCGTTGAGGGACAAATCGGACGTTTGCTGCTTGAAAACCGCAAGGACGAGGCCGAGGCTTTGACCGTTAAACTCAAGGAGATTTTCGGCGACCGCCTGTATATGGAAATTATGCGTATCGGCCTTGAAACAGAAGAAAAAACCGAAGACACGTTCATAGATTTTGCTTATAAATATAATATTCCGCTGGTTGCAACCAATGAGGCGTTTTTCTTTGATGAGGATATGTATGAGGCGCACGATGCGCTGATATGTATTGCCGCCGGAGAATATGTCGCCAACGAAAACCGCAAAAAGTTTTCGCCCAACAACCGCCTTAAAACGCCGGAAGAAATGATAGAGCTGTTTTCAGACTTGCCTGAGGCGATTGAAAACACCGTTAAAATAGCCATGCGCTGCAACTTTATTTCCACCAAAGTCGACCCCTTGCTGCCGATTTTTATATGTCCCGACGGCATGACCCAAGATGAATACATAGACTTTGCCGCGCGCAAAGGTTTGGATGAACATATGCGGGATTATGTCTACTATGACGGGATGACGCCGGAAGAAAAGCGCAAAATAGACGAGCGATATTACGGCCGCTTGGAATATGAGCTGAGCGTGATTAAAAAGATGGGCTTTCCGGGGTATTTTCTAATCGTGTCGGACTTCATCAAATGGTCAAAAGGCCATGGCGTTCCGGTCGGCCCGGGGCGTGGTTCGGGTGCGGGTTCAATTGTGGCGTGGTCGTTAAAGGTAACCGAGCTTGACCCGATGAAGCTTGACTTGCTTTTTGAAAGATTTTTGAACCCCGAGCGTGTCAATATGCCGGACTTTGACGTGGACTTCTGTCAGGAAAATCGCTATAAAACCATAGAATATGTGCAAAACAAATATGGTTTTGACCATGTGGCGCAAATCATTACCTACGGCAAACTCCAAGCCAAAAACGTAATTCGCGATGTCGCGCGCGTGTTGCAAATGCCTTATTCTCAGGCGGATAAAATTTCCAAGATGATTCCCCCTGGAGTACAAGGCAAAAACCCAACCTTGCAAGAGTCGCTGGACCAAGTTCCCGAACTTGAAGAAATGCGCCAAAACGACCCGCAGATAAACAAGCTGTTTGATATCGGTATGAAACTAGAGGGCTTGT
This sequence comes from uncultured Alphaproteobacteria bacterium, assembly GCA_944390355.1. Taxonomy (GTDB): domain Bacteria; phylum Pseudomonadota; class Alphaproteobacteria; order RF32; family CAG-239; genus HGM16780. Next base: position 36,243 of record CALXPT010000016.1, on the reverse strand, counting down.
ACCGCCAGTCGGGAATGCACGCGGCCGGTGTGGTGATTGGCGACCGCCCGTTGGATGAGCTTGTGCCGCTGTACAAAGACCCCAAGGCCGACATGCCGGTAACTCAATATGATATGAAATATGTTGAAGAAACCGGCTTGATTAAGTTTGACTTTTTGGGCTTAAAAACCTTGACCGTGATTAAACGGGCGGTTGACTGGATAAAAAAGAGCCGTGGCGAAGACCTGGTTATTGAGATGATTCCTTTGGACGACAAAGAAACCTATGATATGCTTTCGCGCGGTGAAACGGTGGCCGTGTTCCAGTTTGAATCGGAGGGAATGAAAGACGTTCACCGTCAGATTCGCCCTGACCGATTTGAAGATTTGGTGGCTATTGTGTCATTGTATCGCCCGGGGCCGATGGACAACATTCCGACTTATATTAAAAGAAAACACAAAGAAGAAGAAATAACCTATCTTCATCCGGCACTTGCACCGATTCTTGATGAAACATACGGCATTATGGTTTATCAAGAGCAGGTTATGAAAATCGCGCAGGTCTTGGGTGGTTATACGATGGGCGGCGCGGATAAATTGCGTAAGGTTATGGGAAAGAAAATGCGTGATGAAATCCCGAAGCAACGCAAAATGTTTACCGAAGGCGCGATTAAAAACGGCATAGATGAGGGAACTGCCACGGCGATATTTGACCAGATGGAAAAATTTGCATCTTATGGTTTCAACAAATCGCACGCGGCTGCCTATTCGCTGATATCATATCGTACGGCATATTTAAAAGCGCATTATCCGATAGAATTTATGTGCGCGGTTATGTCGCTGGATATCACCAATACCGATAAGCTGAAGTTTTATAAGGAAGAAATCAAACACTTGGGGCAAAAGGTATTGCAGCCGGACATTAACAAATCGGGCGCAGACTTTTGTGTGGAAGATAATAACATTCGCTATGCATTAGGGGCGATAAAGAGTGTCGGTATGGCTAATATGGAGGCTATCGTCGCCGAAAGAGAAAAACACGGGCCTTATAAAGACATATCGGATTTTATTCACAGAACGGATTCCAAGCAAATCAACCGCCGCCAAATCGAGCAGCTGATAAAAGCGGGCGCGTTTGATTGTCTGGATAAAAACAGGGGCAAGCTGTTTGCGAATGTTGAAACGATAATGCGCCACATAAACAGCGCGACGGAGTTAAAGAACAGCGACCAGTCTTCGCTTTTTGGCAATGAAGAGTTGCACGCAAAAGTCAAATTAGCCGACAAACCCGATTGGCCGGAATTGGAAAAATTAAAATTGGAAGCGGAAGCAATCGGGTTTTATTTGTCGGCGCATCCGCTGGACGGTTATAAAGAGGGTATGGAAAAACTAGGCGTTAAAAGCAGTGTTGAGGTATTTCCGAACATCAAAGCGGGAGATACGATTCGCGCCAAATTGGCAGGTTGCGTAACCGGCTTTCAGAAAAGAATAAGCAAATCAGGCAATAAATATGCAATTTTAACACTATCGGATAGCGCAGACAGTTTTGATATCTTTTTATTTTCGGAAAACATGGTTAAATATGAAGATGTGATATCCTCAGGCTTGCCGTTATATGTGAGTGTAACCATCACCAAAGAGGATTCCGAGAAACCGCCGCGGCTTATGGTTAACCAGATAGAAACATTGGATAAGGCCGTAAGTGAGGTATCAAACGGTTTTATTATTCAAATCAATAATGCGGAGGCCTTGCCTGCATTAAAACAGGTATTAAACCACGACCGCAACGGCAAAAACAAAATATATCTTGTTCCAGAGAATGAAGAATGGGACTTAAGAATAGAACTCCCCGGAGGATTCGCCTTTGCCGATAATGACTTTTTGAGCAGAATACGGAGCATATCGGGAATAACGTCAATAAAGGAGCTGTAACCATGGCAGAAACAAAATTGAACATATTTTCATTGGATGAAAGTGGCGAAAAATTACCGTTTCGTTTGATTTTTATAGCTCCGTGGACATTACTGTTCAGCAATGCGCGTCGTTTTTTAGCTTTGGGAGGCATATTTGCCCTAGTTCTGAGTCTAATCAATCTGATTTTGGGCGATGCCTATGTCTGCATGATGCCGCAAATAGGTGAAACGGCAGACTTTTGCGCCGCACACGGAATAGCGTTTCATGTCCTGATGTTTTTGTTTAAGGTGCTTTTGTATGGAACATTTGCATATATCTGGGTTAATTTTGATAAAGAAATATTCAAAAATCCGCATTTTTTAATCGGCGGGCTCAAAATCGGAATATTGCTGCTGGTGTGTATGGCATTATTTTTTATTTTGCCGATAATTTCATTGAGTCTGTTGCAAAACAGCACGCCCAATCCGGACTGGCGGTTGGAAGCCGTATATTTCACGATTGTGTCTGTCGGCTTTTTAGTGCCGTTGTTTTTAATGCGTTTTTTGGGAAGCATTGCCAATGTAGCGACATCAGAGAAGATTTCTTCGCCAAAAGCGCAGTGGAAAGCAACGAAGGGCAATACCTTTAGGATATTTTGCTCCTATTTTGTGTTGATGATATTAGCTGTATTTAGTATGACAAAATATTATACCGGCTTGCCGCAAAATTCATTTTGGAACGCTTGCATATTGGAATTTTTATATAATCTGACCTATGTATTCTTTTTCACGTTAGGGCTGAACAACTGCCTGTTGCAAAAGCAATATTTAGCAGAAAGGCAAAGCGAGTCGTCGGAAGAAAAAAAGCCGGAATAAAAATATTATCTTAAGCTTTCTTCGGCGGCTTGGCGCACGGCTTTAAGATAATGCTCGGCACCGAACGGAGAAGAGTGATAGGCCAAGGAGTAACTCATCACCAAAAAGCCGAAAGGATTCGCAATGGCATCTTCTCTGTTTTTAAACGGAAAATCGGTATAGGCGATTCTGAGTGTAGCGCGCCAAATACTTTCAATAGGCAACTGCTCGGTTGTGAAGTAATCATAAGTGCGAAATTGCACCATCCACAAGCCGAGAGACAACGGTTTGGTCCAGTCTATTTTAACATCGCGCCGGAGGCCTAAATTACGAAATTGCATAATATTAAAAGCAACATCGGTTGCCTGAAAATCGGCATAAACATAAGAAGAAGAGTACCAATAGATAGCAGACCCCACCCCCCAACGTTTCATAAGTTCATCATAATCGGAAGTAATTCTGTATCGTTGATAAATATATTCATTGATATGGAGTTCTGTAATCAAATCGCCGACGGGCATATTAAGCTCCATGGGTTGAACTTGCTCAAGTTGATTAAAATCTTTATTAACTTGAAAGAACTGAGGAGCGGCGTCTCTTTGCGGGAGAAGGAGATAGATGGTGCTTGCGAGCATCATGTTAAGACTGATGCTCAAACTTGCGATAATAACCAAGAATCTGGAAGTCCACAGATATCTGCGTTCGGGCATGGCGTTGATATGAACTTTTTCGGGATAATAACCAAGTTTATCGGGACTTTCTTTTTCCCGAAACTTGAAGATAGTATGAAAAATATCAATCATTCAGCCACTCCGCAAAAAGCAACAAAATAAATTTACATGAAAGTTGTATAAAATCAAATAAATACTGTTCATATAAGAATTAATGATATAAATATAACATATAAAAGTGTATAAAGGGTTTAGATTATGAATAAAAAACTTTTATCAACAATAAGTCTGACAGCGGTTTTAATGTTATCGGGAGCATGTGCGCCAAGTGAGAACGTAACATATGTAAACACGGCAGCCCCGATGGAGAAAGCCCAGCCCCACCCCTCTCAAAAGAAGAAGGTTATCCGCAATAATAAAAACAAACCCGGAACGGTAGCCTATTATCGTGATTGGGAAGCCGCGATTCGAGCCGATGTTGATATGCACAATATGTACGAATCAACCCCGATAAAAATAGAAAAGCCGATAGATATGTATATGGCTTTTGCACTTGCATTAAAGTATAATTATTCTCGCCGCCTATCCTCTTATCAACAAAGTTTGCTTGATGCGGGATACACGCCTTATAGTCATATTCCGGATGTGTTGTCTCAGGCAGGTTATATAAACACGCGCAATATGAATAATTTGAATTCGGATTTGAAAGTGGCTTGGAATGCGCTGGATATGTCGGCCATATATTTAATAAATTCGAATAAAGCGTATCAGGCCGACATAAACTATCAGGAGAGCCGCCGCGTTATCCATAACATATTGCAGGAAGCAAGGAGTCTTTATTGGCGGACGTTAGCAGCGCAAAAGTTATTGCCGGTAATGGATGATATGATAGAGGTGTTAACGCTTGAGGCAGATGAAATAAATTCAAAATCAAAAGTATTGTCAGAGCAGGGGCAAGCACTTTCTACCGAGGAATTAGTTTTAAAACGCAAATATATGGAGTCGGTTAAAAAGGCGGCAGAGCTCAAGCGTGAGATGGAAGATTCGGCAATGAAATTAGCCTCATTCATGGGCTTTCATCCTAATACGGAATATCGCTTAGTTGGTTCGGAATACGGCAATTTTGCACTTCCGGAAATAAAAAAACAATTGGCCGACTTAGAGTGGTATGCATTAACGTCTCGCCCCGAATTAAAAGTATTTGACTTAAATACCAAGATTTCGGATTTGAAACTTCAGGTCAAAGAGCTAAAAGACCCCGGAAAGAATGGCTATAAGAGTAACCCGACCTATTATAATAATAAATGGAGTCAAATGGCTCAAGAAATCACGATGGAAGTTTTTGAGGACGCAAGGAAGGCATCGGCCAATGACCTAAAAACCTTGCAGAGAGAACGTACAACGGCAATTATTTTGAGTCAGCTATATGTCGCATGGGCACAATATATGTCAGCCGTAGAAGATTATGAAATCAGCATGGAAATAGCCGACACATCCGAAGATATAGCCGAAGATACAACATTATCCTTAGGTTCATTTTCCGGCAAGTCTAAATTGGAAGCTGCCCGCGCGGTTAACGATGAAGCAAAAGCCTTTTTGGCTTATGCGGATGTACAGGATGCTTTAGGCAATCTTTATTCTTCGATAGGGTTAGACCCGCTGCCTCCGGAGTTTTATAAAGAAAAAGCATCTGTGATAGCAGTTGCCTTGCGAGATACGATGATGAAATGGCAAAAAGGCGAATTTGCACCGGATAATAAGACGAAAAAGCCAATTATGCCGAGCAAGCGTCCTGCGGTAAATTTGACCTCACCGAAATTAATGCCGGACATCAAGGTAGAGGCGGGAGAACGATTCTCAATCACGATTCCGATGTCTGTATTTGATAGATTAAACCTCAAGGGGCGCATAACAACGTCGGCATTTTTGGAAGATGGTTCACCGTTGCCGGATTGGATAAAGTATAATGAGGAAACATATACATTAAGCGGTATTGGCATGCCCTCAGATACCGGAGCGCAGAATATTAAAATAATGATAACGGATGAAACCGGAAATATGGGATATGTAAGTTTTGCCATTATTTTAGACGAGTATTATCAGCCGTCAATGGAGGTAAGAGGTTTAACGAAAGGGCGAAAAGCCGGAGTCTTTAAACGCTGCACGGAGGGCAATTGTTCGGATTCGGAACTCATAGAAGAGAAGATAGACATCACCCCACCGTATCCGGTAGAATATTAGATGAAAGAACGTCGGAATTTTCCGGCGTTTTTTTTATTTGGATTCTATAGGGAGTCTAAACTGATGATTCCAAAGAAACAAAATAGGATTCGCACAATATTTAGATTCGGAATCGTAGGATATGGAGTCTGGGGATAAGTCTGGGGATATTAACCTTGGTTAAATCAAGTAAAATCAAAAGGTTATATTTTATGTTTTCTTTATCCACAAAGAGCAAAATCTAATTTTGTTGTTTTATAAAGGGATAGGTTAGTCAATACCTTTTAAATTTTTTTTGGGGCTTGTTTTGGAATATTTTATAAGGTTTTATAAGGACATAAGCAAGAGAGCGAATAAAGATTTTTAAAATCTGTGTACTACAACATATAGGATATTTACTTTTTAGTAATACTAGATATTGTATATTCGTTATCGGTTAAGATAATGCTGAAAATTAAAAATATGGAAACAAAAGATAAGTAAAAAAGGAAACTTGTTCGAAATGTCAGAGAATAACTTTACAGTCCCTCCAATAGCCAACAAGGAGATAAAGATAGAAAACGTAACCAAACGAGATGGAACATTAGCCCCGTTTGACAGCAGCAAAATTTATAATGCAATATTAAAAGCCGGCAACTCGACGAACGAATTTGGAGAGCAAGAAGCATGGCTTTTGACAGCACAGGTTTTGAAAGTAATAGAGCACAAATTTGCCGAGAGCCTGCCCACAATAGAACAAATACAAGATGTAGTAGAACAAGTTTTAATTTCAGCGAACTATTTTGCCACGGCAAAGGCATATATATTGTACCGCGACCAACGCCAGAGAACCAGAAACGACCAAAAAGTAATGGTAGACGTAGAGAGCTCCATTAATGAATACCTTGAGAGATTAGACTGGCGAGTAAATGCCAATGCAAATCAGGGCTATTCGAACGGCGGTTTGATTTTGAATGTGTCAGGCAAAGTAACGGCAAACTATTGGTTGAGCCATGTTTATCCTGCAAATGTCGGCGAGGCACACCGCAACGGAGATATTCATATTCATGATTTGGATATGTTGGCAGCTTATTGTGCCGGTTGGTCGTTAAAGAATTTATTGCATGAAGGATTTAACGGTGTCCCCGGAAAGACCGAAGCCGGTCCGGCCAAACATTTATCATCAGCCGTCGGACAAATGGTAAACTTTATGGGAACTTTGCAGAATGAATGGGCAGGAGCACAAGCTTTTTCATCAGTAGATACCTATTTGGCCCCCTATGTCCGTAAAGATAATATGACATATGAAGAAGTTGAACAGTGCATTCAAGAATTGATTTACAATTTGAATATTCCGTCGCGCTGGGGTTCACAAACACCGTTCACGAACTTCACGTTTGATTGGGTATGTCCGGAGGATTTGCGCGACAAGCACCCGTTAATAGCCGGAGAAGAGCAAGAGTTTACATATGGTGATTTGAAAGAAGAAATGCATATGATAAACAAGGCATATATCTCGGTCATGATGAGAGGCGACATCAAGGGTCGTCCGTTCACCTTCCCGATTCCGACCTATAACATGACGCCGGATTTCCCGTGGGAAGATGACAACACGGAGTTGCTGTTTGAAATGACCGCAAAATATGGTTTGCCCTATTTCCAAAACTTCATCAATTCGGTTTTAAAACCCGGCCAGATTCGTTCAATGTGCTGCCGATTGCAGTTAGACTTAAGAGAACTTTTGGCCAGAGGAAACGGCTTGTTTGGTTCAGCAGAGCAAACCGGCTCAATCGGAGTCGTAACGATAAACTGCGCACGTTTAGGCTATGTCTATAAAGGTGATGAACATGGACTTTATACGCGAGTAGATGAGCTGATGGACATTGCCCGTACCTCGCTTGAGATAAAGAGAAAAGTAATTCAACGTTTGATAGACGGCGGCTTGTTCCCCTTCACCAAGAGATATTTGGGAACATTGAGAAACCACTTCTCAACAATAGGCGTTAATGGTATTAATGAGATGATACGCAACTTCACCAATGACGAGCACAATATAGCCGATGCATGGGGACAAGAATTTGCGGTTAAGTTCTTAGACTATATCCGCGCCAAATTAGTCAAGATACAAGAAGAAACAGGGAACATGTATAATCTTGAAGCCACACCGGCCGAGAGTGCCACGACACGCTTTGCCCGCGAAGACAAGAAAAGATTTAAAGACATAATTCAAGCCGGCACGAAAGAAAATCCGTATTATACGAATTCCTCCCAACTTCCGGTCGGCTACACGGATGACCCGTTTGAGGCATTGGACTTACAGTCCACCTTGCAAACCAAATATACCGGAGGCACGGTATTACACCTCTACATGGGACAACGTATTTCCTCGGCGAAAGTATGCCGCGATTTAGTAAGAAAGGTCTTAACGAACTATCGCTTGCCATACATCACCATAACACCGACATTTTCCATTTGCCCCAAGCATGGATATATATCGGGAGAACACAAATTCTGCCCAATCTGCGATGAGGAGAAAAAGGCAGAAAAAAGACTTGCGGCATCCAAAAAAGATGTAGCATAACCTAACAATTAATACATTAATTATTTATTTGGAGATAAAAGACAATGACAACAATCAACTTTGACGATATCGCATTAAAAGACGAAGAAAGACAGCCTTGCGAAGTATGGACCAGAGTAATGGGCTATTTCCGTCCGGTTTCAGAATTCAACGTTGGTAAAAAATCAGAGTTTTATAGCCGCAAATGTTTCTGCGAAAGCAAAGCAGTAATTAACCTCGAGAGTTATGATATCGCGGCAGAATAAAACCGATAAGAAACAAGGAGGCCGGATTGCAGGATTTGTAATCCGGCTTTTAATTAACAATAAGGGGAAAGAAAAGTGAGTAAAGAAATAAGGATAGCCGGTGTAGAAACATTTAGCATGGTCGATTTTCCGGAGCAAATGTCAGCAGTAGTTTTTATGCAGGGCTGCCCGTGGCGGTGTCCGTTTTGCCATAACGCAGAGTTGCAAAAGATTGGCCAAGAAAGTGGTTTTGAATGGGCAAAGTTCATAAAATTTTTAGAAGAGAGAAAGGGACGTTTGGATGCAGTAGTATTTAGCGGCGGCGAGCCACTGGTACAGGATTCGTTGTTAGACGCGATAAGAGATGTCAAAACAATAGGCGGTTACAAAATAGGCTTACATACGGGGGGCTTTCGACCGGATATGTTAAAACAAGTTGTCTCGGAAATAGATTGGGTCGGATTTGATATTAAAGCACCGCTGGAAGATGATAGATATGAAGAAATAACACAAGCCAAGCACTTAGACAAGGTCAAAGAGAGTCTGCAAATTTTATTAAACAGCGGCATACATTTTGAGTGCCGCACGACCTGCGACCCGAGATATTTGAGTCATGAAGATATAAGAAAGATAGGAGATTTTTTGGCGCAAAAGGGGGTTAAGGAATATTATTTGCAAAAATACCGCCCGATAGAAAGCGATAAAACCACGAGCGACAGTGCCTGCGAGAGCTTTTTTGAGGATAAAGAACTATTGTCGCGCTTAAGGAGGCAGTTTGCCAAATTTGATATCAGAAAGTAGGAAAAAAAGCTTAGGGTGAACCTAAGCTTTTTTCTTAAAGGAGTGTTTTTTGGGTTTGTAAAAATTTTCGGCATGAGCACTGTCGGCAGATTCAAAATGCTTATGGAATTTGGATTTGCCGTCAAATTTTTTAGCCGGACGCCGCGCAGCAGAGTTATTGGTGTGAGAGCGTGCAAACTTAGATTTTTCGAACGCGGGAGCAGCCTCGGCTTCGGCATGACGCTCCAAAACAACGGCTTTTCTCTCTTTAACCATAACATCAACTTTTTCCATTTTCTGCATGAGAGCAAGGCGTTTTTTATTCACGGAAAAGCCAAAACTTCCGAGATTTCGCCCGAGCGTATAATAATGTCCGTGGGCATAAGCAAGTAAGCCGGTTTTTTCCAGCCAAAACTTTCCGTTATCATCAATAAAGGCATCATCCACATCAACGGAGACAATTTCAGCCACAAACATATCATGCGAGCCGAGTTTTTTAATATCAACGACTTTGCATTCGACCGAGACGGGGCATTGCAAAATTTGCGGAGCTTTAACATTAAAAGATGCAATCGGGGTTAATCCTGTTTCCTTAAATTTATTTAAGTCGCGACCGGATTTAACGCCGCAAAAATCAACGGCGGTAACCATATGGAGAGTTGGCAGATTAATAACAAATTCTTTGGTTTTGGAAATAATATCATGAGACAATCTGGACGGACGAATAGAAACATAAGTCATAGCCGGTTCGGAATTGATAATACCTGTCCAAGCCGCGGTCATCACATTAGGATTTTCAATAGTTCCGGAAGAAATAAGTGCCGGCGGAGCAGGATAAACCATCGTTGCCGGTTTCCAAGAAATTTTAGTCATATTAATCATTCCTCAAGTACAAAGTTACAAAAGATGAACCTATTCTAGCAAGATAGAGTTGTTTTTTTATTAAAATTGTGCTATAAAACCGGAGTTTTAAGAAAAAAAGCAGGTAAAAAAGAATGCGCCTACAAGTTTTGATGCCGCAAATAGGAAAGCTGATACCATATGAGTATGAGCAAATCAAAACCCCAATGTATGAAGATATCATTGAGGAACAGCTGTCTTATGGACGAGCGCAAAACAGCCCGTATTTTTTGCAAATCAGCGGCATCCCCGGAGCAGGGAAAAGTGCTTTTAGCCGACATCACAAAGACAAAGATGCCCTATACATAAGTTTTGATAAAATAATGGAGCAGTTGCCGGATTATCAAAAAGATTTGGAACAATACGGGAGTGTAGAGGCCTTTAATCGTTGGGAGATACCGGCCCGTGTGATAGGCTATGAAATACTTCGCCGTGCGGTTGAAAGAAATATCAACATAAAACTGGAACACAGCGGTGTGAATGAGGCACACATAGAGTTGCTTAAAAATCTAAAAGAATTAGGATTTAAGACCGAGGTTGATTTTATCTTGTGCCGAGAAGACATCGCCTACCAACGCGCATTGGAAAGGGAGCAGCGCACGAAACGCCATACGCCGAAAAGCTTGATAGAAGAGCGTAGTGCAAAGGTGAAAGAATATCTGCCAAAATACAAGTCCATAGCAGATACCTTGAATGTCTATGATACGAGTTATAACCGCTTTGATAAAATAAAATATTAGCAAGAATAAAAAGAAAAACGCCTCAGAAATCATATTGTGAATTATATAAAGTTATGAGCATTTAAATAATCATAAAGCTCATCTGCCATAATCTGATGCCCTTTGGCATTGGGATGAGTAGCATCTTTGTAAAGGTCTTTCAATTCGCGCTTTTTCCATGAATCGTATCGAGAGAAAAAAGCAATATTGCGATTATTGCAAATTTCCTTGATTATTTCATTATATCTTTCCACATCGGCGTTATATCGAACTAAAGTAGCTTGCTTGGAATATCTTTCTTCAATCACCGGAGTTAAGTCCAAAACTACGATTTTAGCTTTGGTAAGAGCTAAAATATCCAGAAGTTTATTCCAATACATTTTTCTGGCCCCTTCAGAAAAATCTAACAGTAAATCACTGTCTTTGCGCCGTCTTAAGTCATTGATTCCGATATTTACAAGGATTAAATCAAAATTTCTTGACAAGACTTCATGTATTGCACGCTGAGTTGCATCGGCGATGTTATCACCGGATTGCGACATATTGTTAAAAACATATTCACCGGAATGAACGGATAATATCTTTTGAGCAAACCTTGCAAAATATCCTAAACCATATTCGTCATGATATCCATGAGCAATACTATCGCCAATCATTCCGATACTTTTAACCATTTTTATCTCCGTAATTTTTTTTAATTAGATAATAAGAAATAATCCTTGTTAAATATGTTAATTCATTCCGAACAAATCAGCAAACTTTTCCCACCAAGATTTTTCGTGTTTAAACGATAAGAGTTTGATGCTGTCAGAGTTGAAATAACCAGATGCCGCCAAATAATCGCTAAATTCTCTAATCAAACTAGGACTGTCGTAAAGTTTCTTAGGATAGGGCGCAAAAACGATAATATTTTGATTTTCTGGTTCCTTAAGATTCGCAGATACAAAGGCCAGCCAGATTTGATTTTCATCAAGATAAAAAGCAGATTCATAAATTTTATAAAGTCCGGCCACACCGTAAGATGCACTAAAACAATTATCGCATTTAAAAGTGGTGTAGTCATCATTTAAAGACACTTTCCAAGCTTTATAATATTCATTATCCATGGAATTAATCAAAAAATCATCCAGAAGCATTAAGTCCGACGGAAAATACCATTTTTGTTTTTGACTGCGTGCATAATCATAAAAATTAAATTTTTTGTGATGAACACGTTCGAAGGCATCAAAAATCGCTTTATGATAAAAATCATTTAGGCATTTTTCATCATCGGCACATTTATTGCGAAGGCTAATCCAATCAGCCGTTTTAATGTCAGGATAATTTACGGAAAATTCAATATCGGCTTTAGAAAGTTTTGGTGAGGCGCAGATAGTTTTTTCGGCGAGAGAAAGATTATCAGCCCAACAGTCAAAACTGGTAGGATAACGATAAGGAAGAGATTCATATTCATAAGAACCGTCGATATAACCTCTCATTCCGCAAAAACGCCCGCTGACATGTTTAACATCAATAATCCGTTTTAGGGGATTAAGAGTAAACAAAACTTTCCCTTCTTCACCGTAAGACCGATGGCTAAAATACTTAGCTTTATTTCCATCAATAATCATAGTTCCTTGAACATTGCAAGAATGAGAGCCATGACTTGTAAAAATTTCAAAGTTGCATTTTGATTTATGGCAATTGTTAATATTCAAAACACCGCCGACAGCATAAGCATAGCGTTCAAACTCCCATTTTCCTGCCCAAGGAGATTCTTCAGCCCAAGCAAAGGTAGCTGAGCATAAAATCAAAGATAAGGAAATTACAAATTTCATTTTTGCGAATACCCGTTAAATTATCATATTCAAGAGATATCATATGGAGTTAGAGGAGACAAGTACAAAACCAACAAGTCGAAAAATTTTTAATTTCGGCCAAAACACAACAAAAAAGCACCCTGAAAGGTGCAATTAAAATGGTGCGCTAGGCCGGAATCGAACCGGCACGGGATTGCTCCCAACAGATTTTAAGTCTGCAGCGTCTACCTGTTCCGCCACAAGCGCATCAACAAAAACGTTATACAAAGAAAAAATAATAAATGCAACATAAAACTTGTATTTTTTTACAAAAGTCGTACTCTAAAAAAGTTAACAATAGAATTTTGGCGCAAGGAGCTAGCGGCAGTTGACAGCGTCACGGCAGCTTCTCCGCCAAAATCACAAGATAAAAAGGAAATTAAAAATGAAAACTCTAGATATTTCATGGCGTAGATACATCTTGCCGAATATCCACAATGAAGGGTGGAAATTCGTAGGTTTATTTGCAGCGGTTACGGCTTTGTTAGCTATAATCTGGTCTCCGCTTGGTTGGATAGGATTGATATTAACCGCATGGTGCTATTTCTTTTTCAGAGACCCTGAGCGCGTAACGCCGCAAATCAAAGACGTGGTTGTTTCGCCTGCCGACGGCATTGTTCAAATGATAACCGAAGTCGAAGGGCCGGAAGAATTGGCAATGAACAATCAAAAATACAATCGCGTAAGCGTTTTTATGAGTGTATTTAATGTCCACGTTAACCGCGCACCTGCCGAAGGGAAAATCACCAAAGCGGTATATGTCCCCGGAAAGTTTATCAATGCCACTTTGGATAAGGCCAGCAAGGATAATGAACGTCAGCTTTTAGCGATGAAAACATCATCGGGAAAAGATATCGCTTTTGTTCAAATTGCCGGACTTGTAGCACGTCGTATTGTTTGTGATGCAGCCTCGGGACAGGAATATAAAGCGGGCGAACGTTTTGGCATGATTCGTTTTGGCTCAAGATTAGATGTCTATTTGCCGCTTGAAATCAAGCCGCAAGTCGTCGTGGGGCAAACCATGATTGCCGGCGAAACGATTATTGCGAATTTGACATCCGGCGCGGCTGAAATATCCGGAGAAGTTCGCTGATGGAAAATTTTTATAACCGAGACAGACCTCCGCATCAAAAACTAACGGAGCTGCCTTTTCGCAAGATTGCGCCAAATATTGTAACAATGCTTGCGCTCTGCGCCGGAGTAACATCGATTCGCTATTCGGTTCAAGCCGAATGGGTTAAGGCTGTCGTTTGTATATTCCTTGCCGCTTTTTTTGATGGCTTAGATGGCCGAGTTGCCCGAATGCTCAAAGGCTCAACCAAATTTGGAGCAGAACTTGATTCCTTGTCCGATTTTGTGAGCTTTGGCGTTGCCCCTGCGATTCTGATGTATCAATGGACATTATATGACTTTCCGCGTTTTGGGTGGTTTTTCTGCCTGATGTTTGCTTGCGGAATGGCCATGCGCTTGGCGCGTTTCAACACCATGTTAGACGCCGAACCTCAACCGGAATATTGGCACAATTTTTTTGTCGGCGTACCTGCGCCGGCAGCGGCGGCATTAGGAATTATGCCGATTATGGTTTCGTTTGATAATCCGGAGTTATTGTGGTTGCGAGACAATTATGTCTGCGCAGCACTGATGTGCATTGTTTCATTATTGATGGTTAGCCATATTCCGACCGTTTCGACCAAGAAATGGCGGGTACCGAGTTACTTATTTATTCCTTTAATGCTGCTGGTTGCGTTATTTGTCAGTCTGATGTTAACTAATCCGTGGCAGACATTAGGGACAATGGTTGCGCTTTATGCACTTTCGATTCCGTTTGGAATATTAGCATTTATCAAGCTTAAGCGAGATTATGAAAAAGAGCATAAGCCTGCTTAAAAAAGCAAAAAAGTGTCAGAGAAATCTCTGACACTTTTCGTTTAAGCTTTCCTGTCCGGAAACCTGACTAACTTCAAATAATAAAAATGCTTAAATCTCAACCGAAAAAGAGGATGAACGCGCTCACCATCCAAACAAAACTTTTCAATATCGCCTCCCTTAACATCATAACATTTACCATCTATGGGACAGACCAGTAAATAAAAGTTTTTATTTAAAACCGCCCAACCAAAATTAACCGAATCAATATAATGGTTAAGTTTGACAAGAGCAATATCGCTGATTTTTCGTTGCGGGACAATCTGGCTCAATATTTTCCAAGCTTCCACGGAATTTGTTACAAAAAAACGTCGGCAGAGCTTGAACTCATCTTGTTCTTTTTCAATATAGACATAGTCCGAAACAAAATCACGGTTACGAAAAACGCGTAAAATATTGTTTTCCGAAAAAGAAATAAAAACGCCGCCGATAAGTTCGCCATCGTCATTTTTAATACCAGAGTTAAACACCACGCCGCAGTAATTTGCCTCAGAAACTTTAATAGCCCAAACGGAAAATTGAGAAATTTTGCTCTTTTGAAAATGAGAAAACCAAGGGGACTCAATCCGATAAATTTTAACCGGAAATTTCTCCGCATTGGCTTGAGTTTCCATAATTTCTTTCGGAAGGAATTTTTCAAAAATCATCCAAGCTTGCTGAACATTGGTGATTAAGTGATTATAAGTAACCATAATGATATAATTTGATTAATAATAAAAAACTTCAAACATGGTACACCAAGATACAATCCGAGTCAATGTCAAAAAAAAGCCGCAGACAGCAGCCTTAAGGATAACAATTATTTCTTCTTATTAGCATAAGGATTTTCGGATTTCCGAACTGTAATACGAACAGGAATACCACGCATATCAAACGTCTCGCGCAAACTATTCGTAAGATAACGCAAATAAGAATCAGGCAAACCTTCGGGATTACTTGAAAAAATATAAAAAGACGGCGGTCTGGTTTTAGCTTGTGTGATATATTTAAGCTTTATGCGTCGATTGTTTTTTCCAAGCGGCGGCGGACAATTCTCCATCATATCGCGAAACCAATTATTTAAAGGAGCCGTCGGCACGCGAAGATTCCACCTGTCATAAACCTTAAGAACCGCCCGCATAAGCTTATCCAAACCTTCATGTTTTAAGGCCGATACCGTAACCGTAGGCACTCCCTCTGCTTGAGATAACGAAGTTTGCAGTTTGTAATTAAGCCTATCAAGAGCTTCTTTTCGATTTGCAATGTCCCATTTATTAACGGCAATAACCAAAGCGCGTCCTTCATCAAGAACTTGTCGAGCAATGGTTAAATCTTGCTTATCCAAAACAGCGTCGGCATCTAAAACGAGTACCACGACCTGAGCTAAAAAAGCCGCACGCTTAGTGCTGGCCGCCGACATTTTTTCCAAGGAAGAATCAACGCGAGCCTGCTTGCGTAAACCTGCCGTATCAACCAGTTTAATTTTACGTCCGTTCCATTCCCAATCTGTTGAAATAGCATCCCGCGTAACGCCTGCCTCAGCACCGGTCAACATTCGCTCATCATTAAGCAAGGCGTTAACGAGTGTAGATTTTCCGACATTCGGCCGACCGACAAAAGCCAGCTGAATGGGGCGTTTAAGATAAGCTTCATCACGCTTAGCCTCAATTTCTTCGGGAGATAAATCAGCATTTTCAAGTTTAATTTGCTTATCCTGCTCTTCAAAAGAAATCTCATCTTTTTTATCAAACTTTTTGAGCGCATCATATAAGTCCTGCATTCCCAAACCATGTTCCGCAGAAAATGGAATGGGCTGCCCCAGCCCGAGTTTATAGGCCTCAAAAATGCTGTCTTCTTGAGCTTTTCCTTCGCATTTATTAGCCAGAAGAATGACCGGCTTTTGCGATTCCCGAACCAACCCTGCCAAATGCTCATCATAGGGGTGAAGCCCCTCGCGCGCGTCAAACAAAAACAAACACACATCCGATTCTTCAATCGCGCGTTTTGTTTGCAGCCACATTCTTTGTTCAAGGTTGTCTTTGGTAGAAAATTCATAACCTGCGGTATCGACAATTTTTAATTTCAAGTCGCGTATTTTAGCGTCAGCCTCTTTTCTGTCGCGCGTAACCCCAGGCATATCATGAACAATAGCAATTTTGCGTCCGACCAGACGATTAAAGAGCGTAGATTTTCCGACATTGGGACGACCGACAATGGCAACCTTGATACTCATACCGACCTCAATTATTTATAAGCAATAAGCTCGGCATCATTGGTTGTGAACAAGACGATATCTTCCGCCACAATCGGAGAAGAATTAACTTCTTCATCCAAATCAATAAAGCCTAAGATTTTTCCGCTGAAAGGAGAGACCGCAAAGGCATAACCTTTAGAGGAAGTAACAATCAAACGATACCCTGTCAATACTGGCCCTGAAGCAAAAGCCCCGCTGAGTTCGCTGGCATCTTTTCCGAGAGGAATTTTAGTCGACCAAATGATGCGACCAGTTTTCTTCTCAATAGCAAACAGGTTTGCATCATTTGACAAAGCATAAAGCACCTTTCCGGCAACCCAAGGCTGGCTGTTGCAGCTAATTTCTCTTTCCCAAATAGGTGTACCCGTACGCAAGTCAATAGCCATCATCACATGATTATTACCGGCCGCATACACCACGCCGTCATTAATAACCGGATTAGCTTTGATGGTATTGATGGAAGCCAAAGAATTCATTCTCTTGCGCGAAACCATTAACACCGACCACAACGGCGTTCCCGTAGAGGCTTTAATAGCACGCAGTTCTCCGTTGGAAAAAGCCGCGACGACGACATCCAAACCTTCATCAAAAGCGGGACTTGCTCCCCCGACTAAAGTCGTATTTTCTTGAATGGATTTGTATTTCCAAAGTTCGTGTCCGCTGTTTGCATCCAACGCGAATAGAGTGTTATCCAGGGTCTGAGCAAAAATATACTTGGAGCTGACGGTCGGTGCGATTCTAAAGGGGACTTCATTATCAAAACGCCAAATTTCCGCCCCGTTGGATGCATCAAGAGCAAAGACGCTGCCATAGCCGGTTGAGGCAAAAACCTTATCCCTCCAAACGGCAATACCGGCACCTTTCATGGATACATCATCATTGCTTTCGATTTTACGTTCGAGTTCAACATTCCACAATTCATCCCCGTCATCTAAGTTAAAAGCAGATACATTAGCTTCGGCATCAATAGTATAGATAACGCGATTCTGAACAACTGGAGAAGAGATTAAAATATCTCTCTTAGACGAACCTTTGCCAAAGCTTTCATCCCACAATTCGGAGATAACGTCGGCACTGTTCAAATGTCCCATGTCGTGAGTGGCATTTCCGCCTTCTTGATTCCAGCTTATATTTGTAACAGCCTCGGGCAAATTAATTTTGTAGGTCCCTTCTTGAAAATCAGGCTGTAAAATACCGCCGTTATCCAAGAAAGCGATTCTATCTCCTTCGATAACGAGTTTATCCTTACCGAACAGCCCGCATCCGGAAAGAGCAACACATAACAAACCGATGTTCAAAATTCTAACAGATTTATAATTTAACATGGGACACTCCGATAGTAATAATGAAAATTATTGTTGAGTTTCAGCTTCGCTAAGCACGGCCAACATATCTTGAGCGCGGGCTTTCATGCCGTCTTGGAGTTTTGCGCCGCTGGCAAGAATTTGAGAATATAACGCCTTGGCCTCACCGAGATTATGTTCTCTGATAGCGAGCATGGCTTTAAGTTCAAGGGCAATATTCGTCCAAGAATCATTTTCTTCAATCAACGGCTTCAACAGATTATCAATTTCATCGGCGGGAGCATTTTCTATTTTATAAGAAACGAGCTTAACCAAAGCCGCTTTTTTGAGATTAGGATTCGTTTTTTCGTTTTGAGTAATGGATTCTAAGACTTTAACCGCCTCATCGATTTTATTTTGATCCAAATAAATATTGGCAATCTGGAGCATGGCAAAATCGCGATAAATGCCGTCATTTTGCTCGGCCATTTTTTGAAAGACCTCAATACTTTTGTCATAATCGCCTTGAACTTGGAGATTAAAAGCATAAGCGTAAGCATCGCTCCATGTTTGAGCTCTTTTATTTTTCCATGCGACAATACTTTCATAACTGACGGCGAGTGTTAAAGAAACTACCACCAAAATCAGCGCAAACAAACCATATTTCTTCCAAAAGTTCATCAGCTTTTCTTTTTGGAGTTCTTCATTAATCTCCTGAAACAAAATATCATCTTGTTCATTACTATTTTGTTTAGCCATAATTCATAACCTCATCAATAAAACAAAACTTTCAATACTTATATCCGAAAACAACTATTTTTCCAAGAGCTAATTTAACAAAGAGAAACATTTTTTATTTAACGATTTCCTTAAGTAAGAAATTTCGCACCCATTCCAAAGCATTAACGGGGATTTTTTTCCCGAAAATAATATTTTTAGAGTTTGAGTAAATTGCCAAATAGTGTCTGCCGGTAGCCGGATTCTCTTCGACCTCGACCGCCTCGATATCATCTTTAAGGATTTCGTCATTTTTAAAATTTTTAAGAGGAAATTTATGAACGAGAACCAACTTTTTTTCTTTAACGGCAATTTTATCGCGTCGGAACAATAGGATAATCCCCCAGCACCAAAACAAAGCGGCAACTAAGACCGACCACAAAGGAATAATCTCTCGAGAGAACAAAACCAAAATTCCCAAAGCAACAAAGAGCAGAGCCAAAGCCATTATAAAATTATAAAAATCCCAGCAGATTTTCATCATTTTAACAACTTTTTTATCTCTTTTGCAAACGAGTTCAATAGGTTCTGGGATAGGCATGGATTTATCGAAGTCAAGATGGATTTTTCCTTGTACAGCCATGGTTTTCAAGGATTTATCCAAATCTTCGATATCAAATTTTTGCAAAGCACCTTCCCGCAAAATGATAGCCGGAAGATTCAAGGCTTTGGCATAATCTTTCCAAATTTTACGAATGCCTTTTTCGCTGGTAGAGATGTATAAAGGAGCAATTTTATGAATATTTTTGTGCCGAAGCTCGATAATGTAGCGATTGCGATTCCATAACCCGAATTGAAAGAACTCAATTCTGAGCTGAACACCTTCATAGTTATGGATATCTTCTTTGTAAGTAATTTTTTTGCCGCCGAGACGACGGTCGATAATGGTAATATTTTGCCCGTCAAAAAAAATCTTACGATAGCACAGATAAGTAGCGAACAATTGAAAAACGATTCCCGAACCGAGACAAATCAAAACAAAATCAAAAATAGCGGGACTAAACCAAGATTCGTAATATTCCGCACCGAAATCAGGGGAACTGCTTTTAGAAAAGAAAATAGAGCAAGTCCAATCAAATAGCCCTAATGCAAGTAACAATAACCCAAAAACAATCCCCGGATACAAAATTCTCAAAGAGATTCTATCTGAATTTTTGACAGGGATACGACTAAGATTAAGTGCATAACAATGACTATAATGTTGAGCAGTCTTCATTTTTGAATGCATATCTTCTTTTCCTCGCAATAATACAAATCAAGCAAACCTATGTTATAATAAATATAAAAAAAAATCTATCTCTTATTTTGATAAAAAGCATTAAACTTTAATTTATTTTAATAATTATTGCTGTAATCTGGAAACAATTTAAGTAACCTTATTTAATTTTAGGAAAAACAAATGGGAAATATAGATATTTTTGCAAACATATCCAATATAACCATCACACTGTTGTCATTGTTAGTATTAACGGTAACCTTGCTGATAGTAAGGCAGGGAAAGCTCCCGATAAAAACCGGACTAACCTGTATATATCTGGGACTGGTCTTTGAGTTGATAAGCGTCTATGCGGAACACCAGATTAATATAGAATATATGCATGGTCGGAGCATAGAATTATTAACATTTATAGCTTTGTGCCTCATTTTTGCATCGATGATGTCGTTTGTAGTCGGAGCACTGCAGATTTTAATAAATAAATTCAATATTCCGATTATAACCGTAGGTTTGGTAGTTATTACGATTTTGGGTGTTGCGTCTTCAGGATATTTTGTTTTTATTTATCCGGACAGTAATATCATCAGTAATATGAAACAAATATTCTCGATAGCAGGCTTTGCGATAGTTTCCATAGCACTTTGGGCGCAATTACATAATCGCCACGCAATAGGTTATTTGGGCGCGATTATAGCATTTACGGTCGTAACGGTTATAGCAATTTTACGAATGTTTTTTGATGCCTCTTCATGGGAGTTGATAAACAACTGGTATTTATCGCCGTTAGTGTATAATGTATTAGCTGTTTCTTTCGCATCAATAAATGCAGACTTTTTGGCGCAGCGTCTGGATAGTTATCGACAAGATATCGTAAAATATAATCGTCGTATTGAAGAAATAATCAAATCCTCACCGTTCCCGATTTTGATTTGCCGTTTAAGCGATGATAAAATCATCTTAGCCAATGACAACGCGATTCGTTTATTCGGTATAGATATCAATGAGTTGGATCATTATCGTTTCAGAGACTTTTTTGCGGATGCGGAAAACCGCCAATTATTAAACGAGCGTCTGGAGAACGAAAAAGATGTTCAGGATTTTGAGATTTTGGTAAAGACATACGATGGCGATTCACCCTTCTGGCTTTTAACCTCGGCCACCACGATAGATTATAATTATGATGTCGTTTTATATGCGGCATTCCAAGATATCACCTCACGCAAAAATCGCGAAGTATTATTGAAAAATCAAGCAACGCGAGATCCTCTGACATCATTATACAATCGCCGTTACTTTGAAGAAGAAGTTCGTAAAAGAATAAATCAAGCGCGGAAAAATAACGGCATGTATTGTATTTTGATGACTGATGTCGACTTATTTAAGCGTGTAAATGATACATACGGACACAAAACCGGCGACAAGGTACTAATGGAATTAGCCGCGGCTTGCGAGAGAGCCTTGCGCGACCGAGATATTGTAGCACGTTACGGCGGAGAAGAGTTTGTTATATACTTGGATGATGTCGATGCCGAAAATGCGAGAGTGGTTGCCGAACGTCTAAGAGAAACGATTGCCGAATTAAGTGTTCCCTCAGATGACGGAAGAATTGTTAAATTTACGATTAGTATAGGTATTTCATCAGCAGCCGTTTCGGATAATATAGATACCTTAATCAAAACGGCGGATGAGGCCTTATATCGAGCCAAGCAAAACGGCCGCAACCGAGTAGAAATATTTTATCCCTCGGATATGAAGAATTTTAAACCGGACGAAGAGCCACATAAAGACGAGAGTGCCAATCGGCATCCGATTTTTGAAAAAGAAGAAAATACCGAAGTATCGCTGCTTGATGGAATTACTGGAAGTCATATAGCGGAACAGCAAACACAAATAGAAGAAAAAACATCAATTTCGCCGGTTGTTTCTTCACCAAGAAAACCCGAGGACAAATAGTTCATGACTTGCCCTTATGCAAAAAACTGTGGCGGCTGCCCGTATCGTAATTTAACCGAAACAGACTATCAAAAGTTTAAGCAAGATTTATTTTTGCAACAGTTGTCGGCATTAAAAAAACAACCGGAAGCTTATGACGAGGCGGTCTTTATTGCAGACGGGCAAAGAAGACGCGCCTCTTTGGCTTTTTTTTCGCGGAAGCAACAAGTTATACTGGGTTTTAATAAAAACAAAAGTAACGAGATAGTAGATATCGAAAAATGTGAACTTCTGACACCGAAGCTAAATGATATTTTGCCAAGCTTGCGGAATATGCTTAAAAAATTAGTGTCCGTTCCTTTCAAAGAAAAAATAAAAAATCACCAATACAAGGCTTCATATCTCAAAGAAGGAGACATATGGTTAAGCGAAGTTGATAACGGGCTGGATATTGTGCTGGAATTTAACAAAACACCGGAGCTGGAGCATCGCCTGATAATATCGGATTTTGCCATGTCAAACGACACCATCATTCGAGTATCGCACCGTCTGACCAATAACAGCTCAAGCGAGGTGATAATAGAAAAAACACCGCCCTATACAAGCATAAAAGGAATAAATGTTTATATACCGGCAGGCACGTTTTTGCAGGCGTCAAAATCGGCGGAAACGGCTCTGATAGATATAGTGATGAGCTATCTTGGCAAAACGGAAGGAAAAATAGCGGATTTGTTTTGCGGGGTTGGTACATTTTCCTACCCGATGAGTCAAAATAAAAAAAATAAAATACAATCAATCGATTCCTCGTCAGAACTTTTAGATGCATTTTCTAAAACAGTTCATAAAAACCAAATATCAAATATAGAGATAGCCAAGAAAAATCTTTTCAAATATCCGCTGAGCGGCAAAGAACTTGAAGACTATGAAGCGATGGTTTTTGATCCGCCGCGAGCCGGCGCCATGGCACAAATAAAAAAAATAGCAGAACTTGAAGATAAGCAAAAGCCAAAGAAAATCATAGCCGTATCCTGCAATCCGGAAACATTTGTAAACGATGCCAATTGTTTATTGTCCTCAGGATATATACTAAAAAAGGTAACAATGGTAGACCAGTTTATATATTCCAAACATCTGGAATTGGTAGCCTTATTTGTAAGGAGCAAAGTATGAAAATAGCAATGGTAAAGAAAATAATTTTTGTCGCGGTCTTGATGCTGATAAGTGCTTGCGCAAGTACGGAAGAAGACCCTCTGGATAAAGATACGATGACCTGTCCGTTGGTATTTATTAATAAAAATGAATATGCCACCCTTATTTTTAACAAGGTTCCGGTTCAAGTTATTGTTTCAGGGTATAACGGAACATGTAACATTGTAGATAAAAGGAATGCAAGTTATGCGGTAATCGAACCGATATTTGAGATACGTCGCTTAAGAGGAGGAGAAATAGAGCGCGTTCCATTTACATTTTACGTTTCAAGTGATTACGGATACCCTCAAAGTTACAGGGAATATAAAGAAGTAGCCTACATTCCGCGTTATTCGAAAACGGCGCGTTTTGTAGGACATAAAATAAAAGTACCATTGCCGGAAGAACTAAAGTATAATTACGGCATTAACATGGGCTTGATTATTAAACCGAGTGAACAAATTTATAATAACCGCTATTTTAACTTTCATTTTAACGGTGATGAGGAAATATAAATGACAAATACACAAGAACAAAATCAAATGGCCGATGCGATTCGATTTTTATCAGCCGAAGCAATTGAAAAAGCCAAATCCGGCCACCCCGGAATGCCATTGGGAATGGCCGATGTTGCAACGGTATTATTTAGTAAATTCATCAAACTAAATCCGCAAGATGCCGCATGGTTCAATCGCGACAGATTTATATTGTCGGCAGGGCACGGGTCGGCATTGTTGTATTCGGTTTTGTACTTGCTGGGTTATCCTGATATAGATAAGTCTGACTTGCAAAACTTTCGCCAACTAGGTTCAAAAACTGCGGGACATCCTGAGTATGGACACCTAAAAGGTATTGATATGACCACAGGACCTTTAGGACAGGGAATAAGCTCGGCCGTCGGATTCGCATTAGCCGAACGCATACTCAATGCCAAATTTGGCAATGATTTGTGCAACCACTATACTTATGTCATAAATGGCGATGGCTGCTTAATGGAAGGCATCTCAGAAGAAGCCATATCATTGGCCGGCCATTGGAAATTAAATAAATTGATAGTCTTTTGGGACAATAACAATATCACGATAGACGGCCATGTATCGGATGCGAGCTCCGTAAATCAAATCAAACGCTTTGAAGCCTGCGGGTGGAATACGATAGAAATAGACGGGCATAATCAAGCCGAGATAACAACGGCAATCATAACCGCCCAAAAATCCGACCGCCCGACATTAATCGCCTGCAAAACAACTATTGGCTATGGAGCACCGAGCAAACAAGGAACTTCCAAATGCCACGGCTCGCCGCTCGGTGAAGAAGAATTAAATAATATGAAAAAATCCTTAGATTGGGATAGCGCACCGTTTGAAGTTCCTGAAAATATATTAGAACTCTGGCGTCAAAGCTCAAAAAGAAACTTGTCGGAATATGACAATTGGCAAAAAAAGGCGGAGAATGCAAACCAAGAGTTTAAGGATATAATCCAAGGCAAACTCCCGCAAAATTGGGATAATGAACTCAATAAATTTAAAGAGCATGCTATTGAAGAAAAGTTAAAAGTCGCCACCAGAAAAGCCTCACAAATGTGCTTGGAGCATATAGTGCCGTATGTGCCCGAAATCATTGGTGGCTCGGCAGATTTGGCGGCATCTAATTTAACTTTGGTCAGCTGCATGAAAACCATCACAAGAGATGATTATAACGGCAATAATGTAATGTATGGGATTCGCGAACACGCGATGGCCGCAATCATGAACGGAATGTCTCTGCATGGTGGAATCATCCCATACGGCGGAACATTTTTTGTATTTTCGGATTACATGCGCCCCTCAATGCGCCTTTCTGCCTTAATGGGATTACGCGTGATATATGTATTGACGCACGATTCGATAGGCGTAGGAGAAGATGGCCCGACACATCAACCGATAGAACATCTGGCATCATATCGAGCCATGCCGAATATCAATACCTTTCGCCCGTGTGATGTGGTTGAAACAGCCGAAGCGTGGCAAATTGCAATAACGAGCGAACACACGCCGAGTATATTGGCCTTAAGTCGCCAAAATTTGCCGCTGTTAAGAACATCATCCGCACAAAATTTGACTGCTAAAGGAGCATATGTTATCGCCGGTCATAAAGAAAATCGCGACATTACGATTCTGGCAACCGGTTCGGAAGTTTCACAGGCAGTTGAGGCAATGAATGAATTAAATGCAGAGGGAATAAAAGCCGCGGTTGTTTCCATGCCGTGCTGGGAGTTATTTGAAAAACAGCCCATATCTTATCGGCAAGAGATATTAGGCACTGCCCCGAGAGTAGCGATAGAAGCAGCCTCCGGATTCGGTTGGGAACGCTATACCGGCGAAAACGGAAAAATCATCGCACTGGAAAGTTTTGGCGCATCCGGCCCAGCCGAAGCACTTTACAAACATTTTGGCATAACCAAAGATGCAATAATTAAAGCTGTAAAGGAAATTTTGCATAAATAGACTAGGGTAAATTCCCAAAAAAGAGGAGCTTATATAAGCTCCTCTTAAATTATGAAGATATTTTATTGCAACGGCGGAATATTAAATTGTGCAATTTCTCCCGGAGCAATCTTAACATTTGAATAGCGCATATTTCCCGTTTCAATGACAAACCGCTGTCTTCCGGTCAGTTGAGACGCTAATTCATAAAAATCACGAGCATTCAAATCTTCCCGCTGGGGATTCATAAGATACAGAACACAGCCCTGTGTTTTTTCCGCCACGCCGCAACGCGCGCGTCCTTTAGGCACCTCAGGATTGGCAATAACGCCGGATAAACCGCTTTGCACTACGGTTGATGAACTCAGAAAAATTTTCCCCAATATCATTCCCAAAAAGAGGCAACCGACACTAACGGCAACAATGGCTTTTTTTGTAAACAACTCACCGACCATAAAGCCTTCAAGCTTTTGTTTGCCCTGTGTATCCTTCAAATCTTCGTCGTTAATAAAACGAGGTTGTGAATTAAGGGAAGGATTCGCTTGTAAGTTAGAACCGGAAGCATCATCTAAAGGAAAAGCCGGCAAATTCAAATCATTATTTTGCAAGAAATCGGATTCTCCGACAATAGAGGGATTCTCAATATTTTGCGTGGGATATTGAGGCATGGAAGGCATATCGCCGGACAAAGGCCGTGGAAGAGGACGTTTAACCAGCCTTTTGATTTTTTTCATTCCGTTAGGAGCAACCGGTTCGCTTGAAAGCGGACGGGGAAGAGGGCGTTTAACCAGCCTTTTAATTTTCTTCAGCTTAGGCTGAGAAGGAATATTATTTTCACTGCCGCTGACATTTTGATTCAATTCATCCATAACACACCACCTAAAGTTGATTAATTGTTGGGACTTTCGTTTTAGCCGTCCGAATAATTTTCGGCACCATAAATACAATCGTTTCGGAAGTAGGGCTGTCAACACCGAAAATCTCGTTAGGCAACCCGATAATCATCAAATTCTCGCCAATTTTACTACGAACTTTGAACTTGGCAATTTCGCCTTGAGTCGTGTCAAGAGCAATATCAGAAAAAATCCGGTTATTTTTTTCTAAAGAGGCCTTTGCTAAAACAGATAAATCCTCTTCGGGAGCTTTACGAAAACCGCATTTTCCGGCATCAAATCTGGCCATCCACAGATTAGGTACGACAAATCGCCCTTCCGAAACGGGAATAATCGTGGCTTGAGCACCTAAGAAACCGCGTAAAGTCGCCAAATTCAAATCATTAGTAGTCGACAAAATACGACCGATAACACCGGCTTGAGAAGTGTTCAACGTGCTAAAATCAAACGCATCAAGCGCAGCCTGCCAATCAACATATTTTTCGGGAGTATTGGGATAGATTCTAAAAACGCTGACATCATAAGCCACCAAAATCGGATTATCCTTAAAATAGTTAACCAAATCCATAATTTTGTTTTTTGTTTCATAATCAGTCGTAAAAGTGATTGAATAATCTCCCCAATCTGTAACAATATCAGTGATTCCGGAGCCGCGAATAACATCAAGGAGCCCCATTAAAATCGGACGAGATTTAGGCACATAAAGAGTAAAACTGGCACGTCGAGAGATACGCATAAGTTTGCGTTCATCATCATAAGAATAGAACACCTCGCCGGCATCGGTAATCATTTTCACGACATCCGAAAATTCCCCATGAAGGTTTTCGCCGGAGATTCTTGCATAAGGAGCATCTTTTGCAATCAAATGAATGTCAGCCTCTTTGACAAGCATTAATAAGGCTTCCTGAGCAGGCTTTGATTTAAAAGACAAACCGGTAACCTCATAACGAGGCAGAGGATCGTTGCGACCGTTTTGAATCAAATTAAAAGAAGTAGGGTCATAAGGAATAGCCGTAATCAACTCTTGCTTATTCCAGTTAACGCGGCATCTGAGAGGAGTTTCCAAATCCAACTCGGCAGCCCCTTTGGTTGTTTTAATTTGATTAGGGTCATGTTGCATGACAAAATCAATATCCTGACTTTCTTCGGAAGAAAAAGCTCCGGCAGGCAAGGAATCAACCGTACCGAAATCAGAAGATTGAGAGCACGCTCCGATGCTAATGACAATACCCAAACTCATAACAATTTTTATCAATACAGAAAACCAATTACGCGTCATGATGTTTGCTCACCGTTGTTGTTTTTAATGTTATTTTCACGCATAAGCTTATCCATCACGGCATCCATACTCATACCGGCACCGATGGTAGGATCTTGTTCTTTTGTAATAGCACCGAGAGCTTCTTTCATTTTTTTCAAATCAGCTCCGTCATCTTTAATCATATCGGGAGATGCGTTTTTCTTAAGTTCTTCATTATACTCGGCTAAATTTTTACGAAAACCGGAAAAGCCGCCGGCAATTTTTTTCTCGACATAAGGGTACAATTCCCGATGTTTAAGAATATATTCGCCGACCTCGCAAATTTCTTCCAGCACATCAAGGATATAGCCGTAATAAGGATATTCCTCGATTGCAATATTTCCTTTGCGCACACAACGAGCCGCAATACGAGAAATCGTGCGGTCATAATAATCACGCAACAAAATATAATTATTCAAATACCACAAAGCCTCTTGGCTGACAGCCGGCAACGGATTATTTGCTTCCATAAACAACGCCTCCTATTTAAATTACACTCTAAAGGAGGCGGAAAGATTTGTAAATTCTTTTATCCCAGCTTTTACACAGCTATCTTAAGACTGAGGTTTATTATAAGGGTCAGATTCTGGATTATCAGCATCATTCAGTCCGGATAATTTAGCAAAAGATAAAGAAGCATCGGAAGCATCTTCGCTTTCCGCAATCATAGGAAATTCGATTTTATCACCATGCTTGGGTTCAAATAAATCAACCGGTTTAGCAGCATCTTCAAAATGGAACTCTTCACCATGAGGAACATCTTTTTCCGAGATGGCTTCATCGGAAACCGCATCATCTGCGACAGATAAATTTTCAGGGTTTAAGGATACAGCTTCGTTTTGCAAAAGGGGCTCGGTATCTGAGGTTTCGGAATGAGGTGCCGCATCAGGATATTGAGTTGAAGAAATTTCAGCTTCTGCAGTATCGGCAACTTCTTCGGTATCGACAACAGGGTGATAATCAACATTCTCAGAGCCATCCACGACATATTCCCAATCATCATCGACATCACTGCTCAGAGAGACACCATCATCAACATATTCCCATTCCTCATCGCTATCGCTGCTCGGAGAGGTCTCATCATCAACATATTCCCACTCATCGTTGTTATTTTCTTGAACATTATCGTCTTGGACATATTCCCATTCACCGCTTTCGGCAGTTTCTTGAACGGGCTCACTGTTTTCATCTACATAGGCCCATTCATCGCCATTTGCATCATTGCCGTTATCATCATCGGTATATTCCCAATCTTGTCCGTCTTCATAAGCATAAGAAGTATCTTCCGGAGAGGAGGTATCATAAAAGTAATCACCGTTTTCCGAAGAAGAATCATCAGCATATTCCCATTCTTCACCCGTTTCATCACTTTGAGGGGAGTTATCATCAACATATTCCCAAGCCTCCTGCGTATCATCCTCGCTTTGAGAGTTATTATCCCAAGTCTGGTTTTGATTTTGCGCCGTATCATCAGCATTTTCAACGCTGCTGCTTTCCACGGAAGTCGCCGACATTTCAGAAAGATTAGCCTCAGAATTTTTAGTCTCTTCGTCAACAAAGCTATTCCAATCGGAAGAAGAATCTTTTTCATCGGGAATGTCATCAATACTCAAAAGTTTTGGAGCATGAACCGTTCTGTCTTCAGTTTCGGGAATTTCCTCTGCATTCAGATTCTGTGTTTGAACAGCCTCGTCATCACTTTTATTTTTCTTTTTCTTCTTTTTTTTCTTTTTCTTTTTTGTAGATTCCATATTTGCAAGATTCAACAACTCATCGGCAACAGGTTCGGGATTTTTAGGCGAAACAGATGTATCTTCGGATTGACGTCGAGAGAAAATACTTGAAGTTGAAGAACTGTCATCATCAAAGGAGTCTTTGGGAATTCCGAACCCGAAAGAATCAAAATCACCGCCGGAAAAAGGAGAAAAAGAAGATTCTTCTTTGGGAGAAGATTTCATGCCGGAAGACTTAGCCGATGTAGAATTGGATGATTTTGCATCAGTTCTGTCTCCGCCGAAAGAATAAGAAGATAACCCGAAAGCGGAATAAGGCATAAATCCATTGGCTCGTTTGCTGTCAACTAAAGCTTTTTGAATATTTGCTTGGATTTCCAAGATTCGTGCACTTTCTCTTTGAAAAGCTTTAAGCGTTTCACTAACGATTTGCAAAGAAGAAGAATTGTTTTCTCTGAGAACCTGAGCTAAAATATTGCCTAAACTATCAGATTGTTTCTGAGAAAAATCTTGAAACATAGTCGTTTGCTTATCAACAATATTGCCGATAAGATTTTCCAAATATTGTCCCTGCGAGGGTTGAGCTGAAGCAGACAACTTTTCGAGCGAATGAGCGATGGCTAAATTAGCTTTATTGGAGTTTTCGGATAGGTTAGAAAACTGTTTAATAATTTCGTTATTGTTTTTAGTAACCAATTCTTGATTGCTCTGCATAATATTTTTTGCAGCAGAAACAATTGTCGTAACCAATTTGTCATCATTAAATATAACGCTATCTGAGCGAGCAGACGAGCCATCACCCTTTTGTCCGATGGTTTGGGCAAGCTTTCTTTCCAATTCGGATTTAAGACTGTCAAATTTAAGGTTCAAATCATGAGATAATCTGGACAATTCTTCAGCAGACATTGAGGCATTTTGCCCGCCTGCGACAGGGATTGCGCCTTTAGCTTCAGATAAAGCTTGAGCCAAAATCTGCACTTGAGACAAACTGTCTTTAGGGCTGATTTTATCTTTATAACTTGAAACAGAGGGAGCTAAAAGGCTAGCATCGAGAGCCTCCCCGCCGGATTCGATTTCCAATTCGTTGAGATACTCAAGCAACACCCCGCCCCCCGGCAGAGAGGCAAGAGCTTTTTTTACGGCATAAGGCTGCTCTTTAATATGTTGATTAAACTCATCACGTTTTTTTTGCGTAAAGATATGAAGCTGCCTAAAAATATTGAGTAAACGCTGAGCAATAACGCGCGGATCTTCTTCGCCGTCTTTTTTCAAAAATTCGGAATACTCCGCATTTTTTTCCAAATCGCCTTCAGCCAATTTAAAAATACCTCAATATAAAGATTACTCTTGGTATCAGAATATACATAATCTCGTAAATTTCAGGTTAATAAAACAAAAAAAACTCCGCGTTTGCAGAGTTTTTTTTGAAGTACAACAGAAATTATAAATAAATCGCAACAACTTTGTGAATTTTCCGCAAATCATCATTGCCGATTTTAATCCTTTCATCCGGATTCCAACGCAACCCGTAAAGTTCTCCATTCTCATCTTCACGAATGCTGAGTATTTTAGCTTCGGTATCGGAAACATATAAGATAGCAATATCACCGACGCTGACAACATCATTAGGGTCCGCAAACAAAATGGAACGCGTCGGAAGCAAAGTCCCTAATCTTCTGGTGCACAGATTGACGGCATAAACATCTTTTTTCCCGTTAAGTTGAGGCGGACAAGCAACTTTCTTAGTTTCGTTTTCTAAGTCAATGATAACATCGCCGTCTTTACCTGCAGTTCCGTAAACCGAAATTTTTTGGTTGTCTTGACTGGAGGCAACAAAAGAAGAAATAGCCCCTCTAGGAGTAGAAAGTAATTTATACTTTGCATCATTACGTTGAATAATTTCTTCAAGCATACCCTTTTCATCAAGACTTTTAATTTCGTTCTTCAAATCATCGGGAGTAACATTCAAAGCTCTGGCGATATTTTTAAATTCTTTATCGGAAACTTCTCTTTGTCCCATTTCGATTCTGTGATAAACGGACAAAGTCATATCGGCACTTTCGGCTACTTCAATAAGAGTAAGATTCTTCTCGTTTCTGATTTGACGAAGACCTGCGCCCAAAGTTTTCAAGCCGCTTTTCTCGTTAATTTTGTTTCTTCTTTCCTGTTCGCGGCGCCAAGACTGAACAACCTCGAGCTGAGAGTTCTGTTCGTTAACAAACAAATCCTGTAAAGGACAATCCAAAAACTCTGCCACGCGCACCAACTGCTCTTGGTCAACACGACGATAACCTTTTTCAATTTTAGAGATAGCCGAGAGGCTGACGGAAAGATGATCTGCCAATTCCTGCATGGAGCGACCGCGAAGCCGTCTATACATTCTAATCTGATTCGGGAAAATAATTTCTTCCATATTGATACCTCATATAAATTACATAATAGTTATTCCAAATAACTAACTGTATAATATCGACTTAAAACAAGAAATCAAGAATTATCGTACAAAAAAGACAATATGTGTACAATTTGGATAATTTTTTATTTAAACCCTTCCAAAGGAGCGGCCGTACCGTTTCTTGCGACTTTATCGCCCATTTCGCGAATATCCTCAGGTTTAAATAGAGTATCTTCAATAGGAACGCCGCGGGCGGCACGTCCGTTGCTGTCGATAACTTTGCCGTAATTTTGCACATAATATTTTGTGGCGGAGTATCTCGATTCGATAGAGTTTTCGTCGATGGTTCCGTCTTTTTTGTAATTATACCGCTGGATACGGTTAATGATACCGTCGGAAGAATGTTTAATGGCTTCACCTTTTCTGGAAATATCCTCAATTTCGGTCATAACCCGACCGTTATTTCCGAAAGTCATGGAGACATTGGTTGTGGAGCCGTCTTTATTTTTCTGAATTATTTTGAAAAAGTCGTGTCCGTTCTCATCTTTGCCGCGAACGATTTGTCTGGATTGAAAATCATCTTGCAGAGCATATTGTGCGCTGGGGATACGCTCTTTAAGCATTTGCTCAAGGATGGCAGATTGCACGTCATCAGGATTAAACGCCGAGTTCTGCATAATGGCGTTAATTGCAATCTCATTAACCGTACCGTCTTTATTGATAAGAGATTTTCCGCCGGCAGTAGTCATTTCCGATTTTTTTGAAATCATTTGACCGTTTGACGCGTAAACCGCGGTTTGCTTAATAAATCCGTCTTGAGAGACCGAAGTGGTTGTCCCGTTTTTATTCGTTTTAGATTTTGTATAAACGACGTTTCCGTTGTCATTTCTTTCAACGGTTTTGGTAATGGTTTTTCCGCGCCAATTTTTATAAGAATAACCGTCTTGAGTTGCAGTAAATTTCCGCCCGAACATATTTCGATAGGTTCGGGTTCCGTCGGCATTGAGCGTACCTTGATTTTGAATTTGATTCATACGGTTATCAACGTGGTCTTTGTTGAGGTTCAGTCGAAAATCACTGGCAAGCTCTTGGGCATTTTCTTTTATGCTGTGCCCGACGATTTTTGCGCCTGTGCCGACGCGGTTTACAGCCCCTTTAACAGCTCTGTTAGTGGCTTTAGCCGTCATACCGCCGATATCGGCAGCGATTCCTTTGCTTAATTTGGCTCCTCCGCCAGCCCCCATACCGCTGGCAAAATTCTCGGCAAAAGATTTGGCTTCGCCCAAAACAGCCCATCCCAAAAACAGAATAAAGACGAGTTTTAAGAAGTTCATTGTCCACCAACCGATGGAAGACAAAATATTTTTATAAGCCGAACCGCTGTCTCCGACCGAACTCAAACTTCGCACGCCGGATTCGCCGACCACGTTTTCAATCGCCATCAGCAAAACGGCAATAACGACGGATAAGAACACAAAGGTAAACATGGCACTCATAAATGCGCCCCAGACTTTTTTAACAAACATCCCTCTGGTAACTTTATAAGGATAACCGGCAATGGCCAACGGCAGAAAAGCAACCGCCAAACACAAATTGAGCATGGAGTCGATAAGCAGCCAGGGATAGATAACCATAAACATAACCCCCGTAAGCCACAGGAACACACCGGTAATGACATAGCCGAAATGAGGGAAAATAGGAAGATTTTTATACGATTCCAACCAAAAGCCGACACAAATGGAAGAAGAGCCCAAAGCAATAATATCCAAGAGTTTGTTTTGAATGGTGTCAATAATACATAAAATGCTTGTTCCGATAGACTCCGGCAACCCGCCGTCGGTTCGAATACCTGCAATATCGGCACTGTTACAAGTTTCACCGCTTGAATTTGCGAGGAGAAGTTTAGAAAAATCCATACCGGTCTGGAAAATAGGATTAATCAACAAGTTCATAATAGCCGTGCTGTCCATGGTAAGGAGCATGGCGGCACAACAAAGCACGACAAATAATTGATTAACGATTGTTTTGACCATACCGTAAGGATTCGCACCGCCAAGAGAAGATACTTGTTTCAGCACCGTAAATGCCAACCACAGAGCCGTACCGACAAGCATGAGTGTCAAGGCCGCCCCCGAGAGCGCATTATAGGCATTTTTAGCAATAAGGCTTGCGGCATTGAATAAAGTTTTAAAGATACCGCAGAACATGCAGCCTGAAAAAGAATTACGATATTTACTCACGCGGCAGTCTTTATCACTGTCGTATTTTTCGTTGGCGCCGCTGCTTGTCCCGCTGCCCCCGCCGCTTCCGGTATCATAGCTGGATACCCCCGGATATTCATCGGCGGCACACATTCTTTTGCCGGTAAGTTCGATAGAGATTTCATCGGGTGTTTTGCCTGCATTGGCAGGGTCAGCGAGAGCTTTGCGTAATTTAGCGGAAGTTAAAGCACGTTCATCATCTTCGGGAGCGCGTTTTAGAACCGCGTTATAAATACTTTGTTTATTGGGATCATCACTGACTTTGTAACTGTGATAACCGATTTCCACGCGTAACAAATTAATACGGGGGATAATGGTTTCTTCGGGAATTTCGCTGAGAGGCGTGGACGGATTTTCATTTTTAATTTGTTTAATGACTTTAATAACTG
Organism: uncultured Alphaproteobacteria bacterium; assembly: GCA_944390355.1. Classification (GTDB taxonomy): domain Bacteria; phylum Pseudomonadota; class Alphaproteobacteria; order RF32; family CAG-239; genus HGM16780. Next base: position 1,615 of record CALXPT010000016.1, on the reverse strand, counting down.
TAGCCGGAGCGGCAATAGCGCAAGCCATGAGAGTCATTTTAACCTCGGGAGTTAATTTATCCCATTCTGAGCCGCATGCATTTTTAGGATAACTGACAAACTGATTATAGATAAACTCATCTTGTGCGAGAGCAAAGTCTTTATTGGAGCCGAGACTTTCCCAAGCAGTTCGAAATTGCAGATTTTCATTAGGATAACTCAAGTTATTGCAGGCATATTTGATGGTGGTTTCAACATCATTGCCGTTAGAAAGTTGAGCAAACAAATCGGGATGACGGCTTGACAAGTCGCGCAAAAAGGTTGCTACCGTACCGCCGGAAGATTGTTTTCCTTCTTTTTCCGCCCCGCAGGCCATTTGATTGCTGCCATAAGAACAACCGCCGGAATCTCCTTTAGCGCATTTATTGTTAATCCCCGGATTATTGCCGGATTCTCCGGCGGCACTTAAAGCCAAGAGATTATTTTCATCATACATCTTGGAGCAATTGCCTTCTTCGCCGGTTCCGCCGACGGATTGTCCGTTTGTAGTAGGATTAATGGGATCACCGTTTTCGTGGTCATAACCGCCGGTATCTGTTTTCCGGCAAGCTTCTTGGTTCTTGGTGCAGTCACGGCATTGAAAGGTATCATATCCGGAAGAATTTTGATAATAAGCATTAGTCGAAGAAGTCTCGCACAAAGATTGGATTTCATTACACAAGGGGTCTAAAACGTTTCCGCTGGCCACACCGCCGGAACCGTCTCTCATTTCAAAATGAAGGTGAGCCCCATATGCATTCTCGATAATGCCCCCGTTACTGCAAGAACTACCGCCGGCATTACCGATAACTTGCCCCTTTTGAACTTGAGCCCCGTCGGAAACGGCAATGCTGGATAAGTGCATATAAATAGTTGTATAGTAATCAGAGCTGCTGTTAGGAACAATATCGACCCCATCACTACTGGGAGAAGTTGCTTTTTTGTGAACAATAACGACGGTGCGTCCACCGCCGCTGACACATTGATTAACCTGAGCGGTTCCGGCTGCCGCGGCCACAACGGGAGTACCGGCAGCAACGGCATAATCAATTCCGTTGTGATTACGCTTTTTTGACCAACCTTCATTACGGTAGCAAACATCTTCAGGAATACGAGCAACAGAACCGGAGACCGGCATGGTATTTAGACAGGAATTTTTATTTTGTTCGCGAACACATCCGACATTGACATCATTTCTTGATTGCTGGCCATTAGGACATTCTAAGGTCCATTTTCCGTTTTGAGAATTAGGAATACAGTTTGTGTAATCACTACCGTAAGCCTCGGAACAAAGAGGCAAAATACAAGCAGAGACAACGATAATCAGAGTAGTTGCCTTTATTATGTTTATGTATTTTTTTAGCCTCAGTTTCATCATATATATTTTTTTACAACCTAAAACATTTCATAACATTTAACGTCGAGAATTTTTGATACAATAATTAAAAATGCATCAAGTATTTCCGCCGCCGTTGTTTCCGTTGCCGTTGTTTCCGCCGCCGTTGTTCCCGCCACCGTTGTTTCCGCCGCCGTTGTTCCCGCCACCGTTGTTTCCGCCGCCGTTGTTTCCGCCGCCGTTGTTTCCGCCGCCGTTGTT
>CALXPT010000015.1 GCA_944390355.1 uncultured Alphaproteobacteria bacterium | reverse complement strand
CTCCTCGTTTCGTAAGGTTCGCGTTCTATCTAACGCTCACCAACTAGCAACTCCGAACTGCGTTCGCATCGCTAGAGCTTCGTATTTACGCAAAAACCCTCATCTTGACGATGAGGGTTTTTGTGTAAATGGCGCGCTCTGGGCGATTCGAACGCCCGACCCACAGCTTAGAAGGCTGTTGCTCTATCCTGCTGAGCTAAGAGCGCAACTGGTCGGGACTATAGGATTCGAACCTACGACATCTTGCTCCCAAAGCAAGCGCTCTACCAGGCTGAGCTAAGTCCCGATTAATCCAACATCACCTAAATTACCCGTTTTTTTTATTTTTGCAAGTCTTTTTTTATATTTTTTTCTTATCCTTGTATAAAACTACTTGATTTTTGTCTAAATTCGTGTATACTCTGTATTTGTAATATTTAATTTTTTTGCGTATGTATTATTTAATTTTTTCGTGCTTCTTAGCACTCGTGTTCGGCGCAGTATCATTCCGCCGCTATTCTAAAAAAAGTTGTTTATACTTAACCATTGCAGTTGCTCTGTTTTGGTTCGTAGTAAACTACTGTTGGGCTTTGCCTGCGCTTGCTTTTTGGCGTTTCCACGACCCGTGGATTGAGTTTTTCTTCACATCCGTCATGGGGTTGGGGGTCTATTATGCCTCTCGCTCTATAGAAAGTGATAATCTGGGCTATAGGCAAAAAGGTATGCTCTATGATAATGTTGTTATCGGCAAGTATGAGCTAAAACATAAGTTTTTGCTTTGTTGTCGATGGATGCCACTTGGTATCAGCATAATCGCTTTCTGTGTTATGGCTCTGATGACAATGCCTATCTTTCATAGCTCAACTTATCAGAAAATGCTTTCGGTTGAAGTTGTTTCTGATAGTGTGTTTAAACACGATATTTCTCCCGTTCCGGTTGAAAAAATGCGGGTCGGAGATGATAGTTTGGCTATGAAATTTGCTAGCGATAAGCTTGGGGAACATTCTGGCCTCGGTTCTCGTTGTGAAATCGGTGATATGACCTTACAAATGTTATCCGGTGAGTTTACCGTTGATAATGGCGTTAAACTTAAATTTGATAATGATTTGGTTTGGGTTGCTCCCTTGGAACATTCTTCCTTCTGGAAGTGGTTTGCTAACGGAATTACTCCGGGGTATGTGTTGGTTGATGCGGCTGATTTGATGCGTCGTTATCTGGTTACCAACCTTAACGGAAAGCCTTTATCCATCAAGTATGCCAAGCAATGTTATTGGGCTACCGATTTGGAAAGACATATTCGTGTGAACGGATATATCAACAAAGGTTTGAGCAAACTTAACTTTGAAATTGATAATCATGGTAATCCTTATTGGGTTGTGCCTGTTTATCAACCAACCGTCGGCTTTTCCGGCGACAATATTGTTGAAGTCTTAACCGTTGATGCACAGAATGGTGACATTAAATCTTATCCTGCAAGCAAAATTCCTGATTGGATTGACCGAATCCAACCACAGAAAATTGTTGACATACAAATCAATGATTGGGGAAAGTATGTTAATGGCTGGATAAATTCTTGGTGGAGCAAGTATGATGTTAAAGTTGCAACTCCGGGGATGTCTTTGGTGCAATCTGAAGGTCGGAGCTATTGGTACACAGGTGTTCAGTCTTCAGGGCGTGATAATGGTACGAACGGTTTTATGTTGGTTGATACCAAAACAAAAACTGCAAAATACTATCAAGTTCCTGAAACAACTGAGGTTGGAAATGTTTATTCTTTCTCCGGTGGATTTAATGAATCCGAAGCAAGAAAAATTGCTCAAGATAGTCCGTTTGCCAGTGCCGCTAAATATTCTGCCGATTGGCCGGTGTTGTACAATGTCAGAAATGTTCCGACTTATTTTATGACTATGAAAGGTAAGTCTGGAAATATTGTCGGGTATTGTTTCTTGGCGGTATCTAATCGTCAGGCTTTAGGCTGTGGTACGACTAAAAAAGAAGCCGAACAAGCTTATTTGGAAAAACTTCGCCGCTTAACTCAAGATATTGTTAAAGATGGACAAGTTTTTAAGCAAGTGAAAAATTATGTTGTTAAGGCCATTACTTGTGAAGGCAGAATTTATTATCTGCTGTTTGATAACTTGAGTGGCAAAGAATTCTATGCTTCGTCCGAGTTCTTCCCTGAACTGAAATGGACCAAAGCAGGGGATAAGGTCAAAGTGGAATATGGCGACAGTCCGTCCCTAAGTGTTCCGCTGGATTATTTTGACAACGTAGATTTTTCTTATTAAAAATAGGGGGCTCACCATTTGGTGAACCCCTTGTTCTTTTCTTATTCTTCCTTCTTTTGATAATCTTTCCATAACATTTTATCGAAATATATTTCTTTTAATATCGGGGTTTGTCCTTGGCGATAGGTGAACTCCATGGTTATTTCCGGAAGATATTTGTTTATATAATTTTCCATTTGCGGGGCTTCTTTTTCCGGTGCATAGTAACGATATATTTTTTCAAATTTTTCTTTAGGGCAGCTATTGTCGGTAAATTGGCTGCAATCGGCTTTATCCCAATTTATGCTTAACAAAATATATTTTCCCGAAAGTAAATCTCTTGGGTCGTATCCAGCCCCAGGGAGTTTTACTGTTTGTCCGAAGTATGAAAGGCAGCTTAGATATATGCTCCATATTATAAGTATGATAATCGGAAAAGAAAGGGCTGATATAATTTTAATATTTTGATTTAATTTCATTTCGTTTGTCCTTGATGTTCGTTAATTAACTGTATGCCTCTTGCGGCAATGTAGGCGAGCCCTAAGAAAACCAGACTGCACCCCATCATACTTAATCCCGTACTTAATAATGCTTGGCTATAATCCACATAAATCACAAAAAAATCTATCGAGACAAATGTTAACGCTACTTTTGCCCAATTTAATCTTTTTAACTGTATGGTTCTGAACAGCATCGTTAACAATAAAGCAACGGAAAATATATGCTGAGTTAATTTATAAATCGCATTATTGCCCAGATACATTTCTTCTGCTGTCGTACCATATATCAATATCAAGCCGGTTATGAGGTTAAACAAGGCAAAAATACCTAAAATGATGCTTGTTCCTCGAAACTCCTTGGTTTTGGGCATATAATAAAATCCGACCGAAAGGGCAAGACATAAGCCCAATATACTCCATTGTCCCCAATTCATATTCTTTTCTGTTTCTGTAAACCAATCATTGTACAGAGCCATAAAAATGCAAGGTAATGAAAAATATATCCATGCGCGAAGTCCTTCAAATATTTTACTTTCTCGTTTAAACAAGCAGCTGATGGCAAAGTAAATTGCCGTGATTAACCATAAGGCGGCGTTGCTTGGAATGTAATTCATAATCATGTCCATCCAGTTCTTTATGAACTCAATTTCTTCCAGACAATCCAGCAAGCTCATCGGTAGGGTACAAACCCAGAAAAAAGCTAATATCGGCGTTTTGCTTAAAAAGACCAGCGGTGTTATTAAAATACTCCATAGCAACAACCAGCCGAGTGTGTCTGAACTTAAGTTAAATATTTGGGCTATTAATCCGATGCCTGCCAATATGTCAATTGCATAAAGCAAAATCAAAGCCTCGGTGAGTTTGGCGGCATATTTTTTTCGGCAGAAATAAATTCCGTATCCGATTGCACAACTCAATATAAAGTAGTTAATCAATTTCATTGTGTCGCTTAATCTATCCCAGTTTGCCGCTATCGTGCCGATTAAACCAATGCCAAAGCAAAGCGCACTTATGGTGAGTAAGGCGAAAACGGCAAACGGTTTGGTGTTTTGCTCTTCAAAGGCTAATATTTCTTGTTGTTGTTCAAGACTGATTAATTTGTTTTGCTGCCAAAGTTCAAGTTTTTGTTTGATGTTCATGGTTTGTCCTTTATTTTTCTTGTAAAAATTTTTCGGCTTCCAAAGCGGCAATGCACCCCGAACCGGCGGCAACAATTGCTTGGCGATAATTTCCAAAGCGCACGTCTCCGGCGGCAAAAATACCCTCTATTGATGTTTGAGTACTATCCGGTGCGGTGATGATATAGCCTTCATCCGATAAATCTAATTTTCCTTTGAACACTTCCGTATTTGGGTGGTTGCCCACTGCTACAAACACGCCGTCCGTTTTCATTTCCTTAATTTCACCGGTTTTAACGTTTTTGACTTTTATTCCCGTTAATGAGCGCGGTTGTTCCGTTCCCAAAAATTCTGTAACAACACTATCCCATATAACCGAAATTTTGTCATTGACAAATAATCTTTTTTGTGAGGCGGCGTCGGCTCGTAAAGAATCTCTTCTGTGTATTAAGGTTACGTGTTTGGCAAATTTTGATAACAACAAGGCATCTTCAACCGCTGTATTGCCGCCGCCAACCACAACAACCTCTTTATTGCGATAAAAGAATCCATCACAGGTTGCGCATGATGAAATGCCGAATCCTCTGAACTTTTCTTCACTTTCCAACCCCAGCCAGCGCGCGGATGCTCCGGTTGAAATTATGATGCTATCTGCTTGAAATTCTTTGCTTTCTGATTTGCAGATAAAAGGCCTTTGTGCAAAGTTTACCTCTGTTATGGTGTCTTCAATAATTTTGACGCCGAGGTTTAGGGCTTGTTCTTTCATCGCTAACATTAAAGTATTGCCGTCCGTTGAATTTGCAAACCCCGGAAAATTCTCAATATTTGTGGTTAATGTTAACTGTCCTCCGGGTTGGAAGCCCGAAACCATTATCGGTTCTAATCCGGCTCTTGCAGCGTATATTCCTGCCGTATAACCTGCCGGTCCCGAGCCGATGATGAGTAGTTTGCTATCGTATTGCGTCATTTGTTTCTCCTTATATTTTTTTATAATCTTATTCTTAAAAAATAAAAAATTAAAGCCGGATTTTAGCTTCCGGCTCTAATATATAGTAAATACTTGTTTTTATTTGTAGATAACTTCTACAATTTCAAATGATTTTTTGCCTCCGGGGGCCGAAAACTCAGCGATGTCTCCGGTTTCTTTGCCTATTAATGCTTTGGCCAAAGGCGATGATAAAGAAATGCGGTTCTTTTCTATATCGGCTTCATAATCGCCGACAATTTGGTATTGTTTTTCTTCATCGGTGTCTTCATCTGCTACAACAACAGTTGCTCCGAAACGAATCACGTCGCCTTTGATTTGGGTCGGGTCAATGACTTGGGCGCGGCTGATTACCGCTTCTAACTCTTGTATGCGGCCTTCTATGAAACTTTGTTTTTCTTTGGCGGATGAATATTCGGCGTTTTCCGACAAATCTCCGTGTGAACGTGCTTCTTCAATCGCGGCTATGATGTTTGGGCGGTCAACGCTCTTTAATCTTTTCAATTCCGCTTCAAGTTCGGTGAAACCATTTTTTGTTAAAGGGAATTTTTCCATTTCGCACCTCAATAAGTTATGAACCCAAATGTTTCGTTTGGGTCGATTGTTAATAAAATGTTAGAAAAATTAAACTGCGACGGTTACTATCCATCACAGCTTTTTGAATCTTTTGTTAATTTCTGTTGTTCTTTCTAGCATATTTTTTTTTGTTGTGCAAGCAAATAAATTAAAAAGTGCAAAAATTTGTGTTTAATTGATATTTGTTCTATACTTTTTTTGAATTTATGTTAGCCTGCTCAAGTAGTCTTTTTATATAGGGAGAATTATGATGAAAAAAATCTTTTGGGCCTCTGTTTTGTGCGGGGCAATGTTTGTTTCTTCTCAGGCTATGGCTGTTGACAGCACAGGGTGCGGTTTGGGCTCTATGGCTTGGCGGGGACAAAGCGGTCGCGTGCCTCAGATTTTAGCCGCAACGACAAATGGTATTTTCGGTACACAGACTTTCGGTATTACTTTCGGTACTTCGGGCTGCGATCCGAACGGACGTATTACCGGCGGTACTCAGAAAATGGTGTTGGCTTTTATTGAAAATAATATGGAACAATATGCCATGGATGCCGCCAGAGGCGAGGGGGAAACAATCGATACTTTGGCAGGTATCATGAATGTTGATCGCAATGTTTTAGCTCAAAAGAGCCAAGAAAATTTTGCTTATATTTTCCCAAATCAAGATGTTGATGCCGTTTCGGTTACGCTTGCTTTATTTGAAGTTATGAAAGCTTAAGTTAAGTGTGATTGAGTTGAAAAGGGGGCGGTATGGTTTTAATCTACACCCCCTTTGTTTTTTGTGATTTGGGCGGATGAAAAAATTTGTTTTTATTTTTTTATGCATTTGGTTAGGTGGGATTGTCAATGCCGCTTCGGCTCAGGTCTTGACAATTGAAAACGCTGCTCAAACTCCCGAATGGCTCGCTTTGGTGCATTATCGTCCCAAAATGTTTGGTGGTGTTTGGGGGACGATTGATTCCGAAAGTTTTTATTTGGCTCATGATGGCCGCAGTAATCCTCAATCGGAACTTGAAGCTTCCGTCGCTTTGTTTGAAAAAGGGGAAAATACCGAAAAAATTTGTTTGTTTCCCTCCAGATACTTGTTCTTGAAAAAAATAGGGCTCGTACAAAAGTCTTATCCCAAGTGTTCCGAATATGAAAAATTTGTTGAAGATTTGCAGCCTCAAGGTGTTACGCTCTTGTTTACAGATGCTTATATGAATAATCCTTCTTCTTTATTCGGGCATACGCTTATTCGTATTGATACGGCTCGCAAAGGTACGCAGCTCTTGGCTCACGGTTTGAATTACGGGGCGTTTACGGGGCCTAACCCCGGGCCTTTGTATGCGTTGCTCGGTTTAACAGGCGGGTATATGGGCGGGTTTACCGTTAAGCCTTATTATGATATCATTAACACCTACAACAATATTGAAAACCGTGATATTTGGGAGTTTAGCCTTAATTTAAGCGACGATGAAAAAAAGATGTTCGTGGCACATATTTGGGAGGTCGGAAATACGCAAACCAAGTATTATTTCTTTTCTCAGAACTGTTCTTACATGCTTATGGAAGTGTTGGATGCCGTGCGTCCGTCGTTGAAGTTGGCCGATGAATTTTCGGTGCAGGCTATTCCTTTGGATACCATCAAAGCCGTTTATCGTAAGTCGGGGTTGGTCAAGGATGTTAAATATCGGCCGTCCAGACAGCGCAAAATCCTACACCAATACGAAGAGATGAATGACAAACAGCGGCAGGTTTTTGTTGAGGCCGTTTTAACGCAAAACTACGATTTTTCTCAACTGCAAAAATCAGAGCAAGCCGGTGCAGTTGAGGCGGTTTATCAATATGTGCAATATCAATATGTGGCGAAAGATTTGGCACTTGAAGATTATCGCCGGCAGAGTTTTGATTTGCTGAGAGCCAGAAGTCAGATTAAGAGGGAGGCTAATTTCAGCGAATTAACCAAAGGTGAAAATCCCGTAGAATCTCACGAATCCAAACGTTTGGTAGCGGGCGGCGGCGTGCGTAACGGAGAAGGATTTCAGCAGATTTCTTTGCGGCCGGCTTATCATTCCTTAACCGATAATCCATATGGTTTGCTCGGCGGTGCGGAAATTAATTTTCTAAATTTAACCATGCGCCACTATGATAACTCTCATAAATATTTGCTCCAAGACTTTGATATTTTGAATATTAAATCCATTTCACCCATCAATACAATGTTTAGACCGGTGTCTTATGACATTGCTCTGGGGATTAATCGCGAGATTAATCCTGAAACAGGCGGGGAGGGGTATGTGTTTAACACGCAAGTCGGCGGCGGCGGTGCGGTTGAGCCTTGGCAAAATGTTTATTTATTTGCGCTGACCAATATTCATGCGGCTTATGGCGGATTTTTGCCGCGCAACCAATATTTTGGTTTAGGGATTAAAGGCGGCGTGTTTACCAGATTTCAAAAAATTCGTTTGCTGGCCGATGTTGAGCAAGTCTTTGCTACGTCTGATTTTGGCGACAGAGTGATTTATCATGCGGAGGCAGCCTATACTTTGTCTACAAACCAGGCTTTGGCTTTAGAATACAAGTATCAGCAAAATAATGGAAAATTTGATATTGATGAAACTTTAGCCTCGGTACGATTTTATTTTTGATTTTTTTGTTGACTTTTGTCTAACTTAATGATAGGTTGTCGGTGAATTAACATTATTTTATTAACTTAAATTATTATCATATGGAAAAATTTAGATTTCCGGTGGTTTATGCCAGCGGCAAAACTGCTTTTGAAAAGCTTGAGGGAGAAACATTTGTTGGTGTCATTTGCGGCGGCGTGCTTATCTCTGCTCAAGATGCGCCAAAGAAGATGAATTATGTTCAGGCTTTGGAATTTGCCCAATCTACATCTTGGGGCGGAAAACGTGGGCGAATGTTTAACCGCAGAGAGGCGGCTTTGGTCTTCCATAATTTGGATGAGGTGAATAAAATTCTCTCTGCATTTAGCGACCAAGGTGCTCAGCCTCTTTCGAAAGAATGCTACTGGCTGATGCTTGAAGACAGCAGTCAGATTGCTGATATGGGCGTGAAAAGTGTGGTTCGCGGTGTTGCAGGTTCAGGTGAATATTGCGTGCGGCCCGTATTTTATTGCTACACACAGTTCGGAGAAATAAAAATTAATCCCAGCCTTAAACCTAAAATCTAAAATCTTTTCGGAGTTGCTGCTCGTGACGGGTCGCAACTCTTTTTTTGTAACAAGAAAACTATCGGTTGGGCGATGAGGTGTTTTTTTGTGGTTTTGGGACTTGCAATTTATGCCAAATGTGTTTATTCTCAAGAAAAATTGTTTTTTATATAGGAGAGTTATCATGTTAAGAGAAGATTTGCAAAAAGCTTTGAAAGAATCTATGTTGGCAAAAGATACGCAACGCGTCAGTGCCGTACGTTTGATTATTGCCGGTATGAAAGAAAAAGATGTTGATGCCCGCGGAAAAGGCCAGAAAGAAGCTTCTGAAACCGAACTGCTCTCCATGATGCAGAATATGATTAAACAACGTAAAGACTCTATTGAGATGTATCTTAAAGGCAATCGTCAAGATTTGGCTGATAAAGAACAAGCCGAAATCAACGTGATTGAGACTTTTTTGCCTAAACAAATGAATGATGAGGAAATTTTGGTTGCCGTTAAGGCTGCCGTGGCTGATACCGGTGCAACCTCTATGAAGGATATGGGCAAAATTATGGGGGTTCTCAAGTCTAAATATGCCGGTCAGATGGATTTCGGCAAGGTTAGCGGCGTTATTAAGACTTTGTTCTAGTTCGGTATTTGTTTCGGGTTTTCGCCGTCTTGTAATTTCGCGGCGAAAATCTTTGTTTTTAGGTCGTTCTTACTTTACGGACAATAATGGCGGATTTACAGAAATTTATTGAAGAGCTGCGCGCTAAGGTCTCAATCGTTGATGTGGTCGGCGCAAAAGTCAAGCTCGTGCGAAAAGGACGTGAGTATAGTGCCTGTTGTCCGTTTCATAACGAGAAAACACCTTCATTTACCGTAAATGAGGCTAAAGGGTTTTATCATTGTTTCGGCTGCGGGGCGCATGGCGATATTGTTAAGTTTGAAATGGAAGCCAACGGGTTGCCTTTTCTTGAAGCCGTGCAAAAGCTTGCTAACAAAGCCGGACTGCCGATGCCTAAGCTTTCGCATGAAGAACATGTCAAAAGTGAAGAACGCAAGACACTTTATGAAATTATGGAAATGGCCGTGCAGTATTTTGAGCGGTGTCTCAGATTGCCCGAAGGTCGGCACGGTTTGGAATATTTTTATCATCGCGGGTTGAGTGATGAGGTTATTTCTCATTTTCGGCTCGGCTATGCACCGGCTAATAACGGTCTTAAATCCTGGCTGTCTTCTAAGGGAATCAGCGAACATGAGATGATGGAACTCGGTTTGGCGGCGATGTCGTCTCGTGATAATTCGGGCAAGATTTTTGATTTTTTCCGCGACCGAGTCATTATTCCGATTTTTGACAAGGCTAACCGTCCGATTGCGTTCGGCGGGCGTGTGATGAATGACGGGCAGCCCAAATATCTGAATTCGCCCGAAACGCCCATTTTTAATAAGCGTCATGTCCTATATAATCTTAATAACGCACGTGAAAAAGGTTATAATGCCAAAAATATTATTGTTTGCGAAGGTTATATGGATGTTATTGCTTTGAGCCGGTATGGTTTTGAATATGCCGTTGCTCCGTTGGGAACAGCTTTGACCGAAGAGCAAATTCTCGAAGCGTGGAAAGTTTGCGATACTCCGACGCTTTGTTTTGACGGCGACGGTGCCGGTATTCGTGCTGCCATCCGCTCGGTTGACAGGGCTTTGCCTATCCTTAAACCGGGGTATTCTTTACGCTATGTTTTTTTGCCGGACGGGGAAGATCCTGATGAGTTTTTGCAGGACAAGGGGCATGAGGCCTTTGAGCAGCATTTGGCAAATACAATACCTTTGGTGGATTTGCTGTGGCGCAAAAACACCGAAAATGTGCCGATGAACACACCTGAACAAAAAGCTCTCGTCGAACAAAATATTATGAGCGAAGTGGCTAAAATTACCAATGAGCAAGTGCGCAATTATTATCATCAGGAAATGCGGCAACGTATTTATTATCAGCTCGGAAAAGGGGCGTGGTCTCCTAAATACGGGCGAAACAGCCAAGATAAATCTTCTTATGCTTATCGCAACGGAAAAAAACAAAATTATCTCGCTGTTCCTCAGGTGCAGGTTCAAGTCGCGCGGCCTAAGACAGATTTGGATGAGTTGGTGGCTAAGTTCATTGTTTCCGCGCTGGCTTTCTATCCGGCGCTTATCTCTGAGTTTGAAGAAAAAATCGGTATGTTTTCTTTGTCTAAGCCGGAGTATCAGCAATTGTTGGATGCCATGGTTGATATTTATCAAAATCATGTTGATGATGAGGCTTTTGATTCTTCCGTCTTATGTCAGGAACTTAAAGACAGAGGGTTGGGGGCGGTCTTGGCTACTTTGTGGGAACTTAAAATGTTTCGGCTTCAAAAACCGTTTATTACGAATCTTCGTCATGATATTGAAACCAAACTTACGGAAGTTCAAGTGCGCCAGCTCGATTGTGAAATCAGAGATTGTTTGGCTAAGCTCGAAAGTGCTGAAAATTTTTCCGAAGATGATTATGCATTTTATCAAAACCTTAAAAAAGAGCGTCAGGCTTTGATTGAGGCTAAGGATAGTCTTGATTAACGAAAATTTCATATTGTTTGGTTATAATTATTTTTGTTTTTTTATAAAAAATGTGCAAGCAATGCTTGACAAATAAACAAAAAATAATTAAATGTTGTTTGCTAGCAATTTTAGGAGTCGTTAGACTTTAAACTCTATATAAATCGATTTAAGGACCGACATGTCAGATATTGATAATCAAGATTTTTTTGATGTAGATGCCGCAGATGCCCCGCTGATTGACAGTTTGGGCAGTGCCGTTAAACGCCTCATCGACAGAGGTAAAGCACGCGGTTATATCACTGTGGAAGAGTTAAACAAGGCTTTGCCTTCCGATAAAGAGTCTTCTGAGCAGATTGAGGATATTATGACCGAGATTTCCGATCTCGGGATTAGTATCGTGTCCGAATCGGATGCGGATATTTCCGATATTGAAGATATGGACATTCAAGATGACTATGATGATGACGAAACCGGTAATTTTGATGAAAAAGAACTCGGGCGTTCGGATGATCCGGTCAGAATGTATTTAAAGGAAATGGGCTGTGTCGAGCTCTTGTCTCGTGATGGTGAAATCGCTATCGCTAAGCGTATCGAGGCCGGTAAAACCGTTATGATTGACGGTTTGTGCGAAAGTCCTATGACTTTGAAAGCTATTGCCGGTTGGAGAGATGATTTGCTGAACGGTAATATGCAGCTCCGCGATATCGTCGATTTGGAAATGATGTACGGCGATGATGCCGAGGCTATGGTCTATGATGATGTTGATACTCAGGTCGAGGATTTGAATAAGGTTGCCGAAGAGCTTGAAGATAAAGAAAATCTCGATGATATCGACGATGATTTGGGTGATGACATCGAACTTGATGATGCCGTTGAAGATGAAGACAGTGATGATGAGGAAGATGAAACGGCGTTATCCGAAGACGGCGTTGATGAAGATGTGGAAAGCGAAGAAGACGAAGACGGCATGAACGGGCGCGCTTCTGCTTCCGTGGCTGCCATGGAAGATGCTTTGATGCAGCCCGTACTTGAAATATTAACCAAAATTTCAAGTTATTATGACGATTTGAAGAAAATTCAATGCCATCGTATTGATGCAATTATCGGTGGAAAGAAAATTTCTCCTGCCGTTGAGAAAAAATATATTCAAGTTAAAAGAGAGTTGGTTGAGTTGATGAGTTCTATTCATCTTAACTCTACCAGAATCGAGCAATTGGTCGAACAACTCAACGACTTAAATCGCCGTTTGATGGGATTGGAAGGCAAACTTTTGCGTTATGCTCTTTCTTGCAAAGTTAAACGTGAGGATTTTTTAGCCGCTTATCAAAAGTCAGAGCTTGATTCCGATTGGCTTGAAAAAATCTCTAAAAAAACCGATAAACATTGGAAAGCGTTTGTCGAAAAGTACTCAAAAGATATTGTTGAGCTGCGTTCTTCCATCGCACAAATGGCTACGGAATGCGGGTTGCCGATTTATGAGTATCGTCGCATGGTTGATACCATTAAAAAAGGCGAGCGTGAGGCGGACCGTGCCAAAAAAGAAATGATTGAGGCTAATTTGCGTTTGGTTATTTCTATTGCTAAGAAATATACTAACCGCGGGTTGCAGTTCCTTGACCTTATTCAAGAAGGTAATATCGGTTTGATGAAAGCCGTTGATAAATTTGAGTATCGCCGCGGTTATAAGTTTTCTACTTATGCTACTTGGTGGATTAGGCAAGCCATTACGCGTTCAATTGCAGATCAGGCACGGACTATTCGTATTCCGGTACATATGATTGAGACTATTAACAAATTGGTTCGCACTTCTCGTCAGATGCTCTCTGAAATGGGACGTGAACCGACACCCGAAGAGGTGGCTAAGCGTTTGTCCATGCCGATTGACAAAGTGCGGAAGGTCATGAAAATTGCCAAAGAGCCGGTTTCTTTGGAATCTCCGGTTGGTGATGAAGATGATTCTTCTTTGGGCGATTTTATTGCCGATGAAAATGCTTTGCAACCGTTGGATTCTGCTATTCATGAAAACTTAAAAGAAACCTGCACACGCATTTTGTCTTCTTTGACGCCGCGTGAGGAACGTGTGCTGCGTATGCGTTTCGGTATCGGTATGAATACCGACCACACGTTGGAAGAAGTCGGACAGCAGTTTAATGTTACGCGTGAACGTATTCGTCAAATTGAGGCTAAGGCTCTGCGTAAACTTAAACATCCGAGCAGGTCGCGCAAGCTACGCTCTTTCTTGGATAGTTAATGATTTAGTCCTCCGGAAAATCGGGGGACTTTTTTTGTATGATAAATAAAACTTGACAAAAATATGGATTTCGTGTAGCGTTTAGGGCGAGTATTAATTTTTAATTTTCTATAATTATGAACTACAATGAATTATTGAAAGCTGCGGAAGAAGAATTTATTAACGCTATTAATTTGGCTGTGTTAGTTGAAACAGGTAGTGTGTCGATGCCGGTCAGAGGGCTGTTGAGGCTCTATGCCATTTTGAAAAACTGGTATACTACCTATGAACAAAAGGCTGAAGATAGTAGGCAAAAGGGAGATGACGATATGGTACAATCTTATGAAGGTATTAAAGATATGTTGTCTTCCGAAATTGAGCGGTTTGAAGACATTTTCAGAGGCTTGGAATTTGAAATACGATGTTATTTTCGTAAATTGCAATTAGAACAGTCTTTGCCGGAGCAGATCCTTCAAGATGCCGAAATCTTTGCTGAAATGGCAGATAAGAACGAAGATATGGCGTTTCATGACTGGAAGTCGCTTTTGGCAGATATCGGTAAATAACCTTATTTTTTTTACAACACTCAGGCAGTATTTGTTTGAGTGTTTTTTTTGGTTTTCTTGGGAATAATTTTTACTCATGGAAAATTTTTAGTTGACAAATTATCCTAAAAACGGTATTCATTGCAAGGATTTATTTATTTTTTATATATTATTGCGTATGGAATTAAGAAAAATCAGAGTGTCCAGTATTGAGACTGCTCGTAATTTGATTAATGCTTTTGCTAGGTCTCATAAACTGATGGTGGAAGATGATGTGAAACTGGTGTGGATTTATCCGGATTTAGTTGAAAAAGATGATGTTATCGGCTGTCCTTGCTTTGTTTGTGATTGCAAGCGCAAGCTAGAAGAGGGAAGTTTTGAAAACGGTATTGTTTATGCCAAGGCTTTTGCCTCTCAGAGTGCCGGTATTACAAAGTTTATCCCATTGAAAGAAGAAACAGTTTCTTTTTTTGATGAAATATCCGATGGTGAAGAATTTTCTCTAAAGGATAAGCAAAACCGCTTTCCTCTGCAGAACTATCAGTTTGTTCATGGCAAGATTGTTGAAAAGCCTTAAAAACAAATTGCTTTTACTCACAGCTTTTTATATTAGCTGTGAGTTTTTTTGTGTTTTTTATCAGATTTATCTTGACTTGGTTAGATGAATCGCTTATGTTCTTTCTTGGGTCGGATGTCGGGCTCTTAGCTCAGTTGGTTAGAGCCGGCCGCTCATAACGGTCTGGTCGTTGGTTCGAGTCCATCAGAGCCCACCATAAAAAAATCTCTCCACTTTATGCGGAGAGATTTTTTTGTTGCGTATATTTTTGTTTGTTTTATTATTATTGTGATTTATGTTGTTTGCGGGGGCTTTGGTGTCTTTTTGGCGGTTGTTAGAATTTTCGATGTCTTTTTTTGCTCTTTGCGCGCTGATTTATTTGAGCGTGCGTTTTGCGTGCTTTCGGTTTCTTAATCGTTTCTTTATGCATAAATTTGCTAAATTTATTGTCGGTATTGTCTGCTTTTCTTGGCTCTTTGTTCTTTTGCTTTTTCTTATCGGTTTTATGAATGCGGTTATTTGTTTGTTTTATCTGACTTGCATTTGGATTGTTTGTGATATTGTCTTTTGGGGGATGCAAAAAGTTTGCAAGTGTGCGTTTCAAGCTTATTTTGCCGGTGGGGCGGCCATTGTTCTCAGCCTTCTATACTTGGCTAACGGGTGGTATCAAGCTCACCACGTTTCAGAAACTTTTTATCAATTGTATTCCGACAAGTTATCTTCTTCCTTGCGGATTGTGTTATTTGCCGACGCGCATATAGGCACGACTTTTTCCGGTGCGGAACTCTCTCAATATGTTCAACAAATGCAAAAACATAATCCCGATATGGTTTTGATTGTTGGTGATTTTGTGGATAATGACACCTCAAAGCAAAATTTTTTGGACGCACTCGATGCTTTGAGCCGCTTAAAAACAACTTATGGCACATTCTTTGTTCTCGGCAATCATGATATCAGTTCTAACGGTGAGGCTTTTCGCGGGTTTTCCAACCAAGAACTCGTGGCGGAAATCCAGAAACATGGTATTTTAGTTTTGCAAGATGAAGCCATACTTATTGATGATAAGTTTTATCTTATCGGGCGGAAAGACGCTTATGAAAACAGGCGAGGGCGCGACAGAAAACCTATATCTTCCTTGTTGCAAAATCTTGATAAAAGCAAATATGTGCTTGTGATGAATCATCAACCCAATGACTATGCCAACGAGCAAGCGGCTGGGGTTGACTTGGTTGTGTCCGGACACACGCACGGCGGGCAGCTCTTTCCGTTTAATTATGTCAGTCTTTGGGCGGGGCTTAATGATAAAATTTATGGGTATGAAAAGCGCGGGCAAACCGATTTTATCGTGACTTCAGGTATCTCCGACTGGCGCGTGAAATTCAAAACCGGCTGTAAGTCAGAGTTTGTTGTTATTGATGTTGATAAACAAAGCTTTTAAATTTATAAAAAACTTGACAATATGTGTACAAATGTGTAGCTTTTCAGTGTTAATTTATTATTGTTTAACTTAAATTTATAATTATGAAGCAGAATAAACAAACTCGGTTGAAAATTGCGTTGGCTAAGGCAATCATAAATCAATATGGTTATTCCAAGGGGCCTGTGTGGTTTATTAATCTAACCATAGACAATATAAAGCAGGTTGCTCAAGCAATGAACTCTCCTTTATGCGAGCTTTTTAGTTCTGATGAAAAGTTTAAAAAATGTGTGCATCAGGTTATAGTCCTTGTTGATGATTGGCACAAACGTTTTGCAATTAATAATGTTTTGCTTAAATTTGATAAGGGGTTTACTCTGATTTCCGATTTTCAGATTTTGCGTGAACTTGAAAGAATAATGGGGGATAATCTCTTTAATGTATCCAGTTTGATGCTTTTCGGTAACAATAGTGGAAAGTATTATTCTCATGCTTTGGCTCAAATCAAAGGACAATATATTCTCCCAGATGAGTTGATTGCTTATAATCGTTGCAGAAATAAGGACGTTGATGCCGATACTCATAATTATCAAGCTTATGGTTATGGTGTTGCTCATCTTAATTTTCCTTTTGCTACCTCATTGGAAGCAGCTCCTCGGGATAAAGAATTAGGATATGTTCCCATTATTTGCAATGATGGTACCCTCATAAATAAATATGACGAAATTTTTGGCGATTATTTGAGCCGTTATTCGTTTAGTTGGCATGTGGGCGCTATTTTGTGTCAGAAACTCGCAGGTGTTGAGGATATTGTCCCAAGGTTGATGTATTATTTATTGGAGGATATTGCAAGAGGCAAACTCACAGAACAAATTTCTCGTCCCGTGTATTCTTCTTCCGGTTATTTGAAAGACGTTGAAATTTTGGATGTTCCTTTGCAATATCCGACAGTTTTGTTATCGCAACGGTGGGCAAAAGGAGAAGTATTTTTTCCGGTGCCGGATGGTATTTATGAGCCTATAGGGCATATATATTACAAATTGCCGGATAATTTTCCTAATCATAAAACTGAACAGGAATATCCTATTATTAAATTGCCGCAAGCTATTTCGGATATGGCAAATGCTCAAGAGCCTTATTGGCATCGCTTGTGTTCTGTCAAACCATGGAAATTTCATTGGTGGGATGACAAAGACCAAGAGTTCTGTGGGGAAATCACGCATGCCAGTTTGGATACGTACAAAGAAGTTCATGAAAGTGCGTGGAATCGTGAAACTTATCTTACGTATTTTTCAACCCTTGAATTCAAGCTATGAAAGAAAAGGTGACGGAGTAAATCCGCCACCTTTTTTGTTTGTTTTTGAAAAGTGGAAAAATTGCACTTTATCAATATCGCTTGAAAGATTGTTTTTTTGTTGTAGACTGAACTGAGTTTAGATTATAGCGGGAGGGAAAGATGAAAATTGTTGTTATCGGCGGCGGGGCAGGCGGAGCTAGTTTTGCCGCGCGTATGCGTCGTTTGGATGAAAAAGCGCAAATAACCATTCTGGAAAAAACGGCTGAAACATCTATTGCCAGCTGCGGATTGCCTTATTTTATCGGTGATGTGATTGATGACCGCGACAATATGCAGGTGGCAACGCCCGCTTTTATGAAAAAACTGTTCAATATTGACATTCATCTTAATTCTGAAGTTGTGCAGATTAATCCATCCGCCAAAGAAGTTGTAACCGCTCAAGGTGAAAAATTTGCATACGACAAGTTGGTGCTGGCAACCGGAGCTGCGCCTTTTGTTCCGGCTATCTCGGGATTAGATAATTTGCCGCATTTTGTGGTTAAGTCTTTATCCGATGCTGACAAAATCAAGGCTTTTATTGCTGAAAAGATGCCACGCAACGCGGTTGTCGTCGGCGGCGGGTTTATCGGTGTCGAAGTGGCTGAGAACCTTTGTCATCTCGGGCTTCATACCTCTTTGGTGGAAATGTCAGCTCAAGTTTTGGCTCCCTTGGATGAAGATATGGTGGCGCAAATTCACCATGAAATGAAGAGCAAGGGGTTAAATCTTTATCTTTCCGACGGGTTGAAAGAAGTTGTTCCCGACAGTGTTGTTCTTAACTCGGGGCAAAAAGTTGAGGCAGATATGGTGATTTTGGCAATCGGGGTTCGGTCGGATACGGCATTGGCAAAGTCTGCAGGTATTGCCTTAACCGAACGTGGAGCTATTATCACCAATGAATTTATGCAGACAAATATTGAAGATATTTATGCTTGCGGTGATAGTGTGGCGGTCAAAGATTTTGTTTCGGCTCAGAGGGTTATGGTTGCTTTGGCGGGGCCGGCTAACAGGCAAGGACGTTTGATTGCCGACCATATTGCCGGAAATAATTCATATCCTTACACCGCAACGCAAGGTACGGGAATTGTCAAAGTTTTCGATATGACCGCGGCTTTTACCGGAAACAACGAAAAACAATTGCAAAAAGCCGGAATTGCTTATGAAAAAATGGTTATTATTGCCAACTCTCATGCCGGATATTATCCCAATGCTCAGAACTTGACCTTAAAAGTTCTCTACACTCAAGAAGGAAAAATCCTTGGGGCGCAAGCCGTTGGCAAAGAAGGTGTCGATAAGCGGATTGATGTGATTGCAACCGTTATGCGTCTTAACGGGACAACGGCTGATTTGCGTGATGCTGAACTTTGCTATGCGCCGCCATATTCCGGTGCAAAAGATCCTGTCAATCTTGTCGGAATGGCAATTGAAAATGTGTGCCAAGATCTTGTTAAGCCATATTTCGGAACGAGTTTTTCCGATATGGTGGTTTTAGATGTTCGCCCCGAAAATGTTTATGCCAAAGAGCATATTGATGGGGCAATCAATATTCCGGCGGTGCAAATTCGCTCTCGTTTGAACGAACTCCCTAAAAATAAGCCGATTATGGTGCATTGCTTTAAGGGCTATACCAGTTATGTTGTGGCACGAATCCTTATGCAAAGCGGGTTTGATAATGTGTTGAGTTATGCCGGCGGGTGGACTTTTTATAAAACTTTACAAAAAGCATAATTCTTTTCATAAATATTGACAAAAATATCTTTAAGATAATATATGTTAAAATTGTATTATTAATTCAAAAAAATTATTAAACCTTTTTTTTGCTTATGAGATTGATGGGCAGAAAATTAATTTCTTGGATTATCTTAAAACCAAAATAGAGCTGACAACTTTAGAACTCATTTCGGTTAATAGTCGGGAAATTAAGTAAGATAATCTCTAAATTTGAAAGCAGGGCTCGGAGGCTCTGCTTTTTTATTGCTATTTATATGTTAGATTGTGTTTTTCTTATTGAGGAAAGGCTTTTTTGCTTAAGTTTTTTTATAAGAATGTTGTCTTAATTTCCTAATCTAAGATTGTTTTCCTTTTGTTTTTGATATTATTTGTTGTGATTTATTGATTTTATTCACTTTTATCAAAATTCAGATTGACCTTGTGCATATTTTGTTTAATATGTCCTTATTGTTTTTAGGATTGTTTTCATGGGAATATATCTGTAAATGATGTATGAATTGATTGATTTTAAAACTCACGGCGATTATCAGGGTAGTTTGGTCGCGTTGGAGAAAGGAGAAGATTTTCCTTTTGACATTAAACGCGTGTATTATATTTGGGGAACTAAACAAAATGTTGTTCGCGGAAAGCATGCACATCGTAAGCTTGAGCAAGTGATTGTTTGTACATCCGGAAGTTGTGATTTTATTTTGGATGATGGTAAGGAAAGGCAGACGGTTCATCTGGATAATCCGGCTCAGGGCTTGTATATCAAACACAATATTTGGCGCGAATTTACGAACTTTAGTCAAGATTGCGTTGTAATGGTTTTAGCCTCTGAGCATTATGATGAAGCTGATTATATTAGAAATTATGATGAGTTTAAAAAGGAGATAAGTAAATGATTCATCCTTTATCTGATGTTCAAAGTAAAAACATTGGCGAAAATACAAATGTATGGCAATTTTGTGTTGTTTTGCCTAATGCTAAAATTGGCAAAAATTGCAATATCTGTTCCCATTGCTTTATTGAAAATGATGTTGTTATCGGGGATAATGTCACCATTAAATGCGGTGTTCAAATATGGGACGGAATGAAAATTGAAGATAACGTTTTTATTGGACCCAATGTTACGTTTTGTAATGACAGATATCCAAAATCGAGAAACAAAAATTGGAAATTGGAGCCTGTGATTATCAAAAAAGGTGCAAGTATCGGTGCTAATGCAACGATTTTACCAGGTGTTACCATTGGTGAAAATACCATTATAGGTGCCGGAGCCGTTGTTACAAAAGATGTTGGCGATAATGAAAAAATAATCAAATGTAATAATATTATAGAAAGGATTGAACATGAGTAAATTTTCTTTTTTATTATTCTTAAAAAATATAAAGTACATGGGACGTTGTAATCTTAAAACACTTTCTAAGATTGAAAATAATACCTATACAACAATAACGCAAATGAATAATTCTTTAGATAATTTAGTTTATGAATTACCATCGTTAATAGAACGTTCACAGACTATTTTTAAACCAAAAATAAAAAATTTTGAAGAAACATTAGATGAATTAGTTAAAACAAACAAATCAATTATTCGTTTTGGAGATGCAGATATATCTATTATTGAGGGAGACGATGCTATTTATCAGAAATATCATCCTATTCTTTCTAGAAGATTAAAAGAAGTTCTTCAAAGTGAAGATGATAATTTAATGATTGGTATTAATTATCATTATTATTACGCCGATTTATCTGATTTTTTAGAGTTCCCCAAATTATTTTATAGAACCTCTGTAAAATATTTTCGAGAAAGGCTCAATCAATATTTAATTCCTCAAAAACAATATTATACAGCTGGGTTTTCACAGCTTTATCATACATTTAAAAATTATAATTGCACTGATTTTTATGAGAAAATAAGAAAAATATGGTGTGGAAAAAATATATCTATTATATGTGGTGATAAAACATTTAAAAATATTCAACATAACATATTTGATTGTGCTAAAAATATAAATTATATCTATGGTCCATTTAATAATGCAATGGATGAATATGATAAATTATTAAATAGTGCAAAAAAAATCGATAAGAATAATTTGGTAATAGTAATTCTAGGACCTACAGCAAAAGTTTTGGCATATGATCTACATCTTTTAGGGTATAGAGTTTTAGATTTGGGGCATATTGCAAAAGACTATGATTTGGTAATGCAAAATATGCAACGCACAGAAAAATCAATTGTAAACTTTTTCCAGGATTAACAAAAACATTATTAAAAGGAATGATAATGCGAATAAATTGTGTACAGAATTTAATTGATCGAATTAGAGGAAAAAAGAAGAAGTTTATTCCTTCTGATATAAATTATATTGATATTGAAACAGAATTTCAGGACTTAATATGCATTACAGGTTTTGGCCATAGTGGATCTGGAACAATATTAGACTTGCTTTGTGAGTGTAATAATACAACAGTTTTGGGATATCATGATATGGATAAAACTTTACATGGATATAATGTTGAGATTAATTTACTCAAGGCACCTGATGGAATAATGGATTTAGCCAGTGCGTTTAAGTGTAAAAATTCACATATAAGAGCACATAAAATAAATAGATTTATATCGTTAATTGAAGCGTTATATAATAGCAGTGAAATATATGGAGATAATTTTATATATCTATCAGATCAGTTTATAGATAACTTAGTCTATATTAAAATGGAAAACAATCAAGATAACAACACAAAGTTAAAATATTTATTTTCAAATAATAAAAACGCTGTTTTTTATTTGAAAAACCTAACTGAAGATGAATATATAGAATATGCTAGAGATTATCTGAATTCAGTTTTTAAATCATTTGTTTCTAAAAAATACTTGGTATTAGATCAGTTTGTATCAATTTCAAGTGTAAATTTTGAATTACAAAAAAAATATATCGGAGATTTTAAAAATATAGCAGTATATAGAGATCCAAGAGATGTATATGCAACAGGTATCAAAATGAATTTATCGTGGATGCCAAGAAATGTTGATGATTTTATAAAATGGTATAGATACCATGTTGATGATTATTTTACAGCAAAAGATGATAGTTATTTACTTTTAAGATTTGAAGACATTGTTTTGAATTATGAAAAAGAAATTAAAAAAGTTTTTGACTTTGTAGGAATAAAACCAGAACAACATGTCAATCAAAAGAAATTCTTTAATCCTAAATTATCACAAAAAAATATCGGTTTTTATAAAAAAACAATATCTATTGAAGATGCTGACAAAATTAAAGTTTCTTTACAAGAATATTGCTATAAATAGAGGTGGAAAATGACTAAAGTATATATTGGTATGAGTGCAGATTTGGTGCATCCGGGGCACTTAAATATTATTCAGCATGCTCGTGAATTGGGTGATGAAATTATTGTTGGTTTATTGACAGATAAGGCAATAGCAAGTTATAAAAGACTACCTTTTATGAACTGGGAACAACGTAAAGTTGTAGTCGAAAATATTAAAGGTGTTTCTAAGGTTGTTCCTCAAGAAACTTTAGATTATGTGCCAAATTTGCGTGCTCTTAAGCCTGATTTTGTCGTCCACGGGGATGATTGGAGAAGTGGGGTTCAAAAAGAAACACGTCAGAGAATAATTGATGTTCTAAAAGAATGGAATGGTAGATTGGTTGAAGTTCCTTATACAGAAGGGATTTCTTCTACGCAGTTGAATAAGGTGTTAAAAGAGATAGGCACAACACCAGAAATTCGTTCCAGAAGATTGCGCCGTTTGTTGGAATCTAAAGATATTGTGCGAGTTATGGAGGCACATAATGGATTGAGCGGATTAATTGTTGAACAGACACAGGTGGACGTTAACGGCAAAAAAGAAGAGTTTGATGCTCTGTGGATTAGTTCTTTGACTCAAGCTACAGCTAAAGCTAAGCCAGATAACGGCTTTTTAGATGCTTCTACTCGTATTGCGGCTTTAAGTGAAATTTTAGATGTTACAACAAAACCTATTATTTATGATGGTGATAGCGGAGGTCCGATTGAGCACTTTGTCTTTACTGTCAGAGAGCTTGAACGATTGGGAGTTTCTGCTATAATTATTGAAGATAAAGTTGGTTTGAAAAAGAATTCTTTGTTCGGAACTGAAGTTAAACAAGAACAAGATACTATTGAAAATTTTTGTAATAAAATAGCTTCTGGGAAGGCTAATCAAGTTACTGACAATTTTATGATTATTGCAAGAATTGAAAGCTTGATTTTGGAAAAAGGTATGGATGATGCTTTTAATCGTGCAAAAGCTTATTTGAAAGCCGGAGCTGATGGTATTATGATTCATTCTCGTTCTAAGGTATTTGATGAAATTAAAGAATTTACGCAGCTTTATAATCAATTACCTAATCGTAAGCCTTTAGTTGTTGTTCCTTCTTCTTATGCTCAAGTGACAGAAAATGAATTGATTGAAAATAATATTAATGTTGTGATTTATGCTAATCAATTATTGAGAGCAGTTTATCCTGCGATGGTTAAGGTTGCTCAGTCTATTTTGACACATCATCGAGCTAAGGAGGCTTCTGATGAATATTGTATGTCTATCAGAGAAATTATAAATCTTATTCCAGGAGGAAAAGTTGTTGAACATCGCTGATTTTTGTTTTGAATTGCAAAAAAATGATATTGGCTTTTTTTGTGGGGTTCCTGATAGTTTGTTAAAAAGCTTTTGTGCTTTTATTAGTGATAATTATCCTGAGGATAAAAATGTTATTACGGCTAATGAGGGAAATGCCATTGCTTTGGCCTCAGGTTATTATTTAGCTACAGGAAAAATTGGTTGCGTATATATGCAAAATTCCGGTCTAGGCAATTGTGTTAATCCTCTCTTGTCTTTAGCCGATAAAGACGTATATGGAATTCCAATGCTTTTGATTATCGGATGGCGTGGTGAACCTAATGTCAAAGACGAGCCTCAACATATTAAACAAGGTCAGGTTACTCTTTCTCTTCTTGATGCCATGGAGATTGAATATCGTGTTTTGGAAAATATGTCTGATATTTCAACTCTTGTTCCTTTAATTAAACAAAATAATAAGCCGTATGCTTTGGTTATAAGAAAAGGAACTTTTGATACTTATACCTTAAAAGGGGGCAAGTCTGATTGTTCCGATTTGTCTCGTGAAGATGCTATTAAATGTGTCGTTTCTCGATTAAATGAGCGTGATGTGATTGTGTCTACGACAGGTATGATTTCGCGTGAGTTATATGAGATTCGTGATGAAAATAAGACTGGGCACCAACGGGATTTTTTAACCGTTGGGTCAATGGGACATGCATCTTCTATAGCTTTAGGTATTGCTCTTTCTAAAGCCAATCGTCGTATTTATTGTTTTGATGGTGATGGGGCTGTGCTTATGCATATGGGGGCTCCCGCTGTTATAGCCAGTTTGAAACCTACTAATTTTAGACATATTATGTTTAATAATCAGGCTCATGATAGTGTTGGAGGACAGCCGACCGTTGCCGGAAATATAAATTTTGTTGGTTGGGCCAAATCTGTCGGATATATTTTTGCTCAAGCGGTTGATTCTTTAGATTCTCTTAATGAAGTTTGGGATAAATTTTCTCATGTGATGGGGCCTGCTTTCTTAGAAATAAAAGTTAAAAAAGGTGCTCGTTCGGATTTGGGGCGTCCTAAAGAAAGGCCTCAAGAAAATAAAGCTTTATTTATGAAGTTTTTAGAGGAGAGGTAATGCAGACTGTTTATAATTATAGAGGAGCTATAGATAAACTTCCTGCTTGTATTGATAACAAAAATAGTGTTTTGCTTTTTTGTGGTAATAGTTCTTGGAAAAAATATTCTTCTGTTTTTGAGATGTATTTGGCGGGAAAAAAATATGATATTTTTAATGATTTTTCTAAAAATCCTAAATTAGAAGAAATTCAAAATGCAATAACATTGAATGATGATTGTTATGATGTTATTATTGCTTTTGGGGGGGGAAGTGTTATTGATTTTGCTAAGGCTTTTCGCTATTTAAAGAAACTTTGCGTTCCTCTGATTGCTATTCCGACAACTGCCGGAACGGG
Organism: uncultured Alphaproteobacteria bacterium; assembly: GCA_944390355.1. Taxonomy (GTDB): domain Bacteria; phylum Pseudomonadota; class Alphaproteobacteria; order RF32; family CAG-239; genus HGM16780. The sequence goes on along the minus strand of CALXPT010000015.1, from coordinate 16,964 downwards.
AAGTGAGTCTACGCAGTTTGCTGTCGTTTATGAAAATGGTGAAAAAAAATCTTTGGATGCACCTTCTATTTTGCCGGATGTTGCGATTGCTGATTCTCAATTTTCGGAAAATGCTCCTGTATATATAAAGGCTTGTGTGGCAATGGATGCTTTTTGCCAAGCTATTGAATCTTTTTGGGCTGTGGGGGCAACCGAACAGAGCAGAGCGTATGCTAAAGAAGCTATTTTAATTATTCAAGATAATATTGTTAATGCGGTCAAAACTATAGATAAAACAGCAAATGAAAAAATGATGCTAGCTTCTAATTTGGCAGGAAAGGCAATTAACATTTCTCGGACAACGGCGGCGCATGCTTTGTCTTATTATATTACTTCTAAGTATGGGATACCTCATGGGCACGCCGTTTCGTTGTCAATGGTCGATTTGTTTGAAGCAAATTTTAATGTTACTTCAAATAATGTTCAAGACGGCCTTTCTTCTGACATTGTTCAGAAGTCTATGAATGAATTGTTAGTATTATTAAAACTTAATTCTATTGATGAATTTCGACCCTATTGGCATAATTTGATGGAACAATTGGGGTTAGAGTGGAGATTGTCAGAGCTCAAGATTTTTGACAAAGTTGAGATTATTAAAAGTGTTAATTTGCAAAGGCTTTCTAATAATCCTAAAAAATTAGATGATGATTTATTATTATTTTGGAAAGAATAAATACTTTTAGGCGTAAGACTATGATTAAATTTTTAGATTTGGAAAAAGTGAATAATCGTTTTAGAGGCGAGATTGATTTTAGAATAAAAAATATTCTAGACAAGGGGTGGTATTTGCAAGGAGAAGAAAATGAGAAATTTTCTAAAGACTTTGCCTCTTATTGTGGTGCTAAATTTGCTCTCGGTGTGGCCAACGGTTTAGATGCGTTGCGGCTGATTATTAAAGCTTATGGTTTTGGAGCTGGGGATGAAATTATTGTTCCCGCCAATACCTATATTGCGACTATTCTTGCCATATCTGATAATGGATGTACACCGGTTTTGGTGGAGCCGAACATTAATACATACAATATTAATCCTGACTTAATTGAAGAGAAAATTACGCCAAAAACCAAAGCCATTATGGTTGTTCATCTTTATGGTCAAGCCGTGCAAATGCAGAAAATTTGGGATTTGGCCAAGAAATATAATCTCAAAGTCTTTGAAGATTCTGCTCAGGCGCATGGGGCTATTTATCAAGGTCGGCGGACAGGAAATTTGTCTGATGCCGCCGCTTTTTCTTTTTACCCAGGGAAAAATCTCGGTTGCATGGGGGATGGTGGTGCCGTAACAACTAATGATGAGGAAATTTATAATAAAATCAAAGCTCTTTCTAATTACGGTTCGGACAGAAAGTATCATCATATCTATAAAGGTTTAAATTCTCGTCTTGATGAAATTCAAGCCGCTGTGTTGGATGTTAAACTCCCGCATTTGGATGATGATAACATTCGCCGCCGTGAAATTGCAAAATATTATCGCGAAAATATTATAAATCCCAAAATCATTTTGCCTAAGGCTTATGATGAGCTGGCTCATGTTTGGCATGTGTTTGCCGTGCGAACCAAAGAGCGGGATAAGTTTCAAGAATATTTAACGGATAACGGAATTCAAACCATTATTCACTATCCGACACCGCCGCATAAACAGTTGGCCTATGCCGAATGGAATGGTTTGTCGTTGCCGATTACGGAAGAAATTCACAAAACAATAATTTCTATTCCGATGTCGCCGGTGATGACGGATGATGATGTTCAAAAAGTGGTGGAGATTATTAATGCATACTGAAAATAGAAAGTATGATTTAACGATTGGGGTGCGATATGACTTTGCCTTTGATTTCTTTGCTTGTGCCGGCTTATAATCATGAGAAGTATATTAAAGAGACTATTGATTCTTTAATCGCTCAGACTTATCCGAATTTGGAGCTTATTGTTATTGATGATGGCTCGAAGGATAATACGTTTGCTGTTCTTAAAAGTTTGGAGGACGTTTGTCACGAGCGTTTTGCTAACGTTCATTTTGAAACACAAAGTAATCAAGGAACGTGTATTACTCTAAATCGTCTTATTGCTCAGGCTCAGGGGGAATATATTTATATTATTGCTTCGGATGATGTGGCTAAACCTCATGCTATTCAAACATTATATAATCTCATTAAAGGCAAGCCTCAATATGTGCTTGCATTTTGCGATAATGAAATAATTAATGCTGATTCTGAAGTCGTTAATTGGGATGATAAGCAAAATTCCATTTCTAAAGGTATGGGGTATGCGACGTTTTGGCAATATCTCGTTTCTGAACAAAAAAATATTCCTTCCAATCCCGATGAATATGGTTCTTATGCTTCTTTGTTGCATGGAAATTATATTCCGAACGGGTATTTGATTCGTCGTGCGGCTATTCTTGAAAGCGGCGGCTATCAAAAAGAAGCTCCGTTGGAGGATTGGTATATGCATTTGCAATTATCTAAAATAGGGAAATATGCTTTTATGCCCGAAGTCTTATTTTCTTATCGGTGGCATGATTCTAATACTATTAAACAAAGTCAGAAAATGGCTGATTATGCTTTAAAAACCTTAAAATTTGAGCGAGATAAAATTTATAAAACACAGAATCAGGAACTTATCGAACTTTTTGATGATAACACCATTAAAAGAAAGGTTAAACTGAAATTGGGAAGTTTTTTATCGTTAGCTAAGGTAAGGCAAATCGATGAAAGGTATTGGGAGCTTTGTGTCGGGAATTCTGTGTTTCGAATCTATAAAAACGCCCGTTTTTAAGGCGGTTATAGCTTGGTGAGATTTTATTTTCAGTTATAGAATTATGTAGGAGGAAATATGCCAAAAGTTTCGGTCTTGATGCCGGTTTATAAAACTAACGAATCTTACTTGCGGGAGGCTATCGAGAGTATCCTAAATCAGAGTTTTTCTGATTTTGAGTTCTTGATTTTAGATGATTGTCCGACGGATAGTCGCGAGGCGGTAGTCAAATCTTATGCAGATAATCGTATTAAATATTTTAAAAACGAACAAAATCTCGGAATTACACCCAGCCGCAATAAATTGATTGATTTGGCTCAAGGGGAATATCTGGCCGTTTTTGACCATGATGATATTTCTTTGCCGGAAAGGCTTGCTAAGCAAGTTGCTTATTTGGATGAACATCCGGAGGTTGGTGTTGTAGGGTGTGATGTCGAGTTCTTTCAAAATGATAAGAAAATTGTTCGCCAACCGGTTGAAAGTCAGAAAATTAAAGTTGCTCTTATGAGTATTTGCTGTGTTGCTCATTCGGCATCAATGATTCGGAAAAGCGTTTTGCTTGATAACGGTATTCGTTATGAAGAAGAATTTTCTCCGGCTGAGGATTATCGGTTGTGGTGTCGATTGATTCCTTATACCGAATTTCATAATATTCCCGAGGTGTTGTTTAAGTATCGTTATCATGTTACCAATACTTCTAAAACTCAAAAAAATAAAATGGACGCGGCTTCTTTTGCTATTCGGGCGCAAGTGCAGGCAGATTTTCCAGCCTTGTATAATCTTTTTATGTTGGAGGCATGGCGTACTTATCGATTTAAGTTATTTGGAGTATTGCCTCTGATTACAATTAAGGCGAGAGGATTTAAGGCTAAAGTTTATCTCTTTGAGATAATTAAGCTGTTTTCTTGCAAATGGTCTTGTAAATTGAAAGGACATTAAGTGTTTTAGTTTATAACCTAGTTTTGGCTAAATAATGTTTGATTTTTGTCAAAAATTGTGGTACAGTATTGTTTAATAAAATTTATAATTATGGAAATTTTCTTGTGGTTTGTCTTGTTCGGGGTGTTTGCTCTGCAAGCCGTGGAAACCGGATGGGACTATTTTTTGAAAAAAGAGCCCGATGTTGCCAGTCTGCGTAACCTGATTTATTTTCTTTATTTTCTGGTTACCTGCATTATGGTCATTGCGGCAGGGGAATTTAGGGCTGTCATCAAAGTTGCGTTGACAAACTCAATTATGGTGGTGGCCGCTTGCGGATTGGGTGTTGTGACCGGTCATGTTATCGGTTGGGCGGTGCTTTTAATCCGTAGGTTCATTTCATTATTTTGAATTCAAAGTGTGTTTCTTATCGGGAACACACTTTTTTGTATTGAGTTTTTATCGTTTATGTGATATCTGTTTTGTATTGTTAGTGTTATTGTGTTTTATTATTTTTAAAAATTTTTGATATGAAAGCTCTGGTTATTTTGTCGTTCTTATCTATTGGACTTGTTTCTTGTGATGAGAATTTGTCTCAGAAAATTCATAGCCTTTCGGAGCAATTGAAAACACCTCAAACCACGGCGGTTGATTCTGTGATGCGGGTAGGGGTTGTTCAGCGTGTTAAAGAAACTGAGCATGCTAATTGGTTTCTCAAACTTGTTTATTTGGACAATGGAACCGTGCTGGACGGTGCTGTGTCTATTCGTGAAGGCGGAAGAGTTTTTGAACAAATTAAAGATTTTTATTTCCTTAATGTGGGCGATACGGTTTGGTACCAAGCTCCGAAGGTTATTCGTGTTAAGTTTAGGGAATAGTTCTTTTTATACCGCCTGAGGGCGGTTTTTTTATGAAACATAAAATTGTTGACAAAAATAACTTTTGGGATATTATATGTCAAAATTTTATTATTAACTAATTCGTATAATTATGAAAAATTTGCTTATTTTTATTTTGAGCTTGCTCATTGTGGTTTTATTGGCTGTCAAATTTGCTCCTCAAGCTGAGAAGTTTTGGGATAAGCTTACAACCGAATTTGCGTCTCTTTCTCAAGATGAAAACTTCGATTCCGTGGCCGTTCATAACGGTATTCCGTCAAAAGACAAAGTTTCGTTGTCGATTAACAATGTGGTGGACAGTGTGCGGAATTTGCCCTCTAAAACAGGTGCGGAGAAGTCCGAGGCTAAGAAAAATGCAGAGGTTAAGTATCGCAAATTTCCTTATCAGCAGGTGATTAATTACAAAGTTAACGAGGTTGTGCTTGATGATGTGGTTTCGCATTATACCGGCGGTTATCTCAAATATGTGGATGGTAAGCCTTGTATTGTGTTGAATACTTTTGTTTTGGGAGAAAATTTTAAGGATTCTGCCATGTTGGCGGAGTTTGAGCCGGAGTTTAAGTATTTGAACTCGTCCATGCGCAAGCAATTTACGCTCTATCATGAGTTTACGCATATTCTCAATGATGTTTATCATTTGCAGAATTTGAATCGTAAAGATGAAATCTTAATCAACAAGTATGATGAAATTTCATGTTGCTTATCGGAGCTTTTGCTTGCACGCGAAATTTATTTGGAAACCAGTTGGGATAGTATTTTTCCGGATAAGTTGAGTTTTTATTATGACGCAATTCAAGCCAAGAAATTTGTGCCGAATAAAAGCAATATTTCGGATGCGGAGGCGGAGTTTATTATTAACGGTTTAACTCAAAAGTGGCAGGAAAAACTCGAAAATCTTTACGCGGACAAAGAAGTTTCCGATAATTCGGGTAGAACTGATTATGTGGATACGCCGGATTTGTCGGAAGAAAAGTTAAAGGCTATTATTCGCCCGTTCTTTGCTTATGAAATTCGCGGACAGAAAATTAACTTTTTGGAATATCTCAAAACCAAAATTGAGTTGACGACGCTGGAGTTGATTTCGGTGAACAGTCGTGAGATTAAATGATAAAAAAATAACCAGCTGCTTTTTGGGGCAGGTGGTTATTTTTTTGAATTTAGATTACGCTTTTTTGTCGTTTGCGTTTTTCTATTTCCGCTTCAATCATGTGTTTGTGCTTGGAGTTGCCTGAATAAGTTTGAATCTTTAACATAGCGGTAAGTGCAACATCACTAGCATTTTGTAATTGAGCTTGAAATATGGCTTCATCAGTCTGTTTTCTGCTCTGCATTTCCGCTTTAATCAACTTGGTGTACTCCGGCTTTCCATACTTGGGATTTTTTTGATAAAATTTTAAGGCCGTTTCTAATTCCCAGTCGTTTTTATTTGCAAGATTAGAAGTAAAATCAGCAAGCTCTTGGGCTTGTTTCTTTTGGTATTTTTTGTTTTCATACCAACAGGTGATTTTGTAACCGATAAAGGCCACAAGCATGGAACAGATAAGCGTCAAACACAAAATCCCGAAAATTTCGAAAAAACTAAAATTGAATGTCATAATTGTAATGTTTTTTATGGGTATAATAATAAAGTTGTCTGGGAAAAGTTAGTATAAATAGCTTTATTTGTCAATAAAAAAATATTTTTTTGTAAAAAGTACTTGATTTTTGTCAAAACTTGTGGTACGTTGTATGCAGTTTGATATTATTCAGGTATGTATTATTAGGAAATATTGCATTTTGCCAAAGCTTGTCACAATAACCACAAGTTCGGACTGAATTCACGAAAATGATTGTTTAATTTAAATTTTTTTATATATGGTACGAATTAATAATTATCAAGGACAGTGGTGGAAGGGAGAAATCACTGTTTCCTACAATTTGAAAACAGTGTTGAAGTGGATTATCGCCTTGGCTTTCTTAGCCTTAGGGCTTCTCATCCTATATGGGGTGATAGTCGGAGGTATCGCCTTGGTTAAAGTTCTTTATGGTTGGGGGTGCGACCTCTGGGCATGGGGAACGGCAAACTGGTGGTGGCCGCTTGGTATTCTGCTGGCGGCGTTGCTCGCATGGTTGCTGTCAAAGATTAACTGGCGGTCAGAAAAAACAAAAGCAAACATCAAAAAATGGTGGTGGATACTGCCGTTGGTGTTGCTGTTGGCTCTTGCCACCATGCTGTTCAGAAGCTGTGGTGATGATAACAATTCTGTTGCTCCGATTGAAAAGCAAGAGATTGAGGCTGTTACGGTCGAGGAGTTCGACAGAGCCTTTGATTGGGTGGTTATTGCCCGTGCTTATCTGGACGGCGTCCAGCATGGAGATACTAAAGCCGCTCGTGCATTGGTTGGGTTGAAGTTCATTGATGGACGCCCTGTTTCTGAAAAGACTTTCGAAGGCAAAACTTATGACGAAGCCGTCAAGGTGATTGCCGAAGACTGGAGAGAGTTGGTTGCTAGCTCTCTCAAGGGACAGAAACTCTCAGAACAGCAGCTGGTTGTTATAACCCTGTTTGCCATGCGTAATGGTAAATTTGGTTATTTGCAGTCAGAGTTTTTGAAAGCTGTGCAGAAGGGACATTTGTTTGGTGCGTCGGACAAGATGTATCTGCACAAGTCAAACGGAAATCGTAGACATTTGCTCGAAGAAGGAAAGCAGTATCTGTGGATGCTGAAAATCCTTTGGGACGGCAAAATCGACGTGAAGGAACTCATCGACATGCCGATGTTCTCGTACAAGAACATTCGTGCTAACGAGATGTATGATGGCGATCAGCATCTCTGGATACAGAGTTTCCGTAGCCGTCTGAAAAAAGGAAACAACCAGACCCCGCGACAGGCTCTGGGGTTGTAAACCGAGCTTCTAAAATGCAAAAAAGAAGAGGTTGCTTAACGGCAATCTCTTTTTTTATAAAAAAAATGTTTTTTTTTGACAAAAAATGTGTTGACAAAAGAAAATAATGTGCTATAACCCTATTCGTTTTGAGATTATTAACTTTATTATTTAATTTAAAATTTGTTTTATTATGGGAAACAAAAATTTTACAAACTCTAAAAACACAAAGAAAGAAAAAGGTTCATTCAAAAAGTCAGCAACTCAAATGACGGATTATCAACGTGCCCGTGCCGAAGCTAAACAGCGGAAACGCAAAAGCGGCAATTACGGCGGCGTTGAATAAGTGCCCAGAAATATATTGATTGTTCCTACTGCCTTGTGATTATGAATTAATCATAACGCGGTTCTTTTCTAAAGGTTAATAAAAATCCTAATACGTCCGTGATTATGGATTAATTATGGACGGCGCTCGTGGGAAAAGTTCATAGCTATGTTTGACAGCTCGAAGATGTGAATCTTTGGGCTGTTTTTTTATTTATAAGGAGGCGGTGTAATGACAAGTAAAAAGCAATGTATGGCGGCTAAAGTTGATGAAAATGTTGTTGTTATGGTGATTGGCTCAATGCCTGGGGAAGTTTCTCTTGCCAAGCAGGAATATTATGGTCACCCTAAAAACTTGTTTTGGAAATTTGTTGAGGAAGTGTTTCCAGATATTAACTTTGATAGCCCATATACCTCACGCGTGCAAGGGCTAATCAATCATCATATCGGCTTGTGGGATGTGTTGCAGGTTTGTGAACGGGCAGGGAGCCTTGATTCCGCCATTAAAAACGCTCTTCCTAATGATTTTTCTTCTCTCTCCGTTCAAACTCCTCAACTCAAAAAACTTTTGTTCAACGGGCGCAAAGCTTATGACTCCTTTATGAAAAGCCCCAATAAATCTTGGGCAGCCAATAACCATATTTCTTGCGTGCTTATGCCTTCAACCAGTCCGGCAAACGCCTCAATCCCTCAGGCGGAAAAATTGCGCCGGTGGCGGCAGGAATTGGTGGTTTTATAATTCTTTTTGCTTGAAAAACAGAGATAATTTTGCTATATTCGCGAAGTTGAGGAATGAAAAAAAATGTCTGATAAATTGTTGCTGTTGTCTTGTTGTGCGCCGTGTTCTTGTGCCGTGATTGAAAAGTTGGCTCAGGAAAAACGCGATTTTGCCGTGGTGTTTTATAATCCAAACATTCGCCCTTTGTCCGAATATCAAAAACGGTGCACCGAAAATAAAAAAGTGTGCGAACTTTACCATGTTCCGTTTATTGAGTTGGAATATGACAATGAACGGTGGTGTGCCTTAACCCAAGGGCTTGAAAATGAGCCGGAGCGCGGCAAACGTTGCTCTGTCTGTTTTCATATGCGCTTAAAACGCGTTATGGAATATGCCTTATCCCATGGTTTTTCTGCCGTGGCGTCGGTTTTGGGTGTTTCCCGCTACAAAAATTTGGCACAAGTCAACCAAGCGGCTGATTTGGCCTCGCAGGAAACCGGAGTTGTTTATGAACTTGTTGAAGGGCGCAAGGGCGGTATGCAAGAACGCCGCGCCCAGCTTATTAAAGATCTTAATCTATACAATCAAAATTACTGTGGGTGTAAGCCTCGGGTTTAAATTTAAGAAAGTTTTGTAAATGCCTGATTTTAAAATTGAAAATTCTTACAGCGAACTTGTCGCCGGCGTGGATGAGGCAGGGCGCGGGCCGTTGGCCGGACCGGTGGTGGCCGGGGCTGTCGTTATTTTGGATAAAAATTTGCCAGAGGATTTTTTATCTCATCTTGATGACTCTAAAAAATTAACTCCTGCCAAGCGTGAAAAGCTCTATGCCCAACTTTTTCAACTCTGTGAAGAAGGAAAAGTCGATTTTGGAATAGGTGAGGCCAATGTGGAAGAAATTGATCATCTCAACATTCTTCAAGCAACGTTCTTGGCGATGAATCGGGCTTTTTCTCAACTCAATGTCAAAGTGAATCGGGCGATTATCGATGGTAATCAGCATCCTAAAGGATTTCCGGTCGAGAATGACACCGTTGTCAAAGGGGACGCCAAGTCTTATTCCATTGCTGCCGCTTCAATCCTAGCAAAGGTTTATCGTGACCACTATATGGCTGATTTGGCAAAAAAATATCCGAATTATCTCTTTGATAAAAATGCCGGTTATGGTACAAAAGCACATCTCGACGCTCTCAAGCAATATGGCGCGGTTAAAGGTGTGCACCGTGAAAGTTTTAACCCAGTTCCCGAGTTTATGCCGCCTAAATAATGTTTGCGCGGTTGGGCTGTGTCGGCCTTTTTTTGAAAAAATTATTTTTTTATTGCGTTAATAAAATTATAACTTTATTCTTGCATTATGGTATGCGGACAGAAGTTGTTTTTATGAGGAAAGCAGTTCGTTATGAGCAGTGTTCAAACCAAAAAAATATTAAATACCATCATTAATGATGATTGTATTAAAGTTATGAAGCAAATGGAACCGAATTCGGTTGATTTAATCTTTGCCGACCCTCCGTACAACCTCCAACTCGGTGAGGCTTTGACACGTCCCGATAATACCCATGTCAGCGGGGTGTATGAGGAATGGGACAGTTTTGACAGCATGGCCGAGTATGATGATTATACACGCGAATGGATGAGTGCCGCTCGCAGAGTGCTTAAAGATGACGGAGCTATTTGGGTTATCGGGTCTTATCATAATATTTTTCGCGTGGGAACCATTCTGCAAGATTTGGGCTTTTGGATACTCAATGACATTATTTGGAATAAAACAAACCCTATGCCTAATTTTAAGGGTACGCGCTTTACCAATGCTCATGAAACTTTGATTTGGGCCGCAAAAAATCCAAAATCTAAATACACCTTTAACTATGAGGCCATGAAAGCCCTTAATGAAGATATGCAAATGCGCAGCGATTGGAATATCTCTTTATGTACGGGAAAAGAACGCTTGAAAGATGATAAGGGTGAAAAACTGCATTCTACCCAGAAACCAGAAGCGTTGCTTTATCGTGTTATCTTATCTTCCACAAAGGTCGGCGATGTTATTTTAGATCCGTTCTTCGGAACGGGGACTACCGGTGCCGTGGCTAAAAAAATCGGTCGTAATTTTATTGGTATCGAAAGAGATGCTCATTATTGTGCCGGAGCGCAAAAGCGTATTGATGAAGTTCAGCCCGTGGAAAATGAAATGTGTTTGGAATTCAGCGCAAAAAAACGCCAGCCGAGAATTCCGTTCGGTGCCGTGGTCGAAAGAGGTTTGCTTAACCCCGGTGATTTGCTCTATGATGCGACAAAAAAACACTGTGCTGCCGTACGTTCGGACGGTACAATTAAAAGCGAAAAAATGGAAGGCTCCATTCATCAGGTCGGGGCTGCCGCTCAAAATGCTCCGGCTTGCAACGGTTGGGTCTATTGGTATTTTGAAGACAAAAAACGCGGTTTGGTGTGTATTGATGAATTGCGTCAAAAAGTCAGAGGAGAGCTTTATCCGGAGGATTAATTTTATACGATAATGAATACGCAATGGCCGCATAAAACTTATGAAAATCGTAAAGGGCTTGCTCGTTTGGATGATGAGCAAGCTCGGCTGGTGTATGCAGCTATTGATTTGGGTACAACCTCTTGTCGGTTGGTTATTGCTTCTCCGACACCGACTTCTTTTCAGGTGATTGAAACTTTTTCTAAGGTTACGCGCTTGGGAGAGGGAATTATTCAGGATAACGAACTTTCAAAATATGCCATTCGCCGTACCGTTGCTGCTCTTAAAGTTTGTGCCGGTGTGATTAATGAATATTCGCCGATTTTTCGTTCTCGCTTTGTGGCTACCGCAGCCTGCCGAAGAGCTAAAAATTGCAAAGAATTTATGGATATTGTCAAGCGTGAAACAGGGCTTTCCATTGAAACGATTTCTTCCAAAGAAGAAGCGCGTTTGGCCGTTGTCGGATGCATTCCGCTCCTAAACCGTTGTATTAAGCGGACTTTGATATTTGATATCGGCGGGGGGTCTACCGAAATTTCTTTGGCGCGCATTACCAATACCGGCAAAACTTTTGTGGAAGGTTTTGTTTCTTTGCCGTACGGCGTGGTTACAATTTCGGAGGCTTTTCCTTCTAAGGATATGACCGATTTGGCCTATAACACCATTATTGAGCGTACGCACAAAATCTTAAAGGAATTTGATGCCAAACATCATATTTATGAAGCTATTGCCAAACAAGAAATTCAAATCATTGGTACTTCCGGCACAGTTACGGTTTTGGGGGCCGTGCATTTGAATTTGCCTCGTTATAACCGTTCGGCCGTTGACGGTATTTCCATTTCTAAACGCGATATTGCGCGCGCAATTAACAAGATAAAAGTTATGGGTGATGAGGGACGCAAAAAGCATCCGTGCATCGGGGCACAGAAGGCTGATTTGACTATTGCCGGTTGTGCCATTATCGAGGCTCTTTGCTCTTTGTGGCCTATCTCTGAAATTACGGTGGCCGATAGAGGTATCCGTGAGGGTATTTTGCTTGATTTAATGCATCGAAATCAAAAATATCCTAACAAAGTACAAAAAAATGTTGCCAGAAGGTTGCCATTTGGGCGTGGGCGCGCGAATTCTCATAAGCATGGCGGCGATTCTCATCGAAAAAAAGTTAATTTTATTAATAACAGGACTTAGAAACATGGCTGAAAAATTTTATGCGGCAATTGATTTGGGAACAAATTCTTGCAGACTTTTAATTTCCGATGACATGGGGCGCGTGGCCTATCAAGATTCTATCGCTACACGCTTGGGGGAGGGGATGCAGGCAACCTCGATGTTGACGGAAGAAGCAATTCTTCGCGGGTTGGATTGTTTTATGCAATACAAGCAAGTGTTGGATAAATATAATATAGTGCAAATGAGGGCGGTCGGAACAGCTGCTTGTCGGAGTGCTAAAAATGCCGGTGAATTTATCAGTAAAATTTATGAAAAAACAGGTATTCACATTGATGTTATTTCCCCTGTCGAAGAAGCCAGATTGAATTTGAAGGGGGCTATTTCTCATGTCAGAGGGAAAAAGCCTTATGCCGTGGTGGTCGATTTGGGCGGTGGGTCTACCGAAATCGTGTTGGCCAGCAACGGGAATAATCCCCAAATGCTTTCTACCGTTTCTATTCCGTGGGGCTCAAGAACAGCCTCGGATGCTTTTGATTTACAAGTTTATGATGAAAAAAATGCTCATCGGTTGAGAAATGAAATCGGGCGTTGGGTCGATGGTTTTAGGCGCAGTGCAAATTATGATGAATGTATCGGCGATATATGTTTTGTGGCTACATCCAGTACACCTTTGCGATTGGTTTCTTTAATCAACAAGTTTGAACGTTATGATAGGGATAAATGTGATGGATTGCGGATTAAACTCAAAGATATTAATCTGGTTATGAAGCAACTTGAAAAACTTTCGGTTGAAGAAATGGCGCAGAACCCGAATATCGGCGTAAAACGTTCAACAATGTTTGTGGCGGCCGTGATTATGCTGCAGGAAATTTTTGATAAACTGAGGGCTAATACAATCGTAGCCTCGCTCAGAAGTGTTAAAGACGGTATTGTGGAAGAGCTTATTGCCAATGACAAAACTTACGAAATCAGCTAAGGAAGTGCGTGGGCGCAAGAATCTTGCCGTTCGTGTTAAGACCGCAAAATTTCGCAGCAAGTCTTCAACCCAGTGGTTACAGAGACAGCTTAATGACCCTTATGTTGCGGAGGCTCAGCGTTTGGGGTATCGCTCGCGGGCGGCTTTTAAACTCATTCAGTTGGATGAGAAATTTCATTTCTTGGGAAAAGGCAAAAGAATTGTCGATTTGGGGTGTGCCCCCGGCGGATGGACGCAGGTGGCCGTTATGCGCAACAAAGGTGCCGGAAAAGTTGTTGGTATTGATATTCTTGAAACTCAGCCTATTGTGGGGGCAACTCTCATTCAACAAGATTTTAGCGAACCCGAGGCTGCCGAAAAACTCAAGATTTTGTTGGATGGCAAAGCCGATATCGTTATGAGCGATATGGCGGCGAATACGATTGGGCATCAGCAGACAGACCATCTCAGAACCATTGCTTTGGTCGAAATTGCCTATGAATTTGCCAAGGAAGTTTTGGATGAAGGCGGTATCTTTATTACTAAAGTTTTTAAAGGCGGTATGGAAAATACTCTTCTTGCCGATATTAAGAAAAATTTCGCTAAAGTTGTGCATGCCAAACCCGATGCCAGTCGTCAAGGCTCGCCGGAAGAGTATTTGGTGGCTATCGGGTTTCGAGGAAATTCCTGCAATAATTCAGAAGCAAAATAGGAGATGAATTATGCAACTCGGAGCACGGTGGGCCGCGGTGGCTGATATTTTGGAAGAAGTATTCGAAGATAAGTATCCGGCAGATAACATTATTAATTCTTATTTACGGGAACGCAAATATATCGGTTCTAAGGATAGACGTTTCATTGTTGAAAATGTTTGGAATATCATACGGCATCGTTGCCGCTTGAGTTTTGAAGCTCAAAGCTCGGAAGTTCGCAAAATCTTGATGGTTTATCTTAAAGATGAAGATTGGGATTTGATTTTCGGGGCTGATGCGTATGCTTTGCCCTCTTTAACCAAAGATGAAAAAATTTGGCTCAAAAATTTGCGTGATGTTCCTTATCCTTTGTGGGTAGAGGCTGAAACTCCCGAATGGTTGTTTAAAAAAATCAATAATTTGAATTTGCTGAAATCTCTTAATGAACCAGCCAGCGCGGATTTGCGTATTAATTCATCTTCGGTTGCGGATGTTGTTAAAAATTTGCAAAAAGAAGGTTTGTTCTTTTCTCCGACGCCTTATTCTCCCATAGGCTTGCGTTCAAGCGAGCGCGTAAATTTGAAAAATTGCGCCGCTTATCAAGACGGCGTGGTGGAAGTACAAGACGAAGCTTCTCAAATTGCGGTCATTTTATCTCAACCGACACCTAAAGAAAGAATCGTCGACTATTGTGCCGGTGCCGGCGGCAAAACACTGACCATGCTTTATCTGATGAATGGGAAAGGAGAAGTTTTGGTGCATGATGCGAATCCTAAACGTATGGAGGCTCTTAAAGATCGAGCGGCTCGTTTGAATGCCAAAACATTTGAAATTATTTCGGATTTAGGCAATGAAATGTTTGATTTGTTTGTAGTTGATGCGCCCTGCAGCGGTACGGGAACGTGGCGTCGGGCTCCTGATGCCAAATTTCGTCTTACCCCCGAAATGCTTGAAAACCTTACCAGAACACAAGCTGATATTTTAGAAAACGCTTATCGTCATACTTCTGCCGGCGGGCGTATTGCTTATATGACTTGTTCAATTTTGGAAGATGAGGATGAAGACATTATCCGAGCCTTTATGTGCAAACATCCTGATTTGATGCTTGTCGATTTGCGGCAAGTTTGGGCTGACAAACTTAACGGAGCTTATCCGTTTAATCATCCGTATATGGCGAAGTTTTCGCCGCTTGTTACACAAACCGACGGTTTTTTTGTTTGTATTATGCAAAAAAATTGATGAACTTTTTTTTACGCTTTGCCGTTGGCTTTGTATATATATGAAATTATTTCGGCTACGGCGGCAAAGGCTTCAACCGGTATTTCGGCGTCTATGTCTACAGCTTTGAGAATTTCAACCAAATCCGCATCTTGGTGAATCTCTATACCCTCATTCTTGGCTATCTCAACTATCTTTTGGGCTATTTTATCTTGCCCTTTGGCTAAAACTTTCGGCGCATTATCCTTTTCTTTATTATAACCAAGTGCAACGGCATAAGCTGGGGAAAACTCATTCTCGTCGTTGTATTTTTCATTGCTTTTGTTATTATCTTTTTCAGACATGGTTGAAACACCGATTAAGTTGTTGCTCTGATTCATTTTATTATTTTATTCGTGATTTGACAATAACTTATTTTTGGCACTCATTTTGCATGTGCTGCTTGTGTTGGGGAACATGAAGCGGGGTTTAACCATTCATTATAGGCAAAGGGGATATGAAGTTATGGATTTGAATAATCTGGCTTTGTTTCAAATGATTGATAAAGAGCGTTCTTATTTAAGTGCGCGCCAGAGAGTTTTGGCTACTAATATTGCTAATGCCAATACCCCTGATTATTTGCCTAAAGATGTTGAAAAACCTGATTTTTCCAAAGAACTTGGTGAAGTTAAAAAGAAAAACGAGCTGGCTTTGCTTAAAACGAATCCCATGCATTTGGATTTTCCTTATGGCGAAGAGCCTCAGGTGCCGAATCGTGTTTATACGCCGCGGCCAACCAATCCCTTAAGTATTGACGGAAACGGTGTGGTGATTGAAGATCAGCTCAATGAAGTCAGTAAAACAAAAGGTGATTATAATCGTATGATTACAATCTATAGTGCTTATAAAAACCTTATTAAAGTTGCTAATACCAAGATTTCGGGCTAGGAGAGGTTAGATGAACGGGGATTTGTCAGTTAGTGCCGATATTGCCGTTTCCGGAATGAAAGCGCAAGCTCAACGGCTTCGCATCATCTCCGAAAATATGGCTAATGCCGAATCTGTTGCAACAACCAAAGGCGGCGAGCCTTATCGTCGGCAGGTTGTTACTTTTAAGCAATATATCGACAAAGAAACCGGCGCCGATATGGTTAAAGTTGACAAAGTCATTAAAGATCAATCCGAGTTTATAAAAAAATATGATCCAAATAATCCCGTGGCAGATGCGCAAGGTTATGTATCCATGCCAAATGTCAATCCGCTCATAGAAATGATGGATATGAAAGAAGCTCAGCGTTCCTATGAAGCTAATCTTTCGGTTATGCAAACCGCTCGTGAACTGAATTCTAAGGTTTTGGATGTTTTGAAGTAGTTAGGGGGAATGTTCAATGATTAATGATGTGGCCAGTGCACTGAATGCTTATCACCAAGCTTTAGGACGTATTAGCGGTATGACGCCGGTCGAGAAAAAAGCACCGGTTGAAGAAGCTCCTAAGTCCGGTTTTAGTGATGTTTTGTCTTCCGTTATGAATGAGGCCGTTGATGTTGCTCAAAAAGCCGAAAAAATTTCGATGCAGGGTATTGCCGGAAAAGCAGATGTTCAAGATGTTGTTCTTGCTATTGCCAACGCCGAGCAGACTCTTGACACAGTTGTTGCTTTACGCGACTCAGCGGTAAAGGCTTATAAGGAAATTATGCAAATGACAGTTTAAAACTCATCTTTTGGGAAACTAATACAGATTTTGCGAATAAAAAACGTCCTCACATACTATCATGTATGCTCCGGCGTTTTTTTCTTAAATCTTATTATTTTCCACAAAATCTGAGTTTTAAGGATTGTGCTTGGGAAACTAATACAGATTTTGCGAATAAAAAATTTCCTCACATACTATCATGTATGCTCCGGCGTTTTTTTCTTAAATCTTATTATTTTCCACAAAATCTGAGTTTTAAGG
>CALXPT010000014.1 GCA_944390355.1 uncultured Alphaproteobacteria bacterium | reverse complement strand
TTGTATAAAATCGTGGCCGGCGGCAAAAATTATTACGCGCTGGATGATGATGAAAAAGACAAGATTTTAGCCAAGGTGGTTAAAGGCAATACCAAGCCCGACATTAGCCGATTCAAAGGTTTGGGCGAGATGAGCCCGCAACAGCTGAAAGAAACCACCATGGACAAGAAAAACCGTATGTTGCTGAGAGTGGTTTTGCCGAACACGGCAACGGAGGAGGGCAAGGAAGAGGCCTTTGAAACGCGCCGTCAGGTTGAAAGATTGATGGGCAAAAATCCGGAAACCCGCTTTAAGTTCATCATCGAACGCGCCAAATTTGTTGATGACTTGGATATTTAAAAAAAGCAAAAGGCAGGAAATTTTCCTGCCTGTTTTTAAATTATTTCTTTGAGCCAGCACAATACAGGATACATAGAAAAAAACTTAAAAACAAAAAAATAGCAAAAATCAAAATACAGAAGTTTACCTTAGCAATAAAAATATTCTTCTTACGCTGCTCAGCTTTTTTCTGTACAATATTCTGATTTTGTAGCTTTTGAAACTGTTCCGCTTTCAAACTTGCTATCTCTTGTTGTTTTCGAGCTTCCTCAGCCTTACGTTCGGCCTCAAGGCGTCTTTCTTGCCGTTTTCGAGCTTCCTCGGCCTTACGTTCAGCCTCAAGGCGTTTTTCTTTTTGTTTCTGAAGTTCTGCTTGGGCTTTTCGTTCAGCACGTTCAACTTTCCATTGTTTGAAGTCCGCGCTCCATTGTTTATAGCTAGCATCAACAAAATAAGCACCGCAGCCTAAAACCAATATACAGGCTACCAATACTATTATAGTTTTTTTAGCACTGTTCCGCAATCTGTCATAAGTTTTGGAAAGGTTTTCTCCTTGATAAAGTTTATCAAAAATAAAGGTTTCTTGTTCACGGCATTGCTTTTGCTTTCGGTCATAACATTTTTTAAGCCAGTGTAAATACCACCTTCCGCCTAATATCACCACCGCGATGATGATAACCGTAATGATAATAATTTTCATACGCAATATGTTTTAATGATTAATAATAATAAAATTTTACTCCAAACTATAATCATTTGACATTTTTGTCAACACAAACTTTCTCAAAAAAGTTTAGGCTTCTTTAACCATAATCATTTATTCTCATCACATCACAGAATCTGAGGTTTTATATGATAAGAAAAGCAATTCCCAAAGATTACAAAGTTTTAGAAACGCTTTATCAGATGGTTTCGTGCTCAACACGGCATTTTATGACTTTACTTTTGCCTCAAAATACAGCGCAAGCCCAAAACTTGGTTGCAACACAACATTATGTTTTTGAAGATAAACACAAAATCAAAGGCTTCATAAGTATTGACGAGAGCAATCAAATCGGCACAATGTTTGTACACCCGAGTTACCAAAAACAAAATATCGGTTCAAAATTGTTGCAATACATACGCCGCAATCGAGCCTATATTTCACTAAAAGTTTTTGCCCAAAATACGTTTGCGCTGCTATTCTACCAAAAGAAAGGGTTCAAAATCATTGCAGAAACCCCAAACCCTCAAACCGGAGAAACAGAAGTTTTGATGGCATGGAGTAAAGGGTGTTTGACAGGACACCACAAACGGCACAGCGGTGATTCTTAGTATATAAATTTATAAAAATTTTATTTGACAAGGCCGAAAACTTTCTTTATATTGCAAAAAGCGATTGGGGGTATAGCTCAGTTGGGAGAGCGTTTGAATGGCATTCAAAAGGTCAGCGGTTCGATCCCGCTTACCTCCACCAATTTAGATACCGTCCTTAGGGGCGGTTTTTGATTAGAGCGCATATTGGGGGTATAGCTCAGTTGGGAGAGCGAATGGTTCGCAATCATTAGGTCAGGAGTTCGATCCTCCTTACCTCCACCATTTGAAAAAAGAGTACATATTTTAAGATATAATAAAAAATCCCTTTGAGAATTGAACTCAAAGGGATTTTCTTGATTATTTAACGGTTTTGGGCCAGCCCATTGCTTGAGCAATGATAACGTATTCATCATCTTGCAAATGGAGTTCTTTGTGCAGCATATCTTTGTCAATCATACCGAGCACAACGTTGCTCATTCCGTTTGAGGCGGCATACAATCCGACATTTTGATAAGCGGAACCGGCATGCATGGCTCCGTATTCACGGTTTGGGTTGTTGGAAACATAAACCAAGAGTATGTCGGCATTTTTAACATAATCTTGCTTAGCCGCGGTATAAATCAAAGCAGCGGGATTAACAAGTTCTAAAGAATTTTGTCCGGGGTTATAGCGATATGCCCCGCCTTGTTTAATAACATAAACGTCCAAGTCTCTGGAATCGCGAGCGGTCGGGATGGTTCTTTTGCCATCCTCACGGTTAATCCCGTTAGCCGCCCACAAAATTTCAGACAAATTTTGTTCGTTAATTTTACGCACGCTGAAGTTCCTTATGGTTTTCCGATTGTTCAAAGCTTCCATTAAAGGCATACCGGCAGAAATATTGGGTTTAGGCAGAGAAATATATTTTGGCATATCATCACCCTCCAAAGAATTTTCCTGCGCATAAGCAGGGGTTAAAGAAAACAAACAAACCGCTAAAATAGCAAAAAATTTAAGCATAAGCACCTCCGTTAATCAAAATCGATTTTATTAAGAACAGCTTCAAAGCCCTCGCTCTTTGGGGAACAGATATAAGCACCGGCCTTAATCTCGACATCTTCATTGATAAAATTAAAAAGCCTGATTTGCCGGAACGAAAGACCATCCGTAGAATAAAACATCAAATAATCACCGTTAATACGTTTAATCATAAACCATATATCGCAAATATCAGGGGCAATGGCTTGGCTGGCCCAGTCGGTATATCCGCTATTACAGACACAAGAGCCTAATTTGGGAAAATCGGGATTATCGGTCATGATAGAGAGTTTAGCCCAGTTTTGTTCATCAAAACGCACCATAAGCCCGCATTGTTGTGAATCACACATTGGTGAAAAATGCCACTGCACGACGAGCGAGAAATTTCCGCATTTACGAGCAAAGAAAAAATGTCCGTCGTCTTTTTTGACTCGACGAGTCTTATTTTGCCAAAAATCAGAACCTTTGACGGCTAAAACCGACATTCCCCCGTCAGAAAAATTAACTTCCGCAGGTTCGTTGAGCCATTCAAAATCTCTGAGTTGGTCTAATAGCATGAATTAAAAATTCCTGACATTTTCATTGGTGATATTCTCCAAAACGCGCTCCAAGTCAGAACTTTTTGTTTTGGAAGTAATCACTTTAAGAGTAATTATTTCATCGCCGACTTTATTTTGAGACTTAATACCTTTGCCTTTCAAACGGAGTTTTTCGCCAGAGTCGGAATAAGGTGGGATTTTAACATTAACCTTTCCGCTAATAGTCGGCACGGTAATTTTTGCGCCTAACACAGCTTCTTTGAGCGAAATTGGCAAATCGAGCAAAATATCATTTCCATCGGCTTTAAAATAAGGATGAGACGAAACATTAAGCGTAATAAGAACATCGCCGTTAGCACCGCCGTTAACACCCGCATTTCCCAAACCTTTTAAGCGCAAGGTTTGCCCATCAACCGAGCCGGCCGGAACTTTAACATTAACGGTTTTAGAACCGATAAAGACCTGTTGTTCGCTACCCAGCGCGGCATCCAAAAAGCTGATTTTCATGTTATAGGCAATATCCGTTCCTTTGCGGGAAGTTCTTGCCCCGCCTCTAAAGTTTTGCCCGCCGGCAAAAGAAGAAAAAATATCATCCCCAAAGATAGAAGAAAAATCAAATCCGCCTTGAGATTGTCCTCGACCAAAAGGATTTCCGCTGCTGTGAAAAGAATAAAAATTTCCACCATCGCCAAACCCACCGTCACCAAAACCTTGAGCTCCGCCAAAACCAGCCCCGAAACCGGTAGGTTTTCCCTCGGCATCAATTTCATTATTATCATATTTTTGGCGTTTGTCTTTATCACCCAAAATGTCATAAGCCGCAGAAATTTCCTTAAACATTTCCGCCGCATTAGGATTATCTTTATTCAAATCGGGATGATATTTGCGAGCAAGCTTCCGATAAGCGGATTTAATCTCGCTTTCGGAAGCATTTTTAGCAACACCTAAAACAGAATACAAATCTTTCATAGCTTATAACCTAACAAAAAAACAACCCATTCTAAGGAAAGATATAGTTAACTTAGAGAGCGGTTACAAGCGTATACAATCAAAAGTCGCCAACCGCACCTGATTTTTGTGGAGTGTAATTTTCTGTAACATAGCCGATTTGTCATTTTGTTTTTTACAATACATACCGGCCAGCATGGCTAGTTCATCGATTCTGGCATTATGATAACGGTAAGTTACTTGATTTTCATCCATATTCTGCACGCTGACATTTTCAACCAAACGGGAATAAGCATCACCGTATTGAACATACATCATTTCATCTTCGGTAGCTTTATCGGGATATTTAGGCTTTTTGAATCGAGCTTTGTAGCCTTTAACGGCGGGAATAACTTCGACATTACGCCCAAGAACGAGTTGTTCACCGCCAACCATCTTATGTTTTTCTTTCCAGTTAATGATTTTCTGATGATAAGCCGCAGTTTCCGTCTCATTCATCTGGGCGCGCATTTCAGCCCCGCTGGGGTGATTATCAATGGCGCATGCAGAGAGCATGATGCCTAAACAAGACAAAAGAAAAACTTTATTTAATCGCATTTGACGCCCTTTAAGAATTTGAAGCAACGGAAGCATCGGTTTCATCATTTTCAGAAAAAGAAAATCCCTTAAACAAAGATAACCTGAGTTTTTCGATTTCTTCCAGAACTGATTTAGTGTCAGAAGCAATTTTTTTAATTTTTTTCATAACACGACCTCCACGCTGATTTACAAACCATAACTGCATTGTAGAATAATTTTATTAAACAAAGTTTAATTCAAAATATTATAGATATCTTCGCCGGCCTGTTGCAAAATTTTCAACACCTTGCGGTTTTTTGCATCTTTGTTTTTATCATTGCTGAGTTTATTGACCATATTTTGCAAATCTTTGAGAAAACGTTTGTTTTCGCGTAGTTTTTCGACATCATCAAAAGTTTCGGCATCATTAATTTTGAAATCTGCCACCGCTTTAACCGTAGCCAAATAAATAGCATCTTTTTTAGCTGTAGTCTGAGCCTGAACGGGTAGAGAAAAGCATAAAACGACTAAAAACAACAGACAAACGGTATATTTCATGATTATTCTCCTTGAGTTAAATGACAATAGATGTAATATTAAAGAGAATTAATTAAAATAGAGTTAGAAAGATGAAGAAAAAAGTTTGGATACTAACGGACAGCCGAGCCGGAAGCAATAATCAAATCAAAGGTGTTGCCGATTTTTTGGATAAAGAAAAATATGAAATAGAAGAAAAATCACTTGAATACAATGTATTTTCAAAGCTGCCCAACTGTTTGCAGGGTCGGAGTTTAATAGGAATAAAGCAAGAATCAAGAACCAAGCTCAAACAGCCGTATCCGGATATTGCAATGGCGGCAAGCAGGAGATTATCACCGGTTTTGCGCTGGATTAAAAAGCAGTCGTCCGGCAAATGTAAGATAATACAGTTGCTCTACCCCGGATTCAGCGGACATCAAGAATTTGATATAATAGCAGTACCGGAGCATGACCGAGCCAAAATTTCGGGAGCAAACATTATTTATACAACAGGTTCGCCGCATCGAATATCCAAAGAAAAATTAGCCCAAGCCAAACAAGAATGGCTTAATGCATTTAGTGATTTGCCACGGCCTCTGACGGCAGTAATCATTGGCGGAAAAATAAAAGGAAAAGGTTTCACGCTTGAGAATGCGATAGATTTTGCCCAACATATCAAGCATTTTCATAATAAAATAGGTGGTTCGCTGTTAATAACGGATTCGCGGAGAACCGGAGCTCAGGCAGAAAAACAAATGATGGAAATACTCAAAGATATTCCCAGCTACAAATATCTGTGGGGAAGTACGGAACAGAACCCATATATGGGATATTTAGCCTCATCGGATTATATAATTGTCAGCGGTGATTCAGTTTCAATGTGTTGTGAGGCATGCGGCAGCGGCAAACCGGTATATATTTATCAAGGCAAAAATTGGCTAACCCCCAAGCACCGACGTTTTGTAAAATCATTGTGTGAGAGCGGATATGCAAATTTATTGGAAAAGGGAGAATATGATTTTCATCCTCAAAAGACGCTCAATCCGGCCACAACCATAGCCGAGGCAATAGAAAAACTCTGACAAAAGCCCTTACAGGAAAATATGACAAGGGATTCAAGACCTAAGCGGCATCGTGTTTTTTGGCCATATGACGCCGCCCGACAATGGCACTGATGTGGTCAAATTCCTCAAAAGAGCGGTAGGCAAAATCCAAAGACTGAGAATCACAGTCATAAAAAACCTTGTGCGCCATTGATTCGATGGCTTTATCAATTTTTTTGAAAGCCTCGTTATAATCGGTGCCGAAATTATTGCGTGTTTTTTTCTGAACAATATTATGATAGGCGGCAATAACCTTAGCGGTTTCATCCGCAGAATTAGGATAGCCCTTTTTTTCAAAATCGTTCATGATTTGGGCCGTAGTTTGATAGAAGCACTTATTTGTCAAAATACTTCTCTGAATTTTATTGTTTCCGTCAATAACCATGGTAAACCTATGCTTTCTGACCTATCAAGAGGTTATCTATCACAAATAAATTTAAAAGACAAGTACTTTTAATAATTTTGTCCAAATAATATATTAATCTTCAACATCAGCCTCATAGGCATAAACAATTTCCGTATCATCATCTTTTTTATCACGGCTGAGTTCGCATACCAACAGCTTATCCGCCTCAGCCAAGCTATCAAAGATATCATCGCCGATATCGCTTAATTGTATTTCATCAACATCGTTACGATACAAAACGGCAGTACCCTCTTCAGGATTAAGCACAACGCGGGCATCTTTAGGTTCGCCGTCGCGAACATACATCAAGAGCATCACCTCGTCTTCATCGTTAATAATAAAATCAAAGACCTCAAAATCATCATTCTCAGCCATATTATGCTTACTCCTTGAATCTTAACAATCTTTATTGTAGATAAAATCACAAGACATACAAGTCTGTATTGACTTTTATCCCATTATAGCTAAAAAAGATTTATAAAGTGTTAGTTTTTTTGAATAGAGTAAATGAGAATATTCATAGATAGATTTATAGAGTTAATAAAGTGGCCGGCAGCGATTTATATGCTTTTTTCATTGCCAGCGCTATATAAATCGTTTTATGCGTTTAATTTTCTGACACTAAAATATCTGGCAATGGCAGTCGGGATTATAATATTTTATTTTTCCAAAACCATGGCTGGTTCATCGCGGGCAGGTATGCAAATTATAGCACACGAGTGTACGCATGCTTTTTTTGCATTGCTGACATTTCATAAGGTAACCAAAATCAGCATAGCCGAAGACGATTCGGGAGGAAACATGTGTTTCAAAGGCAAAGGAAATTGGCTGATAGTGATAGGGCCGTATTTTTTTCCGCTGTTTTGCTTTTTATGTATGATAGGTATTTCGACCTATACGCATTTTGCCCCGAGTAATTTAATTTTGAACGGCATATTAGGGTACTTTGTGGGTTATCATATAGACACGGTTGTTTCACAGATACACGACAAACAAACCGATTTGCCCAAAGTCGGCTACAAATTTTGCCTTATGTTTCTCCCCGGAGCCAATTTTTGGATGATAGGCTCGATTCTGGCATATAACAGTCGTGGCTGGGAAGGAATAGGGGTGTACTTCAAGCTGATAAATTACTTAAATAGCCGCAATTATGAGGCATTGATTAATTATCTTGCAGGTTAGGCGAAGGATTCGGGTTTTTTGGCAAATAAACCGTAAAGGTCGTACCGCTCAAGTTTCCGGAGCGAACCGTTAAATTTCCGTGGTGCCGAACAATAATTTGCTTAGCGATGGACAAGCCTAAACCGGTACCTTTAATATTCAAATCTTTATGTTCCTGCATTCTGAAAAACCGTTCGGTAAGTCTGGCAATATTTTCGGAAGAAATTTTCGGTCCTTTGTTGGTAATGGAGATAGCCACGGCCGGCCCGCTTGCGACATTGAGGCTTTTAGAGGCAGGGATATCATCAACCATTTTAACCTTAATCGCGACATCACTTTGGCTCAACCCGTATTTGATTGCATTATCGCTAAGATTTTGAATAAGTTGTTTAATTTGTTGCCCGTCGGCAATAATATCGGTAACATCATCATCAATTTTGGAAACAATCAAAATATCGCGGCTTTTAGCTTTTAGAGAAAGTGCTTGTTTAACCTCATCAACAATTTTAGCAATATGCACGACATCATGAGGTTTATCATCCATACTGAGCTCGATTCTTGACAAGGACAACAAATTTTCAATAAGAGAGGACATATAGGCTGTTTGGTCTTGCATAATTTTCAAAAAATTTTCGCGAGCGGCGGCATCATCTTTTGCGGTAGTAAGAAGGGTTTCGATAAAACCGGAGATAATGGCAAGCGGCGTTCGTAGTTCATGGCTGGCATTAGCCACAAAGTCTGATTGCATTTTTTCAATTTTCATGGAGCGAGTCATATCATAAAGAGAAATGACAGCAACAGCTCTCCCCTTAGAAATCCAAGGGAGTTGTTTAATATGAGCATAAAGCTTTTGTTCTTTGGGTTTGTGAATATAAAAAATCAGGTTTTCGGCCTCGCTTTCTTTTTTCAACACACGGTTAACGGCCTCAATAAAGTTGTTTGAATCAAAAAGTTTTTCAATATTTTTATCGGTGATTTTGCGCCCGAACAAATTTCTGGAGGAGAGATTAGCCCCGATAATATTTCCGGCACGGTCAATCATCATAATCGGATCTGGCAGCGTATCCAACACGGCGGCATCAGAAATACTTTGAGCTTCGAGGTCATCTGTTTTTTGCGCCCAAAAGCGGTGCATGGCATTAATACTTTTGATAATTTCTTTAGTTTCTTTGGGAGAAATAGGCATATCTTTTTCATCAAAATCCTCTCCGCAGGCAAGGGAAGAAGTATATTTTTTGAGTTGTTGCAATTCAAAATTAATGGGCAGGAGCAAAGCACTGTTAAAGACGAGTATGGCGGCATAAGTCAGAACGGCGATAAGCGGAGAGACGATATTAAAGATAGCGAGCACCAACAAAACCAAGGCGGAAGGAATTGAAAGAAAAAGGATTCGATTGACAAACTTGTTGTTGCGTTCAATATTAAGCCATTTGTAGCGACGTTTAAGTTTCATTTAAGCACCATAAAACAGATAAAGAACTGGACTAAAGTATAAAATAGTTTAAGATAAAAGAAGTTTAAATTCGTTTAAGTTTTGAAGAGATATGACAGAAAAAAAGCCGACAAGCATGACGCCGATGATGGCGCAATATATGGAAATAAAAAATCAACATAAGGACTACCTGTTATTTTATCGCATGGGTGATTTTTATGAGATGTTTTTTGATGACGCGGTAACGGCATCAAAGGCATTGGACATCACTTTAACCAAAAGGGGGCATCTGGATGGGGAAGAAGTTCCGATGTGCGGAGTTCCGTTTCACGCTTATGAGAGTTATCTGGCAAGGTTAATAAAGCAAGGCTACAAGGTTGCAATATGTGAACAAACCGAAGACCCGAAAGAGGCCAAGAAAAGAGGTGCAAAATCGGTTGTCAGAAGAGAGGTTATAAGACTGGTAACGGCCGGCACTTTGACCGAAGACACGTTGCTCGATTCGAAAAAGAACAACTTTATGCTCTCGATTTATAAGGGAAGAGTAGATTCGCTGGGCGTGTCGTGGGTAGATGTTTCAACGGGAGACTTTTTCACCCAAAGTTTGTCATTAAAAGACAAGCCGGAAACATTGGTGGTTAGTTCGCTTTTGGCAAGATTGTCTCCGGTTGAGATAATTATCGCGGACGCATATTTGCAAACCCCGCATTTGTTTGAGGTTTTTAACGAGTATCGAGAAAAGTTGACGGTTTTGCCGCTTGCAAGGTTTAATGCGGAAAACGCCCGCAAAAGGCTGTTAGATGTTTTTGAGGTAAGCACGCTGGATGCGTTCGGCTCTTTTGACAAGGAAGAAGTAACGGCGGCCGGCGTGTTAATGGATTATATAGAAAACACGCAAAAAGGCAAATTTCCGCGGATAGAAAAACCGATAAAGCTATATGAAAATAAGGTAATGGAAATAGACGGGGCGACCCGCCGTTCATTGGAGTTGTTGGAGTCGACTTCGGGGGATAAAGGCTCATCTTTGTTATCGGTTGTGGATAGGACGATAACGGGCGCGGCCGGTAGATTGCTTGCCTCACGCATAGCCATGCCGTTGCTGGATATAGCGGAAATAAACCAGCGTCTGGATATTGTGCAATATTTTATTGAAAATCCAAGTGTAAGGGAAGATTTCAGAGAAATTTTGCGGGGCTGTCCGGATATTGAAAGGTCGGTATCGCGCTTGAGCTTGGGGCGTGGCGGGCCGAGAGATTTGGCGGCCATAGCCGAGGCTTTGGCAATTGTGCCGAAAGTCAAAAATTTGCTGATAAAAGGGTGCGGCGAGCCGGAGAGCTCAATGCTTGAAAATTGTCCGGATTCGCTCAAATCTTTGGTAGGAGAATTGGGCTATCATGACACCTTAGTCTCAGAGTTGCAAAACGCCTTAGCTGATGAATTGCCGTTACTTGCGCGTGATGGCGGATTTGTTAAGAGTGGCTATGCACCCGAGCTGGATGAAATTCGTTTGTTGAAAGACGACAGCCACAAGCTTATTGTTGACTTGCAGTCAAAATATGCCGCATCCACCGGCATTTCAAACTTAAAGATTAAATATAATAATGTGATAGGCTACTTTATAGAGGTTCAAAGCAAATACGCGACCGAAATGCTTGAGAATACGGATTTTATTCATCGGCAGTCGGTTCTGAATGCGGCGCGCTTTACCACGGTTGAGTTGACCGAGCTTGAGAACAAGATTCGCGGCGCGGCGGACAAGGCTCTGGCCATGGAACAAGAAATTTTTGCTGACTTGGTTTCAAGAGTTTTGATTGAGGCGGATGATATTTCCAAAACTTCAAAGGCTCTGGCGGAGTTAGATGTTGGGGCGGGGTTGGCTGATTTGGCGGTGGAAAAAAATTATTGCCGCCCCGTGGTGGATGAGAGTCTGCGCTTTGAAATCAAAAACGGGCGTCATCCGGTGGTTGAGGCGTCAATAGAAAAAGAACACGGCTCAGCCTTTGTCGGCAATGATTGCACGCTGGGAGAAGACGATTCGTTAATATGGCTGATAACCGGCCCGAATATGGCGGGTAAGTCAACCTTTCTGCGGCAAAATGCCATTATTGCGGTTATGGCGCAAATCGGCTCGTATGTACCTTGCGATTCGGCGCGGATTGGCGTGATAAACAAGCTGTTTTCAAGGGTGGGCGCGTCGGATGATTTGGCGCGCGGACGCTCAACTTTTATGGTTGAGATGGTTGAAACGGCGGGAATATTAAATCAGGCGGACGAGCGTTCTTTTGTGATTTTGGATGAAATCGGACGTGGAACGGCCACTTTTGACGGACTGTCGATTGCATGGGCTGTGGTGGAACACTTGCACGAGGTCAACCGCTGCCGCACTTTGTTTGCCACCCACTATCATGAATTAACCGGTTTAAGCGCAAAGCTGAACAATATGTCCCTGCATTGTATGAAGATTAAGGAATATAACGGAGATGTTGTCTTTTTGCATGAGGTGATAGAGGGAGCGGCCGACCGTTCTTATGGTATCCACGTTGCCAAATTGGCGGGCTTACCCAAAGTTGTGTTAAAAAGGGCGGAACAAGTTTTGGATTCTCTGGAACATAGCGACAAGAGTACATATATGGTCAAGATGATAGATGATTTGCCCTTGTTTGCCTCTGTTCAAAAAAAGGTTGAGGAAAAAGAAGAAAAGCTTGAAGAAATTCCGGTTATCAAGGCTTTAAGGGAGCTTAATCCGGATGAGTTGTCGCCCAAACAGGCACTCGAAAAGCTTTATGAGCTCAAAGCAAAAGCATCGGAAGCTGAAAATTAACCGGAAAAAAAACCTCCCGTGAATGTGTTTTCACAAACAGGGGAGGTATTTTTTTTGCAGTAGCGGTAGAATTATTCGCGTCCGGCGAGTGGCAGGATAGTTGAAGTGCTATCCTCGTTGAAAATTTCCACATAGCCTTTGTCGAAGTCGACAAGCACGCGGTTACCGCGAACGCTTGTTGTATCGCGACGAGTTGAATCGCCGCAGCAAGACATTTCATATACGTTAACAACGTTTGTCGTTGTAACGGTTGTCAACGTGTCTTTCTTTACTGTTTCGTTTGTTCCCTGTCCCTGACAGCCTTTGAAGAACAGGAGAAACACGATGATAAATACTGCTGCGCAAACAGCTACTATCCACGCAGCTCTTTTATTTTTTTCGCTCATAATATAATAAAAATTTTAGTTTCTAGACAAATGTAGCACATTTCGTCCACAATTGCAAGCAAAAAATTAAACTTACATAAAATTAAATAGAATAACGCAAAATCAACGACTTAAGAAACGGTATTATAATACCACAAAATAAAATATTGAAAAATAATGCAAATTTTATATTGACAACACAAAATCTTTAAGTATATTAAGCTCTGAATTTAACCTTATAACAAAAAAGTGAGTTACAATGAACACATATGCAACAAAACCATCAGACATTGAGAGAAAGTGGTATGTGGTTGATGCAGAGGGTGTTGTCTTGGGACGTTTGGCAGCCAAGGTTGCCAGCATTCTCCGTGGCAAACACAAACCTTGCTTTGTACCTAACCTTGATTGCGGCGACTATGTAGTCGTTCTCAATGCTGACAAAGTAAAATTAACCGGCAAGAAATTAACCCATAAAAAATATTTCAAGCACACTGGTTGGATTGGTGGCATCAAAGAAACCACGCCTGAGAAGATTTTGGCAGGCCGTTTCCCTGAAAGAGTAATCGAGAAAGCAGTTGAACGCATGATTTCTCGTAATCCGTTGGGCCGTCAGCAAATGACCAAATTAAGAGTTTATGCCGGTTCTGAAAATCCGCACGCAGCCCAAAACCCGATTGTTATTGATATGGCTGCATTAAATAACAAGAACAAGAGGAGCGCATTATAATGGCTGAAAAAATTGAATCTTTACAAGACATCAAGTCTGCTGTTTCTGCTCCTGCAGAAGTTAAGGTACGCAAACCCAACAAAGACAAATTGGGTCGGGCATACGCAACCGGTAAAAGAAAAGACGCTGTTGCGCGCGTATGGTTAAAGCCAGGTAAAGGCAACATCACCATCAATGAAAAAACAATGGATGAATATTTTGCACGTCCTGTTTTGAAAATGATTATTGCCCAACCGTTTGAAATCACCAATCGTGTTAATGAATATGACGTTGTATGCACGGTAAAAGGCGGTGGTTTGTCAGGCCAAGCCGGCGCAATCAAGCACGGTATTTCAATTGCCTTGAACGAATATGAGCCGGATTTAAGAGCTGTTTTGAAAAAGGCTGGCTTCTTGACCCGTGATGACCGTGTTGTTGAACGTAAAAAATACGGCCGCGCCAAAGCTCGTCGTTCATATCAATTCTCAAAACGTTAATATTTTCAACGTTTTCGGATTATCAAAAGGCTTGGATTTATTCCAAGCTTTTTTTTGCGGGTTATGTCAATCTTTACGAATTTTAAATGTTGTGATATTATAATAAGGAAAAAACATATTTTGTTGAGGAGAAAGAAAGATGTCCACCCAAGAGAAGAACAAAGAAAAGAGCTCGTTTAAGGAAAAAATAAAATCATGCGGATACCGTGTCCGCCGCAAGATAGTTGAGGCAGCGCATGAAGTCGGCAGCATGGCGGAAGCCTTTTTTGACCCCAAAAGTGCAGTTGAAAAAGTTGAGGGGCAGTCTATGGAAGATTTTGCCAAAGAGAGCGACAAGCGTCAGGCCAAAGAGACAAAAGACTATGATACCTCCAAACTGGCAATGTCCAAATCGCGAGAGGATGACTATCTCAGATAGCACCGATAGATTGTATAAAAAACAACACATTTAGTAAGGGGAAAAGCAGGTGTATATGTCCGCCTGCTTTTTTATTGCCCGACTCCGTCAAATTATGTTATAATAACCATACAAAACTTAATTATTATGAAAAGAAATATAAATTTCATCATTATTGCCGTAGCGGCAATTTTGATGACATCTTGCGGAACTTTGGAACGCGGGATGAACGAGTTTATCGATTTCCAGCACAAGGTTTACCGCGTGCAGGAAACCTGCGAGAATTACACTCGCAAGTACAAGTATTATGTGAACCAACTGCCGATAGAAACAACTAAGGCAGGAACTTCTGTTCTGTATTCTAACCGTCCTAACAATATGGTTAGAACTTTAGAGTGGTCAAACGCCACACTAAAGAACTACGGATCTGAGGTGGTTCTTTCTTATACAGACGGAACGACATATCGCATGCCGTGCCGTTTGAATAAAAAATATATCTATCGGGTGAACAGTCGTTCCCCATATGATGGGTATAATTATGAATTGTTATTAACCGTCGTCACACTCGGCTCTGGTAACAATGTTACCATCCGTGTTTCTGACGGCGGGAACGACATAGAATACTACGCAATGTAGCGTTCTATGGAAAAAATAAGGAAAGCTCGCTTGGGTCGGGCTTTCTTTTTTTATGTGAATTTTACGATTTTTTATCCTTTCCGTGTAAAAATAAAAGGGAAAGGAATACAAAATGAAATGCCAGCATTTTCTACTCTCGGAAGCCACCGGCAAATATCTCTGTGCCGATTTTTCTTTTGGCCGCATCACATTGCCGCGCGGCAGACAACTAACGGCAGAAGACATAAAGTTGCTCAAATCCTGTGGCTTAAAAACCGTTTTAGCCGCAGATTTTGAAGAAGGCGATGTCATTTCCGCCACAGCGCTTGAAATCATAGCCGCCCGCCTCTGTGGTGAAAATACCGCCTATTGCATCGGCGATGACGGTTTGTGCAAAATCATTGCGACCCAAGACGGCATTTTAATGCGAGAATCAGAACGTGTAGCCAAGTTCAACCACATTCAAAACGAATTGATATTAAACACGATTCCGGCATGGTATCCGGTCAAAAAAGGCGAGATTATAGCCGAGGTAGAGCTTTTAACGCCGGCTTTGTCCCAAACGGCAATAGATAATGTGGTTTTGCACCTTTCGGGCAATGTGCCGATGTTGAGTATCCAACACGACTATCCCAAAAAAACCGCCTTTATTTACGCCAGCCTGCAAAATAACATGGAGCAAACCGAACATTTCACGGCACAAGTAACCGAACTCATCCGCACCTTGGAACCGCTAAATTTGAGTTTTGAAGGAGAGTATCAGGCTTCTTATGATGTTGAAGATTTGGCCGACGCCATTCAAACGGCAGAATACGACGGTTACGAGCTGATATTTATCATTTCACCGGTCAGAACCATAACCAAAGATGATGTCATTCCGACCGCCATGTCAAAATTCGTAGATAAAATCGTCAACTTTGACATTCCTTCAATCAACAGTTCGGACTTAATAATAGCTACCAAACGCGCTTCACGCATAATAGCCTTGCCCTACAATTTTGCCAAGCACAATTCGCCGCGGCATTATCAAGATATCTGCAAAGCCATAATACACGAAAAATTAAACGCGTTTGACTTTCAAACCGATGAATGTGTAAGCTTGTTTCCGGCTCAAAGCTTGTCCAAAACCGAAGAGACGCGCCTAATCGACGCCTCTTCAACAACTTTGGACCCAAATGCCTCTCAAATAGCCATAGTGATTCTGGCCGCCGGAAGTTCCGCCCGCGCCAAATGCAACAAATTGTTGAAGGATTGCGGCGGAGAACCATTGTTTATGAAAGCGGTACACGCCGCCCTAAAATCCAAGGGCTTGCCGGTATTTTTCATCACCGGCCACCAGCATGAAGTAATGGAAGAACTCTTAAAAGATGTCGACATCAATGTCGTCTATAATTCAGACTACCGCGCAGGGGTCAAAACCTCAATCAAACTTGGCTTAAACTTAGTCCCGAATAGTTGCCAAGGGGCAATTTTGCTACCGGCCGACATGCCCAACATCACCGAAAACGAACTCAACAAGCTCATTGCCGAATTTGATAATAAATTAGAAAAGCAAGTGATAATGCTCACATCCAAAAATATCAAGAAAAACCCCATACTCTGGAGCCGTTCGCTGTTTGCGGATGCAGATTTGGTTCCGGAAAACACGGATGTACGCGGCGCATTTTTAGAGCATACCGACTACACAACACTCATAAAAATCCCCAACGATAATACGGTTTGGGATATAACCTTTCCCGCCGACATTGACAAGCTCAAAGAGCAATAAGTCAATCAAGCATAACCAAAAACCTGCCCCTCAACAAGAAGCAGGTTTTCTTTATTTAATCAAGCAACAAAACTAGATATCCAAGTTCACCACATTAAGGGCATTATCTTGAATAAACTCTTTACGCGGCTCAACCACATCCCCCATAAGGGTAGCAAAAGTCTCATTAGCTTCTTCAATCTGGTTAATTTTAACTTGCAACAAGGAGCGAGCCTCTGGGTCAAGCGTCGTTTCCCAAAGCTGTTCGGGATTCATTTCGCCCAATCCTTTGTAACGGTTAATGGTGATTCCCTTCTTTCCGGCGGCAATAATGGCATCAACCAAAGAGACCGGTCCGATAATCTTCTTGTCTAAACCCTGTTTAGAAACAAGCGTGCTGGGCTTATCAAAATTCTCTTTTAAGAAGTCGTGCATATCATTAATCATCTGCGCTTCTTGACTTTCTTGAACCTTGAGTTCCACAATATGCGTTTCCTTAACCCCTCTGAGAGTGCGGTTAAATTTAATATCATGATTATCTTCAAGTTCAACCGTCCAACCTTTGTCATATTCGGCCTCAAGATTATTCAGTCTGTCCGCCAAACGGGAGAGAACATTTTTCATTTCATCGGGGTTAGCGCGGAGAGCCGGAGAAAATACGCCCATAATAGCCATTTGTTCCACGATTTTTTCAGGCACGTTTTTGCTTAAATTAACAATAAGACTATGCGCCTTGCGGTTTTGTTCCACGGCCGCCACAAGGTCTTCACCGACAATCTGTTCCCCGTCGGCCTTAATCAAAGTCGCATCATCGCATCCGCCGCGGTTAAGATAGTTTTCCATTTCCCTCTCGTTTTTGATATAGAGAATGGAGTTTCCCTTTTTGACCTTATAGAGAGGCGGTTGGGCAATATAAACATAGCCGCGCTCGATAAGTTCGGGCATTTGACGATAGAAAAAGGTGAGGAGTAAGGTACGAATGTGGCTGCCATCGACATCGGCATCGGCCATAATAATGATTTTATGGTAGCGGCACTTGTCCGGATTAAAGTCATCGCGTCCGATTCCCGTACCGAGAGCGGTAATAATCGTTCCGATTTCGGCCGAATTAAGCATCTTGTCAAAACGCGCACGCTCCACGTTTAATATTTTTCCTTTCAAAGGCATAATAGCTTGGGTTTTCCGGTCGCGTCCCTGTTTTGCGGAACCGCCAGCGGAATCTCCCTCAACGATAAATATTTCGGAAAGAGCGGGGTCTTTTTCGGAACAATCGGCAAGTTTCCCAGGGAGAGATGCCACATCAAGCACACCTTTGCGGCGTGTAAGTTCGCGCGCTTTGCGGGCAGCTTCACGCGCCGTAGCGGCTTCCACGATTTTTCCGACAATAATTCTGGCTTCGTTAGGATGTTCATCGAGCCATTCCTTGAGCTTGTCGCCGACCACATTTTCGACCACGGGGCGCACTTCGGAGGAAACGAGCTTATCCTTGGTCTGAGAAGAAAATTTTGGGTCAGGCACTTTAACCGACAACACACAAGTCAAGCCTTCGCGCATATCATCACCGGTAAGGGCGACTTTTTCCTTTTTAAGCAAGCCGTTTTCGGTAACATAATTGTTGAGGGTTCGGGTTAAAGCGCCGCGAAAACCGGCCAAGTGCGTTCCGCCGTCTTTTTGCGGAATATTATTTGTGTAGCAAAGCATGCTTTCGTTATAAGCATTGGTCCATTGAATAGCGGTTTCGACTTGAATATCATTAGCCTCACCGGAGAAATAAATAATTTCTTCATGCAAAGGAGCTTTAGATTTGTTGATGTGAGAGACAAAAGCCTTCAAGCCGCCTTCATAATGAAAATCAACCTCACGGGGCTCAGTTCCACGTCTGTCAATCAGTTTGAGGTAGACGCCGGAGTTCAAGAAAGCCTTTTCGCGAATGGCACGTTCCAGCGTTTCAAAATTAAATTCGGTTTGCGTAAAAGTCTCAGGCGAGGGCAAGAACGTAACTTCGGTACCATGTTGCCCCGGAGCATCAGCTACGACTTTAAGGTGTTCGGTAACATTTCCGTTGGCAAAAGTAGCCAAATGTTCTTTTCCGTTGCGCCAAATACGGAGTTTGAGCCAGGTAGACAAGGCATTAACCACGGAAACGCCCACACCGTGCAACCCGCCGGAAACCTTGTAAGAATTGTTATCGAACTTTCCACCGGAGTGGAGCTCGGTCATAATCACCTCAGCGGCAGAAATACCTTCTTCCTTGTGAATATCGACCGGAATACCGCGGCCGTTATCACGAATGGTTGCAGACCCATCGGGATTAAGGATAATTTCGGTTTTATCACAATAACCGGCCAAAGCTTCATCAATGGCATTATCAAGAACTTCATAAATCATGTGGTGCAAACCCGAGCCGTCATCGGTATCGCCGATATACATCCCCGGACGTTTGCGCACGGCGTCCAACCCTTTCAAAACCTTGATAGAATCAGCACTGTATTCTTTTTCTTCCTTATCAATTTCCTCTTGAGTTAATTCTTGAGCCATAATCTTATCAAATCCTTTTCAAACAAAGCGTTTAATCTGCAAAGAATATACAACATTTTGATTTACAAACCAAGCACAAAATCAAAAAAATACCACAAAACGGGGATAATTTTTAAGAATAGAGAGGGGGAGAATAATTGTAACAGAAGTTTAACACACAAACATCAAAAAATATGATAATATTTAGATATGTTAAGGGAAAAAATGGTGTTAACTTAATTACTTTTCTTCACAAAAAACGGAATTCTTTCCTTGGCATGGTTACATTTAGGTCGGAGTCCTCCCTCTCTCTCGAATCAACAAAAAAGCTTCCGACCTAGATGTATCTTCAACGAGCCGTAGGCAGACAGTAAGACCTGCGGCTTAAGTTTATAAACTAAGCTATCGACAAAAACAAAAAATATGATAATTTGAAAGAAACGGATTAAACAAAGGGAATAAAAAATGGCAAATAAAAAGGTTTTGGTTTTAGAGTTTGATAAGAATGTAGATGAAGAGTTCAAAAGCTGGACGAAAGAGGCTGTTCAAGAATTTATAGATTTATTTCCCGAATATAAGGACAATTTTCAAATAAACGAAAACAAAAGCTTTTTCAGCAAAGCGGAGGTTGAAGAGATAATAAACAAGAGCCGCTCCGTAAGTTCCGATGATGTATGGAATATGTTTGAACTTCAGCCGGATGGAAGATATTTGCGCAAAGAATCAATAGATTGGGACATAAAGCAAACTCAAAGCAACGGGCGCATAGATTTACAACAATGGATACGGAACAAAAACGGCGGCAGGAATTATGTTTTGTTAAGTGATGCCATAGCTGTGTCCGTAACATCATTGCCGACCACAATGGGATATGGAATCAGTAATGAAAAAGGCCCTTGCGTATCTGCAGGAATGTGCGGCAAGAATAAAGAATATTTCAAAGACATCATCAAACATGAATTAGGGCACACGTTCAATGCCACGCATAAAGACCGCGCCCATACGGTAGAAAATCTGGGTTCGCATTGCACGGATGCAGATTGCTTGATGTATGAATACGCCTATACTAAGGAGGCCTTTAACCGACGTCAACATAAACAAAAACCGCTTTTTTGTAATGAATGCATGGATTCGATGCGGGAATATATGGAAAATAAACTGCAATTGGAAAACAAAAATAAGCGCGACCGATTAAATAATCTCCAAGTTCAAAATACGCCGGAAGAAATACAGTCGGAAGCAGGAGTTGGAAGAGCATTCAAGACGGGCTATCGAGAGATTTTCAAAACCGCGGCAGAAAAAGAGGGTGCAGTTTATAAAGAAGACCTGCAAAGCAAAACCTATTCAGCCACCATCACCAATCAAGACGGCTCAGTAGATAAAATTCAAGCCTCATCGGCCACAAATGTGTCTTTGTCATCAAAAGATAAAGACGGCAAGCCGCAAGTTCCGGATAACAAACGATTCGAAAATTTGGCAGATTATGCACATAAACAAGGTTTGAATATTTCTTTCGGGAACATAAAATCGGCAGAGTTCAAAGCCAAATTGATGCTTGCTTGTTTGACGCATGAACCACCGGTAAAAATGACGGGTGCGCCGGAATTAACGCCTGAATGGATGTCGACATTAACACCGCAAACCAAAACAGCATTAGAGCAAGCATTGAGATTGCAGGTAACAAACCAAGACCAACCATCACCGCAACCCCAAACCAAGTCAGATAAGGCCAAGCAAACACCGCCTAATTTACGAGCAGAACGCGGCAGCCGTTAATAAAAGCTCGACTAAAAACGCAGGTTTCAAAAAATCCTGCGTTTATTTTTTTTAATGTGCTTCGGTCCAGTTGTTGCCGATTCCCACTTCGGCAATCAACGGCACATCACAAGTAACGGCATTTTCCATCACGTTTTTAATCAAGGCAGCAGCCTTCTCCACCTCTTCCTCGGGAGCCTCAAACACTAATTCATCATGCACTTGAATAAGCATTCTGGTTTTGAGAGCTTCTTTTTCCAACGCAAGCAAAACCTTGTTCATGGCAATTTTGATAATATCGGCCGCTCCGCCTTGAATAGGAGCATTTATCGCGGCACGTTCGGCATTGGCGACAATTCGCTTGTTATCATCATTAATTCCGAAAGTTGCACATTTCCGCCCGAAAGGGGTTAAAACAAAACCGTGCTCATGGGCAAAAGCAATAGTCTCGCTCATAAATTTTCTGATTTCTGGCATTTCGCGGAAATAAGCATCAATATAAGCTTTAGCCTCCTCGTTAGAAACGCCGATTTGTTTAGCCAATCCATATTGAGAAATACCATAAATGATTCCGAAATTAATGGCTTTGGCGTGTCTGCGCATATTGGCATCGACCTCATTTTGCGGCACACCGAAAACTCTCGCGGCAGTTGCGGCGTGAATATCCGCGCCATGAGCAAACGCCTCCTTAAGGGCTTTAACATCTGCCACGCTTGCCATAAGACGGAGTTCGACTTGAGAATAGTCGGAAGAAATAATTTTATATCCTTTAGGCGCAACAAAACAGGAACGAATTTTTTTACCTTCATCACTGCGAATGGGAATATTTTGCAGGTTAGGATTCGAAGAAGCCAACCGACCGGTATTCGTAACGGTTTGAGAAAAAGTGGTATGAACGCGGCTGTTTTTATCCAAGAGTTCCAAAAGAGAGTCGGTATAAGTACTTTTAAGCTTGGCAAAGGCGCGCCAGTCCAAAATTTTTTGCGCAAGAACATTTCCCTCATCTGCCAATTTTTCCAACACTTCGGCACCGGTTTGCCAAGCCCCTGTAGCGGTTTTTTTGCCTTTGATACCGTTTTTTTCAAACAGAATATAACCGATTTGCTTAGGCGAACCGAGATTAAATTCTTCACCGGCAATCTGATAAATTTCAGATTCTATTTCTTGAAGATTTTTATCAAATTCAATGCTAAGGTTTTTAAGAGCCTGAGCATCAACCAAAGCCCCGTTGTCTTCCATTAATTTCAAAACATTAATAAGCGGCCGCTCGATTTGTTCATAAATAAACAGCTTTTTTTCGCGCGCAAGCCGCGGCTTAAAAATTTGCAACAAACGCCATGTAATATCGGCATCTTCGGCGGCATATTCTAGTGCTTGAGGCAAAGGAACCTCATCAAAAGTAATTTTATTTTTGCCGCTGCCGCAAACTTCTTCATAAGAAATCATCTTGTGTTTAATAAACAGCTCGGAGAGTTCGTCAAGACTATGCCCGTGGTTAGTTGAATCCAAAACATAAGACATAACGGCGGTATCATCAATCGGGAAAAATTCGGTATCTTCGCCCAAAATCTGGGATAAAAAGTGCATATCAAATTTGATATTGTGTCCGATTTTCAAAATCAAACGGCTTTCCATCAAGGGTTTGAGATATTTTTTAATAATTTCGGGAGAAAGTTGAATAATATCATCAGAAGAGTTGCCGAACAAGTCTTGAGTTTTACTTTTGTGGGCAATCGGCAAATAGGCGGCGATTCCCGCATCAACAGCTAAAGACAGACCGACGATTTTATCAAAGAAAGGGTCAAGACCGGTCGTCTCCGTATCAAAAGCAAACACGCCTTTTTCTTGAATCATATTCGCCCATTTTGCCAGAGTTTTTTCATCTTGAATTAGTTCATAATGAGGTTTGGCATTTTGTAACGCGGTAATGACTTCATCTTGAGGCTCTTGAGTTTGAGCATCATTTTCGGCAGAAGCGGCCTCTGTCTCGTCCACACATTTTCCGCGCACTTCCACCCAAACCTGAAATCTTGGTTTTAATGATTGAAAAGCATATTTGTCGGCAAAAGCAATCAAGGATTCGAGTTTTGGCTTACGACAATGATATTCTTCAATATCGTGTTCAACCGGCACATCATCTTTAAGCGTAACCAACTTCAAAGAAACTTCGGCGTTTTCGCGGTAATTTATAAGATTTTCCCTGCGTTTTGTTTGTTTAATTTCGGATGCATGGTTCAGTACTTCACCAAGGGAGCCGAATTGATTAACGAGTTCGGCGGCGGTTTTCAAGCCAATCCCCGGAACCCCCGGAACATTGTCAATGCTATCACCTGCCAGAGCCTGTACATCAACCACCTTGTCGGGCAATACGCCGAATTTTTCTTTCACATCATCAGGCGTAAAAAACTTGCCTTTCATCGGGTCATAATATTCGACCCCTGGGCGAATAAGCTGCATAAGGTCTTTATCGGCGGAGACCACCACAACATCATAACCTTTTTTCCGAGCCAAAGCGGCATAAGTCGCAATCAAATCATCAGCCTCATAACCATCCATTTCCAAATAGTTGAGGTTCATAACATCGACAGCCTCGCGAATAATCGAAAATTGAGGAATAAGATTTTCGGGAATTTCTTTGCGTGTACCTTTGTATTCAGGAAAAAAATCATTACGAAAATTTTTGCGTTTTGCATCAAAAAGTACCAAGCAGTAATCGCAAGGGATATTAGCGGTGAGTTTCAAAAACATATTGCTGAAACCATACACGGCATTAACCGGCGTCCCGTCTGGAGCGGCCATATCGGGCAGCCCGTAAAAAGCACGAAAAATATAGCCCGACCCGTCAACTAAACAAACTTTTTTAGTCATAAGCACCACACAAAATAAAAAAAATTATAGAAAAACGTTATTCACCGGCACCAAAGAAAAAGGAACGCTCTTGCAAATTAACGGCATTCAAGTCCGTAACAAAATTATCTTCATAATTAACGACATACTCTTTAGCGGCCAACAAGATGCATTCTTCCATACTAATGCCGTTGTCGCTTGCGATTTTTTTGAGCTTGGCAAAAGTGTTGTCATCAATATTTGCAGTGAGTAAAGTCATAAAATTTTCCTTAACTTATTTCTGTTAACATGAGTACAATAAATTCACGTTTCTGACAAGGAAAAAGCCATGCCGAAAAAAACAAAGTCTTCCAAAACAGCAAAAAGGAGCAAAAAAAGAGGCTCAAAACAAAGGATTAGGAAAATACCGCTACGCTACAAATTTCTTTTGGGATTGGTGATAACTTTCGGCTTGTGGATTTTGTGGTGCATCATAACCATGCCCGATATCAATAAGGCAATAGAACGCACGCGCCAGCCTTCAACGGTCATCATAGCCGAAAACGGCAACGACATACATAGCTTCGGAAGCGTCTATTCCGAAATTGTTCGAGCCGATGAACTGCCACCTTATGTGATAGACGCCATTCTATCAACCGAAGACCGTCGTTTTTACGAGCATTTTGGATTTGATATAATCAGTTTCAGTCGGGCTATGGCGGTCAATTTATGGCATCGCCGTTATGTGCAGGGCGGTTCAACCATAACCCAACAAGTTGCTAAAAATTTGTTTTTGACGGCAAATAAAACAATAAAACGCAAAGTACAAGAGTTGCTTTTAGCGTTCTGGCTGGAATCAAAATTAACCAAGGAACAGATTTTGAGCCTTTACTTGAACAGAGTATATTTAGGGTCTGGGACATATGGGATAGAGGCGGCCTCGCAAAAATATTTTCAAAAATCCTCCCGCGACATGAACATGCTTGAAGCGGCGATAATTGCGGGAATGCTAAAAGCACCGTCGCGCTATAATCCGATAGCGGATGTAAACCGAGCGAAAGAAAGAGCGGCCGTTGTTCTGGATAATATGGTAAAAAATGATAAAATAAGCGATTTTCAAAGAGAAAATGCACTCAAAATGCGTATAGGACCGGAGAAAAATTATAAAGTAGGCGGCGGCCGCCATTTTGCGGATTGGGTATATGCGGATGTTAACGACTATATCGGTGAACGAGAAGACGATATATATGTAGCCACAACGTTAGACCAAGATTTGCAGCAGGCAGCCGAAAAGATATTATCGGATTCGCTAAAATCAGCCGAGGCGCGCAATGTAACCCAAGGGGCAATAGTCGTTTTGGATAAGCAAGGAGCGGTTAAAGCAATGGTCGGCGGAATAAACTATAACAAGAGCCAGTTTAACAGAGCCGTTCAGGCAATGCGCCAACCCGGTTCGTCTTTTAAGCCTTTTGTATATTTAACGGCACTTGAAAATGGTTTTACGCCGGATGATGAGGTAAATGATACACCGATAAACATCAGAGGCTGGAAACCGGAGAATTATGATAAACTTTATCATGGCACGGTAACGCTCCGTCAGGCCTTGGCAAATTCCTATAATCTTGCAAGCATAAATTTGGCTAATGCGGTAGGGCGCGGAAAAATCATCAAATTAGCGCGCCGCATGGGCATAACGACGCCGATAGAAAATACCCCGTCTATGGCCTTGGGAACATTTGAGGTTAAGGTTTTGGACATGGCGGTGGCATATGCGTCAATCGCCAACGGGGGATATGCGGTTTGGCCGCACGCAATAGAAGAAATTTATACCCGAGATGGATTCCAACTATACATGCGTACACCGGATGAACCGGAGCGCATATTGGAAGAGGGAGCGGTAGATAGGTTAACCGATATGATGTCGGATGTCATAAATTATGGAACCGGCAAGTCGGCAAAATTGCCGTTTTTTGCGGCCGGAAAAACAGGAACAACCCAAGACTACCGAGATGCATGGTTTGCCGGATTTACGGACAAATATGTTGCGGTTGTCTGGGTAGGCAATGATGACAATTCCCCGATGAAAGGCATAACGGGCTCATCACTTCCGGCACGAATATGGAAACAATTAATGCTGGCCTCAAACAACTGAGAATTTTTAAAAAATAGTGCTTTTATGTTTGAAAATATTATATATAATAACGAACAATAAATTTGGATTGAAAAATAGCAAATAAAAGGAAAACAAAATGAGACAAAAACCAGTAATGCTTCTGGTCTTGGATGGCTGGGGCTATCGAGAAAAAATCACCAAAGACAATGCGATTGAAATGGGACACACGCCGGTATGGCATAAATTGATTTCGGAATACCCGACGTGCTTTGTAGAAACATCGGGCTTAGATGTAGGCTTACCTAAGGGGCAAATGGGCAATTCCGAGGTCGGACACATGAATTTGGGAGCCGGCCGTGTTGTCATGCAGGATTTGCCGAGAATTGATAAAGCGATTGAAGACGGAACGGTTAAGTCGATACCTGTTTTTGCGGATATGATAAAACTTTTGCAGTCAAACCGTAAGACCTGTCATGTAATGGGGTTGATGTCCCCCGGAGGTGTCCACTCATCACAAGACCACATTGTCGCCATGTGCAAAATTTTATC
The DNA here is from genome assembly GCA_944390355.1 of uncultured Alphaproteobacteria bacterium. GTDB lineage: Bacteria > Pseudomonadota > Alphaproteobacteria > RF32 > CAG-239 > HGM16780. The sequence continues at coordinate 19,641 of CALXPT010000014.1, read as the reverse complement.
AGAGAATGGCGTTAAGGTGAAAGTTCATGCGTTTTTGGATGGTAGAGATACGCCGCCGACCTCCGCCGCCGGATATGTTAAAGATTTTGAGCGGGAAGTTGCCGCATGCCCAAATGTAAAAATAGCCACGATTGCCGGCCGATTCTATGCTATGGACAGAGACAAACGTTGGGACCGCGTAGAAGCGGCGTATAATGCAATTGTTTCGGCAGAAGGCAAACATGCACAAACAGCTGAAGAAGCGATTTCCGCCTCGTATAAAGAAAATGTCAACGACGAATTTGTTGTTCCCTGCGTAATAGGAGATTATGCCGGCGCACAAGACGGAGATGTTGTTTTGATGTGTAATTTCCGCGCCGACCGAGCCAGAGAAATTTTATATGCATTGGGCGATAAAGAATTTAACGGATTCGCCCGCAAAAAAGTTGTTAACTTTTCCGAATGCGTCGGAATGACGGAATATTCGGCAGATCACCGCCGTTTTATGAAAACAATTTTTGAAGCAGAAGCATTAACCAAAATTTTTGGCGAAGTTGTTTCCGAACATGGGCTAAGCCAACTCCGCATTGCCGAAACCGAAAAATATGCGCATGTAACGTTTTTCTTTAACGGAGGAGAGGAAAAAGAGTTTCAGGGCGAAGAACGTATTTTGATACCATCCCCCAAAGTAGCCACCTACGACCTCAAACCGGAAATGTCGGTATATGAAGTAACCGAAAAACTGGTTGATGCGATAGAAAATCAAAGGTTTGATGTAATAATCTGCAACTTTGCCAACGGAGATATGGTAGGACACACCGGTATAATGGAAGCAGCCTTAAAAGCGGTAGCGGCGGTAGATGAATGTCTGGGCAAAGTCGTAGATGCGATAAAAAAAGTGGGCGGAGCCTTGTTTGTAACGGCCGACCATGGTAACTGTGAGAAGATGGTAGATGAAATAACGGGCGCGCCATATACCGCCCACACGATAGGCAAAGTGAGAGCCGTATTGGTTAATGCCGAAACCCCTGCAATTAAGGGGCTGAAAGACGGCCGCTTGGCAGATGTCTCTCCGACATTGCTTGACTTGCTGGGAATAGAACAGCCAAAAGAAATGACGGGACATTCATTGCTGATTAAGGACTGATAAGCGAATGAAAATCCGCATGACTGACAAAATATTTGTGGCTGCGCTGGGAATGATTCTGTTCTCGGCACAGCCCTTGTCGGCGGCGGATGTCTCAAAGTCCGAATTGGCTAAAATGGAAAAGCAAGTGGCGGAGCAAAAGGCCAAAAGCGATGAGTTGGCACAAAAGGCCGCCAAAATCAAAGCCGAAGTTAAAGAGATAAGCTCAAGCATAGTCAAGTATGCACGCGTAATCCAAAATAACGAAGATAAATTATCCGAGATGGAAGCCAAGTTGGCTCAAATCAAAGAAGAGTTGAAAGTAGCGGAAGAAGATTTTAGCAAAGAGGATGAAAATCTGATTCGCACACTTTCCGCATTGCAGAATTTAGCCTTAAAACCGACGGAATCATTATTTGTGCAGCCGTTAACACCGGTTGAGATTATACGTTCTGCCATGCTTTTGCGTGAGACTGTTCCTCAGTTGGAAGAAAAAGCCGCCGCGATAAAAGAAAAATTAGATAAAATTCAAATCCAAAAGAAACAGGCGGAGACACAGGTTCAAAAAATCACCAAAGAAAAACAAAATTTGGAAAAAGAGCATGCCGAGCTAAAGTCTTTAATGAAGCGCAAAACGGCGTTGCGGCAAAACATCGAGAGCCAGTCGGAGGCCGCCAAGAAAAAGGTTAATGAATTAGCGGCGCAAGCGCAAGATTTAAGAGATTTGCTTGATAAATTGGAAAAAGAACGTTTGGCAAAACAAAAGCGTGAGCAAGAGGCGGAACGCAAACGTCTGGCTGAGGAACAAAGGCGTAAAAAAGAAGAGGAAAAACAAAGAGCTGACTTGATAAAATTGAAACCGCAGTCTATAAAGGAACTGGGAGAAGGTTTTATCAAGGCCAAAGGCAAACTTCCGCTGCCTGCACGAGGGAGTATAATCACGCGTTATGGAGAAGAAACCTCGAAGGGCGTATCCTCAAAAGGAATAACAATTGCCACAAGACCCTTGGCACAAGTAATCTCGCCGTTTGACGGCAATGTAATATTTGCCGGTCCGTTCAGAGGCTATGGAAACTTAATTATTATAGAGCACGGCCGCGGCTATCTGAGTCTCATGGCCGGACTTGAGAGTATAGATTGCGAATTAGGTCAACTTTTGTTGGCCGGAGAACCAATCGGACAAATGTCAGATTCGGATACCCCGAAGTTGTATGTCGAAATCCGAAAAGACAATCATCCGATTAATCCGCTAATCTGGCTAAAACACTAAATTAAAAAATGGGAATGAATCATAATGTTGAACAAAAAATCACTTTTTTCTTTATCATTAAGCGCGATGTTGCTTTTTTCAACCGCTGTATATGCCGCAAAAACAGATAAAAAAGCCGTTGAAGAAAATGTTGATACCTATGAGTTATTGAATCTGTTCGGAGATGTGATGGAGCGAGCCAAGAGCTCATATGTAGAAGAAGTAAGTGATAAGCAGTTGATAGAAGCGGCCATCAACGGCATGTTAACATCATTAGACCCGCACTCAAGCTATATGGATGGCAAAGACTTCAAATACATGAGTGAACAAACCAAAGGAAAATTTGGCGGATTGGGTATAGAAGTAACCATGGAAAGCGGTGTGGTAAAAGTTATTTCCCCGATGGATGACACACCGGCCTACAAGGCAGGATTAAAACCCGGAGACTATATCGTAAACATCGACGGAGAGTCGGTTATCGGAATGAGTTTGAATGATGCGGTGGATAAAATGCGCGGCAAAGTCGGCACAAAAGTCAAATTAACGATTCGCCGTTTTAATGAAAAACCCTTTGATGTAACCATAAAGAGAGAAGAAATCAAAATACAGTCGGTAAAGAGCTCAATCAAAGGTGATGATGTGTTATATATCCGCATAACCTCATTCAGCGAGGATGTTGACAGCAACATAACCAAAGCGGTAAAAGAGGCAAAAAAGAAATACAAAGACCTAAAGGGTATAGTTATAGATGTGCGCAACAACCCTGGAGGTTTGTTAGACCAAGCGGTTAATGTTTCGGATTTGTTTTTGGAAAAAGGCGAAATCGTATCGACCCGCTCACGCAATGAAGAAGATACGGTCAAATACACGGCCAAACCCGGAGACATAACCGACGGCATGCCGATAGTCGTATTGGTAAACGATGGTTCGGCCTCGGCCTCTGAGATTGTTGCCGGCGCGTTGCAAGACCACAAGAGAGCGATAATTTTAGGCGAAAAAACATTTGGCAAGGGTTCTGTACAAACCATTATTCCGTTAAATAATAATGGAGCAATGCGCTTAACCACGGCACGATATTATACGCCGTCGGGTCGTTCAATACAGCTCAAAGGGATTGTGCCTGATGTTATAGTCAAACCCTCAAAGGTAGAAGAAATAGAGAGCCCGTTTGAGTTAAGCGAAGGAGAATATCAAAACGCACTCAAAAATGACAGCGAAGATAAAAAAGATGCCAAAAAGTTAGCCGCGGATAAAAAAGAAAAAGAAGAATTGGCTAAAGACTACCAACTTTCGCGCGCATTGGATTTAGTTCGCGCTTTGGGATTATATCAGCAAGGGGAAACGAGCAAATAAAGGTGATGAGACGTGAAAAAAGGCTTGAAATATAAACTCATAGGAATAGCAGGACTATTGTTGCTGATTTCAGTTTTGGGCGGAACGGGGTATTTCTTTGCCGACAAGTCGAGTGAACCGGAATATAAAACAAAAATTGATAGGATATTGTTTGATACCAAAAACAAGTCGCCGAAATTCGTAATAACTTTGCCGGATGGTTTGCGTATTGTAAAATCCGAAGAAACACCCAAGGCGATTGAAGAGCAGTTGCCCGTAGAACAAAAAATAAAACAAAGCAAGGAAGAATTTTTAAAACAACTGATGAAAGAAACGCCCGCAATACCGAAGTTGTCAGACTTTAGTGGTTATGCACCATTAGCCGAAGCGGAGCGAAATTCGAATTACGAGCAAGAGGTGCAAGGGCAGGTACTACCCAAGATAGGCAGCAACGGACAAAAGCCATGGATAGTGTTTGCGCAAGAACATCCGAAAGTACAGCCGAATTTTTATCGTGTATCCATAATCATCACGGGATTAGGGCTAAATCGGCGATTATCACAAGAAATCATGACTAAGCTCCCCAAAGAAGTTGCATTTTCTTTTTCACCATACGGGGAGGAGAATGTAGCATTAATAAAAAACGCGCGTCTTCTAGGGCACGAGACCTATGCCGACTTGCTTTTATCTCCCAAAGATATGTTAAAATCAGACAACGGCCCATTGTCATTGAGTTTAAACGTCAGCCATGAAGAAAATATTTTGAGACTTTATAAGAGCATAGCAGCGTCAATGCCGAACGGAGGAGTAGTGGTTAGCGAAGGCATTGTCAGCGACGATGTCGAGGAGGGTTTATCGGATTTGCTTGACAGGGTAAGCAAAATGGGACTTTTAATGATAGATGCGACCGGAGAAAATGAGTTAAACAACATAGCAGTAACAGGTTTGGCGCGGCGCAAATCCGACATCATCATAGAGGAATATACGCCGCAGGAGATAGCCCAAAAACTCTCCGAGGCGGAAGAAATTGCGCAAAAGCAAGGTAGTGTTTTAATCGTGAGTGGTTTAAAGGCCTCAGCGATAAAGGCTCTTAACGAATGGGTCAAAACTTTTTCGCCGCAATTAACCTATGAACAAATGAAAGAGCAAAATATAACGGAAATCGAACGCCCGTTTGCATTGGTTCCGATTTCAGCGATAGTTGTCGAGTAGCAGGAAAGAGAAGATGAAAAAATATCGTCCCAATGCCGGAATAGTAGTTTTTAATAAAGACAAGTTAGTTTTAATGTGTGAAAGACTAATAGGTGAAGAGGGGATGAGTTGGCAGTTTCCGCAGGGAGGGATTGAAGAAGGGGAAACCCCGCAAGAAGCGGCTCGGCGAGAGTTAAGGGAAGAAACCTCAATCACGAGCGTTCGTTTTATTGCACAAATGCCCCACAGCATAATTGAAGAATTTCCGGAAGAAATAAAAGCAAAATTTGCCCAAAGAGGAATAAAAACCGACGGGCAAGAGCAATATTGGTGTCTGTTTTTGTTTGATGGAGAAGACAGCGAAATAAATTTGGCGACAGAGGAGCCGGAGTTTAAGAATTGGCGCTGGGACAAGATAGAAAATTCGGACAAACATGTAATTTATTTCAAGCAAGAAATTTATCGTCGGCTAATTAGTGAATTTAAGCCGATAATCGAAAATTTTAAATAAAAAAGGGCTTGTTTTTAGACTAAAAATATGCTATATTTGTCCCAAAATTAAAAAAGCAAATGGGACAGAGAAGAAAATGCTAACCCAAATTTTACATGATAAAATGATGCAAATGGTTGATAAAGCCGGTCGTGACGGCTTATCATCCAACGTTCCGTTTAAGGAAGAGCAGTTTGCCGAATTAGTGAAGTTGCGTCAGCTGTCAATTTTACAAGCAGCCTATCAGCCACATGCAAACGAAAAGAACTTGCCGATATTATCCAGAGAGGGGTTCACGAAAGATTTGGTGGATATCGCATACAGCTATGCCGGCATAAACAAATACCGCCAAAAGAAACATACTTATGAATATTTTCGCGATAATATAATGATATATGACAGCAACAATATTCACTTTAACATTCCGCATATTGACCCCGAAAATATGTTGCACGCATTTAGCGCAGAGCGAATATATAATCAAAGGAACTATAAGATAGAAGGGATGGGAACATTTGAGATATTCCGCGATGTAAAGAAAAGGCATATGGAAAAAGAGTCCTTTGAACAGCAACACCAAGCTTTTCAAAATGACTTGGCGCGTCTTGGTTTGCAAACCACGGAGAGTATTCAGTTATTAAACCCGCAAATAATGGAACTTCTGCAAATGCAAAACAAACTTATTGAGCAGGCATTAGAACAACAAAAGCTGAGCCTGTTGCAAGCCAACCCCGAGTTGATGAAGCAAATTAACTTTAATGGAGGTTCAAAGCAAGTAGTGAGGGAGAGACCGCAAATCGACACAACCCTTCAGCTAATGATAGAAGACAAATTAAACGACCGCCGCCGTGCATAGTTAATAGATTGGCTAGAACCGTAAAAGTTATGGTATTAAAAGAAAGAGATTGTGTCTTGCAATCTCTTTTTTTGTGGCTAAATAGCCTCAAAATTAATTCTTGGGTCAACCAGAGAATAGGTAATGTCGCTGATGAGTTTCAACACAAGCCCGATAAGCGCAAAAATATAAAGAGTACCGAAAATCACCGGATAATCGCGCGTCATAATTGCCTCATAGCCGAGCAAGCCAAGCCCGTTAAGAGAAAAAATCACCTCAATTAACAAAGAGCCCGTGAAGAGCATTTTAATAAGCATGGATGGAAAACCGGCAATCACAATCAACATGGCATTTCTAAAAACATGCCCGTATAAAACCTGATTTTCTTTAAGACCTTTAGCTTTTGCGGTTAAGACATAGGGCTTGGAAAGTTCATCAACAAAAGAGTTTTTAGTCAGCATTGTAAGCGATGCAAACCCACCGATAACCATGGTTAGCACGGGGAGTGTAATATGCCAAAAATAGTCAATAATTTTTCCGCCCCAAGAGAGTTCTTCCCAATTTGAAGAAGTAAGCCCGCGTAAAGGAAACCATTGAAAATAAGTTCCACCGGCAAAAAAGACAATCAAAAACACGGCAAACAAAAATACCGGAATAGAAGAACCGAGAACCACAATAAAAGAAGTCCACACATCAAAACTCGACCCGTCGCGCACGGCTTTTTTAACTCCGAGCGGAATTGAGACAAGATAAATAATCAAAGTCGACCATAGGCCTAAAGAAATAGAAACCGGCAGCCTCTCCCAAATCAATTGAGAAACGGTTTTGTCTTTATAATAGCTTTTCCCGAAATCAAATAAGGCATAATCTTTAATCATCTTAAGAAAACGCACATAAATGGGTTTATCAAAACCAAATTGCTTTTTGAGTTCTTCCACCAAATAATCCGGCACGCCCTGCGCCCCTTGATAAGACGATTCGCTGTGCTGAGACGCGTTCATTTGCGAGGTAGAAGTCAAGGAAGAAGTCGCATCGACATTCATTCCGCGGTATTTAGCCAACATATATTCAACCGGTCCTCCCGGAGCCATCTGAATAATGAAAAAATTAATGCATAAAATTCCGAACAATGTGAGAGGAATTAATAAAATTCGTTTCAATATATAATTTCTCATTTTAAGAATTCCTCCTTAACCCACCAGCTAAACGGCTGAAATCCGACCTTTGACTTATTAGCAGGATGTTCAAATTTGTTTTGGTATGCAACGCGGGACGCCGGAGCAAACCATTGCGGAATCATATAATTTTCGTTGAGTAGAACACGGTCCAAGGCTCTGACATAAGCTTGATAATCATCTTTTTTCTGAGCCTTAATAAGCCCGTCAACAAGTTCGTCGACCACTTTGTTTTGGATTCCCATAATGTTATAAGAACCGTTAATCAAAGCTGATTGCGACCCCCACAGCTCTTTTTGTTCATTCCCCGGAAGTCTGGGGGTAGAAAGAGCAATAATGGCGACATCAAAATCAAAATTGTCCAAACGGTTTTTATAAATATTGACTTCCACGGTACGAAATTGAGCCTCGATTCCGATTTTTTTGAGGTTTTTAATAAACGGCAGCATAACGCGCGTAAAAGAAGAACCGTTTGCCGAGTTGTCAAAAATTTCAAACCGTAAGGCTTCACCGGTTTTGAGATTAGTCATTTTTCCCTCAACAAAGCCATAACCGGCCTCTTGCAGAAGTTTCACGGCTTTTTTGAGGTTTTCTCTGGTTTCCAGATGATTTTTGTGTTGTGGCAGAGACGGAGCTTGACTAAAAATTTCATCGGGCAGCTCGCTTTTATATTTTTTTAAGATGGCAAGCTCTTTTCCTTTAGGGAGAGAGGTTGCTTCCATTCCCGTATTAGTAAAATAGCTGTAAATTCTGGCATATTGAGAATAAAAAAGTTTTTTATTAGCCCAGTCAAAATCAAAAGCAAGCCCGATTGCCTGCCGCACGCGTTTATCCTTAAATTTATCTTTGCGTAAATTGAAAGCAAACATCTGCAAATTTGCAGGGTTATTATGTAAAATTTCATCTTTAAGAACTTTGCCGCTGTTCACGACATCATTATCATAGCCGGTAACCCAGATTTTTGCGATATACTCTTCTCTGACATCAATATTTCCGGAAAACAGGGCTTGCAGAGTAACGGTAGTATCTTGATAGTAATCATAAACAACTTCATCAAAATTAAATAGACCTTTACGCGTCGGCTTGTCTTTGGCCCAATAATTAGGATTCCTTTTAAAAGAAATGGACTTTCCGGCCTGAAATTTATCGACAAGGTAAGGCCCGCTGCCCAAAAAAGGAGCGAGTGTCGGAGTACTAAAATCTTTGTTTTCCCAGTCTTTTGCGGAAAATATGGAAAGTTGGGCTAAAATCAATGGAAGTTCTTTGTTTTGCGCTTTCGGCTTAAAATAAAAGCGCACATGACGAGGCGAAATTTTTTCGACCCTCGCGACATCTGCGTAATAAACCTTATAAATCGGCGCGCCCTTTTGAATAAGTGCATTAAAAGAAAAAATCACATCATCGGCCAAAATGGGAGACCCATCAGAGAATTGAGCCTTTTCATCAAGGATAAACCCGATAAAAGATTTGTCTTTAGGTAGTTCAAACGCTTTGGCAATAAGAGGATAAACGGAAGCCGGATCATCGGCCGGAGTAACCCCGAGTGTATCCAAAGTCAAAGCCGCAACTTCGGTAGCGGCATTTCCCTTAAAAATAAAAGGATTAAAACTGTCAAACCCGCCATAGGAAGGAAAGACGACCCGACCGCCTTTCGGCGCATGCGAGTTAACATATTCAAAATTTTCAAAATCGGCAGAATATTTTGGCTCGTCGTATAAAGAAATAACGGGATAAATCGGGGCTGTAACTTTAGGTTCATTTGCCGCACAAAAACTGCCGACAAACAGGCCGGCAGTCAAAAGAATCAAAGGCAGAAGTTTACTTATTGCTTCCGACTTCATTAACCCAACTCCCGAAAGGATAGGAGAAACGATTATCATCAGAAGACTGTTGTTGCCCTTCGTCAAAATTTTTAGATGCAGATTCTTTTTTTGTTTCCGAATTTTTCAATTTCTCCCACTCACGGCGTAAAGCTTTTAAAGATTTTCTGGTATCATCAAAATCAACGGTTTCGGATAAATTCTCTGAATTATCGTTTTTTTCTTGCGGATGACCTGTAAAATCTTCAATATCAAGTTGCTCTTCATCATGCCAAGGTTCTTTAGCATTATTTTTGATGGATTTCGGAAGATTAACCGCGGCCGCATCAACAAAAGAAACAACTTTAGAGCTTTCGGAGTTGAAAGTAAAAGCGGAGCTGTCACTTTCACTACGAGACAAAGAACGAGATGACGTATCAATCGGTGCATCAAATCTGGGCTCTTTATCAAAAGTCGCAGGATCTTCGGTTCCGAAACTACGTTCAAGAGCCATGGTGAAAGGATCGTCTTTTTCCGATTCGCTGTCTTCACCGACCTCATAATCCTTCTTTTTCTTTTTAAAGAGAGAGAACTTTGAAGAAGTCTTTTTAACTTTTTCATCATTTTGCACATTATTGGCTTGAGGCTGATTTTTCTCTTGATTAAAGGCATTTTTCCGATCAAGAGCTTTAAAAGTCTCCGGTTCGTTGAAAGAAGCCTCTCTGGCATTTGACACATTCATTACCGAGCTGAGAGCCGAGAATGCGCTCTGATTCTCTTTTGCCGTTAAATTTTCTCTGCCTTGAACGAGTTCATCGGAAATCGGCAAAAAGATAGAGTAAATTTTGCCAAACACACCGGTTTCCACCAAATTAAGAAACACATGTTCTTTATCATGCTTTTCAAGCAAAGTGAGCAAAGCTTGATAACGAGCACAAAATTCCTGAACAGAGCCGGACAAGACCTTATCTTTCTGAGCACGGTTATACATTCTGAGTTGGAAATCGGATTGACTTTGAAACACCTCGATTAAAACTTTTCCGAAAGACCATTTTCCGCCGTTCTGCACCTTAGCCCATAAATTGTCGATTTGTTCAACGGAGGCGATTCCGGAGCGTTTAATAATCTCGGACAATATCTCATTCATATCGGAAATAAAAACATCAAATTTATTTAAGATAAAACCGTCTTTAATTTCCTGTTCGGCTTCAAGCATGATTCTTGCAACCAAATCGGTATAATCAAGATTCTTTTTCATCTGTTTAAAGAGATCATAAATACTCCGACCGATATTACGGTTATTAGCATATTGGTTAATATAGCCGAATACCCCCCATAAAACAAACACCGGCAAGAGTAAGAAAGCCAAATAGATAGATGCATCAAACAAGCTCAAATCAATAAGGGGCAAACCGGCCAATTTCTCACGGATAAAGAGGGCGGCATAGATTAACCAAGTAACACTGGAAAAAACAGATATAAAAAAAGCCAAAGCCAACACGATTCATGTCTCCAAAATAACTTCATCGTCAATTTTTAGCAATTGTATAAACAACTGATTAACAATTCAATGAAATAATCTTAAGAATCCTCAGCAAAATATAAATACGCAAAACCGGCAAAAAAGAGTCGAAATTTAAGATAAAGTGTGTTAAGAGTAGGACAGGATTAATTTTATAGAGAAAAAATATGAATACAGCAAACAGTCTGGTATTGGATTTTGAAAAGACCATTGTTGAAATAGAGGCCAAAATAGAGAGCTTAAAGATATTGGCAAAAGAAGAAGATGTAGACATCTCTAAAGAGGTTGCCCGCCTGCAGGAAAAATTAAATCGGCAGTTGGTTGCCTCATATAGCAATTTAACGCCGTGGCAAAAAGCACAGGTGGCAAGACATCCGGATAGACCGCATTGCCTTGACTATGTAAATCACTTGATTGAAGATTTTGTTCCGTTGGCAGGAGACAGAACATTCGCCGACGACCCGACCATGATAGGTGGTATAGGCCGCTTTAAGGGGATATCCGTGGTCGTAATGGGACAAGAGAAAGGACATGACCTTGAAACGCGTATGAAATATAATTTCGGTATGGCCAAACCTGAAGGGTATCGTAAAGCGCAAAGATTAATGTCATTGGCCGATAAGTTTAATTTGCCGGTAATTTCATTTGTAGATACCGATGGTGCTTATCCCGGAGTAGAGGCCGAGGCCAGAGGGCAGGCAGAAGCAATTGCATCTTCAATAGAGCGTTGTTTACAAATCAAAACGCCGATAGTCTCAACGATTATCGGGATGGGTGGTTCAGGCGGAGCCATAGCCATAGCGGCCGCAGATAGAATATTAATGTTAGAAAACTCAATATATTCGATTATATCGCCGGAGGCATGCAGCTCGATTCTGTGGCGTTCGACGGATAAAGTCAAAGAGGCAGCCGAGGCCTTGCGTTTCACGGCGCAAGATTTGAAACACTTTGGTGTAATAGATGAAATAATCAAAGAACCGTTAGGCGGAGCACATCGCGACCGAAAAGCCGCGGTAGAAGAGGTTGGAAATGTTGTTCTTAAACATTTGAAAGAGCTTTTGCCGATAAGCGGGGAAGAGCTCCGTCGTCAACGTACGGAAAAATTCTTGGCAATGGGGCGCAATCTTCCGGATTAAGGATGTTTTTCCGAAATGCAAATGGAATTTTTAGTTATTGTTTTAGGATTGTTGAGTGTAGTTTTCTTGGTGAGTACGTTTTACTTTGCAACCCGCAAAAACGAGAACCGAGAGCTGGCGCAAATGGCAGATAATTTATATCGCGCCCAAGCGGAATTAGCCGGCCGCTTGTCGCAGTTAAATGACAACAATACCCGCCAGCAAGCCCAGTTGGCACAAAGCATCAACGAGCAAAGGGTTTCCATGCTCAAAATGGTTGATGAAAAGTTGCTTGAGGTCAGCAAGAACGTCGGCCAAGGCCTTCAACAATCAACCGAAAAAACCAACCAAACCTTGCATGATTTAAGGGAGCGTCTGGCAAAAATAGATGTAGCTCAGCAAAAAATTTCCTCCCTTTCGGAGCAGGTTGTCTCTTTGCAAGAAGTTCTGACCAACAAGCAGGCACGAGGAGCGTTTGGCGAAATTCAACTCAATGATTTGGTAACCTCGATTCTCCCGCCGTCAGCTTACGCATTTCAAGTTGTTTTAAGCAATCAAAAGCGTGCGGATTGTGTTTTGAAATTGCCCAATCCCCCGGGAACGATAGTGATTGACTCAAAATTTCCGCTGGAAAGCTATCAGGCCTTAAGAAATGCCTCAACGGAGCGAGAAAAAACGGAAGCGGAGCGCTTTTTTAGAGCTTCGGTGTTAAAACACATTAAAGATATTTCGGAAAAATATATAGTAGCCGGAGAGACGGCGGAATCAGCCTTGATGTTTTTGCCTTCAGAGTCGGTATATGCGGAGCTGCACGCCAATTTTATAGATGTGGTTGAAACCTCATACAAAGCCAAAGTCTGGATAGTTTCGCCCACGACCTTAATGGCGACATTAAATACGGTTCGAGCGGTATTAAAAGATGCGCGCATGCAAGAGCAAGCAGGGGTTATTCAAAAAGAAGTCGGAGCCTTGGTAGAAGATATATCACGCTTAGATGAGAGGATAGAGAGCTTGGGACGTCATTTTGACATGGCCTCCAAAGATATAGGAGACATAAAAATATCATCGGGCAAAATATCCAAACGGATAGACAAGATAGAGGATATCGAGTTAGGTACAAGTTATGAAAAGCCGTTGGCGGTAGAGCATTTGACCGGCCATCAGCAGGCCTCATAGGCATCAATTTCACATTTTGGGGATAAATCAAGTATAAAATTTAATTTTTTAATGAATTGTTATATTGATTTATCAAACAAAAGCATGTAACTTAATGACAGTAATAAAAACAAGAGGTAAATAAAGTGACTAGATCTGAATTAATAGAAAAAATCGCCGCTAAAAATCCGCATCTTATGACCAAAGATGTAGAAAAGATAGTAGATGTTGTTCTGACCAAAATCATAAATACTCTGGCATTGGGCTATCGAGTAGAATTCCGTGGTTTCGGAGCATTTTCGGTACGCAAACGTTCCCCGCGTGTAGCCAAGAACCCGCGTACGGGAGAAAAGGTTGAAGTGAGTGAAAGAAACATCCCTCATTTCAAGACCGGCAAACAACTGCACGAACTCTTAAATAAATAAAATCGTCAATTTTTTTCAAGAAGGGCGTAGCCATGAATTTTATTAAAATGTTAATAGGTCTTCCGGTTATCATAATTGTTTTGATTTTCGCCTTTGTAAACAATGATTTGGTAACATTTAACCTATGGCCGTTTTACTTTGAGGTAACGGTATCGCAAAGCGTGGCTATCGTCTTTTTTGTTCTGTTTGGTTATATTTATGGCAAATTTAATTCATGGTTGTCATATTCACCGGTAAGAAAAGCCCTGAGACAGCAGAAAAAAGAGAACAAGAAACTGAGTAAAGAACAAGTCAAACTCTCGGAAAAGGTAACCGATCTGGAAGGGAGTATCACCAACTTGAAGGAAGAGGCCAAAGACGCCAAGCTGGCGGCAAAAGATGCGGAAGACGCGGCCAAAGCGGCAGAAAAAGAAAAGAAACGAGCCGCATTTAAAGAAAGGCTGAGAAACATATTCCGATTTGGCCGAAAAGATTAAAGATAAGGATATTGCATGAACTGGTTAACAGATTTTGTACGCCCGAAAATCAAAAAGACCGCACCGATAGAGATTGCGGACAATCTCTGGGTGAAGTGTCCGGATTGTGGGCAAATGCTTTTTTCAAAGGAACTCAAAAAGAGTATGTATGTCTGCACGCGTTGCGGACATCACTTGCGTTTATATGTAGACAAACGCTTAAAAATGCTCTTTGACAATGGGGAATATACATCCATAGCGGTACCGCCATTAAAGGAAGACCCGTTGAAGTTTAAGGATTCTAAAAAATATACCGACCGTCTGAGAACCTACCGCAAATCGAGTGGAAGTGATGATGCGATTCGCGTTGCCAAAGGAGAGATAGGCGGGATTACTTGCGTCGTTGCGGCGATAGATTTTGCCTTTATGGGCGGTTCAATGGGAATGGAAGTCGGAGAAGGAATAGTTAAAGCAGCAGAAATATGCGCTAAAAATAATTTTCCGTTAATCACGGTCGCCGCCTCGGGAGGAGCGCGTATGCAGGAAGGCATTTTGTCGTTAATGCAAATGGCCAGAACCACGGCAGCGATTAATCAGTTAAAAGACAAAGGCATACCGTTTATCTCGATTTTGACCGACCCGACAACCGGCGGAGTATCCGCCTCGTTTGCCATGTTAGGGGATGTAAATATCGCCGAAAAAGGCTGTTTGATAGGCTTTGCCGGCCCGCGTGTGATTGAACAGACGATTCGTGAAAAATTGCCGGAGGGTTTCCAACGAGCTGAGTACTTGAAAGAACATGGTATGGTTGATATAGTGGTAACCCGTTCGGAGATGAAAGATACGCTGGTTCGCGTTATCAGCATATTGACTCATGTCAAACCAGCGGTTCAAACTCTGGCCATAGAAAACAAGTAGAATACCAAAACAATAAAAGAAAGCTCCAAGCATAAACTGTTTGGAGCTTTTAGTTTGGGTAGGATTCTATTTCCAATCCCACTCTTTTTGCAAAAGTTTATTCAAATAGAGTTTTCCGCCGGATGAATTCACACGGATAACATATTTGTCTGCCGGCAAAACATTGAGTGAATCAACAGGATAATAAAAACTCAAGTAATAAGAACGTCCTCTCTGCGGCAAAAAATAAATTGCCTGAAGCGAGTCATTTTTATTTTCCGGCGGGTAGATTAATATCTTTTCTTCGGCAGTAGATATTTGAAAAACATAAATCTGCCTAATCGAGTCCGCATAATGGAAAGTAATCTCTTGACCGGAAGATTTTGCGTAATCAAAAAATTCTTTTGCTGTTTTGAACGGCAAATCTTTTCCGATAACGGGAATACAACTTGATAATCCGCAAAGGGTAAGAACCAATGCCAAAAATAAAAATCTTGTTTTCATAAATAATATTTTTTTTTTAATGATACAATAAAATAATAAACTCTGGAACGAAACAATAGGAGCATTTGACAAATTTGTCAACGAAAATTAATCAACGCAGTAAATTTAATTCCAAGAGTCGAATGATAAAATAAATATTCAGAATTTTTCAATTAAATAGATTTTTCTATAAGCTGATTGCTTTTGACTTCAAAAAATTGCGCCTCGTTTTTAAGCGATGTAAATAAATATGGGTCGGTAGATGTAATCCAAGCCTGTAATTCAAGTTCTTTGATTTTAGAGAGTAAAGCCTCGCGCTTAAACTCATCCAAATGCGCCACCACCTCGTCCAATAAAAGAACGGGCGCAAACCCTTTATCAAGCGTTTGACACTTGGTCTGCGCTAAAATAATGCTGATAAGCAAAGATTTTTGCTCACCGGTTGAGCAAAGCTCGGCCGGCATACGTTTTTTACGATAAAAAACCTTAAAGTCCGTGCGGTTGATACCGTCCACCGTGTCATTGTAGAGAATGTTTTTGCGTTGCTTGCGCAGCATATCACGGTAAAAATCTTCCACTTCGATCGCCGGCTTTTCATCAAGCAATTTTTCGATTTTGCCTTCTAGTTGCAAAATCACATTCGGAAAAACATCATCGGGCTCTTGCTCAATAAAAGTATTCAGTTTGGCAATTTGCTCTCGTCTGGCCGCGGCAATTGCCACCCCGAGGGAAGACATATTTTCTTCCAAAGAAGAGAGCCAAGCATCATTCATCCGTCCGGTTTTAATCAGCTGATACCATTCACGATAAAGATGTTCAAAGTTCGCCGTACGCTTGGCGTGTTCATTATCAAAAGCAAACACCAATCGGTCCAAAAAACTGCGTCTGGACTGAGAGCCGCCGCGGAATAACCTATCCATTTGCGGCGTAATCCAAATCGCGGAAAAATATTTTCCGAGTTCCGCTTGAGAAGACGCTTTCTGCCCATTTATTTTGACGATTCTCTTGTCATAACTTCGTGATTCATCTTCGGATTCGCGTATGGACTTTTCAACCGCCGTTCCGATTTCAATATCATCATCACCTTTTTGAACGGTTGCCGAAACCGCCCAGTTAACAGGCAGAATTTCGGTTGGAGCATAGTCATCATGAGGCGGAACAAGCACCGGCATAAAACGTTTGATGTCGGACAATTTTGCCGCTCTCAATCCTCTCCCCGGAGAAAGAAAAGAAATCGCCTCTAAAATATTTGTTTTTCCCGTCCCGTTTTCACCGGTAATAACAATCGGTCCCGTATGCGTATTCAAACGCAAACGAGCATAATTTCTAAAGTCAGTTAAAGTCAGGCGTGTAACACCTGACTTTTCAAAACTGAACTGCCGAATGTCAAGGGCGGTGTTATCCACGATTAAACTCTCATCGGCATCAAAACATAAATCGCACTGGCATCAGATGTATCATGAATAACCGAAGGCGAAGACCCGTCAGCAAAACTAATCCGAACCGTATCTCCTTTGACTTCATTCAAAATATCGAGGAGGTAGCGGAAGTTATAGCCGATTTCCAAAGATTCGGAATCATATTTGGCTTCAACTTCTTCTTGCGCGCTGCCCAAATCGGGACTTGAAGTCGTAATGGTAATATGGTTTGGATTCGTAATAA
Organism: uncultured Alphaproteobacteria bacterium; assembly: GCA_944390355.1. GTDB lineage: Bacteria > Pseudomonadota > Alphaproteobacteria > RF32 > CAG-239 > HGM16780. The sequence continues at coordinate 2,751 of CALXPT010000014.1, read as the reverse complement.
CCTTAATCGCGCGCGTTCTCTCTGCCACAACCGACACACGGTCAACCGCCTCAGCCAAGGGTTTCACGCCAAGTTCCAAAACCTTGTCATTATCGGTCGGAATCACACGTTCATAGTCAGGATAAGTTCCGTCAATTAACTTAGAAGTAAGTGTAATATCTTCCATCGTAAAACGGATTTTATTTTCAGATAAAGAAACATCAATATTTTCGGCTTTCGTGTCATCCAATAGTTTACGAATTTCCCCCACGGTCTTGCGCGGAATGATAACGCCGTTCATATTTTCGGCACCTTGCGGCAGAGGAGATTCGACACAAGCCAAACGGTGTCCGTCGGTTGCCACCACGCGCAAAACTTTAGTCTCACCCTCATTTTTGGCATGAACGTAAATACCGTTGAGATAATAACGAGTTTCTTCGGTAGAAACGGCAAATTGCGTCCGGTCGATAACATCTTTGAGTTCTTCTTTAGCCATCACAAAATTGGTCGGCAGCTTATCGCCGGAAATAACCGGAAAATCTTCCACCCCGATAGTAGAGAGTTTAAATTTAGACTTTCCGGAAGCAATGGTCAATTGCCCGTTTTCATCCGGAAAAGTAATTTCCACATCAGAACCGTCGGATAGCTTGCGAACAATATCATAAAGCATATGAGCAGGAGCAGTGGTCGCACCTGTTTCGGAAGTTTTAGCATCAACAACTTCGGTAATTTCGGTATCCATATCCGTAGCCTTAAAGCTAATACCGTCTTCCATAGCCTCAATTTTCACATTAGAGAGAACCGGAATGGTGTTTCTTTTTTCGACAATGCTCTGAACATGGCTCAGAGTTTTTAGTAAAACAGAACGTTCAATCGTAAATTTCATCTTTTTAATCCATTAAATTAAGTTTTTATTACAAATAATAACACATTTGTTAAAGATAAGAAGAGCAAACCTCGATTCTTCAACAATTTTTTAAGAAAACGGCATAAAAAACACCGCTTAAAAAATTAAGCGGTGAATGTATTTGATATAATAAACCTTATTTGGGGTAGTTTTTGATTACGCTTCAAGAATACGTCTTAAAGCATTAACATTTTCGGCCAAAGAAGAATCTTCCAAAACCAGTTCTTCAACTTTACGCACGGCATGCATAACCGTTGTATGGTCGCGGTCAAATTTACGACCGATTTCGGGCAGAGAGCGCGAGGTCAACTGCTTCGCCAGATACATGGCCACCTGACGCGGACGAGCAACCGTACGAGCTCTGCGGGAAGACTGCATTTCTTTCACCGAGATGTTGAAATATTCTGCCACTTTCTTTTGAATTTCATCAATTGTGGTACGCTTATCATAAGAGCGCAACATATCTTTCAAAACATCCTGAGTCATGTCCAAAGTAATTTCATGGTCAGACAAAAGCTGAGAATGAGCGGCAATACGTCTCAAAGCACCTTCGAGTTCACGAATGTTTGAGGTAATTTTCTGAGCCAAAAACTCGGCAACCTGCTCCGGCAATTGAACACCGAGCTGTTGAGCTTTTTTGTTCAAAATACCGATTCTCAAGTCAAAATCCGTCGGATGAATGTCGGCAACCAACCCGCATCCCAAACGAGATTTCAATCTGGCCTCAATACCTTCCAAATCAGAAGGAGATTTATCGGCGGAAATGATAATCTGACGTCCTTCTTCAATAAGAGAATTAAAGGTGTAGAAGAACTCTTCTTGAGTGGAGTCTTTGCCGCCCATAAATTGAACGTCATCGACCATCAACACATCAACCGAACGGAATTGCTCTTTGAAAGCGGCAGTATCTTTGTAGCGTAAAGCACGAACAAATTTATACATAAACTTTTCGGCAGACAAATACACGATATTGCGAGTTGGATCTTGTTGTTTGATGTGCCAAGCAATCGCGTGCATCAAGTGGGTTTTGCCCAACCCGACGCCGGAATACAAGAATAAAGGATTAAACGAAATATTGCGAGATTCGGCAACTTTGCGCGCAGCAGCATAAGCAAACTCATTTGTTTTGCCGACCACAAAATTGTCGAAAGTATATTGTGGATTAAGCGGCACGGACAAAGAAGTATCACCGTTAACAAACTCTCCGCTGTTCAAAGCAGCCCCGCCGGATTGGTAAATATTTTGAGCGATAGGGCTTGAAGAAATTTTCTTCAACAACGAGCGACAAGAAGAATTAAACGCACTGGTCGGAGTCTCATTACGACTAATGGTTTGCGCTTCTTGAGTAGCTTGCACCACAAAATTAACTTGTTTAATATTAGGATTTTTTCTTTCCCAAATTTTATGAATTTGATCAGAGTAGTGGGCGATAACCCAGTTTCTCATAAATCTGGTTGGAACACAAACATTAACAACACCGTCATTAACTGTACCCAACGATAATGGCTTTAACCAACTGTCAAATGCAACGTCTCCAAATTCAACTTTAAGCTGATCGCAGATTTGACTCCATTGATCCTGAACAGAACTGTTATTATATGCTTCTTCAGCCATTTTTACTCCCCATTTGTAATAAAGAATTAATAAAAATAAGGTTTAAATCCACTTTTTGAAATCGCATAAACAATAATGACATCTCCAAACGACCGCTCACGATTAAAAGAAATACATCTTTCAAACGCTTGCCGAAACCCGAGGAAAAAACTCAGGAAAGGCGAAAGCTTTATTGCATAAACAATAATGACATCTCCAAACGACCGCTCACGATTAAAAGAAATACATCTTTCAAACGCTTGCCGAAACCC
>CALXPT010000013.1 GCA_944390355.1 uncultured Alphaproteobacteria bacterium | reverse complement strand
TTTTCTTTGGTCAAGAACAAACCTGTTGATTCTACAACATATTCTGCTCCGATTTCATTCCACTTCAAGTCTGCAGGATTCTTTTCTGCGGTTACGCGGATGGATTTGCCGTTTACGACCAATTTGCCGTCTTTTACTTCTACCGTGCCGTCGAATCTGCCGTGCATGGTGTCATATTTCAGCATATAGGCCATGTATTCTACATCAATCAAGTCATTGATGCCGACGATTTCGATATCTTTTCTGTGCTGTGCCGCACGAAAAACCAAACGACCTATACGTCCAAAGCCGTTGATACCAACGCGAATTGTCATGTCTTTTTTCCTTCCTTATTTTATTAAAACTATGTGCGGCTGCCCCGCACAGGCTTTTCTAATCCGTTTGTAATCTACCACTAAATACGGATTTTTCAAGAATAAAATCTTTGCGGCTTATTTTATCAACAGGGGGATGTTCATTCTATCCCTATATATTTGAAAATTAATATTTTCGCTATACCATAAATCCGCTCATCGAGCTGGTCGAAACCCGCGGGCGGTACTAAATTTTCGCTCTTATGGACTTCTATAACGCAAACAGCCCCCTGTTCCAACCAGCCTTTTTCGGCCGCCTCGGCTAAGGCTTTTTCCGACAAATTCTGATTATACGGCGCGTCCGAAAAATAAAGATTATATTTTTCTTTTGCTTCAGGAAGCTTTGTTCCATCTGCTCTTAACAGTTTCAGCTTGTCTGATTCTTTGGAAAACAACGCAACATTTTTTTGGGCGGCGGTTAAGTCCAAATCGACCATACAAACTTTGGAAACTCCTCGCGATATTGCCTCTAGAGAAAACGCTCCGCTCCCCGTAAAAACTTCAAGCAAGCGATAGGCTCCCCACTCTTGCGGCAATAGCGAATACAATATATTAAAAACGGCTTCCCTTGTTCTATCCGATGTCGGCCGTACCCCTTCATAGTTCGGCGATATCAGTTTTTTTCCGCGGTATGTTCCGCCTATAATCCTCATATTAGGCAAGTTTGGCTCCTAATTGTTCTTTCAAGACTTTTTGCGAAACCTCTCTCACCTCGCCTTTTTTTAAACTGCCCAGTTGAAACGGACCATACGACACGCGAATCAGCCTTGCAACATCAAGTCCTAAAAACTTCATCACCTTTCTTATCTCTCGGTTTTTTCCCTCCTGCAATGTTACGGTCAACCAAGCATTTGTTCCCTGCTCAGAATCTATCTCCACCTTAATCGAACCATAGGTTATGCCCTCTATGGTGATGCCTTTTTCTAGTTCTTTAAACTTTTCCTGACTGATGCGGCCGTGCACTTTTACTCTGTAGCGGCGCGACCAGCCGTTGCTCGGTAGCTCTAACTTGCGGGATAATTCTCCGTTATTGGTCAGCAAAAGCAACCCTTCCGAATTTAAATCCAACCGCCCCACCGATATTACCCTCGGCATACCCTTTGGCAAATTGTCAAATACGGTTGCTCTGTCTTTTTCATCTTTATGCGATGTTATCAGTCCCGTCGGCTTATAATACACCCACACTCTGGTTTTATCAATTGCCGGAAGTTTTTCGCCGTCAATTAAAATCTTCTCGCTTCCTTCCACATTAACTGCCGGTGTCGTTACCGTTTCGCCATTTAGGGTTATGCGCCCTTCCGCTATTAGCCTTTCGGCCTCTCTTCGGGAGCAAGCTCCACTGCGGGCGATGTATTTTGCCAGTCTTTCTGCCATATTTTTTTTGCTTTCCTTCTTTGTTTTTTTATATTATATAACAGATAATTTTTGATTTCGCAAAGGTTTATTCATGAAAAACAAATTTATGGCTCGCGCTCTTGAACTTGCACGGCAAGCCGCTCTTGAAGATGAAGTTCCCATTGGTGCAGTGGTTGTCGATACAACAACTGACGAAATTGTTGCCGAGGCTTATAACCAATCCCAGCACGTTTCGGATGCAACGGCACATGCCGAAGTTGAGGTTATTCGCAAGGCTTGCGCCAAACTTAAACAGAATCGTCTGCGCGGGTTCGATTTATATGTTACGCTTGAACCTTGTACCATGTGCGCCGCGGCAATCTCTTTTGCTCGAATCGAAAATCTTTATTTCGGGGCGGAAGATAAAAAAGGCGGAGCCGTTCTCAACGGCGTTAAGTTTTTTGATGCACCTACCTGCCACCACAAACCTAAAGTTTTTTCCGGAATTTTGGCCGAGGAATCCTCTCTCTTACTTAAAGATTTTTTCAAACAAAAACGCTAGTTTTCTTTAGTCTTTTTTTCGGTTGTTTCCGGATGGCTTTCGTCCGTGAAGGTCATATGTATGTATTTGCTTAATGTAGAGGGGTGAACGATTTCATATGTAAATGCCGCTCGCTCTCCCGACTTTATTTCCGATAACGGCGTGGCGGCTTGTGTTTGTTGCAAAAGATTGCCGTCTTTATCCAAAACATTTGCTCTTATCGCCGGTACTTTTAATTCATTTTCCGTTGTATTATATATAAAGCCTTTAACCTCTATTTTGCGAACGTAGTCTTCTTCATATATGCGATAGACTACATTGCGAAATTCCAACCCCTCTCCCAAAATTACGGATTCAAGTCCAAACAGCTTGTAAAAACCTTCCATCGACGGATATTTTCGAGTTATCTCATAGCGGAATGAGAATACCGACAAAACCAATACCGCCGCTAATGCAACCGCGGAAACCGCCAACATTATTTTGTTGGTTAAGAAGAAATCTTTTATCCCAAATGATAATTTGCTCTTTAATGGAATTTTTTTATTTTCATTATCTATCAGTTCTACCTGCTTATTCAATCGTGAGAAAATTTGCTCCATTTCGGAATTGATTGCCAGATCTTTCTCATCAATTTTATCTGTTTTATTTGCAGGTGAATCTTTATTTTCCGAATCCTTTGCTTGGTCTTCTTCAGATGTTGAAAGGTCTGGAACCGAATCGCTTGAGGCATCAAGCTGCCCCGTCGTTGGAGACTCAGCTGGGCTTGCTCCTTGTTCTTGATTTTCAACCGAATCAGAATCCGTTTTCGCTTCCTCTTTTCCTTCTTTTATCTCACTCTTGTCCTCAGGTTTGAAAATCTCTACATGCTCTTCCTCGCTCGGCTCAAAGGCATCTTCCGGACGGCAAATCCAAATTTCCCCACATTTTGCACAGCGAAATTTGCGACCGTTCTCCGGCAAAACCGTCGGCTCTATTTGATAGCAGATTGAACATTTCGGACATCGTATCAGCATTTTCTCTCCCCTTATTTATATCCATAATATGCACATTTATTTTTTAAGCAAAGAAAAAAATATTTGATTGAGTATAATATTTTGGTATGCTACTTATCATGTTGTAATGTTTTTTTCGGGAGTTTTGATTTTGTTTAATCATGCAACAATCGGTGAACCAGCCATTATTGAAATGAAAGATGTCTGCATCCGCTATGATCAAGGACCGGAAATCTTGAGTGATATAAATCTGGCTCTCAAACGCGGCTCGTTTCACTTTTTAACCGGAAAAAGCGGCGCAGGAAAAACCTCCCTTCTCAGTTTGATGTATTTGGCTCAACATCCCAGCCGCGGAATTTTAAACGTTTTCGGCAAAAACGTGAATTTTACCGACCGTGATGAAATGGCTATCTTGCGCAGACGAATCGGCGTCGTGTTCCAAGACTTCCGACTTATTGAACATCTTAGTGCTTTTGATAATGTTGCGCTGCCGCTGCGGGTTTGCAACATGAACGAAAAAGAAGTTAAAAAACGTGTCAAAGAGCTGTTGTGCTGGGTCGAACTTGACAAACATATGTATGATAAAACAAGCACCCTTTCCGGCGGCGAAAAACAGCGAATCGCCATTGCGCGCGCCGTTATCAATCGTCCCGACGTCTTGCTTGCCGACGAGCCGACAGGAAATGTTGACAACGATATCGCCCGCAAGCTTATGAAACTCTTTATTGAACTCAACAAACTCGGTACAACCGTCGTCATTGCCACACATAGCGATAAACTTATTACCGACTTTCCTTATCCGCGGCTGCATTTGAATAACGGCGGATTGCGTATCTATGAACCCAGAGATTTTATCAGAGGAGTGTAACGGATGTCTAGTCGTGCGTCTGCTTTAATTACTCGAAAACAAGAGCTCCCGTTACATAGTGATGCTACAGGTCTGTTCTTGGAAATTATGATTTCGATTGCGGTCTTTTTGTTTGCCGTTACGCTTGCCGGCGTCCTTTCCATTAATTCCATGTTATCAGCTTGGAATAATAGTATTTTGGGCTCTTTGACCATTCAAATTATGCCGGTTAATACGGTGGATATCCAAAAATCCAGAGAAGAAACTCTCCTTCATCAGGATAAAGTCGTGGAATTTTTCAAATCTCTTCCCGAAGTGGAAAGTGCTACTCCGTTAAGTGATGATCAACTTTGGGCTTTGTTGCAGCCTTGGCTCGGCGACGGTATTAATATTTTAGAACTCCCTACCCCGCGGATTATTGATGTCAGAATTAAACACGGTGAAGTTATTGATTATCCCAAACTTGCCGAAAGGTTGATTGATGTCTCGCCTTTGGCTTCGTTGGATAACCACAAGCTTTGGCTCAATAAACTCATTAATTTTGCCGACGGGCTTAAGGTGCTGGCCATGAGTATTCTTGTCTTGGTGGTGGCTATTTCTACCGGTGCTATCTTCTACACAACTCAAACAAATCTCGGCCTACACCGAAATATTATCGAAATCTTGCATATTATGGGGGCTAAGGATGCTTATATCGCTCAACAATATGCCAAGCGTGATGCTTTTATCGGTTTTTTCGGCGGGGTGTGCGGTTTGGTTTTTGCCGTGCCGACTATCTTTATGATTGCTCATCTCGCGGCGCAAATAGAAGGCGGAATTATCAACGAGGCGAAACTCGATTTCTTCTCTTGGGGCTTGATTTTGTCCCTCCCCCTGTTTTCGGCTCTCATTGCCATGCTTACCGCCTATTATACCGTTAAACGCACTTTAGAAAAGATGATGTAGCCATGAAGTTTGTTTGTAAAATTTGCTTTTTGCTCGCGTTTGTTTGGTTTGCCGGTTTGGTCGCGTTTAACTACAAAATCAGCCATTATCAAGTCGATGAAAATGTTAAAACCGATGCTATCGTGGTTTTAACCGGCGGGGCTTATCGCATTAAAGAAGCTTTCAGATTACTCAATGAGGATTTAAGCGACACGCTGTTTATTTCCGGCGTGGAGAAAAAAATATCCCTTAACTCTTTGCTCAAAGCTCAACATGTTGCTCCCGTCGCCAATAAAAAAATTATTTTGGAAAATTCTTCGCAAAACACCGTAGAAAATGCCATCGAGGTTAATGAATGGATTAGAAAAAATAACATCAAATCCATTCGGTTGGTTACTTCTAATTATCATATGCCGCGCAGTTTGCTCGAATTTCAGATTCAAAATAAAGGGCTTGATGTGTTAGTTAACCCTGTCTTTTCTAAAAACGTTTCCTCTAAGTGGTGGGCTTCAAGCGGGACTTTTTGCTTAATATCCTCCGAATATACAAAATATTTACTCGTTTATGCTAAGCTTTTGGTTGTGGATTTTATTGAGGCTTGAAATGATTTATGTTCGTTCTTTGATTTTTAATATTCTCGCTTATTCCATTATTTTGTTCGGATGCATTATTACCTGTATCGTCGGCTTTTTTGTTCCCAAAAAATGGATTTGGATTTGGTGGAATGATTGTCTGCTCCCCTTATCTCGCCGGCTACTCAAGGTTATTTGCGGTTTGGAAATTGAAATTCGAGGCAAAGAACATATTGAGAATCGGGTGGCTATTTACGCCTCTAAGCATCAATCTGCCATGGAGACTTATTATCTCACTTCTTATATCAAAAAAGCTACTTATATCTTCAAAAAAGAACTCACTCATATCCCCTTTTTCGGTTGGGCAATTTGGTTTTACGGCTCTGTTCCTGTTAATCGAAAAGGTGGAACTCATGCGATGAAAGAAATGCTTCTTCATGCTAAAAATTTACTTAAAATCGGATGTTCTATCATTATTTTTCCGGAAGGTACCCGCACGAAACCGGGGGCTAAGTCCGTTTACAAACCGGGGGTCGCTTTTCTTTACCAAAATACCGATGTCGATATTATTCCCGTGGCTCTTAATTCCGGCTTGTTTTGGCGGAAAAATTCTTTTTTAAGATATCCGGGGAAGATTATTTTTGAGTTTTTGGAACCTATGCCCAAAGGCTTGGAGAAAAAAGAGTTTCTGGATGAATTACAAAGAAGAATCGAGGAAAAATGTCTGCAACTTAATCAAGAAACCATTCAAAATTTTCCTAAATCGGTAGCTTTTCTTGAACATTCCCAAAATTAATTCTTACGGAGAATCGAGACGTGGTTAAAAATATTTTGCTAAATTTACAAAGAAAATACTCACTTAAGCTGCCTTTGGTTACTTTCTCGGCTGTTTTTGTTCTTGTTTTTTTGATTATCTGGTGCATTCTGGCTCGCTTTTACGGTATGAATATGCTCAAAAAAGAATTTGGCAGAACTATTGAATTTCTAAATCAGGCCGGTTATGACATTGCTTATGACGATATTGATTTCTCGGCTATTTCTCCTTTCAAAATTATGGAAATTAAAAATTTTCAAATCTATAAAATCGAAAAAAATAAGCGTTGGGCATGGAAAGTTCCGTCTTTGAGCGTTAATGCAAATTTATTAAAATACAAATCCCTGAATTTATATATCAGTGAACAGCAATCTTTGATTCTCGGTTCGGATGAGATTAAAATAAAAGTTCCGGAGTTTTCGTGCCGGATAAATTTTGATGGAGACGGGTTGTATAATTTGTTACTTAATTCTGCCAATATTCAATTTGATAATCATACTAACATCAAAAATCTTAAATGGGCGGTTCAAAAAAATGATACGGGAATTTATGAAGCCAAATTTGATACTCGTCATATTAGATTATTCGAAAACCGTTTTGATGCTATGGGGGCTGAAATTGAAGAAATTTACGCCGATGTTAGTTTAGTTGAGAATTTTGAAGATAAAGGTCGGTTTTATGATTCAATTTTGGATTGGCGCGATAAGGGCGGAAAGATTATTGTTAATCGTTTCATTCTTAATTGGCAACCTCTTGTTTTGGTTGGCAAAGGCGATGTTTCGTTTGATGATAATCTTGAGGTTAAGATTAGTTTAAATACGACATCTAAAGGATTTGAACAAACACTTGAAAACTTGGGCAATGCAGGGATTTTTGATTCGAAAAGCACATTTGTTGCCAAGGTGTTGGTTGATACAAAAAATAAGCAAAACAATATTGATGATGCACAAGCAGATACATTCAGCGTCCCCATGAGTTGGGATAAGAAACAATTTTTTATCGAAAATATATCTATGCTGCCTAAATAGGTTGGTGGCCTTTTGATTTAACTCCCGTTTTATTACGGGAGTTTTTTATGCAAAAGAATTCGTGCAAAGCCTTGTCCAGCCTCAAAAATTTCTATTGAAAGGATTTTTTTCTTGTGGTATAATACGAGTCGTGGAGATAAGTAATATCGAAAGGACTTTTATCATGAACAAGGTTTATTTGTTGTTTGGGCTGTTATCATCGGTTGCGATTTTTGCGCCGGACGTGAGAGCCGATATTTCCCTTCCTTCAGAAAAAATTACATTTGTTCACACACTTCACACACACCTCTTTTCTGAAGTTTACTTGTCTCCCGAGAGTTTTAGGGAGCGGCAAGAAATCAAGGTTGCGCAAGTTTGTTGGATAACTGATACCGAAGATTGCGGCGGAGCGGACTTTGTCGGCACGGATTTGGAAGGCGGCACACCGCCGGACGTACTTCCCCCAGGGGATGGTGATGCCGATAGTTGTATCAAAATGGGGTATAATAAAACCTCATGTCCGACAGGGTATAAACCAAACAAATTCTGTCCGTTAGATAACAAATATTTTGCCGAATGCGTACAGGACTGTCCGAGTGATTACAAGACCTGCGAACCGCCATTAAAAGGTGTCGGAGAGGTTTGCGGCAATGGGTTATACAAAGACTGCTGTACGCCGACGTGTCCGGCGGAATACAAATACACATTGGGTTCAATTCCAGACGGTTATGAGGTAGATGGTGAACCATGTGTAGAATGCGACGAAGGCGGATTGAAAATCAAGGAAAAATACAAAATCAAAGAGAAAGACTGTTCGGGATTTTTGGACTGCGGCGATATGGGGTGCAAGGACGGCGCTAGCACTTGTCAAAGCGGCAATACAACCCTGTGTTCGGAGTGTAAAAAATGCCCGAACCTCGGAACAGAGAGCGAATGTCCGCCGTGCACGGTCTGTACGTTTGAAGAATGTTCGAATTTATACATCGTAACCGGATGTGCAACCGGCTGCACCGACTGGTGCGACTATTGTGCATTTGAGCAATAACTTAGAACTGAAATTATTATCAAGGAGAAAGAAAATGAGAAAGTTTTTATTATATTCAACAATTTTGGTGGCTTTTACGATGAGCGGGGCGGCTGAGGCAGCCTGTATCCAAACCCCGAGTTGTTCAAGTTTGGGGTATACTTCCAGTCAATCATGTAACGGCGGTATTAAATGCCCGTTCGGCAATGCATGGAACTGCACAGCAAGCGATTTAAGCACTCAAATAACGGAGCTAACTAACAAAATAACCGAACAAACGAATAAGATAACGGAAATCACTAATAAAATAACAACAATAGAGGAAAAAATTGTAACAATAGAAAACGGAGCATCGTCGAGTAATTGTCAAATCGGCGATATCTTGTATTCGGATAAGAGTTGTGATCCGAATGTTGTAGCGTCTAAAAAGCCAATCGGTGTGGTGTTTGATCGAGCGAATCGTTTAGCGATAGCGTTGGATACAGAGCTGAAAGAATGGTCGGATAAAAATTTTGATGTACCGACATTATTAAATTATGGTTCATCATCAGCGGTAACAGCAGATTTGCAAGGTAAAAATAATACGCGTTTGGTGTTGGATTATTGCAAGACGAATGGGTATAGTTGTCCTGCATTTGAATATGTGAATAGCTATCAAACGGAAGGAACAAAAGCCGGAGATTGGTATTTGCCAGCTATAGGAGAGTTGAATGTCATATATGGTAATATGGGTGTTTTGAACACGGCTTTAGGGAAAATCGGCAGAACATATCTACCGACAAATTATCATTGGTCTTCTTCCGAGGGTTCTAATGGCAATGCTTGGTTATTGCACTTCCGTAATGGTAATGTGCGCGTCAACTATAAGAATACCAATAGCGGTTACGTTCGTCCAGTCCTAGCTTTTTAGGAATGGTGCGCATAAAAAAAACAGCGGGGAGCAATCCTCGCTGTTCTTGCATTATCCCTTCCTACATATAGTTCAGCAATGATACATTCATTACCTGTTGCAGGCAGGCATAAGAGGCGTTCAAATTGTTGGTGGCCATCAACGCCATTATCGCTGCCTCGGTCTGGTCTACGTTCTTTATCGAATATATGCTGTTTTGCAAGTTCGCTTTTACCGTCGTTTGCATTTCGCTGACGTTATTTAACACTACCGAATTGGCATTGACTTTGGCTAAAACCGTATAAATATCCGGATTGGTCTCATAAGAATCCGAAACGCCCGAACTATATATTGCACTTTGGATTAAGTCCATCGCGTCGTTTACTCGATTAAGCGTCGTGTTTATGTCTCCCGTTTCGCCCTGCGTCGCATCAAAACTACTTACAATGTTGCCTTGCGCTATTGTCCCCAAGGCCTCAAACATTTTTTGGAAAACTGCATCTCCTCCCGTAATGTCAAAGGTTATTGACTGGTTGTCTGATATGCGTTTTTCACTTGTTAAACTACCGCCTTGATAGTATGTCTCCGCATTCAAACTTATGTCTTTACTGGGTTGATAGGTTGTATTCGGTATTAATGACGGGTCGGCCGTAAACGTCAAGGTTGAACCATCCGCACTTACACCCGTTATCTGTATATGAGATGCCAAATTATTATCATTAAAGCCATCCAGATTCAAAACCGTCCCTACCGGCAATGAGGTACTGAATGTTATGCTTTCATCTGCTACCGTACTATCCGGCGTGATGGTCAAATCTTCGGCTATCGGCGTCGAATCGTCTACCGTTATCGTTTTGCCGTCGGAAGAAACACTCTTGACCACATATACCTTGGCATTGGTTCCCGCTCCGTCGCCACCGATAACCAGTGTGTCTCCCTCGCCTATCGTATTAAAAGCTCCGTACTGCGTGGAGGTTATCGTGTTGTTAAATGTTGAAAAATTCAACTCTCCGACGTTTTGAGCATTGGCGTTTATCGCTTCATGCAAAAACGCACCCGCATTTGCTGCCGTTAATGTTCCGGTATTGCCGCCGGTTGAAGCTATCGTTATCGCGCCGGTATCGTTTGAATCATACGTCTTATTGCACATTAAGGCTGAGGGATTGCTCGGAAACAGAATATTCTCCCCGTCATAATAGGCCTGAAACTCTTCCAAATTGCCAAACGGAAAATTAATCGGTGCCGTGTTGGCCGTGCCGCCGCCAAATATATATTTGCCGTTAACCTGTGTGTTGAGTGCGTCCGTTAGCATTTTTAAGGTTGAAAACGCCGTGTTCTGCAATATCGTTAACTGATTGTACTGGTCATCACTCATGCTATGCGCATCACCCGTCGTTACGCCTGTTACTTGTAAAACCGTGGACGGTCCGTCTATTGTATATAGCGGAAAACTAAATGTATTTTCTTCAAATGTAAATGATGAATTGGCAGGCAATTTGTTCTGCAAGGCCTGCATAACATCCGTGCCGTTTTGTGCTGCTGAAATGTCTATGTTATTGCCGGTATCATTATTGCTAAATGTATATTGCACTCCATTTACCGTTAAGGTCGTGTTCATATAGTCCGCAACATTGTTGCTGCCAAAAGTAATCGATCCACCCGTGATGTCCGGTGAAGCACTGTCCAAGTCCATACCGATTGCCGATGTTAATGTACTTTTGAAGTCGCTTATCGTTTCGTTAATGCCTTCCAAAGCTGTTGATATTGTATTATTCTCAATGTTTATAACCTTGTTGTTATCCAGATAGCTTTGGGTTACGCCCAGCATGCTCTCCAGATTTACCATCGTGTGCGCCTGCATGCCGTATCCTGAATATTCCTGATAACGGATACCCGTGGTCATTTGGTAGCTGTACAAATCTATTTTGGTTTTCAAATTGGTCGTTTGCTGAACCATATTAAGATAGGTGTTATATGTCGGAACGCGTGTTATCATCGTATACCTCCTTATTGCATCATACCAAGCAATATATCTAACATTTCTTTTGCGGCGGTGAATGACTGTGCACTTGCCGCGTAACTCTTCTGATATATAATTAATTGTGAAAGCTCTTCATCTATATCAACTCCGCTGATTTCGGCCTCTTTGTTGGCTATTGACTGCGTTAACTCTGACTGATACATCAGCGTATTTTCAGCATCGTTGACGCTTGAGGCAATTGTACCTACAAATGATGAGGCGTATGTTGCCAATGTCGATACTGTTGAGGCTATGCTCCCTGCCTGTTTGAAATCATGCGTATCGGCAAATACCTGACTCATATCATTAGCTATTTGGTTTGAGGCTGCATTCAACTGATATACGCCTGCGCTTTGGTCGTATTCCGGTAATCCGGCAGCGATTAATCCGGGGTTGACTTGTAAGTCTTCTCTCACCGAAATACTGCTTGATAAGCCTATATCCGACGGCTCTAATCCTATTCTCTCTATAAAGCCCGATGTATTGCCTGTGGCATCAGGAACCTCATTGATTTCCATTTGCGTTCCCGTCATGTTGTTAATTCGGAGCATATAACCGCTTCCGTTCGGAACTAATGAGGCGCGGATATCCTGATTCAAATTCGGATTGGCATTGATTTTATTGACTATGTCTTGCAGACTATCGGTCGGATAGATGTTTATCTGCCCCATGTTCATATTGCCTGAAACCGAAAAATTAAGTGTTATTTTTTCTCTCACGCCCAAATTCGCATTCGTACTTAAAACTTTTGAATCATAGATATTCTCGTTACGATTGGTGGAAAAAAAGTTGTTTAATCCCAAAAAGTTTGAAAATCCCGTAAAACTGCGGTCATAGTGGATTTGGCCCGCGGCATCGGGACCTGCCACATTGAAGTTAACCACAACATCTTGCGGCGTTGAACCGACGGTTGATGAGGCTTCATCCATAATAGACAACGTATAGTTACTGTCCCCGCTATAAATATATACCTGTCCATTCGAATTGATTGAGGCTTCGGCTTGGGGCAAATTTGCTCCTGTCGGAGATGTCAGCCAATTGTTAATTGCCGCTACCATGTTTTCTACCGTGTCGCCGTCTGCGGCAAATCCCATATCGCCTATCAATGCTCCAGTCGCAACCTGTTTGCCCGATGAATCAAAAATCGTCAAACGCACATCGCCGTTTTGAATTTGTATGTGCTGATTGGCTGGATCTATAAATTCTCTTGAGCCGGTCAACTCATCGGGCGTATTCGGATAGGCCGTGCCTCGGTTATGAGCCTCGTTGATTTTGTCGGTCATTACCGCTGCCAACTCATCTAACTGTGATTGCAATGAAGTTAGAGAGCTGTCTCTTACCTCAATCAATCCTTTTATCTCTCCGTCTACTATGCTGTTGGTGATGTCTTCGCCGTCAACATAAATCCCCGTAATTGCACCGTCTGAGTAACCCGATATCGGTGAAGCTTGGGTGATGGCTGTATGCGAGAGGTAGTGAGGATCTCTATCCAATAACATTATTCCCTCTTTGGTCTGGATAACCATTTCTCCCGATTCACGCTCAAAATATGTAATATCAATATAGCCGCTCAATTCCCTTAAGCATTCATCACGTTGATCCTCTAAATCGGGAACTCCATCATATCCCAATACTTTGTATTTGATGATTTTATCATTTAAGTCATCTATTCTGTCCAGCGTTTCGTTGATGGTTTTTACATCGGCAGATATCTTTAAATCAGCATCTCCTCTTAACTGCTGGATGCTTGAGGATAATGAATTTAGGCGATTGGTCAATGTCGTGGCGTTGGTCAATAATGTATATCTTCCGGAGGCTGATGTTACATCTAAGGCAAAGCTGTTAATGGCTGACTGCAAATCGCTGACATTGGTCGCAATGGAATTTTCACTCTCCGGTGTGCCCAAATCCATTTGAATCTGGCTTAAATAATCACTCTTGGCGGCGGCCGTATTCGCTATGGCGTTCGAGGATAAATAACTCTTGAGCAATCCTTGGTTAACCGTCCGTTGGGTGTTGCCCATTACTACTCCGGCCGATGAACCTGCCAACACCAGACTGTTTTGTCCGGCAGTTTTACGCGTATAACCCTGCGTATCAACATTGGCTATGTTATTGCTGATGATTTCAAGCTGGGACTGCGCTGCTTTCATTCCCGTTAATGAACTGTTAAATCCTACCAGCATTGACATGACACTATCTCCTATAATGTTTTGTTAATCGCTATTGCGCTTTGGGTATTGTCTACCTGCGAATATTTGCCTTGCGAACCGTATGAGGTCGAATTCGAATCCCGAACCTTCTTGGCAATGTCAACAAATGCATCCATTACGGTTTGGCTTGTTTGCATCTTGGCTTTCAGCAAGGTATCGTTTTCTTTCATGAGAGAATCCAAGCGGGCGGAAATTTCTTTCATGCGGCCTCGCAATTCTTCATTCAACTCTTGTATTTGACTCTGATTCTTCATGAAAAAGCCGACTATCGCTCGATAAGCTCCAACCATTTTGGCTTTCTCGTCCAAAAGCGTGCCGACTTTTTGCGTATCATAATCTCGCAATGCCTGATTCTCATCTTCCAAAAGGCTCGAAAATCCGTTGACTATTTCACAATAATCTTGGGCTTTGGCTTCAAGTTCGGCGATTGAAATTTGGTTTTCCATATCAGGCCTCCTCTGTGGTTGTACTTTGCGCTTCTTGCATTTGTAATATGGCGTTCATCACATTATCTGCAATTCCTACCGTTCCGCTCTTGGCCATTATCTTGCCGTATTCGTTAAACAGCATGGAGCGGTATATTTTTTCCGCATGTCCCCCGCCAAATGCGCCTTCTGTTGAAATACCTTCAAACATGCTTTCGCACATGCGCGTTAGGAAAAAGGCTTCAAAATCTTGAGCGGCGGCCTTGGCTTCTTCCTGATTTTGGGCGTGTTTTAAATTCTCTGCCGAAAAATCTGCTGCGGCCGTTGCTACCATGGGCATATATGTCTGAGAGAGCATTTCCATCTTAAATCACCTCTATTTCGGCTTGCAGCGCACCGCTGGCTTTTACCGCCTGCAATATGCTGATTAAATCACGCGGGCTAACGCCTAAAGCATTTAGACCATTTACCAACTCTTGCAAATTTACCCCTGTTTCCAAGATGCTTAATTTGCTTTCGTTGCCCTCTTCAACATTAATATCCGTCATGGTATCTACTATTGTCTCTCCTTGTCCGAAAGGTATTGGCTGTGATACAAACGGAATCTCCGAAATCTTAATCGTTAAGCTCCCTTGGGCTATCGCCAGCTTATTGATTTTGACATCTTTTCCTATCACGACTATTCCCGAATTTTCATCTATTACCACGCGGGCAATTTGGTCGGGCTGGACTTGGAGCTGTTCAATTTTGGTCATCAAACCGGCTATATCATTTTTATACAAAGCCGGAATTTCTACCGTTATGGTTGACGGGTCAATTGATTTGGCTATATCTTCACCCAACAAGGCATTTATTGCCGCTGCCACTCTTCTCGAGGTCGTGAAATCAGGATTTCTTAAGGCTAAGCGGATGTTTTTCATTTCGTTTAAGGAAAAATCAACTTCGTTTTCTATAATTGCGCCGTTAGCAATACGTCCCGATGTTGGCACGCCTTTGGTTACGCTTTGGTTATTTCCCGAGGCGTTGAAACCTCCTACGGCAATTTGACCTTGCGCTACGGCATAAACCTCTCCGTTGGCACCAAAAAGCGGGGTTGCAATCAACGTGCCACCCTGCAAACTCTTGGCATCTCCCAATGCACTGACCGTTACGTCTATCCGGCTTCCCTGACGACCAAAGGCCGGCAAGTTTGCCGTTACCATAACGGCGGCTATGTTCTTGGATTTTATCTGGCCATCACGGGAATTGATACCGACATTATCCAATAAACTCATTAAACCTTCTTTGGCAAAGTTTATTGACTTGATGTTGTCGCCGGTACCGTTTAAGCCAACAACCATGCCATAGCCGACAAGCTGGTTGTCTCTTATACCTTCAAAATCCGCAATATCTTTTATTCGAGAGGTCGAATAGGCCTCCGTAGGCAGGAGCATTCCCCAAAGGCTCAGCACCCCTATTGCTATGATTTTTGTTATTTTCCCCGTTTTCATAACCATATTTCCTAATTGTTCGTACAATCTTCTTATTCGTTAATATGCAAAAAGCATGCCAAAAATTTGTATTGTCTTTTATTGGAATCTTTGGCATTATTACCACAGTTTTTTAGTTTTAATTTTTAGGGAGTAGAATTATGAAAAAAACTATTTTGAGCTTGGTGGCTGTTTCTTTTTTGGCCGCTTGCGCAACTGATCCTTATACCGGCGAATCTAAAGTTGCCAAAACCGCTTGGGGGACCGGAATCGGTGCTGCGGCCGGGGCTGGAATCGGCGCTTTGGTCGGGGGCAAAAAAGGTGCTTTGATTGGGGCCGGAATCGGCGCTGTCGGCGGAGCGGCTACCGGTGGGTATATGGATTTGCAAGCCCAAAAGTTGCGTCAGGAACTCTTAAATACCGGCGTTCAAGTTCAGGTGGTTGATAACCAAATTTATCTCATTATGCCGGGGAATATTACTTTTGATTCCAACGAATCTATCGTTAAGTCTTCTTTCAAACCCGTGCTTGATTCCATTGCCAAAGTCTTAAATGAATATAACAAGACTTATGTTAATGTTGCCGGCTACACCGACAACACCGGCACGGCTGCTTTGAACAAAAAACTTTCTAACGAAAGAGCCGATGCCGTAGCCAATTACTTGATTATGAAAGGCGTGGCTTCAACGCGCATCGCTTCCGCCGGTTATGGCTCGTCTAATCCGATTGCCAGCAACTCTACCGCTGCCGGAAGAGAGCAAAACCGCCGCGTGGAAATCAAGCTGATTAACATGCAATAGCGTCCTTTCTTTGCAGGATTAACGAAAAAACAGCGAGGATTGCTCCCCGCTGTTTTTTTATGCGCACCATTCCTAAAAAGCTAGGACTGAACGAATTCTTTTGCATAAAAAAATCAAAAAAAACGCTCCGTTTCCGAAGCGTTTCTCTATTCATCTTTCTATGAACTATTTTCGATTGCTCATCAAACCTTCTGATATTTGCAAGTTGGTTACTATCATCGAATCCAATGTTTTGTCATTAATATTATGGATGTTCTTACCAACCTCAATCGTCTTCTTTGAAACATAATCTGCCAATTTAATCAGATTGCTACGGGTGGCCTGCGGAAGTTCGTTTTTATCCGATGACGCCAAGGTCTTTATATACACCCACAGTTTCATATTGTTGTCTAACGCATTAACTAAATCCGTCGCGTTTTTATTCTCTTTTGCCGATGACAAATCTATTGCACATTTCAAAAGTGAAAACGCTTCTTCTCTAGCTAATGAATTGCGGACGGCCTGAACCAAACCTTCCGAAATTTGCATATTTATGTTTACTAATGTATCATAGTCGCTCTTGCTCATGTTTATACCTTTGGACAAGGTTAATCTCTCAACAAACTTTGAGAGTTTGAGCAAGTTGTCTTTAATCTCTTGGGGAAGCAAATTCTTTGCATTTTTCAATGTTGTTTCTATCTCAACCCATAGTTTCAAGTTACTGTCAAGGGCTTGTATCTTCTCTCTATCTGTTCCGTTATTTGATGCTTGGGACAAAGAAACAGCATGAGAGAGCATGATTGAAGCCTCTTCTTCAGCATTGCTAACCTGGTTCGTATTTTTTTTCATTGTAGCTTCCTTCAATTTATAAAAAAATTTATAATACCGATAGTCCGGTTTTGTACCGTCTTCATTATTACAATATACTTCTAAACAATTAATTAAAGACAATTAATTTATTATTCACAGAAATAAAAAAAGCCTGTCCGGCTATTAGGGGAAAATTGGACAGGCTTTCCGGTTCAAGAAAAAATGGGGATATTTTTTCTTTTTTCTGATACATAATAATAAGGGGAACTTGTCATTAAACCTAGAACGGCGATAAAATGTCTATTAACTGTCGTCCGTATCTCGGTTCTTGTACATCCGATATGACGCCTTTGCCGCCATAGGATACTCTTAATTCTGCTATCTTCGCAGAATCTATTGTATTATCCGAAGTGATATCCGCACGGCGAATCACTCCTCTTACCGTTAACTGTCGGAGTTCGTAGTTTACGCGAATCTCTTGCGAACCCTCTATTACTAAATTGCCGTTCGGCAATACTTGGGTTACGATTGCTGCCATCGTCATGTTGATATTCTCCGAACGGTCGATTTTACCCTCGCCCGAAATATCGTGGTCGGAGGTTACATTGACTAAATTTCCTGCATCTACCGCATCGGGAAGATAATCTTTGGCATAAGATTCATATCCAAAAAAGCTTCCGACATTTACCGTATCTGAGTTCGTGTCTCGCGTTTGCTCAGTTTTGTTCTTTAACGTGGCCGCATCTTTGGCTGAAATGTTGACCGTTATGATATCTCCGACTTTTGATGCTCTTTGGTCTTTGAAAAATCCCGATGAACCGCGCTTCCACAGCGAATTGGCTCCATCCGGAAGACTGTCTGCAACCGGAGGCATCGGCAATGAAACCGGTTGATAGTTCGGTTGGGTGGTCGGATTTTCTATCGGGGCTAACTCCGGCTCCTTGCCGATTGAGGTTAGTCTCGACCATGTGTTGCACCCAGTTAACATTGTGCTTAATACCAATCCCATTACTATATTTTTATAAAACGTTTTCATTACAATAGCTCCCCTTTCTATTGAACGTCGACACTAACGGTCGAATTATCTATAACCTCTGCCGTGAAGGTTTTGCCGCTCTTGGTATTGACGACTTCTATTCTCTCTCCCTTGCCTCCGTCCGATAAGGCCTCGGCCTTTGCGGTTATTTGCATATGACCAGATGTGTAAACCGCCGTAATCTTATCTCCCTTGTGTATCAGCATCTTCGGGCCTATTTCACTTTGCTGTATCAATTTGCCCTTTTTGAGAAGGCGTTTGGCCTCTTGCCCGATTATTTTATTCTTATCGGTGATATTAACTTCTTTTATTTTGCTGCTGCGATATAATTTACTTTGCAAATCCGACGCCGAGATTATCTCGCCTCTGTTTATATTTCGGTTGGGAACCGAAATTTCTTCCAAGCGGTAAAATTTGCCTATCAAATCCGTCCCTCCGATTGCTTTCCCCGAGGCAAATATATCTGCTCGCGCCGTAAACTTATCATCTTCATCCGAATATTTTAATTTTGATATCATAACCTTGAACGAAGCATCATCTTCCTGCAAAAATGTTGTTTGTCCTCCGAACAACTCTATGTCCAAAGCCTCTTCAACGCCTTGATTCAAAAACTCCTCTTTCAATGCCTTAATGATATCGTCTTCGGTTATCCGGTCGGCAGATATTGCCGGACTAATCAGACCCAAGCTTATGAAAAATGCTAATATGTAAAATATACGCCGCATCAAAATTACTTCATTTGGTTAATGGTTGATAACATTTGGTCCGAGGTGGTGATTATTTTTGAATTTAATTCGTATGCACGTTGTGCCGAAACTAATTCCGTAATCTCGGAAACCGCGTTAACATTTGATGTTTCCAAGTATCCTGACTGGATTGAGCCAAATCCTTCGGTATCCGGATTATCTACCACGGGGTCGCCGGAGGCTTCGGTTTGGATAAATAAGTTTTGACCTATTGCTTCTAATCCGGCCTCGTTCACAAAGGTTGCCAACTCTAACTGGCCGACATTCAGCTCGTCTGTTTGTCCGTCTTGTTTGACCCAGACTTCACCCGAGGCATTAACATAAACCTCTACTGCGTCTTCGGGAATCGTGATTTCCGGTTGGACAACATAACCGTCGTGCGTTACCAAAGTGCCGTCGCCGTTACGTTGGAATGCGCCGTCTCTGGTATAAGCCGTTCCTTTGCCCTCCGGCAACTCTATTTGAAAATAGCCCCTGCCCTTAATCGCTAAATCAAGTGCGTTGTTGGTATTTGTCAAAGCTCCGCCGTCGGTTATACGATATACCGCTGCCGTTCTGACACCCGTGCCTAACTGCAATCCAGCCGGCACTATGTTTTGGTCGGCCGTTGAGGCTGAGCCGGGGCGGATGATGTTTTGATAAAGCAAATCGTTAAACTCTGCACGGCGTTTGGTGTAGGCGGTGGTGTTCATATTCGCGATATTGTTAGATATTACATCGACGTTGGTTTGCTGAGCCAGCATTCCCGTTGCGCCTATATTTAATGATCTCATTTGTTTTCCCCTTTATTCTAAATTCTTTATGCCAATTGTGCGTAAGCTTGTATGGTGTTTGACAACCGCTCGTGCTCGGTGTCTATCATTTGCTGCACATATTCGTAGGCGCGTTGAACTTTTATCAATTTAGTCATCTCGTTAACGCCGTTGACGTTTGATTTTTCAATCGAACCTTGCACCAATTTGTAGTTGCCGGTGTTGAACTCCGCCGTGTTTCCTTCTTTCATTGCAAACATCGTATCCCCTACTTTCGAAAGCAGCTGATTGTCGGCAAATGTTGCCATTTTTATCCGACCCAAGCTCCCGTTTTCGGTCATTACTTCTCCCGTTTCGGTGATTATTAACTGGGTCTCTTCCGGCGCAATGAAAAAAGGCGTGCCGTTTTCGGATAATATCGGAAAACCGTCGATGGTTGAAATTGCGCCGTCCGAATTCAGCGTAAACTGACCTTTCTTCGTATAGAGTTCTCCTTGCGGTGTGTCTACCGAGAAAAACGCATTGCCTTGTATTGCAACATCAAACTTATTACCGGTATGGGCTATCATTCCTTCCGAAAAATCTTTATACGAAGCATAGTCCATTGTGAAATAGAGCGGATTACCGACTATATCTGCTGCACCGCCCCGTGTGTCTGCCAAATATGACGTGAAAACAGCATCATCCCCTTTGTAGCCGGCTGTGTTCATATTGGCCATATTGTTTGACACCAAATCCATTTGCTTCCACAACGCCATTTGGCGAGATAAAGCTATGTAATTTGTATTATCCATTTCATTCCCCTTTTGCGGATAATTAACGATTTGTTAATCACAATGCAAAATGCGTGCCAAAAATTTTTTACGCATAAAAAAAACAGCGTCCGAATGAAAACACTGCTCTTTTTTTTTGAGGTATGGATACTAAAAAAATTTGCTCAAATAAAACCGTTTCTTTGGGCTGTGATGACGGCTTGCGTCCGATTGGTTACGCCAAGTGAACGCAAAAGTGCATTAATATGAAGTTTTACCGTAGCCTCGGAAACGCCCATTTCATAGGCTATCTGCTTGTTGGATTTGCCCTCTGCGACCAAATGCAAAACCTCATTTTGACGGCGAGTCAGCCCATTGGAATTATTTTGAGGGGCAAAAATTTCATCGTGCCGCGCAGAGGCTACTTGAATCGGCATATAAGTTCCACCGGCCAAAATTAAACGCAGAGCACTTGATAGTATTTTGGAATCTACCGATTTCGGAATATAGCCGACTACACCGTAATCGCACACTCGCCTCATTATCAAGATATCTTCATAAGCAGAAATAACAATTATTTTGATATGCGCATTTTGGGTCAGCAACTGCTTTAAGCCCCGCTCCCAATGCTCATCCGGCAAGGCTAAGTCCAATATAACATAATCAACCGCTAACATTTGGGTTATTTTGTCTTGCGTTTGCTTGTAGGTTGACGTTTCAATAATTTGTGCGGCGGGTTCAATGGATAAAATCAGCGACTTTAAGGCTTCGCGAAACAAAGCATGGTCTTCGGCGATTATAATCTTCATTTTCTTCTCCAATCTATATACAAAAATAATTGCTGCTTCCGCTCAACGGGTGAAACATTTTTTCCTTATATAGATATGGAAATCGATTTTTAAAGTGGGAAAAAAATTATTTTTTCGGAAGTTCGATATATTCGACCCCCGCCTCTTCAAACATTTGGCGCGAATATTCAAACTTTTCACGCCATAACTTATCTTTGGCTTTATCTGTTGTTTCAAAAGGATTGGTGATTACTCTCTTTATACCGGACTGTATTATGGCGCGCGCACAATCCGAGCAGGGCGGAAATGTTATAAATATCGTGCAATTTTTCAAAGATGTTCCGGTTAGGCAAGCATTGTATATTGCGTTGCGTTCCGCGTGTTCAAAAAAATCGTATTTCGTCGGGCGTTCCATACGCTCCGGTTTGTCGTCATCTACGCCTCTGACCAAACCATTATATCCGGTGGCTCTGATTTCTCTGTCGGGGCCTACAACAACCGCTCCGACTTTGGTCGAATTGTCTTTGGACCATGAGGCAACCAAAAAAGCAACCTCCATAAAACGTCTGTTCCATTTTTCTGAAAACATTTGTTTTCCTCCCTTTGCGTTTTTGTTTATTTTAATTATTTTATTTTTTTATACAAGTGTTTTTATCGTTGAAAAACTTGTATACCAAATTCTCTTTCTTTTTTATGCATAAATACTTGACATTCGAATTTAAATACCCCAAGTTATAGGCAGTGCTTTTTTATATATAATAAGGAGAAAATTATGAGTGCTATTGTAGATATTCATGCTCGTGAAATTATTGACTCCCGCGGTAATCCTACCGTCGAGGCTGATGTTGTTTTGCAAAGCGGTGCTTTCGGCCGCGCGGCTGTTCCATCAGGTGCTTCTACCGGCGTGCATGAGGCAGTCGAACTGCGCGACGGCGACAAAGCTCGTTTCGGTGGAAAGGGCGTTCTGAAAGCCGTGGAAAATGTTAATGATAAAATTTATGACGCTTTGGCCGGCTTGGATGCCGATGACCAAATCGATATTGATGAAGCCATGATTGAACTCGACGGCACTGAAAACAAGGGCAACCTCGGTGCTAATGCCATTCTCGCCGTTTCTATGGCTGTGGCTAAGGCTCAGGCTGAAGAATGCGAACTTCCGCTTTATCGTTATCTCGGCGGTACAATGGCTCACGTTTTGCCGGTGCCGATGATGAACATTGTTAACGGCGGTAAGCACGCTGACAACCCGATTGACTTCCAAGAATTTATGATTATGCCGGTCGGCGCGTCTTCTATTCGTGAAGCTATCCGCATGGGTTCTGAAATTTTCCACACCTTGCAGAAAAACCTCAAAGCGGCCGGTCATAACACCAATGTCGGTGATGAAGGCGGTTTTGCACCGAATCTGAAATCTGCCGAAGAAGCTTTGACTTTCATTGTTGATGCTATCAAAGCCGCAGGATATAAACCAGGGGAAGATGTTGTTCTCGCTATGGATGCCGCTTCTTCTGAATTTTATGAAAACGGCAAATATGAACTCAAAGGTGTCGGCAAATCTTACACCAACAAAGAAATGGTTGAACTCTACAAGAAATTGTGTGCTGAATTCCCGATTTTCTCTATTGAAGACGGTATGGCTGAAGATGACTGGGAAGGCTGGAAAATGTTGACCGATGCTTTGGGCGACAAAGTCCAACTCGTCGGGGACGACCTCTTTGTTACGAATCCGAAACGTTTGGCTATGGGTATCGAAAAGAAAGTCGCCAACTCTATTTTGATTAAAGTTAACCAAATCGGTACTTTGACTGAAACAATGCGCGCCGTTGACTTGGCTCATCGCCATGGTTATACCGCTGTATTGTCTCATCGTTCCGGCGAAACCGAAGATTCTACCATTGCCGATATTGCCGTTGCTACAAACTGCGGTCAAATCAAAACCGGTTCTATGTCTCGTACCGACCGTATGGCTAAGTACAACCAGCTCATTCGTATTGAAGAAGAATTGGGCGATATGGCTGTTTATGCAGGAAAGAGCATTTTGAAAAAATAAGCTTTATTTCCAGCACAACAAAAAAAGCGGGGTGAAATCACCTCGCTTTTTTTTGTTTTTTTATATTAATTTCTTAGCTCGACAATCTCACTCATATGCACCAATTTTATTCCCTTTGCTTTTAATGTCGGAAGCCATTCTTTTAACGCCGCGTAAGTTTGGCTCTTGGGATGGCCTATCGCTACCGCATAACCGTTTTTCTCGGCAATTTTTTCGGTCTGGCGCAACTGTCTTAAAATATAATTCTTTTCATTGTTATTATCCAAAAATACATGGCGGGTCGCATATCTAACTCCATGGATTGCCGCGACTTCTCTCCCTACAGATTTTGATGTCGTTTTGGAATCTAAAAAGAACAAGTTATGCTTTTTTAAAACCTGCATGATATCACTCATCACTCGCCTGTTTTCGGTGAACTTGCTACCCATATGGTTGTTGATGCCTTGTATCTTGGGAAACTTTTTTAACATTGTTTCAAAATTTTCGGTCAACTCTTCATCGCTCATATTCACAGTCAAACCATCGGGCGCGGTGTATAAATCTTTATGCGGCTGCATCGGAACGTGTGCCATTATCTCGTGGCCGGCCGCCCTTGCCTCCTCTATCTGTTTTTCAAGATGCGGACCATAGGTCAAAAACGATGAAGTTAACGGGGCTTCCAAACTGATTATGTCTTTGGTTCTTCTGACATTAACACCCATATCATCTATCACTATTGCTATCAACTTCTCTTGAGTGGGCGGTATCTTCTTTTTATGCGGACGCGGCATAATTTGTATCGGTATTTCGCGGATGCTTTTATGCTGATAATGTACTTCTGAATTCTCTGCCATATTTTCATCAATGATATTATCCGGCAGTTCTTCTTCATAAAGTTGATATGTATGTTCATCACTTAGGTGCGATGTTTCAACCGTCGTGGCTTGCTCAGCCTCTGCCTGTAAATTTTGAGCTTCCGTTTTTGTCTCTTCCTCTGAGGGAAACGGTTCTTCATAGCCCTCCGCATTCAACGCATTAATCAAATAGGCTATGTCATCTGCTTTAGTTACAACCTGTGATGATGAATAACTCTCTTCTTCCTTTGAACCGGTTTCTGTTTTGGGGGCAATATTTTC
Organism: uncultured Alphaproteobacteria bacterium; assembly: GCA_944390355.1. Taxonomy (GTDB): domain Bacteria; phylum Pseudomonadota; class Alphaproteobacteria; order RF32; family CAG-239; genus HGM16780. The sequence goes on along the minus strand of CALXPT010000013.1, from coordinate 23,742 downwards.
TGCCTGCTTTTTGTTATCTTGAGGTGCTGACAGAACTTCTTCCTCAATAAGCTCGCCTATTTCATCTTGCGGTTTGTTCTCAAAAATATAAGGATGCAATCCATAAAGCACAAAAATACACAGCAAGCCGAACAGAGAAAGCCGCCAACCGGAGATAAATTTTTTCTTATTTTTTTTTATCTTCGGTTTGGTGCTTTTCTTCGTTTTTTTTGTGATTTTCTTTATCAAGGTATCGGCCTCGAATATGACTGTTTAATCCTTCTTCCTTAAAGTCGGGAATGCGATAACATCGCGTATGGTATCGGCTCCCGTCAGTAAAATTGCCAAGCGGTCAATTCCCATGCCCATACCTCCTGAGGGCGGAAAACCGATTTCCAACGCATTTAAGAAATCTTCATCCAGCATTTGAGCCTCATCATCGCCTTTTTCTCGGTCGGCGCACTGGGCTTCAAAACGCTCTCTTTGCTCCAAAGGATTAGATAACTCGGAATATGCGCAGCCCATTTCCATTCCGGCAATGTAGGCATCAAAATGCTCAACCAATCTCGGATTGCTGCGGTGTGTTTTGGCTAAAGGCGAAATATCACGCGGCATATCCATTACCAATGTCGGTTGGATTAAATTGGCTTCAACCTTTTCATCAAAAACCTCAGACACAACTTTGCCCCAAGAAATGCAATCATCGGCATTAACGCCTGCCGTCTTAGCCATTTCTTTGGCTTGTTCCAAGGTTTGTGCTTGCAAAAAGTCAACCCCTGCGTATTCTTTAACCAAATCTATCATTGATTTTTTTACAAACGGCTTATTCAAATCTATTTCATGCTCGCCGAACGTGATTGTGGTTGTTCCCAAAACTTTTTGCGCAACATATTTTATCAAATCCGGTATCAACTCTGCCATATCATTATAGTCTGCATAAGCTTGATAGGCCTCAAGCCCCGTAAACTCCGGATTATGGCTTTTATCAATTCCTTCATTGCGGAAATTGCGCCCAATCTCAAATACGCGGTCAAAACCACCGACGACCAATCTCTTCAAATAAAGTTCCGGTGCTATTCTCAAGTACAAATCCATATCCAAAGTATTATGGTGCGTGATAAACGGCTTGGCATTCGCGCCGCCCATTATCGGGTGCAACATCGGCGTTTCTACCTCTAAGAATCCATGTTCTTCAAAATAACTGCGAATAGCGGATGTTATTTGGCAACGCTTTTTGTAAATTTCCTTTGCATCGTCATTAACGATAAAATCAACATAACGCTGGCGATAGCGCGCATCCACATCGGTTAAGCCATGGAATTTTTCCGGCAATGGCTGTAATGACTTTGAGATGATATCAAATTTTTTGGCTGCTATGGATAACTCTCCGCGCGGGGTGCGACGGATGAAGCCCGTAATACCAACAATGTCACCTACATCCAAGCACTTGAGCTTTGCCAAATCTTCTTCACCCAAATGCATTTTGTGGCAGAAAGCCTGTATCTTTCCGCTTTGGTCTTTGACATCTATAAACATTCCGCTGTTGCGAACCGCCATGGCGCGGCCGGCTATCGTGTAGGTATCTTCGGTTTCGGTACCAGATTCCAAATCCTTATATTTTTCCTGCAAGTCGGCTGCGTATGCCGTCGGTTTAAAAACATAAGGATACGGATTATAGCCCTGTTCTTGCAAGTTGTTTAATTTTGCCAAGCGCGAATCGCGGTGAAGTGTACTCTCTGCTGTCATTGTTGTTTGCCATTCCTTAAATCAAAAATTCTTTTTTATACATATTATCTTTTTGAGACTATAAACGTCTTGGAAAAATTTTCAACAAAATAATTTGTTTTACTTGCAAAAAGTACTTTATTTCCATGAAAAAAATGGTATAATTCTATTGAGTTTTTGAAGTAAAAGAACAGTGTCTATCAGGAGAGAATTTTTTAATGACGGAAGATATGAAAAATAAGTTATTAACCATCAAGGAAGAACTTCGGCGTGCGCGCATGTTATTGAAAAAAACTTCAAACAAAGCCGCAGGTGCTACTTTGTTGACACTCGCTTCCGCCGCCGCTTATCACTCAGGAACAGCTCATGCAGAAAATAGTCCTCATGCTCCTAAAGCCGAGGAAGAAACCGCTTTTGAAATTCACGCCGAAGCCGTTTCCGAAAGCCCCGAAATCATATCCGATGAACTCCTTTTTGATAAAGACATGGTCAATGTCTCGTCTTTGGAAAAAAATCCTCACTACGAATTCTATAACAAGGTTCTTGATAAACACGGCCGTGAAGTTAAAGATTTTAAAAACGCTACTCCTTATTCCATTTGGGATTTGACTTATCAGCGTGAAGTCGGCGAAGAGGCTAATCCGGTCGGCGTGTTTAACTCTTATGCCGGCAGTTTGCAGATGAATATGTTTAATGCCAAGAACTTTGCCATTTATATCTTACTGCATGATGAATATAAAGATATCGGGAATCGCTTTTTTAACAAATCTTCCGCAGGTTTTCAAAAGGCTTTGACCGCATTCAAAGATGAACTCGCCAAAAAAGGAAATGCCGCCTATCACTCCGGTAATCCCAAGCGTAATGCTTTGGCGCGTTTCGTCGTACCTGATTTTAAACAAAAGTTCAGAAACGAGGGAAAAAACAATCCGGTGAATTTTTTGCATGCGCAACGCGACTTCGGCGGTGAATGCTATATCGGCTACAATCAACAAACTTTTGATGCCATCCGAGAAACTTTGGCTAAGAAAAATATTGCCATTGAAGATGTTCATTGGGTCGTCATCGGGTTATGGTGCACCAAAGATATTGCAACGGGCAACCTTAACGGTATAGAGAGAACCGTTAAAGGAAAGTCTTTGTCCGAGATTAACTCTTTAAACTACATTTCTACATTAAATAATACTTTCAGAGGCGTTTTCGGTACAAAAGGCGGCAAAAGAGCCATTGCCTTTGCCAAAGAACACATTAAAGATGCCCCTTCTTTAACAACCATGCGTGATTTATCCCTCATCGCAAAAGACAAATCTATTCTGGATAAATATGTTAAACTCCTTAACAAATACCCCGGAAAAACTTATCAGGAAGCCAAAAAGCTTGAAAAAATTCAACAGAGAATTATGGCTGAGGCTCAAAAAGCTAAAGAAAAAGAACTCTCTGCTCCCGTTAAAAAAGCCCAAAGCGATTTAAGCCTTGCGATGCAAAAATATATTTTGAATACAAAAAAAGACTTGAATCGATAATAAAATACTTGACATGCACGGCTCTTTCATTTAGAACATTATTAGTACAAATATTCCAATAATGTTCTTTTTTATATTCTTTGAAAGAGAGGATAAGCGTATGTTAACCGAAAAACAATATAAGCTCTTGATGTATATTAATAAGGTTTTGAAAGAAACCGGCTGTTCCCCCTCTTTTGAAGAAATGAAAAATGCCGTCGGGTTAAAATCAAAATCCGGAATCCATGCCTTGATTGAGGCTTTGGAAGAAAGAGAATTTATTCGCAAACTCCCTCATAAGGCGCGCGCTTTGGAAGTTATTAAACTCCCCAAATTTAAGCCCAAGGCTATTGTGGAAGAAGAAAAAAAACGCGATATTGCATTGCAAAACTCTGCCGCGCAAATCCCTCTTTACGGCAAAATTGCCGCCGGTACGCCAATTGAGGCAATTGCCGATGAAAATGAGGTTATTCCCGTGCCGTTTGAAATGGTTAGTCATGGGCAGTTTTATGCCTTAACCATTGAGGGCGAATCCATGATTGAGGGGGGGATTATGGACGGCGACACCGTGATTATCAAAAAAGCCGAGACCGCTAACAACGGTGATATCGTTGTGGCGTTGGTGGATAATGCCGAAGCTACACTCAAAATATTTAAACGCGACGGAAATGATGTTTTGCTTATTCCAATGAACAAAGATTACCAAACCCGCCGTCTACCTGCGGCAAGAGTTAAAATCCAAGGAATTTTGGCGGGCTTGATGCGGACGTATCATTAAAAATCTGCTTGTGGTAGTAAGATGCGGTTTTGTATATGTATGCATATGAAAGGTATTTTTCCCCACAAAAAAATGAATGATTGTTATACATAAAGCCCGCTTTTGAATGAGCGGGCTTTGATGTTTTTTATGGGCAAAAACCTAAAAAGCTAGGACTGGACGAACGTAACCGTTAGCGTAGGCCTTAGTGTAGTTGCCCACACCACCATTATAGAAGTGCAATAGCCAAGCATAGTAATCAGAATGCTCGGAAGAAGACCAATGTTCATCTGTCGGAATATCCTTCTTACCCACCAATGACAACGCATAGTTCAAAAAGTCCTTATTACTATTCACAGTATACAACTCACCCAAAGCCGGCAAATACCACTCTCCCGCATTCGTGCCGGTGGTTTTATATTCATACGCATATTTTGCTGCTGGATAATTCGACAAACTACTATTATACGCTTTTATCGCTGCCGTATTAGCCTTACCGCTGAAGTCTTGTTTAGCTTGCGATAAATCTGTTGTATTCGTTATCCCTGGGATATCATACCCATAACCACCCCATTCTATTCCAGAAGAAGACGAACTTTCCAAGGCTATCGCTGTACGCCGACTAGCATCAAACACAACACCAATCGGCGTTTTGCCGGATTGGACACCACCTGAATAACATTTTTTATCTGAATATAAGATATCTCCAATCTTACATGTAACAACAGTTCCACCATTGTTATAAGCAAAATCTGTCTTATTCTTGCTGCCAAAGTTTATCACCGGTTTTGCTTTACTTTTTACAAGCTTTCTGCCAATAGTGCTGCTATTGTTTCCTATGCCGATATAATAGCTGCTGCCACTGTTTTGTTCCGATGATGACCAATAATTACCCGACATCTGCGTTCCGCCGATTTTGGCTAACGTTGTATTCAAAGTGTCTTTGTTGGTCGAGATTGCCTGTAATTCTCCCGCCGCCGGCAAATACCATTGTCCCTGTTCTGTTCCAGTTGTTGAATATGTCAAAACCTTTTTAATCGCCGGATAATTCACACCTGATTTATCTGCCTCATACATTGCTTTGGTGTTTTTAAACCCTTGCCAATCCGCCGTTGAGGTTGAAACACTGCTTGAGTTTTGTACCCCAGACACATCTTCCACGACAGCTCCCCAAACCAAATTTGCAAACTCATCTTTAGCTATGGCCAAACCATTGGTAGTATCAAACACCACACCGATTGGCGTTTTAGATACAATCATATTCGCATTACAGCTCATATCCGAATACAATATATCACCGATTTTGCAATTGCTATAATCAGGATTTGAACCGCTGCCACCGCCACCAACATTACAAAACCAAGCGTTACCCCACGGGCATTTTAATCCGCCCTCGCAGGCCGTGGTGGAGGTATAGCCCAGTGTGGTACAATTCGGGGTTTGAATGCAAGCAGCCTCAGCCACGCCGCTCATCGCAAAAGCCACCAAAGCCGATGAATATAATAAAAACTTTCTCATTTTCTTTCTCCCATATAATAGTTTTAGTTCTAAAAAATTGGTTATTGTTCAAAAGCGCAGAAGTCGCAATAATCCGTACACCCCGTTTTGCAACCGCTGACGATGTATAAATTCGAGCATTCTTCAAATGTGCAAACCGTGCACGGCGGGCATTCACTCTCCGTACCTAAGTTCGGACAAGGTTCGCACTCCGAACACTTAATCTGACTGCCGCTTTGGCAAGTCGGTGTTCCCGATTTGCACCCCGATAGGCCGCAGTCAACAAACCCCGTACAATCTTTTTCTTCAATGTCTTTGTATTTTGCTTTTGAGCCGCCGTCTTCACAGGCCATGCAAGGCTCGCCGACCAACTCATAACCGACCGGAACATTGCTTGCGTCATATTTATATTCATCACCGCAAGTCGGGGTACAGCAATCTTCATACAAATCATTGCCGCAAACCTCTCCGACACCTTTTAATGGCGGTTCGCAGGTCTTGTAATCACTCGGGCAATCGGGAATACATTCGGCAAAGTAGATGCTGTTTAACGGACAATATTTATTCGGCTTATAATCTTGTGGGCAGGCGGTCTTTTTATATCCCATTTTGATACAGCTATCACCATCCCCTGGGGGAAGTACGTCCGGCGGTGTGCCTTGCGTTCCATCGGTACCGACAAAGTCCGCCCCGCCGCAATCTTCCGTATCGGTGATAAAGCACACCTGCGCAACCTTAACCTCCGGCCGCTCGCTAAAACTCGGCGAAGACAAATGTCGAGCCATGAGGTGTGAAGTGTGTGATGTGTGTAATTTAGCATAGCTCGGAACTGGAGGTGCTTTCAGATTAAAACCAATTGATGCTTGAGCTTGATTATCCAACCAAGCCAAGCTTAATGCTGTTGCACACAGCAAAAGGCAACCCTTTTTCATCATAATACACCTCGCATAAAGTTCTAATTACATTTGTCTCCACGACTCGTATTATACCACAAGAAAAAAATCCTTTCAATAGAAATTTTCGAGGCTGGACAAGGGTTTGCACGAATTGTTTTGCATAAAAAAAATTGACTCTTTTATTGCCGTTTACACACAAAAAAAGCCCGCTCACTTAAGAACGGGCTTAAATATCGGATTTTCTTTCTTACCATTTTTCCCAATGGATGCGTTCGGTTGAATGTCGGGGCATCTCTTTCGGGGTTTCATCCGGATATCCCAGAACGACTATCGAAAATGGCGCAATATTTTCCGGCAACTCAAAATATTCTTTAATTGCCGCTATCGGGCCGGTCATCGGCGAGGCTCCGCACCAACAGGCTCCCAGACCTAATGAATGTGCTGCCAATAGTATATTCATCGTGGCTGCCGAGCCGTCTATATCTTGATAGCTCCAGCCTTCTTTCTCGCGGCTGAAACTCTCTCCCTTATCAACACAAACCAAAATGACGGCCGCAGCATTCTCCGCAAATAAGGCTGAGCGTTGCATTACACGAAAATGTTTCAAATGCTCTTTATTTTGGATAACCAGAAAATGCCACGGCTGTGTGTTGTGAGCCGACGGGGCATGTTCCGCCGCTTTGATTATTTTTTCCAACACCTCTTTTTCTATCGGTCTATCCTGAAATTTGCGAATTGAGCGTCTGGTCAATAATCCTTCCATTAATTCCATGTCTTTTCTCCTTTAATTTATACTCCGCTTGATATCTTCTATCCGCGGCAATACTGAATTTTCTATGATAAAACTTATCGCCTTTTCAACCATTTTATCCGTGTTGTGCAGTGCCGATTTAATATTATCAAGATTTTTTGATGCTTCTATTTGTGATGCTATTTTGTTATATGCTTCGGCCAAATCACTCAGAGAATCGATTACTTCCGCCATATATCGCGGAAGTTTTAAATCTTCTTGTCCGCCCCAAAAGCCTTCTATGTATCCGCTCTCTACTTCTTCATAGCGGTTGCGACAATAAACTTTAAGCGCATCTTTGTCCTTTGTCGGCATTATCAATAGCTTTATTTCATTTAATTTTATTTTATGAAACATTTCATCCCACAGCCCCATAAAAAACTTGAAAAAAAGCTCCGCTTCCGGCTTGGTTTCAAGACGCGGCGTTTTCCCTTGCGGCCAGAATGATGATATGACATCCGTCGGCCGCAGTCCCATGTTCGGTGAACAAATTGCTCCCGATATACGCATTTTTACGACATGTAATGGTGTCGGGCAATGATAGTGCTCCAACATTTTTTTGAATTTATCATCGCCGATGTATTCATTTTGACTTTTCATTTTAAAATTCTTCGTATATAACTATGCTATGTTTATAATTTAATGGAGTTTTTGAAATTGGCAAGAGATAATTTGAAATTGATTGCCGTCGGGGCGTTGTTACTCTTAAATGCTTGTTCTATCTGGCAGCCTTATGTCGACCGACGAAGAAATGCCGGCAATCCGCCGGAAAACCTTTATGTCGGGCGTTCTACCATCAATGCTCCATCTATTTGCTATAATGGTTTAACTGCCGATTTTGATGAAATTCAAAAAATGGCTGATGAAGTTTGTGTGGATAATAAAACCGGTGATTTTTCCGAGGTTGTCAGCAAAGAGGCTTTTAGCTGTAAAATCTTTATCCCGTCAAGAATCAATTTTAAATGTGTTAAGAAAAATATCAGTGAGTAGTTAAAAATGGAATCTTCTTTGGAAAAAATAATTAATGCTAAATTAGAAAAATGTTTCAAATCTTTAGGAATGGATACACGCTTTGCCGTTATAAAAGTTTCCGACAGACCGGACTTAAGTGATTTTCAATGCAACGGTGCCCTTGCTCTGGCTAAAAGTCAGCATAAAAACCCTCGCGAAATTGCTGAGCAAATTGTTAATGAACTTCAAAAAGATGAAGATTTTTCCAAAATTTCCGTTGACGGACCGGGGTTTATCAACTTAACGATTAACAACGCCTTAATTGCCGGCGTTTTGCAAAATATGCAGCGTGATGAGCGGTTTGGTTGCGACAAAGTACCTTCGCCCAGAAATGTTGTGCTTGATTACGGTGCGCCTAATGTTGCTAAAGAAATGCATGTCGGACATTTGCGCTCTGCGGTTATCGGCGAATCGGTCAAGCGGATTGAAAAATTTGTCGGAAACAAGGTCATTGCCGATACGCATTTGGGAGATTGGGGAACGCCTATGGGAATGGTTATTTCCGAAATTCAAGCAGAACACCCTGATTGGCCTTATTTTGATGACAACAAAATTGACGGCTTCCCCAAAACACTGCCTTACAGCGTTGAGGATTTAACCGAACTTTACAAAAAAGCCAATGCTCGTTGCAAAGAAAATGATGATGAGCGGCAGAAAGCCCGCATTATTACCGCCAAACTCCAAGACGGGCACAAAGGTTTTCGCGCGCTATGGCAGCATTTGCGCGATATTTCGGTTGCCGCAGTTAAGAAAAATTTTGATTTGCTTGATGTGCATTTTGACTTGTGGCTCGGTGAAAGTGATGCCCATGCGGCTTGTTATGATATTTTGAAAATTGCCGAAGAAAAAGGTGTTTCCGAAAAAGATGATGGAGCGGTTATTATTCGGCTTGATGAGGCAAACAAGCCCAAACCGCCGGTCATGCTTCAAAAATCTGACGGCGGGTTTGCATACCAAATTACCGATTTGGCGACAATTAAAATGCGCGTTGATGATTTGAAGGCTGATGAAATTATTTATTTTACCGACAAGCGGCAAGCCCTCCATTTTGAACAGGTTTTTGAGGCAAGTGAAAAACTCGAAATCGCTCCGAATGTCAAGCTTTTGCACATCGGGTTCGGTACCGTTAACGGTCCTGATGGAAAACCATTTAAAACCCGCGACGGCGGCGTGATGAAGCTTGAGGATTTGATTTCCATGTCGAAAGACAAAGTTCGCGAATCCATGCCTGACGCTAAAGATGTTGAAGGTTTTTCGTCTCTTGCCGAGGCGCAGAAATATATTGATGAATTGGTTGATGAAATTGCCGTTGCTGCCATGAAATTTCAAGACCTTAAAAACAATATTGCCTCAGGTTATGCTTTTGATTTTGAAGATTTTGCAAAATTTGAAGGCAAAACGGGACCTTATATTCAATATGCCATTGCCCGTATTAATTCTATTATGCGCAAAACGGAAGCCAGCGGTATTGCGTGTGGTAAGATTACTATTTCTAATAAAGAAGAGCGTGATTTGGCTTTGAAAATTGCTCAGCTTAATAGCATTATTTGGCGGACGCACCTTGAAAAAGAGCCGAGCATTATTTCTGATTATGCTTATACTCTGGCTCAGGCGTTCAGTTCATTTTATAATGCTTCTTCCATTATGAATGCCGAAACGAAAGAGTTGGCTCAATCCAGACTTTGTTTGGCTCAGCTGACCCGCGATATCTTAAAGTTATTGCTACATTTACTCGGCATTAAAGCTCCCGAAATTATGCTCAAAAAATGACCGTGCGTCATTAATTATGCTCATCATTTAGGACTGAGATACAAAAACTTTCAGATTTAAGTTATTGTATTCCAGTTGCTGTTTTTCAATGCATTTCCAGAAGTTTTATTATAAACGCAAAAAAGAGATTGCAAGACACAATCTCTTTTTTCTTTCTTATTTCCTTTGCCTGCATCCCTCTTAAAGAGGATGTTCTCGGCTCTTACTTCACTGCTATATCTTGCCGTGGCAATGCTTGTACTTTAACCCTGAGCCACACGGACAAGGGTCATTTCGCGATATCTTGCCCCATGTGTTCGGATCTTGGGGATTTATATCTTGTTTATTATACATAAACGGCGAACGCTTATCGGCCTCTGCCACATTCACTCTCTCAGACGAATCTGCTCGGCTGAATGCGGACTGCGGTTCCTCGTGAATCTCGCGTACATTCTTGTTTTGGGTTTCTTGCTGCCGTTGCAATGTGCTCTCATCTCCCATTTGAATTTGCGCACGGCAGATTAAAAATGTCAGGCGTTCGCATAAGGCATCCAACATTTGCGAAAACATGTTAAAGGCCTCTTTTTTATACTCATTCAACGGATCTTTTTGACCATAGGCTCGCAATACAATCGTATAGCGCATTTGATCCAAAGCCGCGATATGGTCTTTCCACAACTGATCCAATACTTGCAGTAAGATGCTCTTTTCTACCATATGAACCAGTCTCTCCGGCACATTTGCATTCTTGGCTTTGATATTCTCCGATACATAGTTGATGATTTTTTCCGACAACGAATCGGCATCCATTTCCGCTTCACCTGCCCATGATGAAACCGGAATATCTAAACCGCTGATACGCATCAATTCATTATGCAAATTATCCAGCGGCCATTCCGACGGGGCTGTGCCGTGCGGGATATAACCGCTTATCACTTCCGCTATGTACTTATCACGCATTTCGTTAATCGTCTCGGATACATCGTCTGCGGACATTAGCTCTTTGCGCTGTTCGTAGATGACTTTGCGTTGGTCATTCATCACATTATCGTATTTCAAGACATTTTTACGAATGTCAAAGTTGCGCTCTTCAACTTTTTGCTGTGCTTTGGCTATGGCTCGACTTATCCACGGATGCACCAAAGCCTCCCCTTCCGGCAAGCCTAAACGCTGCAACATCGCACTCATTCTCTCTGAGCCGAAAATACGCATTAAATCATCTTCCATGGACAAGAAGAATTTTGATGTTCCGGGGTCGCCCTGACGCCCCGAACGTCCGCGCAACTGGTTGTCTATACGGCGGCTTTCGTGGCGTTCCGTGCCTAAAACATATAATCCGCCGGCGGCTATTGCTTTTTGCTTGCCTTCTTCAATTTCTGCGCGGAGTTGCTCTTTTATCTTATTGACTTCTTCTTCGCTTTCATCTCCTTTTAACACGGATTTTAAGCGCATATCCAAGTTACCGCCCAGCTGAATATCCGTTCCGCGGCCGGCCATGTTGGTAGCTATCGTAACCGCTCCGGGGACGCCTGCTTGCGCTACAATCGATGCCTCGCGTTCATGGTGGCGCGCATTTAGTACCTGAAACTTTATGTCAGAGCGAGATTTTAACATATCGGCCAAAAGTTCCGACTTTTCTATTGAGGTTGTGCCTACCAGAATCGGCTGCCCTCTCCTATGACAATCTATTATCGTATTGATTATGGCATTATATTTTTCTTTGGCCGTGCGATAGACCTCATCTTGTTCGTCTTTTCTTTGTACGGGGCGATTGGTCGGAATTTCAACACAATTCAAATTATAGATATCCGAAAACTCGGCCTCTTCCGTCATCGCCGTTCCGGTCATGCCGGATAATTTTGGATATAAACGGAAATAATTTTGGAAGGTGATGGAGGCTAATGTTTGATTTTCCGACTGTATCTCAACACCTTCTTTGGCCTCTAATGCCTGATGCAAGCCATCCGAATAACGGCGTCCTTCCATGATACGGCCCGTGAACTCATCTATTATCATCACCTTGCCGTCTTTGACCAGATAGTCTACATCTCGCGTGAACATTTTGTGCGCGCGCAGGGCTTGATTAACATGATGAACCAAGGTTACATTCGATAAATCGTACAACGAACCGTCTTTAATCAGACCAACTTCTTTTAGCAGATTTTCAACATGAGTCATGCCGGCTTCCGTCAAGACTACGGTCTTGGCTTTTTCGTCCTTTTCATAGTCTGAGGGTGAAAGCTGCGGGATTATCCGGTTAACCGAAATATATTTTTCCGACGAATCCTCCGCCGCTCCGGATATTATTAACGGCGTTCTGGCCTCGTCTATCAAAATCGAATCGACTTCATCCACAATTGCGTAATTAAACGGGCGTTGAACCATCTCATCTAATGAAAATTTCATGTTGTCCCGCAGGTAGTCAAAGCCCAATTCGTTGTTCGTGGCGTATGTAATATCACAATTATAGGCAAGTTTTCGCTCGGCATCATTTTTCTCATGTACGATATAATCTACCGTCAGCCCTAAAAAGCGGAAAACCTGTCCCATCCACTCGGCATCGCGTTTAGCCAAATAGTCATTTACCGTTACAATATGGACACCCTTGCCTTCCAAGGCATTCAAATATGCAGGCAAGGTCTCAACCAATGTTTTGCCTTCGCCCGTTTTCATCTCGGCAATCATGCCTTTGTTCAAAACTATTCCGCCGATTAACTGGACATCATAATGACGCTGTCCCAATGTCCTTTTGGCGGCCTCTCTCACAACCGCATATGCTTCAGGCAAAATTTCTTCCAGCGTTTCCCCTTCTTTTAAGCGGGTGCGAAACTCTTCCGTCTTTCCTCTCAAAGCCTCATCGCTCAACGTTGCAAACGTCGGTTCCAAGGAATTTATCTTCTGAACTATCTTATATTGTTTTTTTACAAATCTGTCGTTGGCACTTCCAAATATGGTTTTTGCTATTTTTCCTAACATTAAACTTTCTACCTTAATTTCTTATTGCAATTATTCTACATTTAGTGTGTTCGGACATTAAAGTCAATACTTACCTCAAAAGTTATAAACTACCTCTAAAAAAGCTCTTGGAAAAATGTGCGCTATTGTTTATATTGTTTTTTGAGTTGAATTTGTTTTTTAGGAGATATGCTGATGCAAAATAAGTTGATTGCCACTGCTTTCTTGTCCTTATTGGCTTTGAATCCGGCTTTGGCTCAGGCTGAGGGAAAAGACGGTGTTGCCGCCGTGGTTAACGGTGAGGAAATTACTATCGAAGAAATGAAACAAGGTTACAAAGATAACAAACCCATTAACTCTCAGATTAAATTTGAACAGTTTTACGACAAGGCTCTTGATATTTATGTTAACGGAAAACTGCTCTATCAAGCGGCCGAAGAATCGGGCGTTATGAAAGATCCCGTCTATGAACGCAGCGTGAATGCAGCTAAGGAAGAAATTGCTCGCAAAATGTATTTGGAAAAAATGGTCGATGAAAAAGTTTCTGATTCCGACATCAAAAAACTTTATAACGAATACAAATCTACTTTCAACAGCGAAAAAGAAGTTAAGGCCAAGCATATTTTGGTTGAGGATGAAAGCACCGCTAAAAGCATTATCGCAAAACTCAAAAAAGGTGAGAAATTCGATGATTTGGCTAAAGAGTACTCGAAAGATTCTGCCGTCGATCTCGGATACTTCACCAGAAATATGATGGTGCCGGAATTTTCGGATGCCGCTTTTGCCTTGAAAAAAGGTTCTTATTCTCAGAAACCGGTCAAAACTCAATTCGGTTACCATGTCATTTTGGTTGAAGATTCCAGAAACGCAAAGCCTTTGCCGCTTGAAACAGTTAAACCTCAGCTCAAAGCCATGCTCTCTCAAAACGCCGTGGCCGATGTGTTCAAAGATATTTACGAAAAAGCTAAAGTTACCAAGTATTCTTTAGACGGAAAGGAAATTAAAGATCCCGTGGTTATGCCTAAAACTCCGGCCGTCAAATAGACTATTTGTTAAATTTACTTTCGACAGTGATAAAGAACAGAAGAGTTTTATTACTTTTCTGTTCTTTAATTTTTTGCTCTTTTCTCCTCGCTTTATATGTTTTTTAATAATTTCAAGATATACTTTTTTATAGGGAGATTTTATTATTTTTACATTGCCAAGTATAGGCAGGAGGTTTAGATGCGGAAAAGTAAATCGGTTTTATGTGGGTTGAGTGCGGCTTTGTTGTTGTCATGCTCTGCTTTGGCTGTGGCTCAAGCTGCCGATGTGTTAAATTCTTCGGAATATGATGCTTTGAATTATCAGCTTCCCTCGCAATTGGACAGTCGAAATAACGCCTATACTTTAACAAAAGTCGATAGTGCCGATTTGGGCAGCAATCCCGATGAAAATCCGGCTTTTATTAAAATTCCCGCCTATGATAAAGCCAGCGGAAATATTGTCGATGAATATTATAAAATTGATATTCACGCAAAAGATTACGGCGGAGATGAAAATGGTACAACTCAGGTCATTGACGTCAAACTACCAAACAAAGATACTCCTTTTGCTCAAATCGAATATAAAATTGATGATACTCAGGGGCAAAAATCTCAAGTCAATGTATCGACCGTTCCTGCCGATGAGGGAACTTATTATGAGGGAGGGGCGTACTTAAATGTTGGTGACAGCGTTGATTATGGTGATATCGGCTCTGTTGATGATAAAAAAATTATTCAAAACAACCAAACTTTCCTAACTTATACCGGCGGTGATGCCTCTGATACCAAAGACTTATATGTTCAAGGCGGTGCAATTTATAACAACGGAAATATCGGCGATATTTATGCCGATTTTATCGGAAACTATTTAGATTATAATATTAATGATGCCAAAAATGTTTCTGCTTATGTTTATGGCGGGGCTATTTATAATAACGACAAAGGAAACATCAATAATATTTACGGAAATTTTATCAACAATATCGCTTATTCCGGCGGTGCTATTTATAACGATTTCGGCACTTGGGACACCCATATGGTCGGTGATTTTATCGGCAACCAAGCTATTACCGGCGGTGCCATTGATAACGGCAGCGGTACTTGGAATGGAGAAACTAACGGAAACTTTATTGCTAACTCGGCGCAGATTGCCGGCGGGGCTATCGTCAACACTCAAAACTGGACAGGAAATATCAATGGCGATTTCATCGGAAATACTGCAGGTATGAACGGCGGGGCTATCGTCAATTCACAAAACTGGACAGGAAATATCAATGGCGATTTCATCGGAAATTCAGCTGTTTCCGGCGGTGCCATTCAAAATTACGGAACTTGGAGTGGGAATATTGACGGCGATTTTATCAATAATTCTGCCGAAACAGCCGGCGGTGCCATTCATAACTCGGGAACCCTTGTCTTAACCAATAACAACTTTTACAATAATACCGTTAAAACTTCACAAGATGCTTCTTCTTTGCAGACAGATGTCGGCGGCGGTGCTATTTTTGCCTCTAAAGACTTAACCGTTCGTGCCGAAGGTGCGCAAGGTACTTCTATCTTCCGCGGAAATAAAGTTACTTACAAAGGTGATGATGGACGAGATATTACTAAATCAGAGGCTATCGCTTTAGATGATACCGAACTTAAACTCGAAGCTGTTAACGGCGGTTTGGTGCAATTTGATGACGGTATTCGCTGGCTTGAAAATAATAATAACAGCAAAATTACGGTTACCGGTGATGAAAACTCTTCTGTTGTTTTCAACAACACTCTGGAAAACATCAAAACCATGGATGTTAATTCCGGTCGCGTATTTTTTAATACCATTAACGGGCAAGAATTATCTAAAATTGATTATACCTTAAATTTGAACGACGGTGAAGTTCATAATGCCATTATTACGGCCGGCGGAAGTTTGATTGCTCAAACTCAGACGCTTATTAATAATCTTGAGGCGCAAGCTAATTCTAATTTGCAACTTGAAAACGGCACGACTTTGAACGGTGATGTTATTATTGATGCTCAGGCTAATCTCAGCGGTAGCTATGATTTTTCCCAAATATTCAAAGATGACGGTTCGGCCGACGGCGACGGTTCGCTTACTCTTGTCGGCGGCTTAAACGCAGGTTTGAACGAAAGTTCTTTACTTAATAATGCCAAAAATAAAAAGTTGGTTTTATCCGGTGGTAGTTATGAACTCGGAAAAACAACGGCTAACTCCCTTGCCGGTTGGCAAGAAATTGATGTTGCGGATGGTGCCGTTCTTAAAATTGAAAAAGACATTCTTATGGATAAAGACGGAAGCCAAAATATTAATATCATGAACGGCAGTGAACTTAATTTATCGGGAAACTCTCCTACCGACTATACTATTGACGGCAATTTGGTGAATAACGGTTCGGTTAACTTCTCTCACAGCGGAGACAGTGCGGATGATATTACGACCGTTACAGGAAATTATGTCGCCAAAAACAATGCAACCATGACTATTGATGTTGATACGGCAACCAATACTGCCGATATGCTCATCGTTCAAGGTGATGTACAGGGCAAAACCGGCGTTATCATTAATCCTTCCGATGATAATTTGGTTACAAAAAAAGTACCTTTTGTTGAAGCTCTTAATGATAACTTAGACACGGCGGCCTATTTTGAAGTTACTCGCGTTATGCGCGATGCTCATGTGTGGAATATTTATTATGCCGACAATATTTGGTACACCGGTACGGATAATGTTATCGGCGATAGTAATGATAACGGATATGGCGACTTGCCGACCGGAGGTGATAGCGATACTCAACTTTATCCTGAAGCTTTGGGTTATTTGTCTCTTCCGGTTGCCGCTATTGAGCAAACACGTTCTTTGACGCAAAATGTTACCGACAGTGTTGCTTCGGCTAAGATTTATTATCCAATGTGCAACAGTTCTTATGACTGCAATTATACCGGAGACATTCTTTATCATGCTTGGGCAAGTGCCGCTCAGGATCAAGGTGAAATCAAATCTCCGGCGGAATTTGATGTTGACATTTCCGGTTTTGAAGGCGGTATTGATGCCCAGATTAATAATAACAACAGGCTTGGTGTGTTTGCTTCTTTCCGACAAGGAAATTACGACTTGAGCGGAAAAGGAAAAGACTATTATTCCAAAGACGGAACCGAAATTGATATCGACAGCTATGTCTTGGGTCTTTATCACCGCTATGACCGCGGGCCTTGGTGGTTGATGACAACCGTGTTCGGCGGACTTCAAAAAGCTAAAATTCAAACAGATGACGGTATGGTTTCCGAAGATGTTGACGGGTTTGAATTCGGCGGAAGTATTGAAGGCGGACACTCGATTGCGCTCAGCGACAGTGTGTTGTTGACACCTTCTCTCAAAGTCGCTTATACACAAATTGACTATGATAACATTCATGATAACTTAGATAAAACCGTACAATTTGATGATATCAATGAGTTGTCTTTTGAAGCGGGAATTAAGGCCGAAAAAACATTTATGTATGAATACAGCAAGGCTAAACTCTATATTAAGCCCAGCATTATTCAAACTATCGGAAAGGGGGATATTCAAGTCAGCTCGCTGCAAGCGACGAAGGCTTTGGATAATATGACGCTCGGACGTTTGGCCGTCGGAGGAAGCCTTAGCCTCAATAACCGTTGGAATGCTTATGCCTCTACAGGATATACTTTAGGTGAAGATTACCAAAGTTGGAATATTGAGGGCGGTTTGGGATACACATGGTAGGAATAAAATTTTGCCATATATCTTGCTGAAATTTGTTTTGTTGATTATTGTCCGGAAAAACAAACGCCCTGAATGGGCGTTTGTTTTAACATAAAAACCTAAAAAGCTAGGACTGGACGAACGTAACCGTTATAGCCGGCCTTAACGTCGCTGAACACGTGCCCGTCACTGAACTTCAAATTCCACGCGTAGTCGCTTGAATACTCGGAAGAAGACCAATGCCATTCTATCGGAATATCCTTCTTACCCACCAATGACAACGCATAATTCATATAGTCCTTATTACTATACACTGTATTCAACTCACCCAAAGCCGGCAAATACCAATCTCCAGCATTGGTGCCGGTGGTTTTATATTCATACGCATACTTTGCGGCAGGATACTTCGACAAATTACTATTCTTCGCTTTTATCGCTGCCGTATTTGCCTTACCGCTGAAGTCTTGTTTAGCTTGCGTTGTATCCGTTATATTCGTTATCCCTGGAATATCCGTTCCATAACCACCCCATTCCATTTTTGAAGGCGAACTTTCCAAGGCTATCGCCGTACGCCGACTAACATCAAACACAACACCTATCGGCGTTTTTCCTGCTAACATTCCGCCTAAATAACATTTTTTATCTGAATATAAAATATCACCAATCCTACATGTAACAACAGTTCCACCATTGTTATAAGCAAAATCTGTCTTATTCTTGCTACCAAAATTTATCACCGGTTTTGCTTTGTTTTTAGCAATCTTTCTTCCTGTACTACTACTATTGTTCCCTATACCAATATAGTAGCTGCTGCCACTGTTTTGTTCCGATGATGACCAATAGTTACCCGACATCTGTGTTCCGCCGATTTTTGATAATGTTGTATTCAAAGTATCTTTGTTGGTCGAGATTGCCTGCAATTCGCCCGCCGCCGGCAAATACCATTGTCCTTGTTCTGTTCCTGTTGTTGAATATGTCAAAACCTTTTTAATCGCCGGATAATTATACCCTGATTTATCTGCCTCATACATTGCTTTGGTATTGTTAAATCCTTGCCAATCAGCCGCTGAGGTTGAAACACTGCTTGAGTTTTGTACCCCAGACACATCTTCCACGACAGCGCCCCAAGGAACATTTGCAAACTCATCTTTAGCTATGGCCAAACCATTGGTTGTATCAAACACCACGCCGATTGGGGTTTTGGGAGCAACAACATTGCTGTTGCAGCTCATATCTGAATACAAAATATCACCGATTTTGCAGTTGCTATAATCAGGATTTGAACCACTTCCACCACCGCCGACATTACAAAACCAAGCGTTCCCCCACGGGCATTTTAACCCACCTTCACAAGCCGAGGTTGAGGTATATCCCAAAGAAGAGCAACTCGGTGTCTGGATACATCCGGCTCCTGCCGTGCCACTCAACACCACCAAAGCCGAACTCATTAATAAAATCTTTCTCATTTTCTCCTCCGTTATAATAATTAAACTTTTCTCTCTCACCCTTATTCAGAAGCGCAATAGTTGCAATAATCAGTACAACCAACTTTGCATCCCGTCACGATGTATAAGTTTGAACATTCCTCAAAGCTGCAGACTGTGCACGGCGGACATTCTGATTCTGTACCTAGGTTCGGGCATTTTTTGCATTCCGAACACTTGACCTGATTTCCGCTTTGGCAGGTTGAAGCCCCGTCCTCGCAGCCCATTTCCCCGCAATCCAAATATCCGGTGCAGTCTTTCTTTTTGATTTTGTATAAGTCGCCATCACAAGATTTGCATGGTTCACCGTCTGCTTCATAACCAGAGGGAATTTCATCTAAGCTATATTGATATTCTGCCGAACATGACGGATTACAGCAGTCTTCATACAAATCATTGCCGCAAACCTCTCCGACACCTTTTAATGGCGGTTCGCAGGTCTTGTAATCACTCGGACAGTCCTGTACACATTCGGCAAAATATTTGTTATCTAACGGGCAGAATTTGTCTGGTTTATACCCTGTCGGACATGAGGTTTTGCCATAGCCCATTTCGGTACAGCTTTCTTTATAATCACCATTTCCCGGAGGAAGAATCTCAGGCGGTGTGCCTTGCGTTCCATCGGTACCGACAAAGTCCGCCCCGCCGCAGTCTTCGGTATCCAAAATCCAACAAACCTGCGCAACCTTGATTTCTTGTCTCTCCCTAAAACTCTCGGGAGACAAATGTCGAGCTATGAGGTGTGAAGTATGCGATGTGTGTAATTTAGCATAGCTCGGAACGGGAGGTGCTTTTAGATTAAAATTAATTGATGCCTGAACTTGATTATCCAAACAAGCCAAGCTTAATGCTGTAGCACACAGCAAAAGGCAACCCTTTTTCATCATAATACACCTCGTAAAAAGTTCTAATTACATTTGTCTCCACGACTCGTATTATACCACAAGAAAAAAATCCTTTCAATAGAAATTTTCGAGGCTGGACAAGGGTTTGCACGAATTGTTTTGCATAAAAAAATCAAAGTTGCTCTTAATTTGTTGCATAAAAAATGAGACGGTTTCCCGCCTCTTTTTTTTTTATGCAAAAGTTTTTCATTAACAAATAAAAGTCTGACCTTACTTCTTGCTTTTTTTATTCTTCCGTTTCAACTCATAGTAGCTTTCTATTTCTTTTATCTTGTCTAGCGTATAGTTATACAGTTCCGCGTTTTTAGACTTCTTCTCCGCACTCTTTTGCAAAATCTCCAAAATTGCGTCTTTGCTCTTTTCTTCATTCTTTGCTATGTTTCTTAATGCGTAAACCGATGCTCGATAAATTTGCGAATCATTTGACTGCAGCTGTTCGGCTATGGTTAAATACGGCGGCGTTTTACTCTCTTTATCTTTACGAAACTCAGCCTCGTATGCGCCTTTTTGAATTTTGCGCGCTATCGCCTCCGTTATCCCTGCCGTCTTATCTCCTTTCAACATGGTCGAGGTCTTTGTTACTATCTTCTTGAGTTTGCTTATTATGGCAAATTGCGGACTAAACTGATTCATCTCCTAATTCTCCTTATTACTCGGGGTCTCGTTTTTTTCTACTGCCGGACTTGTTTCCTGCTGCTCGTTCTTCTCAGCCGGTGGAAGCGGCGCAGATTGAACCACCTCATCTTCTCCATGGTTATATAAATTTTTCAAAAACTGGCCTTCCATCATGTGATAGCGCGTCAGGAAAAAGCGCGTCTTATATACCCAATACAGCAAGCCAAAGACAATCACATAAGTTACATATATATTCTTCGTTACAAGATGATTTAAGACTACCATCACATACATTGCCGCTATGACCATACATATCGTCGATAAAAATATCAGCGGAAAACGGTTTTTGAAATTGCGCCGCCACAACGTTACATACAATTTACGCACCTTTTCCCCAGGCGTCATTAAATTTCTTAAAAACGGAGCCATGCACGTTAAGCATATTAACGCCGTCAGCCATGATGATATATTATCCGGCAAAACCTTGCGCATGTATTCAAACACAAAGAAAAAGTTTATATTTATCAATGCTATCAATATTACCGATGTTAACAGCAAGGTGATAAAATAGGTTTGAAACAGCTCACGCCACAAATTTTCTTCAACATTAGGTGTTGGGCGGTTACTCGTATGCTTGCTCAAAAACTGCTTATACTTGTCCGGCAGATGTTTATTTACATATTCATATATCGGGCGGCTCGCTTTTATCATCATCGGCGTTGTGAATGTGGTTATCACCGAGACAGCCACTATTATCGGATATAACTGCGGACTCACAACACCCAAGCTAACGCCCAGCGTGGCGATAATGAAGGCAAATTCACCTACCTGCGCTAAAGAAAATCCGCATTTTAAGGCTGTCTCAAGCGGTTTTCCCGACAGCAGCAAGCCAAATGTCGTCATCGATATTTGACCTACTACGACTATTATGGTGATAACTACTATCGGCTTTGCATACTCTACAAACATCTCGGGATTAACAATTAAACCTACGGAAACAAAAAATACCGCGCCGAAAAAGTCTTTCACCGGTGAAATGATTTTTTCAATTTTTTCAACAATCGGCGTTTCCGCTAAGATTGACCCCATGATGAATGCTCCTAATGCGGAAGAAAAGCCGAATTTTGCCGCCAATAACACCATTCCCAGACACAGCGCAATTGAAATAACCAGTATCAGCTCATCATTCAAGAGCTTTTGAATCTTCTTTAAAAGCGTGGGTATCAAGTATATGCCGGAGATAAACCACAAAACCAAGAAAAATGCCAATTTTAACGCACTGTACAACAAATCTATGCCATCCACATTTTTGCCGATAGCTATTGTCGGCAACAAAACCAGCAACAATACCCCGACAACATCTTCAACCACCAAAATGCCAAAAACGATAAACGTGAAAGGTTCTTTTTTCAGATTCAATTCATCAAACGCCTTGATAATAATTGTGGTCGATGACATTGATATCATTCCGCCCAAAAACAAACTATCGGTCGTGTTCCAACCTAATATCAATCCGACCTGATAACCGACAAACAGCAGAAACAAGATGTTCGCCGTTGCCGTTATCAAGGCCGATTTGCCGACATTGACTATTTTCTTAAAACTAAACTCCAGTCCCAAACTAAACAGCAAAAAGATGACGCCGATATTTGCCCATACATGGATATTTTCCATATCATTAATTGTCGGTAAAAACGGAATATGCGGGCCGACCAGCATACCTGCTAATATATATCCAAGCACCACAGGTTGTTTAATCTTCTTAAATATTAGCAGAACAATCGCGGCATAAATACTTATCAATGCCAAATCTTTTATTAATCCGGGTAATTCATTCATTTGCGAATCTCTTTATTTTTCATATATTTTTTGTGTTTAATATCACTTAAGAATCTTAAAATTCTTATAATAAAATTTATTTTTCCGCAAAAAAACAGCCGTTAAACCGCGGCTGTTTGAACATTATTCTTTGTCTGAATTCTTTAATTTTGAATCCTCGGGAGATTCTTCCAATTGAGCTATAAATTCCTGCCACCATTCTTTGGCCTGTTGCCAGAGCGTTTTCTTTTCCTCACAGGTTTGTGTTTGCTTATTCCAAACTCCGCCGGAGGCCTCACAGGCTTCTATTTTTTGCTGCGTATGCGCATAATAGCCATACCCTATTGCTCCAACAAACAGCAAAACCAACAATACTTTAAACAAGTTACGCGCCAAAAACCAAAACGCCCATAAAAACAGCAGGCCGCATATTATGCCTTTATTGACTATCGGAGAATTTCCCAAAACATATACTTGAAATGCAAAATAACTCAAGGCCGCAACAAAGAAGACCGTTACCGGCGATTTGACGCAAAATGCCAGAAACTTTACCCAAAAACTTTCTTTCTCTTCTTTTTCTTCTGCCATTATTCCCTCTTACATTGATCTTTTTTGACTCCATTGGGTTCTATATTACATTGAATATAAGATTTGTACAGAGGAATTCTGTGTGTTTATTATTTTGTGTGTATTTTATCGAATCGTCTCCTGCTTACAAAAAAAGCAGTCTTAAGACTGCTTTATAATTCTTAAAAGTTAATCCAGCGCTTCAACCTCTACAATATTTTGATAGGCAGATAAGACCCCGCTTCTGATACCAAAAGTTTTAATCCGGTAGTACTTGCCTATTTTCATCATACCATATATATCTGAACTGTTAAAGCGTCCAAAAATTAAGCTATCCTCTATCTTTAATACTTCTTTGTCCGTAAAGATTAAGTAATAAGAATGTCTATATGATTTTTCTTCGAGGGCGAAAGATCCTTTATCATAACCTATGACATGTTCTTTTCCGGTAACCGTTGCCGTAATCTGATTCCCTTTTTCTTCGGATAAGCCTTGTTGACAATAATAAGCTGAAAAACTTATAATACAGAGTAAAGCTATCACTAAAAAAGCAAATTCTTTTTTTATAATGATAAAATTTAGTTAATAATATTTTTTCAGAAAATTTAGTCCAAAATATTATTAAAGTCACGAAAAATCATATCCACTCCTGTTGTTTTCCTCTGATTTAACTGGCGGGAGCTTTGATGCTCGTCTTGCGTCGTAAGTTTCGCATAAGCTTATGCTCAACAACTTTGCTTCGG